>CAVOLF010000001.1:0-87428 GCA_963696805.1 uncultured Rikenellaceae bacterium
ATGTGTGGTCTACCTGGACCCATCGTATTGCTTATAAAATAGACAACAATGATATTCCGCATCAAGGGACGCAATTTCATTCAGGATGATAAAAAGGTATTTCTCAATTCCGGAGAGATACACTATTTCAGGATCAGGCGCGGACTGTGGGACAAGCACCTGGATGAGGCCGTGAAGGCCGGCCTCACGTCAGTAAGCACTTATATTCCCTGGGCCTGGCATGAGGAAGAAGAGGGCCTGTTCGACTTTGACGGCTCAACATGTCCTGAGAAAGACCTTGAGGGATGGCTCCGCAGTTGCCATGAACACGGACTGACATGCATTGTAAAACCGGGTCCCTTTATCCTGGCTGAATTCAGGGGATCTGGTCTGCCTGACTGGTTCATTGAAAAGCACGGGGAGGAGGTACGTATGCGTAACCGAAGTGGCGGGATGGTCATGAGTGACGGGGTTAGCCTCTTCAATGAAAAGTACCTTGAGAAGGTGGGGCTGTGGTATGACAGGATAATGCCTCTGATACGGCGGAATGAAGCCTCCTCAGGCGGACCTGTCATTATGATACAGATATGCAATGAGATAGGCGTATTCTCGTGGCTTGCGCATCAGGCAGACTATGGCAACGCCGTGAGAGGGAGGTTCATCTCGTGGCTGAAAGAGAGGATCGGAAGCATCAATGAGGTGAATAAGCTATGGGGAACAGATTACAGCGGCTTTGACCGCATTGAGCTCCCGCCCGACGGTCAGACACCGTATACTTCAGCCGGAGACCGGGGACGCGACAATGAATGGCACCTGTTCTGGAGGAGATACTACGGTGACTACCTGAGAATGCTGACCGGCATGGTCAGGGAGAGAGGCATTACGGTCCCCCTCTACCACAATCTCCCCGGATGGATCTACGGCAACGGCTATGAGTTCCCGGTCAATAACACCATGTATGAGGATCTTTACAATGAGAAGAGTGAAATCATCTTCGGAGTAGATCATATTCCCGAATTCGTATCATACCGCAACATGCATGACGACCGGATTGTAAATGACATTACAGCTGCCATGCAGGGTAAAGGGCCGCTTTTTGCAGCCGAGTTCCAGAGCGGATCACGTGAATATCACGTTGTGACGAACCCCCGCGAGATGGACCTGTTCTATAAGGCTAGCATTGCCAATGGCCTGACGGGATGGAACTATTATATGTTCTCACAGGGGCGGAATGCAGAGAGGAAGGGTTATTCAGGAGAATCTTTTTACTGGTTCACTCCCCTGACGGCAGAAGGCGGGCGAACGAGCGCATTCGCTTCGGTGGAAAGAATGAGCCGGATACTGAAAGTGTCAGGAGATATAATTGTTGAAGCCCAGCGAAGGGCAGAGGTATGCGTACTCTTTTATCCGCCCGCCTATGCCACTGAGCTTGAGCGGCCTTCCGGCGGGAGCGGCCTCAGGTTCGTTCCCTCTTCCATACGCAGACCGGCTTACTTTGACGGGTTATTGAGGGTGTTGCAGATTCTCAACATAGACTATGACATGGCTGACCTGAACAGGGCCACGGCGGAATCATTAACCCGCTACAAACAGGTATGGGCCTTTGTTACCGATGAGATGGATGCCCCGGCGCAACAGACAATAGCCGATTACATCACCGGCGGTGGAAATGCCGTCATATACCCGTATATGCCTGACCGTGAAGTGTCTCAGAAAAAGTGCACGGTGCTGCGTGATGCACTGGACCTGTCACCTTCAGGTAGCGAGATCATTGATTCACCGCTTATGGATATCCTCAGTTTCCGGGACGTCAAGTGCAACAACCCGATCATGACCTTTACAGAGGAGTCATTGGCCGGTACTGAAATAATTGCACGGACCATTAACGGCACTCCATGCGGATTCACCGGAAATGTGGGGAAAGGAACCGTGACATACATCGGCACCTGGATCGGGTTCGACACAGAGGGGCACAAGCCTGTATATGAAGCTATTCTGCAAAGGTCCGGGGCAAAACTGAGACAGGCATCGTCAGATAATGAATATCTGACAGTCAGGGAACGCTTTGCCGGCAAAGACAAGGCCTTGCTTTTTGTAGCAAATTATTATAATGAGGAGCGAATCGGGATGATCGCCTACACTCACCCGAAATCAGGGGAAGCTGTAAACCTGCCACTATCAGGCAAAGCGATCACCTGGCCTGCTTTATACAGCGTGCTGACCCCGGTATGCCTGGAAATTTCCAAAGAATTGCATATCCTGCACTCTACTTCAGATATACTCGGCCACGAAATGAAGGATGGCGAACTGAGCTTAACACTCTGCGGCGATCGCGATCTGGATGGTGAAACGGTATTCGAAGGTCACAGTGCAGTTAATATCAGGTCAGCCGATATTGGCGGCACCCATGTTGTACTTACCCGTATCGGTGATCGTATTGCGTTGACATACAGTCATGAACACAAAAAGGAAATGGTTCTTAAAATCAGGATCAGTTGATGAAAATAAGTAACTCCGTCGGGCTGTCAGCCGGCATTCTGAAAAACGGTCTGGTAAGTGCAATTGATGCTGATCCTGTAAAGATAAGCCTCAGGACACCTTCGATATATTCGGGAGCCTCCGCAAATATCTGGTTGAGGAAAAGAGGCGGACTGATTGAGTACAGGCCCCTGATGGGTCCGGGCAGTGACACCAGGTTTCGTGCCGGGAAAAATCATTTCAGGGTCGTCGGCAGCTGGGATGGACTGGAATATGAATGTCTCCTTCAATTGTCTGAAAAGAGCCTGAGCTGGAAGTGGAGCGTGGATATCCTGAATAACTCAGGTGAAGGCCGGGTGCTTGATCTGATATGTGTTCAGGACGTTGGCCTTAAAGTTACCGCATCCGGGCCGGTAAATGAATATTATGTAAGCCAGTATCTGGAGCGGAGGATACTTGAAGACCCTGTGTACGGTTCAGTAATCTGCTGTCGCCAGAACATGAAGGAGGCCGGCGGCCATCCGTGGCTTATGATCGCATGTGTTAACGGTGCTGTGGCCGCAAGCACTGACGGAATGCAGTTTTACGGCCGGACATACCGCCAGGCAGGTATCCCGGAAGGAGTTGTATCAGACAGGATGGGAGGGGAATATGCCGGTGAATCTTCTGTTGTGGCCCTCCGGGAGGTGGCGTTTGACCTGCCTGCCGGAGCGAGGCACAGGAGCGCCTTTGTGGCAAAATTTATGCGCAACCATCGCCCCGCCACCTCCCTGTCTGACCTTGACAGGCTTCCCGGCCTTTTGCGTGAATTTGCCCGTCAGCGTCGGACTAAGGATACAGGTGACTGGATGAAACCGGCAACCAATCTGTTCAATCACCCTGATTTCCTGCAGGCTCAGGAGCTGAACGAGGCAGAGTTAGATAAATTTTTCGGCAGTGAGAGACGTCACAGTGAAATATACGGGGGTAAACTGATCTCATTTTTCAGTGGTGCTAACAATCACATCATGCTGCGTGAAAAAGAGAGCCTGGTTGACCGGCCCCACGGTCATATCATGCAGGCCGCAGGTGGGTTTACACCTGATGAGAGGATTATGTCAACGACGGCATTCGCATTTGGAGTATTCAACTCGCATCTCACCCAGGGCAACACCAACTTCAACACCCTCCTCTCTGTCTGCAACAGCCAGTTTAACCTATCGCCTGAGACCGGGCAACGGATCTTCATTGAAATCGGCGGCAAATTCAGGCTTCTTGGCGTTCCTTCAGCATTTGAGACAGGGCTCAACAGCTGCCGGTGGATTTACAGGTACGGCGACCACTGCTTCCAGGTACGAACCTGGACCTCCATGAGATCACCCCTGGTGAACATGGACTTCACTGTACTGAGCGGTGAAGGGATAAGGTTGCTGGTCACTCATGATTTTGATGACCTCAACGGCTGGAGGTTGGTTCCGGGCAACGCGGAAGGTAGCCATATTGCCGTTCCTGATCCGGGAAGCATGATTGCAAAAAGGTTTCCGGGAGCCCGCTTCCGGATAACGGTCCGGACAACAGGGAACGGATACCGGGTTTGCGGTGATGATATACTCAGCAGCATTAATGAAAACCAGGGAGACAGTCTTTTTATACTCGATGTAGCGGAGACTGCCAGCTTTCGCATAACCATAACCGGTGAGGTTTGCGGTGAAGAAGAGACAGTTGACTTTGATGACCCGGAAGCCCAATGGGCGGCTGACTCCCTCGATGCCCTGGCAAGGTGGGTTGATCTTAGCCAGGGATTGTCGCTGGAGGGAGAGCAGGCAGACATTGCCGCCATCAGGGAGATCCTGCCATGGTATGGCATGAATGCCCTTACCCATTATCTCACACCCTACGGGCTGGAACAGTTCAACGGTGCGGCTTGGGGGACACGTGATGTGGCACAGGGTCCTGTTGAACTCCTCCTGGCAATGCACAAGCATGCGGAGGCGAAGCAGGTATTGCGTATTATTTTCTCAAACCAGGATCGTGACGGAGGGTGGCCTCAGTGGTGGATGTTCGACAGCTACCGGGAGATAAGGGCCCACAGTGCTCACGGAGACATTATGTACTGGTGTCTTATCGCATTATGCTATTACATAAAGGTGACGGGTGATTTTGATTTCTTGCATGAAATACTCCCATTCCATAACAAGGGCAAGGCATCGCATCCTATTGAAAAATCACTCGGAGAACATCTTAACCGTATGGTTAAAAAGGTGACTGACTCCTTTTTTCCGGGCACTTCCCTGGTACAGTATGGCGGAGGAGACTGGAATGATTCCCTCCAACCGGTCAATAAGAACCTTGCCAGGAGAATGATATCGAGCTGGACGGTGGAGATGAACTACCAGGCCTTCAGGGATTATGCTGAAGTGTGTCTGATGATTGGTGATGCCGTCAAAGCAAGGGAGTACAATGACCTGTGTGAACGGATAAAATCAGATTTCAACACACACCTGGTTAAAGACGGAGTGGTTGCGGGATACGGGTTAGGAGAGGATGACGGGAGTTTCAGCCTGCTGCTCCACCCAACAGATGAGAGAACGGGTATTAATTACAGCATCCTGCCCATGAACAGGGGCATTCTGAGCGGTATTTTCACTGAAGAGCAGGCACGCAGGCATCAGGCACTCATTGAAGAGCATCTCACCGGTCCTGACGGTGCCAGACTGATGGACCGCCCTCTGAAGTACAGCGGTGGCATCCAGACACTTTTTTTGAGAGCAGAGAGCAGCACATATTTCGGACGCGAGATCGGACTCATGTATGTGCATGAACATATCCGTTATGCAGAGGCCCTGGCCCGCACAGGGGAGGCTGAAGCGTTCCTTAAAGCCCTGCGCAGGGCAATTCCTGCAGGCTACAGGGAGGCAGTGCCGTGCGGTGATATCCGGCAATCAAATACCTATTACAGCAGCTCGGATGTAATCTTCAGGAACCGTTATGAGGCTGACAGGCTGTACTCTGAAATTAAGACCGGCACTGTAACCCTCAGGGGGGGGTGGAGGGTTTATTCAAGCGGGCCGGGAATATACATCGGTATCATCGTAACCCGTCTTCTTGGACTGAGAATTGAATGGGGGCAAGTGATAATCGATCCCGTAATGCCATATTCACTTGACGGATTCAAAGCTGGAATGGAATTATTTGACAGGACCGTTACACTGATATACAATGTCAGAGAGGGTAATTACGGTCCGAAACGTATAGTGATCAACGGCATCGAGACCGAAGCGGGTGAGGAGGAAAATCCTTATCGCCGGGGTGGAGCTGTACTGGAGGAGGGAGTTTTCCTTGCGATGCCCGAAAAAGTGGAAAACAGGATTGAAGTCTGGTTGTAACGGCTCAACGGTTTCGTTACATATCCCGGTAACAAGATTCCTCTTTTTTGTATATTTACTTCTGGTAACAGAGAGTGATATAATAACCGGGCCTTATGTCAGAAAACGCAGGATGGGGTAACACCAGATCACTGTTCTTGTTGATTTGCATAATATCCTTTTCATCTCTGACCTCCGGACAACGAGGAGGAAGTCAGAATGAGATCCATAAGTTCATTTCAGGAGTTATTCCCGTTTTAAGTCAGAACTGGGAAATATGCCGTGATCCGTTAAGCCGGGTATATATATTTTGCCAACTCTGCAGGACTGATAGAATACAACGGCATCACGGCCAGAACATATACTGTCCCCAGCAGGCAGGGTGTCCGGTCTGTATATGTCAACAATGACGGGATGATTTTTACGGGCTCCTTCGAGGACTTCGGCATCTGGAGCAAGGATAAGTCGGGCAGGCTATCATACGCATCACTGGCGGAGGGGACACGCATATCAAAAAATGATGAGATATGGAATATCTATGAGCTTGATCATAACATTTACTTTCAGTCGTTTACAGCTGTCTATATATTTGATTACAGTGTTATCCGCAAGGTTGAAACGCCTTCATTCATGCTATTCTTTTTCAGGGTGGGAGAGAGGTTTATGGCACAGGCCTTGGGGCATGGGCTTTACTGGTTTGACGGCACCGATTTCACTTTCATCGAGGGCAGTGAACCGTTCGGATCACTGAAGGTCCATGCCCTGATTGATTTTGCCCCGGAAGATCAGTGGATATGCACTGCCAACGACGGGATCTTTGCATATGACGGAATTAATTTCTCCCCTCTGACTACGGAAATATCACTTTATCTGAAAGAGGCTACCTGCAACGCCGGCCTGGCTGCAAATGATAACATGATAGTGTTCGGGACAATTCTGAAAGGCGTTGTCATCTGTGACAGGTCAGGCAGGATACTTGAGACCTATGATTATTCCAATGGCCTTAATAACAACACCGTACTCTCTCTCTACCTCGATGACACGGACGGTATCTGGGCAGGTCTTGATGACGGGGCTAATTATATCCTGACCTCTTCTCCTGTTACTTACTATGCAAATACCAGCGGTGCCCTTGGAACCATATACACTGCAATAAGGGATCATGACCATCTTTACCTTGGAACCAACCACGGTTTATTTGCTGCAAATATCTCCCCTGATGACGGCAACTACCGTTTCTCTGACCTTCGGATTATACCCAATACCCAGGGCCAGGTCTGGAAGCTTGCCCAATATGACGGCCAGATCCTTTGCGGCCATAATGACGGAACCTTTGTTATTGATGGCGGGAGGGCGGAAAAAATTTCTGACGTGACCGGAGGGTGGTCATTCAAGCCTTACGGCGATCTTCTGCTTGAGGGCACCTACACAGGTATCGTCTCTTTCGCCAGGGATGAAACAGGAGATTGGGTTTACCGTCACCGGATTGAAGGTTATATAGAGCCAACCAGGTTCCTTGAGATTGATTACCTGGGCTACGTCTGGGCAGTCCATCCGCAGAAAGGGATCTACCGTCTGGAACTCAATGAGCAGGCAGATTCTATCGTCAGCTCACTTTACTTCAGCCTACTGGCAGACAGCTCAAAAATTCTGTCTATGTCAAGCCTGAAT
The DNA here is from genome assembly GCA_963696805.1 of uncultured Rikenellaceae bacterium. Classification (GTDB taxonomy): domain Bacteria; phylum Bacteroidota; class Bacteroidia; order Bacteroidales; family VadinHA17; genus SR-FBR-E99. The sequence continues at coordinate 7,473 of CAVOLF010000001.1, forward strand.
AACCAGGTTGTCTTCATGGCATCTGATCATATCTTTGCGTTCGATTATGAGAAGAAGGACTTTTTCCCTGTTACATCACTTGAGCATGGTCTCGGTGAGTTTGTCGGTGCAACGCAGATCATAGGCTATCGCGGGAACAGCTACTGGTTTGTGCTTGACAACAGGATTGCCCTCTTCAATGTCTCCCGTGACCTTCAGGCGGAAAAGGTGCTGGAGTTCGTTCATGAATATGCCGACCTGCCATGGCGGGAACAGCAGATCATCTCACTTGACTCTGCCAGGCTTCTTATTCCAACCAGGCAGGCGTTCAGTATTTACGACATAGAAAAACTCAGTGATGACGGACCAGGGTCTGCTCTTAATATCAGTCGGCTTATCTTCAGCGGGGGCAATAAAAGCACAACACTCTTTCCGGGAGCAACAGAGAACCTTTCCGTCTCAAGCAGGGAAAACAATCTCACAGTGCACATAGCCAATCCTTCCGGTTTTGACCGCGAAGGGCGTGAGTACCTCTACAGGATAACGGAGTTGGGTGACGAGTGGTACCGAACGGTGGCAGACAATTTTTCTCTTCTCAACCTGCCGCACGGTGAATACCATCTGCAGTTCAGGGAGGCTGGCGGCAACGACCTCGCTGAAGCTCGTTTTGTAATCCGAAGGCCATTCCTGCTGACCGGATGGGCATGGGTATTATATGTTATTATCATCGCCGGACTAATTGCGATTGGGGTGAAGGTATTCAGGATGACTCTTGAGAGGCACCGTCGCATGATTGAGTATGAGGTGGGAAAGAACAGGCTTGAGAGCGAGCTCGACTACAAGAGCTATGAACTGATGCTGACAATGCGGTATCTGATCAGAAAAACAGACACTCTGAGAGAACTGCGTGACAAGCTGGAGTCTGTCAAGGAGTCCTCATCAAAGCTTCCGGCGCGTTTCGTGAAGGAGATGGAGAAGATCATTGATCACGGTCTTGATACCCAGACCGAAGAGTGGCAGAATGTGATGAAGAACCTGAAGTTTTCACAGGAAGGTTTCTTCAGCAAGATGAAGAAGAAGTATCCGTCGCTCACTCCCAATGACCTCAGGCTTTGTTCATATCTGAGGATGAACTTTACAACAAAGGAGATAGCCAACCTCTCGAATATCTCAACGCGGGCTGTAGAGATAGGCCGCTACAGGCTCAGGACAAAACTTAAACTCAGCCATGACGTCAACCTGACGGAATTCCTTATACGCGAGGCTGAGACAACCGATTAGTTTACCTCCTCCAGGACAAACCCCAGGCCTCTCAGTGTGCGGAGTGCAATGCCATTGTCAGCGGCAAGGTACTTCCGCAGGCGGCTGATGAAGACATCCATGCTTCTGCCGAGGAAATAGTCATCCTGTCCCCATATCTCGGTTAGGATCTGCTCACGTGTCTGTGCCTTGTTGCGGTTCATCATAAGGTGTCTCAGAAGCTGGGCTTCCCGAAGTGTTAGCTTCTCTTTACCCGCAGGGGTGATCAGCTCAAGTGAATTGTACTTCAGCGTGGTTCCGGAGATTGTGTATTCATCCTCGACAGCCGAATAGACCCTTCGCAGAATGTTGTTGATGCGCAGCATCAGCATCTCCGGATCGAAAGGTTTGGTAATGTAATCGTCTGCCCCAAGCTTCAGTCCCTTGATGATGTCCTCCCTGAGGCTCTTTGCCGTCAGAAAGATGAAGGGTATTCCGGGCTCTTCGGCACGCATCTTTTCAGCAAGGGTAAAGCCGTCCATCTCGGGCATCATGACATCGAGCACGCATATGTCGGGACGGGAGGTGTGGAACATGTTCCATGCTTCACGACCGTTGCGGGCCAGTGTCACTTCAAATCCGCTGAGGGTAACATACTGTGAAAGAATGTTCCCGAAATCGATATCGTCTTCAGCAAGCAGGAGTTTCATGGTCTTATTTATATTGGTATTCTGATTCTGAATGTGGTTCCTTTGCCGGATTTACTGCTGACGGTTACATCTCCGCCGTGAGCGGTGGCAATGCGCCTTACATAATATAACCCCAATCCCAGCCCCTTGATTTTGTGAATATTACCGTGGGGCACCCTGTAGAACTTCTCAAAGACGTGGTCTATGTGATCATGTGAAATGCCGACCCCGTTGTCGGCAACCGTGATCTCGAGCTTGCCGCAATCGATGGCTGTCGTGATGCCTATCTCAGGTTCCTTGTCACAGTACTTGACAGCGTTGGTCAGAAGGTTGTTGATCATAGTGGTGAAGTAGACAATGTCAAGTGACACGGCAGTACCATTGGTACCGTAGCCCTCTTCGATCACAGCACAACCGTCACATGAGGTGAGGAATGATGTCACTATCTGGTGCATCAGCTCGTCAACCTGCACCGGATGTTTGTCGAGCTCAAATTCAGTTCTCTCCAGGAAGCTCACCTCGAGAATTGTGTTTATGAGCTGGTTAAGGTGTACGCTCTGCTTGCCGATCATCTGTGCCGTCTCCAGTACCCTCTCCCTGTCAGATAGGATCTGTTCCTTCTCAAGGGTTCTGCCGGCAACAGTGATGGTTGACAGCGGCGTCTTGAGCTCGTGGGTCATGTTGTTGATGAAGTCACTCTTCAGCTCTGACAGGCGTCTCTCCTCCATAAGATTCCTCCAGGTTATGCCAAAGACCAGGAAGACTATCAAGGTACTGGCAATGATAAGGACAAAGGAGAAGAAAGCACCCTTGAATACCAGCTCATTCTTGTGGGTCAGATCTATCAGGTAATGGTATTCTATAAAGAAGTAGTTATGCTCTTCCTTGAAGGTGTTGACAATGACCAGGTTCTTCTTCTTGGCTTTAAAAACGGTGTCAGCCAGTACAAAGCTTTTATCCCCGGAAAGCAGCTCAAGACGGGCGATTGCCACCTCAGGCATGAAATCATTGTCAAAACCTGTCTGACCAATATAGGATTTCAGGAAGGAGGTCAGCATTTCATTTTTATACAAAATTGAATAGATCTCCTTCAGGGCAAGCCTTCGAATCGATGCCGTGTCATCCTTGCCAACAGCCTTGTTCAGTTCCTCCGTTATAAGGTAGTAGGCAAATTTATCAGTCACATCCATCGCCTTCTCAAACCCGTTGCTCTTCTTTTTGGAAAGCAGCAATGACAAACCTTCGCGTGAAAGGCTCCTGTACCTCATTGTAAGAATCTCCTCCTTCTGCCTCCAGATGCTGTTAATCAGATAGAACTGCACGGCGACGAAGAGAAGAAGTGCTGCAAGAGAGGCAACAAGAAGAAGATGGCGCTTCATTGCGTAGATTTTTATTCAAAATTATACAATGATCCGGAATTAAAACAGGGTTAACCTTGCATTAACCTCCCATTAACCTGTGCATAAGGATATGCGCTGTAATTTTACATCATAAATCAATTAACAGGGCAGTCATGAAACCCACATGTACTCCAAACACAAACATTTATGAACATAATTCTCGAACATGTGGGTTCCATCCGACCTTTAAAAATTAAATTATACACGGATGAAAAGAACAGTTTATTCAATCGCAATCGGTGCCATGGTACTTATACTGACCGCAGCATCGGCAACAGGACAGGGCACGCCGCCATCTGCAGAACAACAGAAACAGAAGGAGGCTGAAATGCAGAAGAAACTCAAATCTTTGAGCGAGGAGGAACAGCAGAAAATAAAGCAGGCAGAGATGGATGCTAAAAAGAGGGAGTATGAGCTCCGCATGAAAATAGCTGAGATTGAGGGTGATGCGGAAAAGATTAAGAAGGAGTTTGAATGGCAGAACCAGAGTCGGGAAGATTTCAGTAAAGACGTTTATGATATTGCCAGAGACCTTCGCGTGACGGTTGTACCTGATGGCAGGATACTTAGGTACGGGCTTCCCAATCCCGGCGATTACTATGTATTCAGCAACAGCGGACATGCAAGCAAACCGGGTTCGTCATGGAATTATTCACGCCAGGTCATGGAGGCGACATTTACAAATGAGTTTACCATGAGCGCCTCGGATGAAAGCAGTGTCAATCTGTCTGTCTCGGGCGACTGTGCAGAGGGGTCCATTACCGTTGCCATAATCATGCCTGACGGGAAACAGCTCTCTGAGGTAGTCCTCGATGAGAACGGAAGCCTGAACTGGAGGAAGAATTTCGAGGCAGGTGAGAACAACGGATGGAAGAACGGGAAGTGGGTATTTAAGATCAGGGCAAAGAGTGCCACAGGCAATGTGCGCATATCACTGAACTCAAATTGATTTGGTTTTCTGCTTCATAATTAGTTCAATTTATTGATTGCAAATCTGTTGTAATCAAGATCGGAGACAGGTCCATGACCTGTCTCCGATAGTTTAAATCCTGTGGAAGGATTTTTTTTTGTTTTTTGTCCCCGATTGGCATAATGTTAATTTTGCAGTACAAAACTGATCGTTATGAGACGTAACACAATATGGCTTGTTATCCTGGCACTTGCCATCACCTCATGCGGCCGCCGGTCAGGCGCCGGCAGCGGTGAGAGAATCATTACCGTTACTATACCTCCCTTTGCCTGGTTCGTTGAGGGTATTGCGGGGGATGACTTTACCGTAAATGTGCTTCTTCCCCCGGGGGCTGACCATCACATATGGGAGCCGCTGCCGGCGCAGATTAATGCGCTCTCAGGTTCCGAGGCATTGATCATCAACGGTAAACTGGGGTTTGAGGAGGCCTGGATGAGCAGGTTCATGCAGGTAAATCAAAAGATGAGGGTGCTTGACCTGTCGCGCAATATCCGTCTTATCGGCTCAGGTGAGACAGTGGCAGAAGAGGAGTACCTGTCCTACGTATCGGATGTCTCGGCGGGAGCTGATCATTACGGGCACGCACATGGAGCGGATACCACGGAGGGTGATGATCATGACGGACATGCCCATGAACGCGGGAGCCCGGAGGCATATCTTAATCCTGGAGAGAGCCATGACAGTCACGGTCATGGCGGTCCTGATCCCCACTACTGGATGTCTCCCTCAGCCGCTATGATTATGGCTCATGATATAATGGATTTCCTGGTGGAACTGAATCCCGGATCATATGAAAAATATGAGGCAAACCTTGCCGTGATGACCAAAAGGATTGCGGAGGTTGACTCACTGGTACGCGACGCTGTGGCCACAGCCCCCAATAAAACGTTTATGATCTACCATCCTGCGCTGGCATACATGGGACGCGATTATGGTTTCGAGCAGGTTTCCTTCGAGGATGAAGGGAAAAGCCCCTCGCCGGCGCGCATGAAAGAGCTGATTGATTTTGCCAGGGATAAGGAAATTAAGACTATCTTCATACAGGCAGAATACGATTTGCGCAATGCACAGTCGCTCTCCGGGGAGACCGGTGCGGAACTTATTGTCATTAACCCGATGAACAGAAACTGGCCGGAGGCTGTTTTAGAAGTAGCACGGGCAATAGCCAGTCAGCAATCCCCGGTAAGCAGTCGGCAGTCAGGGACTGAAGACTGAAGACTGAAGACCGAAGACTGAGGACTGAGGACTGAGGACTGAAGACTGAGGACTTTCAAATGATATGAGCACCCTTTTTAAGATAGAATCCGTCACCGCCGGCTACGAGGAGAAGGTAGTCCTCAGGGAGATCACCATGGCCGTTGAGGAGAATGACTTCATCGGAATCATCGGTCCGAACGGGGGTGGAAAAACAACTCTTCTGAAGGTGATCCTCGGACTCCTGAAGCCGTTGTCAGGCAGGGTCGATTATTCTCCCGGAGATTTGAGGCTTAGCCAGATAGGGTACATGCCACAGGTAGCCCAGGGTGATTTGCTTTTCCCTGTCACCGTTGAGGATGTGGTTCTCTCAGGACTAATGCATGGCAAGGGCGCATCCGGCCGGATGGGCCGAAAGGAGAGGCAGCATGCCAGGGAGGTAATGGATGATCTGGGCCTCACCCTCCTGGCCAGACAGGCGCTGAATGAACTCTCCGGCGGACAGCTTCAGCGTGTCTACCTGGCACGGGCGGTGTCAGGTTCACCGCGACTGCTCCTCCTGGATGAGCCCGCCACATTCGTCGATTCCTCTTTCGAGGCCGATTTTTACGATAAGCTCCGGCTGCTTAACAGCACGATGACCATAATGATGGTGTCACATGATGTAGGAACCATCTCCACTTGGGTTAAGTCGTTCGCCTGCGTCAACGGATCGCTGTTCTACCATCCGCACAGCAAGATAACCGACGATGACCTCAGGCTGTACGGTTGCCCCATACAGCTCGTCACCCACGGTGATGTGCCACATATAGTACTCCACAAGCACAATTAATGGATAATCTTTTTGAATACACGTTTGTCGTCAGGTCTCTGCTGGGTGCGCTTTTTGCCAGCATCACGGCAGGACTGGCAGGAACGTACATCGTGTCAAGAAGGCTGGTTTTCCTCAGCGGGGGCATCACGCATGCCTCCTTTGGCGGTATAGGGCTGGGGTACTACCTGGGGATTAACCCGGTGGTGGGCGCTGCAATATTCGGACTGGGATCCGCTCTTGGAATGGAGTATATGTCTGCCAGGGGCAGGATGAGGGAAGACAGCGCGATCGGTATCCTCTGGGCCCTGGGAATGGCCATTGGAATAATATTCATCTACCTGACACCAGGGTACGCCCCTAACCTCATGAGCTATCTCTTCGGAAGCATCCTCACCGTTACAAACGGCGACCTGATAGCCCTGGGAATAATCTCGGTGGTGCTGATACTCTTTACCGCCCTGTTTTACAGGACACTGCTCTACATCTCGTTTGATGAGAATTATGCCCGTACCTTCACAAGGCATGTCGATCTCTTCAAGTATCTGTCGGTGGGCCTGACGGGACTGGTAATTGTACTGAACATCAGGATGGCAGGGGTAATCATGATAATTGCCCTTCTCACCATACCCGCAAACATCATCATGCTGTTTACAAGGAAATACCTCCGGATAATAATTTTATCGACTGTTGTCAGTTTCATCAGCATCAGCGCCGGGTTTGCAGTTTCATGGTTCACCAACCTGCCTACCGGCGCAACAATAGTGACGGTAATGGTGTTGTTCTGGCTGGTGGCTCGTGCTGCAAGAAGCCTGAAGAGAAGCAGAAGTATTGAAAAGATGAAACTTGTATGAGCAAGAGCTCTCACAAGGATTTGATTATTTAGTTTAATGCAAGTTCCATTCTACCGATAAATAAATATGTTAAAGCCGAATGAAAACGGAAAGGATATGAATAAATATGATATTCTGATAATCGGAAGCGGCCCGGGAGGTTATGTGGCTGCAGTCAGGGCATCACAGCTCGGCATGAAGGTGGCGGTAATAGAGAAGGCAGAGACGGGCGGCATATGCCTTAACTGGGGCTGCATACCCACAAAGGCGCTTCTGAAGAGTGCCCAGGTTCTTGACTATGCCCGTCACGCAACAGAATACGGCATCAATGCCGGGGAGGCGCCGGCACCTGATTTTGGCGCTGTCATTGCACGAAGCAGGGGAGTGGCCGACGCCATGAGCAAAGGTGTGCAGTATCTCTTCAAAAAGCACAATATTCCGGTCATTAACGGATTCGGGAGGCTGAAAAGCGCTGGCACAGTTGAGGTTGAAGCTGCCAACGGAACGAAGGAATTATACAATGCCGGGAGCATAATTATCGCTACCGGCGCACGGTCACGAGAGCTGCCCAATCTTATCCAGGACGGTAAAAAGATAATTGGTTACCGCGAGGCGATGAGCCTCCCTTCCCTGCCCTCATCAATGGTGGTGGTGGGCTCGGGAGCGATAGGCAGCGAGTTCGCCGGGTTTTATAAGTCAATGGGTACAGAGGTGACCCTTGTGGAGTTCATGCCGCGGATACTCCCGCTGGAGGATGAAGAGGTGTCACGCACTTTGGAACGCTCTTTTAAGAAGGCGAAGATGAAGATCATGACGGACTCATCAGTTGAGAAAGTTGATATCTCAGGTGAGAAATGCGTTGTCACAATAAAAACCCCGAAAGGGGAGGTGGTGACTGAAGCCGATGTGGTCCTTTCAGCCGTGGGTATCACATCGAATATTGAAGGCCTGGGCCTTGATGAGTGCGGTGTTAAAACCGAGAGAGGAAAAATAGTGGTGGATGAATATTACAGGACCTCAGTCGCCGGTGTCTATGCCATAGGAGACGTTGTCCCCGGACCCGCACTGGCTCATGTTGCGTCAGCCGAAGCAATTGTCTGCGTTGAAAAGATTGCCGGTAAAATTCCCGAACCGGTTGATTACACGAATATTCCCGGGTGCACCTACACCACTCCCGAGGTTGCGTCTTGCGGTATGACCGAGGAGGCCGCAAAGGCAGCCGGCATAGAAACAAAAACCGGCAAGTTCATGTTCATGGCATCAGGAAAGGCTTCCGCGGCAGGTGCGCGCGAAGGATTCGTGAAGCTGGTGTTTAATGCCGCTGACGACAGGCTGATAGGCGGTCACCTTATTGGAATGAATGTCACTGAGATGATCTCTTCAGTTGTTGTGGCAAAAAAGATGGGGGCCACTGCCCATGATCTTATGCTCAGCATCCATCCTCATCCAACCATGTCGGAGGGTATCATGGAGGCCGCGGCAGCTGCTCTTGGAGAGGCAATACACGGCTGATTGCCTGAGGAAGTTCTTCCATTAACGCAACCTTTAGCCATTTTTTAGCATCAATCTATTGACAAGCTCAGATTTTATTTCTTATCTTTATAACTCGTCTAAATGCCGGGTTTGCATAAGGAGAAAGACATAATCAACGGCTGCTTGTCAGGCAGCAGGCGCGACCAGGAACTGCTCTATCGCAGGTACGCCCCTAAACTCTATGCCGTTTGCCTTCAGTACGCAGGTAATACGGAAGAGGCAAGGGATGTCCTGCAGGATGGGTTTATCAAGATTTTTGAAAACCTTTCGCGCTTCAGCCATGAAGGTTCTTTTGAAGGATGGATGAGGAGGATCATCGTCAACACTGCTCTTGAGAGATACCGCAACAGGTATTACCTGAGCCGCGTCGACGACATTGACGAGGTGACCGAACCGGAAGCCGAACCCGACACCGATGACTTTGCCGGGCTTGAAGCTTACGATCTCCTGAATATGGTAATGGAGCTGCCTCCCAAGTACAGAATGGTATTTAACCTATACGCCATCGAGGGATATGCCCATAAGGAGATCAGTGAAATGCTGGGTATCTCTGAAGGTACAAGCAAATCGAATCTCTCAAGGGCAAGGGACATACTTCAGAAGAAAGTGATGATACTTACGGGTGTCACAAGAAGATTGGTAAATGTTTGAAAGGGAGCCAAATATTGACATTGTATTCCGGAACGGACTGAAAAACCTGGAGGTCCTGCCACCGGCTGATGTGTGGGAAAATATCCCGCCTGTGCCTGTCAGACAGTCGCGCCTCCGTGTCTTTACTGGTATTGCCGCCGGTATAGCCGCACTTGTCTCCCTTACCCTTCTGGCCAGCTGGTTCCTTCGCAGTAATGACATCGGAAATCAGATTGCAGAACTAACTCTTGCCAGCGGTGAAGCACAGGCTGTCAGGGTCGACGGGACAGCCTCAATCCCTGCCGTAGTCAATGCCGGCCTTCCTCCTGCAGAACTCGCCATGCCAACCTCCGTTGATGACCGCGTAAACGAGAAGATACTTATTGCGCCGGCAGAAGAACCAATGAGGCTCCTTGCCGATGCTGACATGAATCTTGCAAATGGGAAAGATGACAGATCACTGCCCGTTTCTACTGATGATATTACGGTGATATCCTCAGGCAGGCTGACAGGCCCGAATGACGGTCAGACGCTGACACTTATACCTGTCACCCGGGATGCAGCTGCACAGCGCTTTCTTGTGGGCGCATCGATGTCACCCGCTATGGGGTTCTCTCCCGGAGCACAGGATATGCGGCTCTCAGAGCTGATGAACGGTGAAAAATCGAGACCCTCATTTACAACAGGACTGACATTCGGGTACCAGATCTCAGACCGCCTGACCATTCAGTCGGGCATAGGGCTCTCTTCAATAGGTCAAACAATTACCGGCGTGGACGTGTTCGCCGGGCTCTCTGATTTCTATGCCGTCAAGAGCAGTTATCTCTACAGTGTTGAGACAGCCTCCGGGCTGATCCTTGCAGGCAATACTGACCTCTACCTGGCTGACAACCAGGCGAGGGTAGGAACACTCGTACAGGGGGCTGACCCTTCCAAGTACAAGCTGACGCAGGTTGGCGATGATATCCAGCAGGTGTTCCGCTACCTTGAGCTGCCTCTGATGCTGCGTTACAAGGTTATCGACAGCAGGCTGGGACTGAACCTCTCGGGTGGATTTGCATACGGGCTGCTGGTAGATAACATGGCTTACACCGGTACAGGATCTGACATGGTCGAGGTAGGTCATACGGAGGGAATCAATATTCACAACCTGAGCAGTCAGCTCGGACTGGGTATGGAGTATACCATCTCGTCAAAGATCTCCTTCAACCTTGAGCCTGTCTTCAAATACTACATGACACCGATCAGCGACATCTACGGAGCCTTTTACAAACCCTACTCGCTTGGTGTCTGGTCGGGCTTCTTCTTCAAATTCTGACCATTCTCCATCTGCTCATTCTTTTGCTTCCCGGAACGCAATAAATTCACTAATTTTGCGGTTTCTTAACAAACTGTCAGAAGATGAAAGTAATCATAGGGAAGGCTACACTTGCAATAATGCTGCTGCTCAGCGCCGGTTTTATCTTTACACTCCTTGTATCAGCGGATGACCCTCAATCCATATCCATTGACAATGAGGAATTTATGCCGGTTGCAGCCTCATGGGCCCTGCCTGAGAATGTCAGTTTCGCAGATGAACCGCTGCCCATGCAGAATTTTGACACGCGTGAGAGCCTTGACAGGGAGCTGAATGCTACCGCCTACCGGCATGGCTCTACCCTCCTGACTATCAAGAGAGCGGGGAGATACTTCCCTGAGATAGAGAGGATACTTAGGGAGAACGGTATCCCTGACGATTTTAAATATCTCGCATGCGCCGAGAGTGACCTCAGCAATGCCATATCACCTGCCGGCGCAACCGGCTTCTGGCAGATAATGGAAGGCACGGGCAGGGAGTACGGCATGACGATTAACAAAGAGGTCGATGACCGTTACAACCTGGAGAAATCAACCCTCTTTGCCTGCAGATATTTCAGAAAGGCATATGAGAAATACGGAAGCTGGACCATGGCCGCTGCTTCTTACAACAACGGCTTTAGTGGACTCAGTGAGCAGGTGGAGATACAGAAGGAGATCAACTACTATGACCTACTCCTGAATGAGGAGACGGCAAGATACGTCTTCCGCATTGCGGCTCTGAAACTGATTATGTCTGAGCCCTCTGAATACGGGTTCGATGTCAGGGAGAAGCGATCTGTACAAACCTGTCCCATACGGCGAGATAAAGGTCAATACCCCTGTAGCCAGCTTTGAACAGTTTGCACGGCAGTATGAGACCAATTACAAGATTCTGAAGTTCCTGAACCCCTGGCTTCGCAAGCCGTTCCTCACAAACAGTGACGGCAGGGATTACATTATCAGGGTTCCTGAGAAAGATGCAAGGATAGCAGCCGGGTTATAGCATCCTTTTATGCCGGAACAGAGGGATGAGATAAAGGTATACGGGGCAAGGGTTCACAATCTGCGAAACATAAGCCTTACCGTGCCGCGCAATCAGCTGGTGGTTGTCACCGGACTCAGCGGCAGCGGGAAGTCATCGCTGGCATTTGACACCATCTATGCCGAGGGTCAGAGACGTTACATGGAGACGCTCTCGGCATATGCCCGCCAGTTCCTTGGAGGCATGGAACGGCCTGATGTAGACCGTATTACCGGTCTCAGCCCGGTAATTTCAATTGAGCAGAAAACCACCAACAAAAATCCCCGTTCAACTGTCGGGACCATCACTGAAATCTACGACTTCCTGAGGCTGCTTTATGCACGCGCCTCTGATGCTTACTCGTATGAATCAGGGGAAAAGATGGTGAAATACACTGATGAACAGATACTTGAACTGGTGGCCTCGCGCTATGACCAGAGAAAAATCTATATCCTGTCACCGCTTATTAAAGGCAGGAAGGGGCATTACAAGGAGCTGTTCGAGCAGCTGAGGCGAAAGGGCTTTCTCTATGCCCGCATTGACGGCGAGCTGAAGGAGGTCACACCGGGACTGAAGCTTGACCGATACAAGTCGCATTTCATTGAACTGGTCATCGATAAATTTCAGGTAGGACATGTGACTGAAAAGAGACTGCATGACGCCCTGCTACTTGCTCTTGATCAGGGCGACGGCATCATGATGGTTCTGAATTCCGAAGACAATAGCTTCAGGTATTACAGTCGCCACCTGATGTGCCCGGTGACAGGAATCTCTTACAATGAGCCTGCACCTTTTACCTTTTCCTTCAACTCGCCGCAGGGGGCATGCGCCAAATGTAACGGACTGGGGGAGATATCCGAGGTTGACATCACCAGGATGATGCCTGACCCTGAGCTCAGCATACGCAGGGGAGGGATAGAGCCGCTTGGCAAGTACCGGAATATATGGATCTTCTGGATGATCGAAGCCCTTGGCGAAAAGTACGGCTTCACCGTCGATACCCCGGTGAAGGATATCCCGGAAGATGTACTGAACAAGATCTTTTTTGGCTCCGATGAGGTTCTGAAACTGTCAAACACACCCCTGGGCGTAACCTCCAACTACTTTATGACCTTTGAGGGGGTTGTCAACTATGTAGGCAACCAGGAGGCTGTCGGAGCCCGCAAGACCAGCGCCAAAGGCCGTGAGCAGTACGTTCTGTACCACGTCTGTCCTGAATGCGGTGGCACCAGGCTGAACAGGGAGGCGTTGTGGTTCCGCATAGGAGGGAAGAACATCGGGGAGTTATCGGCGATGGACCTGACAGAGTTGATGCTCTTCCTCGATGGTGTCACCGGTGATATGTCAGAGAGACAGAGGAAGATCGCTTCGGAGATACTCAAGGAGATAAAGTCCCGGCTGGGATTCCTGCTTGACGTCGGACTCGATTACCTGTCGCTCAACCGCGGGGCAAGAACCCTTTCAGGCGGTGAGAGTCAGCGCATAAGGCTGGCAACACAGATAGGATCGAAGCTGGTCAATGTGCTTTACATCCTTGACGAACCCAGTATAGGGCTCCATCAGCGGGACAACAGGAGACTCATTGAGGCTCTGCGCAGCCTTCGTGATGCGGGCAACTCGGTGATTGTGGTGGAGCATGACCGTGATATGATACTCAGCGCCGACCATATCATTGACATCGGTCCGGGCGCCGGCGTTCATGGCGGGATGATCGTTGCCGAGGGTACTCCGGAACAAATTCTCAAGGCCGGCACCCTGACGGCTGAGTATCTCAACGGGACAAAGCGTATTGAAGTGCCGGAACAGAGGAGAAGGGGCAATGGCAGATACCTGACCATCAGCGGTGCTACAGGCAACAACCTCAGGGGTGTCACTATTAAAGTACCTCTCGGAACCTTTATCTGCGTCACAGGCGTCTCGGGCAGCGGCAAATCGTCACTTATAAACCAGACGCTGCACCCTGCCCTGGCGAAGAAACTGCACGGTGCAGGAAGGGTTCCGCTGCCATATGACACCATTGAGGGACTGGAGAGTATCGATAAGGTGATTGAGGTCGATCAGGCTCCCATTGGCCGTACCCCACGCTCAAACCCTGCAACCTATACGGGTGTCTTTACTGACATACGCAACCTCTTCGCTATAACTCCCGATGCAAAGGTCAGGGGCTTTGGTGCAGGACGATTCTCGTTCAATATCAAGGGCGGAAGGTGCGAGGGCTGCGAAGGAGCGGGAGTGAAGACCATTGAGATGAATTTCCTGCCCGACGTCTATGTGATGTGTCCTGACTGTGGAGGGAAGCGCTATAACAGGGAGACGCTGGAGGTGAAATACAAGGGCAGGTCGATAAATGATGTCCTTGAAATGACGATTGACGATGCAGTGGAGTTCTTCAAAGGCATCCCTTCGATATATCATAAGATTAAGACGTTGCATGATGTGGGCCTGGGCTATGTTAGACTCGGGCAGCCCTCGACGACACTTTCAGGGGGTGAGTCGCAACGTGTCAAGCTGGCCACAGAGCTCTCAAGACGCGATACCGGCCGCACACTGTATATCCTTGATGAACCGACAACGGGACTTCATTTTGATGACGTCAAGGTGCTGCTCGAGGTGCTCGACCGTCTTGTGGAGAGAGGCAATACTATCATTGTGATAGAGCATAATATGGATGTCATAAAGATGGCCGATTACATAGTTGACCTGGGCAGGGAGGGAGGACGCGGAGGCGGTGAGATAATGTTCTCCGGTACTCCAGAAGAGATAGCCCGGTTGAAAGATAATTATACCGGGAGGTTTCTTGCTCCCGTGCTGGAACAGTAGAAAAGATTATATTTAACGCCTAAATATTTACTCATGGACGAAGCAAAAGAAAAAGATCTCATCAAGGATGCTTTTGAACCGAAGACATGGCATGAGATCCACACCATGGATTCATGGAGGGTCTTTAAGATCATTGCCGAACTGGTAGAAGGATTTGAGAAGCTTTCACGCATTGGCCCGAGCGTGGCCATTTTCGGATCTGCCCGCACCCACTTCAATAACAAGTATTATAAGATGGCCGATGAGATCGCTTTCCGGCTGGTTCAGAAGGGTTATGGCGTTATCACCGGTGGCGGACCCGGTATCATGGAGGCTGCCAACAAGGGGGCAAAGAGGGGTAACGGCAAATCGATAGGAATAAACATAGACCTTCCCTTTGAGCAGAAACCCAATGCCTTCATCGACCGTGACAAGCTCATAACATTCGATTATTTCTTCGTCCGCAAAGTGATGTTCATGAAGTACGCCCAGGGATTCATTGTACTGCCCGGCGGTTTCGGTACATTAGATGAGCTCTTCGAGGCAATAACACTGATACAGACAAAGAAGATCGGGCGTTTCCCGATCGTTTTGGTAGGCGAACGTTACTGGTCGGGACTGTTTGAATGGGTGACTGATGTGATGCTGGCCGAGGAACACAACATATCACCGGAGGATATGAACATTTTCAGGCTGGTTGATACGGCTGAAGAGGCTGTAGCCTACATAGATCAATTCTATTCAAGGTACCTGCTCAGTCCGAACTTCTGAGTTCCTGATCTGCTGCTCTGCCGGTTTGTCCCGGTTATATCTGTCGGCATGTCCCGGTTTACTGCTTTTGGTTTATTGCCGGTTTGTCCTGATTTATCTGCAGGGGCGAAACAGTTGATTCTTACCGGTTTTACCTGCTGCGCTCCTTGACTTGGTGATCCATTTCACGCTCATGGTCGCGCTTCTTTATGCTGTCGCGCTTGTCATACTGCTTCTTGCCCCTGGCCAGGGCAATTTCCGCCTTCGCCAGTCCCCTGTTGTTGATGAAGACCTTCGTGACGATGATCGTCAGTCCTGTCTCATTCACCTTCCTCTCCCACTTGCGGAGTTCTTTTCGCGTAAGGAGAAGCTTACGCTCACCAAGCGGGTCATGGTTATTCAGGTTGCCCCAGTAGTACTCCGAGATATGCATCCCGGTAACGAAGAGCTCCCCGTTGCGGAAGGAGCAGAATGAGTCGGTGAGGGTGGCCTTGCCGGCGCGTATCGATTTGATCTCGGTGCCGGTCAGCTTAATGCCCGCAATGAGTTTCTCGATGAATTCATAATCGTGCGAGGCCCTGCGGTTCCGGATGACGATATTGCTGGTATCGTTTCTCATCACCGGCCTCAGGCAAAGATTGTAAAGTAAACCGTTTCGGTCAGTTTGGAAAGAATTACCTGCAGAAGGAAGAAGATGATCACCATTGAGACTACCGTTGCTATCAGCATAGGAAGTTTCTTGTGGTCAGGAGGATTGACCATTGTCTCCATGCCGATCCAGAAGATGTATAGCCCGTAGAGTCCCAGTACGTTAATGAAGAGAAGCGACTCGAACAGGCGGCTGATGGTGAGTGAAAGGAAGATGGGGGCCATGGAATAGGCCACCAGCTTGAATGCCACCAGAAAATCGTGCCCCAGGTCAAGCGCTCTCATTATCTCCCTCACAACGAATGCTGATGCATAGACGCCCAGGTAGAGGAAGAGGAAGGTGGTGACGGCTGCCAGCACTGAATACATGGGTTTCAGAGTGGTGTTGATGAAGAACATCGATCCCAGGAAAGCGCTTATGGCTACCAATACTATCAGCGGCATGAAGAAACTGCCCCTGACGAACTTCATGGGTCTCTCCTCACGGTGAACCACCTCCCACGCCATGCCAGGATTGATTATGAAGTACAGTGTACGATGGTATAGAAATCTGAAGTCCATGACCTCTTTTCAGTTACGACCGGCAAAAATAAGTAAAATAGCATTACCGTGAACCCTTAATGGCTATCTTTAATTTCTGATGGACAAGCCGATGCATGATATCCTCGTGATTACCGGCCCTACAGCTACCGGTAAGACAAGGCTTGCGGCGCTGGTGGCTGACCGGCTGGGGGGAGAGGTCGTAAGTGCCGACTCGAGGCAGGTCTACAGGGGGATGGATATCGGCACGGGGAAGGATCTGTCGGACTATATTGTTGATGGCCGTAGGGTGCCTGTGCACATGGTGGATATAGTTGATGCCGGGTACAGGTACAATGTATATGAGTACCAGCGCGATTTCCTGAAGGTTTTTGGCGAGATGACTGCTCGCGGTGCGTTTCCGGTGGTCTGTGGCGGCTCGGGGATGTATGTCGACAGCATAGTGAGCGGATACAGGCTGATACAGGTGCCGGTGAACGGGCAGTTGAGGGCGATGCTTGCAGGGCGGTCGCTGGATGAGCTGACGGATATACTGGCGCAGTATAAGAGCCTGCACAATAAGACTGACGTTGACACCGTGAAGAGAGCGGTGAGGGCGATAGAGATAGCCGATTATTATGCTCATCACCCCGTTGACGAATCGCCGTTCCCGGTAAGGAGTCCTCTGGTGACTGCTGTTTTCTTCGACCGTGAGACACGGCGGCAGCGTATCAGCGCACGTCTGCGAAGCAGGCTTGAAGGCGGGATGATTGAGGAGGTGCAGCGGCTGGTGGCCGCGGGTGTCAATCCGGACGATCTGATCTATTACGGACTTGAATATAAATATGTTACGTTGTACCTGCTGAACAGGTTGAATTATGATGAGATGGTTCAGAAGCTGGAGGTAGAGATACACCGTTTTGCCAAGCGTCAGATGACCTGGTTCCGCGGCATGGAGCGCCGGGGCATAACCATCAACTGGATAGACGGCCAGTTGCCGGAAGAGGAAAAGGCAGAATTGATCATCAGTATGATCGGATCGTAGGCAATAGAGGCACTATTGCCTACTGCCTACTGCCTCTTGCCTTATATGACTTTGACTTCAGAGACTTTCGACTTTCAGACTCTGATTCCCATCTTCTTCATCAGCAGCGACGCATTAAAGCTTGAACAGACCCCTGGTGTCAGTTTGTAGTCGAAGAAGAGCTCCTCGCCGCTAACCTTTACATCGAAATGGTAGTTTTCAATGTTGTCCGGAAGTTCTTTCTCCAGGCCGGCAAGGCGGAGGTCATGTGTTGCAACCATGGCTACCGAACCGTAGCCGGTGAGCTGCCTGATCAGCGCCACCGATCCCGCGTACCTGTCGTCAGAGTTGGTGCCTCGGAGTACCTCATCGAGCAGGAGGAAGGCCTTTGGGTCGGATTCGGCTCCGGCGATGATTGCCCTGAGCCGGCGAAGCTCGGCATAGAATGACGATATATTCTCTTCGAGCGAGTCCGATATGCGCATACTGGAGTGGAGCCTGACAAGGGAGACCGTAAATGCTGATGCACATGCCGGTGCCCCGGCAAACGCCAGCACGGCATTAATCCCGCAGGTACGCAGGAAGGTGCTCTTGCCCGACATGTTCGAGCCTGTAATCACTATCGCCTTGCCGGGTCCCTCAACCGAAAAATCATTGTTGATCCGCCTGTCGGCAGGTATCAGCGGATGACCCATCTCCACCGTACTGAATACAAAAAAGTCATCAGTCAAAGTCGGAAATACCCAACCGGGATTGTTGAAGGCCATATTGCCAAGCGAGGCCAGCACCTCGAATTCAGCCATCGCTGCAAACCATCCGGGGATCCGCTGGGCATGCTCGCGCTTCCATCTCTCAAGAGCGAGGCAAAAATGTATATCAGTGAAAAAAAGCAGGTTGAGTGGGGCGTACATAAGCATATTCAGCCTCATGTCGAGCCTGCCGACCAGCTTTGAAAGGTGCCTGATGTGAAATGAGGCAGGATTACTGTCTTTGAATGATCCCTGCAGGGTCAGGAGTTCTGGAGCTGTAAATTTTTCCTTTTCAATCAGCCTTATGATCTCGGAGTACGATTTGAGCAGGTCTGATGACCGGCTAACCTGATCCTGAAGTTTTGAGATCCTATTGAATCGTGTTACATTAAAGATAAAGTTTGTGATAAACACCGGTGTAAGTATTGCAACGGGCAATCCTGATATGACCAGAATTACTGATGCCAGGGCCAGGAGGCTAAGGGATCCGGTTATTATCTTCTCACGCATTATTTTCGTGAAGGTATCATCACTCCTGAGCCACTGCATCAGGGGCGCTGGATCATTGCCGGCACCGGCATTAAGGTAACCGAGAGTCATCATTTCCTGTCTCCAACCGGTCATCGGCTGCATTTCAGCTACGGCCTTCTGGCGCCGCAGGATCTCTTCCCTGGAAGCAGATTGTTTCAGGTACTCTGCCAGCAGGTCAGATGCCGGTTTGCTCGTTGTGCGGCATATATACTGAAACAACGACGCCTTTCCGAAGATATCCAGGTCATATGAATAGGGGTGGTCTCTTTCAATGTATTCTTCACCTTGCTTGTATCCGGAGAAATCTCCATCGATGCACTTCTGCTCAAGCCTGTTGATCTCGGAAAGGTGCAGGAATCTCTTCCTGCTTTTCTCCGTAGTTTCGTACCTGATCACCAGCCAGGCTAAGAAGATCAGGGCCAGGGTCAGGGCGGTGACAGAGGCAACAACAGAGACAGTCAGCAGTACGGCGAACAGGATCAGTCCCCCAACAAATGCAGTCAGGCGGGCTATCGACAGGCGGTCCGACAGCTCCCGTAGCCTTTCGGCAGAGGCGCTGAATTCAGCTTCCCGGGTAGTATAGACTTCACGTGGTGACATCGAGGCTTAATCAGGGTTTAAAGCTAATCAATCTGTCCTGATAATGAAAAACAGTCGAAATCTGAATGCGCCATCAGCAAATATCGACCTGTTTTGTTGGTTGCGCGTGCTAACATCGGCTTGTTTCTTTGTTGCCCATGCAAAAACCGACCTGTTTTGCCATTGTCATCTGCGCAATTCAACATCACTTTCCCGCTTGATTAATTACCTTTACCCCTGATAAAAAACAAACACTTCAGACCGCAAGACCTTTAAGACCTTACAGACTTTAGGGACTTTTAGACCATAGATCTTCAGACATGTTTAACATCGACACCATCCTCTTCGAACTCCTCGGCTACAGAATGAGCCTCCTCGAGCTGCTTGCGGTTCTCACCGGGCTGGCGGCAGTCTGGTTTGCAGCCAGGGCTAACATCATTACATGGATTTTTGCACTTATTAATGCGGTTCTTTTCTTAATGCTCTATTACCAGGTAAATCTTTATTCGGCGATGATCCTGCAGTTCTTTTTCTTCTTCAATGCTATTTATGGCTGGTTCAACTGGAAAAGGCAGAGCAGTAACGGTGATGAGCCTGTCACTTTATTGAGCCATAAGGGCAGGGTTTTCTGGGTAGTCGCCGTAATAGCCGGGGCTTTTACCATGGGGACGGTCATGTCACGAATTCATCTATGGCTTCCGGATATGTTCCCCGTGCGGGCCACATTTGTTTATACTGACGCAATGATTGCAGTGATGAGCATTTCCGCCTCACTGCTGTGCGCCAGGCTTAAGCTCGAGAACTGGGTACTCTGGATACTTGTCAACGTCATGAGCATCGCCATGTATGCTATGAGAGGAATTATGCTGGTTTCAGTGCAGTATATGATTTTCCTTGCTATGGCTGTCTACGGGTTTATTCAGTGGAAACGCAAAGTCACAATATATTAATGAGAAACAAATCATTCAATGAGAAGCCAAATATTTATTCTTATGGTTGCACTGCCTGCAATATTGTTATCATGCACCAGAGCTGATAATATGTTCATCGTATCAGGTTATTCAGGGGAGAACGAAGCTGATGTCATTCTCTGCAGACTTGATGGTACCGGTTCTATAGAAAAGCAGTCAGAGATCACTGTCGGAAATAACCCTTCATTTTTCACTTTTGGGATGGACGGAATGGTATATTTTGTCAACGAGGTTGACTCCTTTGACCTGAAAGCCGGGGGAGGAATAACCACGTTGCGGTATGATAAGGAAAACAATAGCCTGACAAAGATCGGTTCCATCAACCAGGGAGGTGGAGGGCCATGCCATATCACTCTCTCAAACGACGGAAGGCATCTGATCACGGCCAACTACGGAAGCGGTTCCGTTTCTGTAGTCAGGCTGAGCAGCGAAGGGATCCCGGAAAAGGTCACTGACGTGATATTTTACGGAGAAAGGTCGCACCCGCATATGACCGTGTATAATCCGCGTCTTCATACCTATTATGTGTCTGACCTTGGACTTGACAGGGTATATCAGCTGAAGCTTGACACAGCAATGGGACTGCTGATGAATGCAGTTGTTCCGTCGTTCAGCTGTGAACCGGGAAGCGGTCCCAGGCACATGGCAATAGACAGGCAAAGCGCGAACCTGTATGTCATAAATGAGCTTAACTCTACGCTCTCCGTGTTCAATATCCTTTCAGATACTGTATCACTGAAACAGACGGTGAGCACCCTTCCTTCCGATTACAATGAAAAGAGTTTTTGCGCTGACCTCCATCTGTCGCGCAACGGCAGAAAGATCTACGGATCAAACAGGGGGCATAACAGCATAGTGACTTTCAGTGTCGGAGCCGGTGGGACCTTGTCAGATCTGTCTCATCAGGACTGTGGCGGCAACTGGCCACGGAACTTTGCAGTATCAGGCAAAAACGTTCTGGTGGCAAACCAGAGATCAAATGCAATATCGGTGTTGCCTGCCGGTGGTGATTCCGATGAGGCTGTCTCAAACCTGCCCCTGAATGCTCCCGCATGCGTTCGCATCCTTAAGTAGTCCCCAGTTTGATGCTCCGACACAGGAGGAGACTCAAACCCGCACACGAAGTGTCATGACAGCAGTCATAAATATCTGACCAAGTACATACTTAATTTTGGCGGATTGAAATTGTCTATTTATTATTTGCATTATGATCATATGTTCATTATATTTGTAACGAACAAATGATCAAAAAGTGTCACCACGTCCGAAGCGATTAAGGAGAGTAAGCAATCCGCCACTCGTGTCAGGTTTCAAACCTTATGGCGGGATTGCCAGGGATGAACATCCTAAGCCAGTCTTTCTGCACCTCGAGGAATATGAGGTCATAAGGCTCTGTGATTTTGAAAATCTGAACCATCACGAGGCTGCACGGGTGATGGATGTATCTCGTCCCACCCTTACCCGTATCTACGCAAAAGCCAGGGCAAAAATCGGTGACGCTATTGTCAACGGCAAGCAGATAATTATAGAGGGCGGGAAGATATATTTTGACAGCGAGTGGTATAAATGCAACGGCTGTAATTGCTTATTCAACCAGCCGGAAAAGAGTATTGAGCCTTCCGAATGCCCACTCTGCGGAAGATCTGAAACTATAAGCAAATATGAAAGTAGCTATCACAAGTACAGGGCAGAGCCTTGAAAGCAATCTCGACCAGCGGTTCGGCCGCTGTGCGTTCTTTGTCATCTTTGACACAGAGACAGGAGGGGTGGAGATCCTTCCAAACCCGAACAAGGATGCCGAGGAGGGAGCCGGACCGGCATCGGTCCAGCTGGTGGCATCAAAGGATGTGAAGAAGATAATCTCCGGTGAGTTCGGGGTGAAGATCAAGTCGCTCCTTGACAGCCTGAAAATCCAGATGGTTGTTTATAAGGAGCCGGAAAAGACGATTAAGGCAGTAATTGATATGTTGAATAAATAACTTAAAACGAAGAATTATGCCACGATTAGATCAGAAGGGCCCAGAGGGCCAGGGAGCAATGACAGGCAGGAAAGCAGGACGCTGTACCAACTTCGATGCAGAAAAGGCAGTGAAGGGAAACGCTGACGGCAGTGATAAGGATGAAAATGCCCCGGTAACCGGAGGAAGAGGAACAGGTCAGGGCCGGGGTCAGGGCGGCAGAAGTGGAGCCGGAGCAGGTGCAGGCAGAGGAAGAGGCAGCGGAGCCGGAGCAGGCAGAGGGAGAGGCGGCGGCGGAGCCGGAAGATAGAGCCGGCGACCTGGAGGGAGAGACCGTGAGGTCATCCGGGAATCCGGCAGCCATAGTTTTGCAATTCATCTAAACATCATTAATAAAAGTACTTTAACATGAAGAAACGTATAGCAATTCCTCTTGAAGGAGGAATCCTTTGTTCACATTTCGGCCACTGCGAGCAGTTCGCGATTGTTGATGCCGAGGACAAGTCAATAACATCTGAAACACTCATCACGCCCCCGCCTCATGAGCCGGGACTGCTTCCGGGATGGCTGGCAGAGAAAGGGGTGACCGATGTCATAGCAGGGGGCATGGGGCAAAGGGCCATAGGCCTTTTCAACCAGCATTCAATAAATGTATTTGTTGGTGCACCGGTTAAAAGTCCGGACGAACTGGCATCTGACCTGCTCAATGATAAGCTGCAGGCCGGAGCAAATTATTGTGACCATTAACAGACACTCATGGACAAGAAAAGGATAGGTATAATCATATGTGACCGGTATTCCACATGTGCCGGTGGCAAGTGCTTCAGGTCCGTCCGCAACCGCGAGGGTGCCTTCGACAGATATAAGGATCAGGAGATTGAGGTGGCTGCCTTCACAACATGTGGGGGATGCCCGGGCGGAAACGTTGAATATACCCCTGAGGAGATGATTAAGAACGGGATAAGCGTCATTCACCTGGCCACCGGCCTCGTAGTAGGTTATCCTCCCTGTCCGAGGCTCGACTACTTCACCAGGTTCATCCCGGAGAAGTACGGCATTGAGGTGGTTGTCGGCACTCACCCGATCCCACAGAAGTATTACACCACACACATGAACCTGGGTACCTGGAAAGGGGCTGCCATGCAGAGGTTTATCAAACCGACGCTGGCCGAAGAAAAGATCAGGCTGGCCTACGACTAGAAACTCTACGGATGAAGATAGCTGTTGCAAGCGGCAAGGGTGGTACAGGGAAGACCTTTGTTGCCACTAACTTATTCCATGTTTTGTCAGAACGCGGTGACAGGGTCTCACTGGTCGACTGTGACGCAGAGGCGCCGGATGATCTCATTTTCTTTCAGGCTGAGAAGATCTCCGAATCGGAGGTGACACATCAGGTTCCCGTAATCAATAAGGATGCGTGCACATGGTGCGGCCGTTGCAGCAGGTGGTGCAACTACAACGCAATCTTCTATGTGCCGTCGGCGAAGGTGATTGAGGTGATAGAAAACCTTTGTCACGGCTGCGGAGCATGCAGCTTCGCATGCAACACCGGTGCCATTACTGAAAAGCCCGTTGTACTGGGAACAGTTACTTCGTATAAGGCGTCAGGAGAGGCTCCGCTCATAGAAGCCCGCATGAAGGTGAATGAGATGTCCCCTGTGAGGGTTATACAAGCCGCTATAAAAGAGGCTGGCAATGATGGACTGACTATCCTGGACTCACCTCCGGGTACATCATGTCCCTTTGTGCAGACCGTAGACAAGGCTGACTATGTATTACTGGTGACTGAACCGACTCCTTTCGGGCTGAGCGACCTGAAACAAAGTGTGGAGACACTGAAGACGATGAATAAATCGTGCAGCGTGATCATCAACCGTGCCGACATCGGAGACACCGGCGTGAAAAGATACCTTGAAGAAGAAAGGATTCCGTTGCTGGCGGAGATAAACTATGACTCTGAGATTGCAAGGGCATATTCGGAGGGCAGGCTGGCAGCCGGTGAAAACAAGGCATTAGCCGGACTCTTCACTGAGCTGGCAGACAAAATATTAGATAATCATGGAACTGGCAGTAATAAGCGGTAAGGGAGGCACGGGAAAATCAAGCATCACAGCTGCTTTTGCGACACTCGGGCAGGAGCTGGTGGTGGCCGACTGTGACGTGGATGCCGCCAACCTCTACCTTCTGTTTAGCCCTGAGCATGAGAAGGAAGTGGTCTATATTGGTGGCCATAAGGCTGTGGTAGACAATACCCTGTGTACCGTGTGCGGCATATGCGAGGAGTACTGCCGGTTTGATGCCATAAGTGAGAAGGAGGGTGAGATAGTCATCTCGGAGACATCGTGCGACGGATGCTTTTTCTGTTCACGTATATGTCCTATGGGCGCCATCACGATGGTCCGCAGCGACAGGAGCCGGATGTACTCAGGCCCATTCCGCAACGGAATGATGGTCTACGGTCGCCTGGCGCCGGGAGAGGAGAACTCCGGCAAGCTCGTCAGCATGGTGAGGGATGAGGCGAAGAGAGTTGCTGCAGAGAAGGGGATGAATCACATCCTGCTTGACGGCCCTCCGGGAATAGGATGCCCGGTGATTTCAACAGTAACGGGTGTGGATAGAATTGTCATCGTAACCGAACCTACCATGTCAGGACTGGCCGACCTGAAGAGAGTACACGAAGTGGCACGCAAATTCAGCGGTGAGGTGGGAATTATCATTAACAAGTATGACCTGAATGAAGCCATGGCGGACAGGATCGAGGGCTGGTGTGCAGCACAGGGAAGCACAATGCTCGGGCGTTTGCCTTTTGACAGGCGGGTAACGGAGGCCATGGTGGCTGGTAAGAGCATTACCGAGATGCACCCTGAAGCAGAAATAAGCAATTCATTAAATGTTATCTGGAATAAACTAAGATAGAGGCTTTTGAAACCCTTGCGGCACAGGTCATTGAGACTGTAGAGGTGACTGCAAGCACATAAGGATCCCAAAAGGGTCACAATACTGAATGCTTTACGAGCAATGGGTTGTATTTAGATCCTTGGACTACAATACTTTATGGCCTACGGCCAAATTTCACTATTGCCTAATGCTTAATGCCTACTGCCTATTTCAGGTAGGTATCCAGGAACTCAAAATACTCCTTCTGCCATATCACGGCGTTCTGAGGCTTGGTAACCCAGTGACTCTCGTTCTCGAAGAAGAGGAGTCTGCTGGGTACGCCGAGCAGCTGTGCCGAGTTGAAGGCCTCAAGACTCTGGCTGTAGGGTATGCGGAAGTCATTGGCCCCGGTGATGATCAGTATAGGCGTGTCCCATTTGTCTACATTGGTATGAGGTGAGAACTGATTGTACCCGGGAGGCTGCGGTTTATCCCATGGAGCTCCCGAGTAATCCTTGTTCGGATACCAGTACTCCTCCGTTGAGCCGTACTCCGCCACGGTGTTGTAGACACCACAGTGTGATATGAAAGCCTTGAAGCGCTTCTCATGTATTCCGGCCAGGTAGAAGACTGAGTATCCTCCGTAGCTGGCCCCTACGGCTCCGAGACGCTCCTTGTCGACGAACGGCTCCTTGGCCATGGCGTCAATGGCATCAAGATAGTCCTGCATGTTCTTGCCGCCATAGTCACCTGATATCTGCTCACGCCATTCACTTCCAAAACCGGAATTGCCGCGGCGGTTAACAGCCACCACTATATAACCGTTGGCAGCCATCATCTGGTAGTTCCAGCGATAGCTCCATCCCTGCCCGAGCGGCCCCTGAGGCCCTCCCTTGCAGTAGAGCAGTGCGGGATATTTCTTTGAAGGATCAAAATCAGGCGGGTAGATGATCCATGACTGCAAATCCTTGCCATCCGTCGTTCTTGTGTATCTCTCCTCGGACTTCCCCATCTTTATGCTCTCGTATATATGGCCGTTGACATCAGTGATCATGCTGAATTCACCTGTTGACATGTTCACATTAGCCACCTCTGTGGGTCTTGCCATCGACATCATTCCGGCAACCAGCACACCGTTCCTGAGTTGCAGGGGACCCATGTCATAATTGCCCTGAGTCACACTGGTGATACTGCCTGAAGCCAGCGATATTTTGAATACAGGCTGCGTTCCACGGTATGGGCTGGTGAACCAGATCGCCTCATTGCCGTTCCACTGCATATTCTGAACGTCGTAGTCCCATCCTTCTGATACCCATTTACGCTCGTCGGAGGCTATATTATAAACGAACATTCTCTCGAGGTCCGATTCATAACCGTCCCCCTCCATGCTTGAATATGCTATCATCGACCCGTCAGGAGAGAAGACCGGGGCTTTGTCGTAACCCATGTTTCCATCAGTGATGTTCTTCTCCGCACCTGTGGTGACATCATAAAGGTAGATGTCAGTATTCGTACTGAGCGAATAGGCCTTTCCCGTCAGCTTCTTGCAGGCATAGGCTATGTATTTCCCGTCAGGGCTCCAGCTTATATCCGCCTCATCGAACCATGGAGAGTCGGGGGTTTCATAGCGCTGCCGCTCCATAATATCCTTTTCATCGCTGATGGTCTTGCCGTCAAAGGAGGCAGTGAAGAGATGGCTGTAGGAGTAATCGCTCCAGTAGTTCCAGTGCCTGTACATCAGGTCATTGATAATGCGGACCTTCGCATTGGGGAGGTTGTATTTCTCATTTGCCGTCTGATCAAGCTTGACGCGCCGGGTGAAATAGACCATGTTTCCGGCCGGGGAGAATGCGAGTATTTCAAAGTCCTGCAAACCCGTTATCTCCTTCTTTGCGGTGCCGTCAGGTTTCATGGTCATGATCTTGCCTCCGGCAAGGTAAGCTATCGCTGATCCGTTGTCTATCCACTGCGGACCTGACCCTCCGTCAGTCGTTAGCTGCACGGGGGTTCCTCCTGTAGAGGCTATCGAATAGATATTTGTCATCCTTGCCTCGGTGGCAAGATCGTAGTGCGTGACGGTATAAAGAACCGCAGCGCCATCGGGTGACAGCACTATTGATCCGATGCGGCCGTATTTCCATAGGATTTCTGGAGTAAGAACTCCTCCGGCTTTCTCGGCATCGGACAGGGAAACGTCAATTGCCGTTGCTCGCGGGCTCTTTTTTGAGTCTTTGGTGCAACCGGTTAAAACGGCTAATGCTGTTACAATAAATAAGAGAGCAAGTTTCTTCATGATATTGGCGGTTTATGTTATCTCAGTGATAAGCATTATTCCAAAGATAAATAAATAGGTTTTAAATGACTGATTCATGCATAAGAAGTATTTGTACTTTGCTTGGGCATGAAAAGGCAAGAAACTTGAGGTCGCTGTAACTTTAAGCGGCACAGTCAGATAATCCTTACCGGGGATTTTGGCACGCACAGAAAAGAAATTGGTACTTCTTGCAAAATATTTGGCACGCTGAACAAAGTGAATATCGTGCATGAATTCCAACTTGCATAATATTAGAGTATCATAGTCCTCATGGTGATCGCATTAAGTACGCGGGAAAGGGGGTTTTAAGCTGGTCTTTCACGGACCATGTCTGAAATTTGGGTGCTTTGGGGAGTGAGGCTTCGGCTTCACTCTTTCGTATAAAGTCTCCGACCCGTGGGTTGAATTAGTATGAGAAATTTCGTAAATTACACTTTTTGAAATTAATCTGCATGACTGATCCCCTCTCAAAAGAACAGCTTTTTATCCGCAATCTCAGGGAGATCGTTAAGGCCAACCTGTCAAGAGAGGAATTTGATGTTGAGGAGCTGGCCCGGGAAGCGCACATGAGCCGGTCGGCAATTCACCGGAGACTGAAGAATTCTGGTTAATCTGAATGCGAGTCAATTTATCAGGGAGATCCGCCTACAGAAGGCACAGGAGATGCTTCGTGACGGTTTCATGACTGCATCTGAAGTGGCGTTCAAGGTAGGCTTCGGAAGTCCGGCATACTTCTCGAAGTGTTTTCATGAATACTACGGCTATCCGCCGGGAGAAGAGAAAAAACGGCTTGCTGAGGATGAGAAAGATAAACATGATATGTTGCCAGTCGAGTCTGAGACTCAGATGTCAGCCATCTCAACGTTACCGCCAAAAAGGAAAAGAATTGTCGCCCTGACTGCCCTGGCGATTGCTCTTGCTTCCATTCTTATTGTGCTTGCAATTAATCCGGTGCGAGAGTCAAAGGAGATGTCTATCGTAGTCCTGCCCTTTAAGAATCTCAGCGGAGATCCTGATAATCAATATTTTGCTGACGGCATAATGGAAGACATACTTAACAGCCTTTATCAGATCAGCGATTTGAGGGTCATCTCAAGAACTACCTCGGAACACTTTCGCGATACTGACCTTACATCCGGCGAGATATCCAGACAACTGAATACCCGGAATGTACTTGAAGGCAGCGTACGAAGGCAGGGCGACAAGGTCAGAATTACAGTCCAGCTTATTGACGGGAAGAAGGAGCAGCATCTCTGGTCCGAAAATTACGACCGTGATCTGAACGATATGCTCGATCTTCAGGGTGAAATAGCAAGGCGGGTAGCAGGAAAACTGGATGCAGTCATTACTAAAAATGAGCGCGAGCAGATAGGGAAAACTCCAACGGTGAATCCGGAAGCTTGGGATTATTATCTCAGAGCCAGGTTTCTCCTGCACAAAGCCAATGATGTTCAGCGTTTTGACATCAGCAGTGAGGGACTGAAGGCCAGCCTGAAGTACTATGAGATGGCGATAGCTGCCGATTCCAGCTTTGCCGAAGCATATGCCGGACTTGCCAATGCATGGTACAATCTTGCCGCATGGGGGTGGTACAAACCATATCTGGATGGCATTGCAAGGGCCAGGGAGAATTTTACCATGGCGCTGGAGCTTGACCCCGATTGTGCGGAGGCGAATGCCTTAAAGGGCGTCTGGCTTGCCTATCCGGAAGGAAAATTTGAAGAGTCAAAAACAGAATTGCGAAAGGCTCTGGAGCTTGATCCGAATTTTTCAACGGCACATCAGTGGTATGCACAGATCCTGATGGTCACAGGGCCGATTGAAGAGGCACGCAAGCATGTCAACCGTGCTGTGGAGCTTGAACCGTATTTCTGGGTGGTGCATAACCTGAGTGCCTGGATCTATTATTTCGAAGAGGAATATGAGAAGGGAATCGATGCCTGCATCGGAGCCCGCGACCTTAATCCTGATTTCATTGACAACAGCTGGTTGTTCGCTCTTCATTATGTAAAGCTGGGAGAGGGGGAGAAAGCGGCCATGGTGCTATGTGACGTTTTTAAGAGATATGCCTCCATCAGTCACCTGGGCGATGAGCTGATGGATGCATACAATAAATCAGGAACAGATGGAATCTTTACATGGTTGATAGACATAAACATTAACAGACCTATCCCTGTAGACGGTCTGACCGGCCATCCCTTCTTTGTTGCCTGGTGGTATGCTATAATCGGCAACAGGGAAGAGTCGATAAAATGGTTTGAAAAAACCATTGAAATGGAGTATATACCCCGGCACTACTTCAACCTCATTGCTACCAACCCTGATTTCGATATACTGCGCGGTGACCCGAGGTTCCTTGCGGTCATTGAAAAAGCAGGACTTACCCCCTACAACACCAGGCCCCCGAGGTAAAGCAATAACTGCCTGCAGAAGGTGTTTCCTACAGCTGATCTCTATTGCAAAATCCGATAAAGATTGTGTTGTTGCATCCTGTGCAACATAGTTTAAATAACTGCATCACTTTTTAAATCATCGGCACGCTGAATTATATGCAGTTGCGTCTGGTTTGGCTGAACTTTGAATAGAAATGAGGAGATTCTTTATGTTCACCTAAACTAATTACTATGAAAATTCTTAACAAAGCTTTTTTACTGGCGACAGTCATTTGCCTGGCATTTGCCTGTTCAAAATCTGATGAGGCTAGTGATCAGTCATCAATTTTGCTGAAGAGCAGGAACATGATACAGCATAATCACTCTTATGGACTCGACCAGGAGCGTTGGGTGACAATGAGCAGCATCGATCTGAAAGTCCATTACCGGATCATAGGTAAAGGCCCCATTGACGTGGTGTTTATCCCCGGCTGGACCAATCCGCTGGAAGTTTACACAATGCAGTTCGACTACTTCAGGGACAAGGCCCGTTGCATTTACATTGACCCACCCGGGCAGGGTCTCAGTGATGCTCCTGAAGGACTGGATTATACTATGGATATGATGGCTGATGCAGTCTACGACGTACTGAAAAAAGAGGGTGTTCACCGATTCGTAGGTGTTGGATTCAGCATGGGTCCTGTTGTGCTTGGTCAGTTCTTTAAGAAATACCCGGATATGCTGACAAAAGTGGTTAACCTGGATGGCGGGTTTTCACCCTGGCCGACAGAAGAGCCGGCAAGGCAAAATTATATTGAGGAGCTGACGTCATTCCGTCAGTACATTGAATCCTGGGGTGAGCTTGAAAAACAATATTTTGCATCTATGCTTCTGTCACCGGATACGCCTGATGAACTAATGGAACTGGTGGAGTATTTCTATGTATATCCAAGCTGGCTGATGGCAAATATCTATTGGAACTCATCCCTGGAAGAACCGAACATACCTCCAGGGTGGACAATACCTGCCCTCTGCATTTTTACGCAGCCTGTTGATATGGACATTGTTGAGTCGGGTTTTCCTGGCGCTGATGTACATATTTTTGAAGGCAGCGGACATGTTGTTCAGTGGGAAAGGCATGAACAGGTGAATCCGATACTTTGGAATTTTATTTCCGAAGGCTGGCCGGGTAACAAATATTGATTGATATTATTAAAACTCAATTGCGAATGTCTAACCAAATAATTGAGGAAATATTGCCGACCAGGTGATCGACAATGGCACGAATAATATCATTACAGGTTTCAGTGTCAACCATTCGGAAGCACCGTTCGGACAGACCATTGTTGATAATCTAGAAGCTACAAAGGAAGCGCTGCGGGAACTGAAAAAGCATTAAAATATCTTTCTGACCGGCCTGGGAGTAAGTAAAAGTAATGCCAGCCACGGGCATAGTTCACCGGTCATATACAGATTGGGTTTAGAATTGGGTTATTGTAGGGGGGGTGGAGTGCAGGCTCCACTTTTCCCATTAAGACGCGACCTCTCTGTGATTATCGCAACCACACGCGATTGTTTTTTGTTACGATATAATTATTTTTGGATTGAATTCAGGCTTTCGTTGCGACTGCTTCCGGCGGAAAAATCCCTGAATCGAACCTTACTATGTTGATTGCTGTATTTGCAGGATACCTCGTCTTACTGGTTGCCATTGTCGTTTATGCTTCGCGCCGGTCGAAGACCAATGCCGACTTTGTACTTGGCGGACGAAAGATACCCGGTCTCTTCCTTGCCCTGTCAGAGAGAGCTACGGGAGAATCAGCCTGGCTGCTGCTGGGACTTACCGGTTTTGCCTATACCGAAGGATGGAGTGCCATATGGGTGGCAATAGGGTGCGTATCAGGAATACTGTTCCTATGGATCTTCATGGCTGAGCCCCTGAGAAGAGTTACCGAGAAAACCGGAGCCCTGACCGTGTCGGGTCTCTTCTTCAAATCATTCCCGGGCTCCGAAAAAAAGATCGGGATACTCTCTTCAGTGATCATCATCATCTTCTTCGTGTTATACCTCTCAGCACAGTTCAGTGGTGCGGGAAAAATATTCAATGACACTTTCCAGATCGAGCCCTTCTGGGGGATGGTGATAGGTGCTGGCATTGTCACCCTCTACTCCATGCTCGGGGGTTTCATCACCGTGGTGGCTGTTGACGCATTCCAGGCTATACTGATGGTAGTGACCTGCGTGGTGCTTCCGATAGTTGCCCTCGTTATCGCCGCCGCCAACGGCATAGGCTTCGCTGAAGCCCTCATGCATTCTGACATGGCACTGCATGAGGCCTCCGCATCACTGACAGCAGGAGCCTGGGTCCTCCTGGTTATCAACGGTCTGAGCTGGGCCTTTGGATATACCGGTCAGCCCCAGCTGCTCAACAGGATGATGGCCATGCGCAATCCTGCCGAAACGAAGAGGGCAAGAGTGGTGGCCATAGGATGGACCCTCCTGGCTTACACCGGAGCATTCCTCATCGGAATCATTGGTTTCAGAATGGTTCAGGCAGGGATGATGGGCGAAGGGGCAGCTGCAATCGCCGCTGATGCTGAGAAAGTAATGCCCGTCATGGTAATGACCCTTCTTAACCCGCTGCTGGCGGGGATCCTGCTCTCAGGAGCAGTATCGGCCATGATGTCAACCGCATCGTCACAGCTGATAGTGGTCTCCTCATCAATTACAGAGGACATCTGGAGCAATCTTCAGCGAAAACCGATGTCTGAGAAGAAATTGCTTTTTCTCAATAAGTTCCTTACTCTGATGGTTGGGGTGGTAGCCTTCCTGCTGGTACTGACGATGGAGGATACGGTCTACGGCCTCGTCTCCTATGCCTGGAGCGGCATCGGTGCCTCCTTCGGCCCGGCAGTGATCCTCCTGCTCTTCTGGAGAAAATTTTCACGTGCGGGGGTCTATGCCTCGCTTATCACCGGAACGCTGTCGGCCATCATATGGAAGACCTGGCTAGCCGATCCTACGGGCATCTCGGAACGACTGGCAAGTTATCTGCTGGCATTCACCGCTGCCGTGCTGTTCAGCCTCCTGTTCCCTGAAAAGAAATAGCTTTATTCCGTAACTTCTGATTCATTGGCAGATGTTTCACTGCTATGAAGAGATTTTTTCGTAACTTATGATTGCAACCAAAACAATCGTTACATGAAACATCTGAAAACATTACTTTTCCTCACGGCAGCACTCTGCCTGATTATCTCCTGCGGGAGATCTGACAAAAGCTCCAAAAAGGACTCGTTAAAAAAAGGCACAGTTGAAATGGTAACACTGCCATTTGATGTCAATGCTCTGGGCAATTACACCTATGTTGGACCTGACACACTGCCAAATCCAAAATGTGCCGAACCATATGCAGCATGGCGTGCCATTGTTGACGGCAAAGGGACAGGCACACCTGTCGGCGACTTTACTGTACATTTTGACTTCTGTGGAGATTCGCTAAGCAACTATGGGAATACCGAAGCTTTCATGGCTCTCAGTGACGGAGATACATTGTTTGTCACCGGCGCCGGAAGGGTAATGGATGGAAGACTCGACGACCATCCTGCTTATGTTGTTTCTTACTGGAGAGATCCGTTTGTCATCCTGGGAGGTACCGGCAAATATGAAGGAGCCACCGGAGATATTATCACTGACGATTACAACAGTTCCGAGGATCCTAACTCCCACCATCACTGGAAAGGTACAATTACCATGGCTAAAAGTAAAAAGTAGCGGAAAGAATCGTGTATCTGATATTTGCAAAAGGGGGTTATTTTCTGCCCCCTTTCTGCTATTTTGCCTTCTCATCCAGCTGGTTGGTATTATTATGCCTGATCTGACGTAATATGATTATATCGGGAAAATGATCCTTTACTAAAATTTAGTATATTTAACTGTTTGAAAACAAATGCCATGGATGAACCTCTTTCACTGGATCAGGCATTTATCAGGAAGCTCACTGCCATTGTCCTGGACAACCTAATGAATGGACAATTCGGGGTGGAAGAACTTTCACACCAGATGGGCATGAGCCACACAACGATTCACAGGAAGCTCAGAGTCTATACACATAAGTCTGTCAGTCAGTTCATACGTGAAGTGCGGCTGCAAAAAGCATATGAGATGCTGCAGCAAAACCTGGGAACCATCTCAGAGATCTCCTACAGGGTCGGGTTTGGCAGTCCTACGTACTTTAATAAGTGCTTTCATGAATATTATGGGTATCCGCCCGGAGATGTAAGGAAGGCAAACCAGGCAGATCAAGCTGAAAATCATAAAGAAAGCACATCAATAACAGAACAATTACGGTTTGAAGCAGAAAAAGGACCTGTTACCGGGAGATATTCAAACCGGAAGATGATAATTGTACTGGCATCTGCTATTCTCGTTGTAGGTTCCTTTGCTCTTTACCAGGTTTTATGAAATAAGTTCCAATCGCTTGTCAAAGGATCTCTCCATGATTGTCCTGCCATTTAAAAACCTCAGCGATGATCCCGGTAACCAATACTTTGCTGACGGAATCATGGAAGATATTCTCAATAACCTGAATCATATCAGTGGTTTAAGGGTAGCGTCACGGACCACTTCGGAACATTTCCGTGGAACAAACCTTACATCCAGGGAAATAGCCAGAGAAGCAAATACCCGCTATGTGCTTGAGAGTAGTATACGCCGTCAGGAAGGTAAAGTAAGGATCAGTGTTCAGCTCATTGATGCATACCACGACAGACATGTGTGGTCTGAAATATATGACCGTGAAGTAAATGATATCTTTTTCATTCAAAGTGATATAGCCCTCAATGTGGCACGGGAACTGAACACTGTTCTTTCTGAAACTGAGATGAGGCAGATAAAAGCTATACCTACCCCAAATTCAGAAGCGTATGATTATTACCTGAGAGGTCGGTTTCTTCTGAACAAGTCCGACGATGAGCAACGGGCTGATATCAGCCAGGAAGGGCTTACAGGCAGTCTGAAATATTTTGAGATGGCCATTGCTGCTGATACTAATTTTGCGGAGGCATACGCTTGTCTGGCCAGTGCCTGGTTGAATCTGGCAGGGTGGGGATGGATACCTAAAAATGAAGGATTTCCAAAGGGGGGCGAACTTAGTCTTAAGGCTCTTGAACTCGATCCTGGTTCTGCCCGGGCACATTGCGTAAGAGGCGCTTATCTGATGTGGGCCGACCGTAAGTTTGAGGAAGCCCGGAAGGAACTTTTAACGGCAGTTCAGCTGAATCCTGATTATCCTCCCGTCTATCAAAATCTTGCTCAGCTGCTTATGATAACAGGCCCCATTGAAGAGGCCCGGAATTATGTCGACCGCGGTTTGGAACTTGAACCATATTTCTGGGTTATGTATAACCTGAGTGCGTATATTTATTATTTTGAGGGAAAGTACAGCGAAGTCATTACAGCCTGTCATGATGCTTCAGATCTGCATAGCGGTTACATCTTCACCAACTGGCTCTTATTCCTGAGTTATGCTAAGCTGGGTGATGCGCAAAAAGCAGCACTTGAACTTAGTTCCATCGTGGGAAGCCATCCCCGCGCCAGCCTGTTAGAGGAAGAGATAGCTGATGTTGCAGACAGGTCGGGTGTAGCAGGTCTTTTCTCCTGGCTTATCGAAGTAAATATCAACAGGCCGGTTCCTTTAACAGGAATGAGCGGTCATCCTTTTTTCATTGCATGGTGGCAGGCAATACTTGGCAATAAGGAGGAGGCTATTTTCTGGCTTGAAAGGAATATGGAAGCAAAGCAGAAGCTCTCCTCCTTTTTTGATCTTATTGCCATTAATCCAGATTTTGCTATTCTGCACAGTGATCCCAGATTTCTGGCAATTTTAGAAAATAGAGGTCTTGCCCGTTATAATGCCGGATCGCCAAAATAATTTCAGCAGATCTTGACTATCATGATCAATCATATATCAGGTCACTCATGGTGGCTTCAGTAGTTTATTCTTAACGCGAAAGCGAAGATTTTATGTATGCCTGCAATATAATTTGAAGTATTTGCAATAGGATTTAAACTTTTCGCATAGTTAATGCTATGTACTACCCTTGATTTTTAAAGAACTTAGCTAAAGAAACAGAGATATTTTCTGAAGTTCAATCTAAATAATGGACAATGAAAACAATGAGAAGGTTTTTTCTGTTAATGGCAGTCATCTGCCTGATCTGTTCCTGCTCAAAGGATGAAGGTTTCCCCGGCCAGGGTGATTATAGCCTGAAGTGCCGCCAGGTGCAGAATCAAATCCGGATCAACGGACTTGATCAGGAGCGGTATGTTACCATGGAAAACACCGATCTTAAGGTGCATTACCGCATTATTGGTAAGGGGCCGGTCGATATGGTATTCATTCCCGGCTGGACCAACCCTCTGACTGTATATACCAAGCAGTTCGATTATTTCAGGGACAAAGCCAGATCCATCTATATCGATCTTCCGGGGCACGGGCTCAGCGATGCTCCCGAAGGAATCGAATACACACAGGAACTGATGGGGGATGCAATTTATGATATTATCAAAAAGGAGGGTGTCAAACATTTCATTGGGGTCGGGTTCAGCTGGGGATGGAAACCTCTACAGATGTTAGAGATAAAGCACCCCGGTATGATCACCCAGCTCGTACTTCTTGACGTAGGAGTGACAAGATGGCCTCCCATGACCGAGGAAACCCGTGAAGCAACCTACGCAACTCAGATGGCATGGACTGAGGCTGACAAAGCAGTGCTGGCAACAGAACCTGCAGACTATGTTGAATGGGCACAGTATTATACATATTTTCCCAGCTGGCTTATGGCAAACATGTATTACCATTATATTGCTGAGGATGTTTGTCAGCCTTATCCCTGGAACATACCGATCCTGGGAATCTGGAGAACATTGGGAGGCGGTGCGACAATGCGACAGTACTTTCCCGGCGTTGAGATATACCGGATAGGAGGAAACCTGCATGTTATCCAGTGGGAACAGGCTGACCTTGTTAACCAGTTGATAGATGATTTCATGGCTGACCGTCCGGGGAAAAAGTATTAATAAGAACTGGTTGCCGGATTTCTGGATTCATTGAAGAAAAATATTAGATCGAAATGCCCGGAGCAAGTGGTTATTATGTTCTCATGTGAAACCATGTTGTTTTAACTCCGGGAGCTTAATTAAGAGTGAGGCAAGTGCTTCACTCTTTTTTCTTTGTGATAATAGAGCTCATACATATTTCAGTTTCCCATGTCGCAAATCCGCATCACCACGGTTCAGGCACGATTTAGGCAATAGAACGGGAGACAAAATTGGAAAAGTATCAACCGAAATGGTGGTCCTGCTATGCCGGATTACTTAATTTATTTAGCGATGCAGGCCTGTTTAGTGATAAACATTTAGTAAATTTAATTGTTCGAAAACAAATGCCGTGGATGAGCCACTTTCACTTGATCAGGCATTTATCGAAAAGCTGACGGAAATTATCCTGTCTAACCTGGATAATGAACGGTTCGGAGTGGAAGAACTGTCACGTGAGATGGGTATGAGTCACACAACGATCCACCGTAAGCTTAGATCCTATACACATCTTTCTATCAGCCAATTCATCCGTGAGGTCAGACTGCAAAAGGCACACGAGATGCTGGTGCAAAACCTGGGTAACGTCTCAGAGATCTCCTACCGTGTAGGATTTGGCAGTCCCACTTACTTCAACAAGTGTTTCCATGAATATTACGGTTACCCTCCGGGAGAGGCTAAGAAAATTGAATCAGGCATTAAGAATCCAAATGATAGCAAGCCTGATCTCCTGCATCCCTCAAAACTGAGGCCTTTACGGGATTCAACTACGATTAGGGGTACACGGGGAAGGAATTACAGAAATCTCCTTGCTATTTCACTGACCGTCCTTGCTGGCCCTCTTCTGATATGGTTTCTCTATTCGGCATTATTTAAGAGCAAAGAAATCTCAGCTGGGACGGGCAGTGCAGAAAATGATAAATATATAGTTGTCCTTCCATTTAAAAACCTCAGTCCAGATGCAGATAATGAATACTTTGCAGATGGAGTAACAATAGATATCCGGGATCATCTTTCCCGGATTAAAGGACTGAAGGTGATATCGGCTACGACGTCGGACCATTTCAGAGGCAGCACACTTACTATTCCTGAAATTGCCAAAAAACTTGGTGTTGATTATGTTCTTGAAGGAAGCGCACAGAAAGATGATGACATGACGCGGGTTTCCGTCAAAATGATTGATGCGAAACGTGACCAGCAACTGTTATCTGAAAAATTCGACAGGGAGATGAGCGATATCTTCTCACTTCAGAGTGAGATAGCGCAAAGTGTAGCCGCCAAACTTAAAGCAGTGCTGTCAGCAGAGGAGATTGAACAGATAGAGAAAATCCCCACACAAAGCACGGAGGCACATATTTATTATCTGAAAGGCCGTTATTTCTGGAATCTCATGACAGGAGAGAGCCTTTTAAGGAGTGTTGAATAT
The DNA here is from genome assembly GCA_963696805.1 of uncultured Rikenellaceae bacterium. Classification (GTDB taxonomy): domain Bacteria; phylum Bacteroidota; class Bacteroidia; order Bacteroidales; family VadinHA17; genus SR-FBR-E99. Next base: position 45,722 of record CAVOLF010000001.1, read on the forward strand.
TTTGAAAGGAGCATTGCCGCCGACCCAGTTTATGCAGTGGCCTATGCAGGGCTGGCTGATGCCTACTATACTCTGGCGCATAACGATTGGATACCTGTCGCGGATGGATTTAGAAAAGCTAAAGAGATTGCACAAAAGGCGCTGGAGCTTGATCCGGGCCTTGCCGAAGCCCATGCTATTGTAGGTGGAGTTTATGCCTGGGGAGAATGGCAGTGGGAGAAAGCCCGGAAAGAATATCTTAGAGCCATAGAACTGAACCCAAACTATTCGACAGCTTATTTCTATTATGCCGAACTGCTTGAACTGCTGGGAGAAAATGAAGAGGCCAGGTTACAGCTAAACATTGCCATTGAGCTGGATCCTTTGTCAAGGGCAATAAACTTTAATAATATGCTCTTTTATTATGACCAGGGTAAGTTCCATGAGGCTCTTGAAGCATGGAATGAGTATTAATGAAATGGGTCTTGCCTACTTTAACCCCTATCCCTTCTATTTCTTTATTTATATGTACCTGGGTGAAGATTCTCTGGCCTACGAAGCATTTAAGAATTTCTTGCTGACAAACATAGAAGGATTGGAATCAGACGAATCGTTTCAACAGATGTATGAACAGTCCGGACCCATGGGTATCCTTGAATGGATGAACAATCAGAAAGTGGGTGTAACCAAACCTTCAGAACTTTACTTATATGCCAAGAGGTGTGCCATAATCGGAGAGATCAGTGAATCTCTCGACTGGCTGGAAAAAGCTTTCCGGGCTGGCTACGTTAGTATGCCATATATATATAATTCCTATGATTTCAGAAATCTGCGCAATGAACCAAGGTTCAAGGCTTTACTGAGGCAGATGAATTTCCCTGAATACAAATCTCAGGCTCCCGGGTCAGACTAAAAGCTTTAGTAAGGCACCCTGTAACCATTCTTTTCTCAATTTTTCAAGTTTCTGCAATATAGTTGTAACATGCAGTCCGAAAATTTAAACTTATCGGTCTCCAGCCTCTATGTACTGCCCTGCCTGTTTTCGGACCTTTGATATGACAGGTGGGAGATAGTTTTTGATTACTAACTAATACTGAGAGCTATGAAAACATTTATCCGATTATTCCAGGTGGTTGCAGTCGCATGCATGCTGACAGGTTGTGAGAGCTGTGATGACCGGTCGAGCCGGCTGGTGACTCTATATGTGAAGACTGTTACAATTCAAATCAACTCAGAGTTTATGACTTCTTTCACTACCGATATCATAGACAAGGGAAGTAACACAGAACTGAATGGTCCTGTATGCAGGTTGGAGCAGTTCGGGTCAGGAACAGATGCACGAGTTGGGCACTTTCAATATTTACCTGACGTGCTGCTGGAGTCTGGCTGACGGATTACACAGCTGTACGGAGGGTTTTATCTCTGACCCTGAGGGCAACATCCTCAACATCATGTGCAAGGACGGTGAAGACGGGGTAGTATTCACGGCTGATTTTCCCCTTGATCAGACTTATATCTGCTCTGAATTTGAATTTACCGGCGGCACCGGGAGATTTGAAGGTGCATCGGGCAGGGGGATAATGGAATGTGATGTAAAAGGTGCTACAAATTCTATGGTACATCACTGGGAGGCAGTCCTGACTCTGCTCAACGGAGTAGTCTCCCGGTTGATTGGTTGGGTTAAATAGTGGAAGCAGCCCCGGGTTTCGGGGCTGCATTTCAACTCTATTTACCTTTTTCTTTAAGTTGTTCTGTGATCTTTGCCTTGATCTCCTCGGCAAGCTCAGGGTTGTCCTCCAGGAGCTTCTTGACGGCATCACGTCCCTGGGCAAGCTTGGTATCACCGTAGGAGAACCATGAGCCGCTCTTCTTTATGATGTTGAACTCCGTTCCCAGATCGACTATCTCGCCTGTACGTGAGATTCCTTCTCCAAACATAATGTCAAACTCAGCCTTCCGGAAGGGAGGAGCAAGCTTGTTCTTAACCACCTTTACCTTGACACGGTTACCAACGGCATCCTCGCCATCCTTGAGCTGGCTCATGCGCCTTATGTCAAGCCTGATGGAGGCGTAAAACTTAAGCGCATTGCCCCCGGTGGTGGTCTCGGGGTTGCCGAACATCACACCGATCTTCTCGCGTAACTGGTTGATGAAGATGCAGGTGGTGTTGGTCTTGTTGATGTTGGCGGTGAGCTTGCGCAAAGCCTGCGACATCAACCGAGCCTGCAGTCCCATCTTCGAGTCACCCATCTCTCCCTCAATCTCTGCCTTGGGTGTCAGGGCGGCCACAGAGTCGATCACGATAATATCTATGGCTCCTGACCTGATGAGGTGATCTGTTATTTCAAGTGCCTGTTCACCGTTGTCAGGCTGTGAGATCAGGAGGTTCTCGACATCAACACCCAGCTTCGAGGCATAGAACCTGTCGAAAGCATGCTCGGCATCGATGATAGCGGCTATGCCTCCAGCCTTCTGTGCCTCAGCAATGGCATGAATGGCCAGGGTGGTCTTGCCTGATGATTCAGGACCGTAGATCTCCACAACCCTGCCACGCGGGAGTCCGCCTATCCCCAGCGCCGCATCAAGGCCAATTGACCCTGTCGAAATTACCTGAACATTCTCGATGGCGTGATCGCCAAGCTTCATGATGGTGCCGCGGCCAAAATCCTTTTCGATCTTACCCAGCGTCACCTCAAGCGCCTTAAGCTTCTCCTTGTTTACTTCTTTTCTTTCCATTTACTTATTCTATTTGCAGTTAGACATTTCCATACAATTTGAAGATCTGCGGGGCATGCTCCTTGGTGTCGACCTTTTTGATTACCTTTTCAATTACCCCTTTTTCGTCGATAATAAAAGTTGTGCGGATCACCCCCGTCACCTTTTTCCCGTACATTACCTTTTCCCCGTAAGCGCCGTAGGAAGTCATAATCTTCCTGTCAGTGTCGGCAATCAGCGGGAATGGGAGGTTATACTTTGCAGCAAATCCCATGTGCGATTTCTCGCTGTCAGGACTGACCCCGAGAACCACAAATCCCTGCTTCAAAAGTTCGTCATAATTATCCCTCAGGCTGCATGCCTCGGCCGTGCAGCCGGGAGTATTGTCCTTCGGATAAAAATAAAGCACTACTTTCTTTCCGGCAAAGTTGCTGAGCCTCACGATATTTCCGTTCTGGTCCTTCCCTTCGAACTGAGGGGCGGGCATGCCTGTGATGGGCTGAGTCATGACTTTTTCGTATTTTTGTATTGACTGGTAAAGGTATGAAGTTATCATCTATCACAGAAAATTTATGCCTCAGAGTTATTAACACAGAGGCTTACAGGACGGTAACGATAATGGCGTTTGCCATTATGCTGTCTCTTCCCTCTTTAATGGCTCAGGATGGCGCTGTGCGTCCCTCGAAGAATGAAGCTCTGGCGGCATGGGAGAACGGCGATTACGCGCTTGCCTACGAGCACTATAACGGCCTCCTGCTTCTCTACTCCCGGGACCCTCTGTATAAATACTATACCGGGGCCTGCCTGGTGAAGATGGAACGTGATATCCCCAGGGCGGTGACTCTTCTTGGCTCGGCCATCAACAGTTCCGTCAATATAAAGAGCGTGCCTGATGACGTATGGTTCTACTATGGCCGTGCATTGCAGCTTAACGGCAGCTTCGTTCAGGCCGGGGAGGCCTACGATAGTTTTGCCAGGGCGGCAGGAAGGAAGGTGGCGGCGGAGTATGATGTTCAGAGCTACATCGCACAATGCAGCAGGGGGCAGGGAGCCTTGAAAACCCCGTCAGGCTCCGTCACTGTTGCCGTTGCCACAAAGGCGCGGCCATCGGAGGGAACAGCAGTCACAGATACCCTCTGCCGCATCAAAGCCCTCCCCAACTGAAGAAGTGAGTAAACAGCAGGTGCCCGGTACTGCCACAAAACCGTCACCGGCGGAAGCTGTGAGCAAACAGCAGGTGCCCGGTACTGCTACAAAACCGTCCCCAGCCGAAGCAGTGAGCAAACAGCAGGTGCCCGCTGTTTCGGATCTGCCCGCGGAATATGAAACAGTTCTCGCTGAGGCTGTAAGACTGCAGCATGAAGCAGACTCAATCACACAAACTTCCGGTCACACTGACAGGGCTGCCAGCCTTCAGTCAAGGGCTGACAGCCTTTTCAGGACAATGGAGAACGCTGCGGCTGCTGTTTCTGAAGAAACTGATACCAGAGAAACTGTTACCGAAGCAACTTTTGCCGAAGATACTGAGGAGCCTCCGCCGGCTCACCTATTCTCAGCATTTGAGGTGCTCTCATCGCCTGCCTACAGTGAAAGAAACCCGGTGCCACTTGATTTTGCTGTGCCACCCGGACTGGTTTATACAGTGCAGATCGCGGCTTTCAGGAACCTGGTCGCACCCTCTCTCTTCAAGGGCTTATATCCCGTTTTCGGCGGCAGGAGAGCAGGAAGTGACGTCACCTACTACTATACGGGGCTTTTCCGCAGGCTGGAAGACGCTCAGCAGGCTCTGCCCGGAGCCCGCGGTGCAGGGTTCCCTGATGCCTTTGTCATAGCCATGATGGATGGCACCCAGGTGTCAATGGAGAGGGCCCGGCTACTTGAAAAGGAGTGGTCTGCAAAACCCCTCCCTGGGAGAGGGCCCGCAAATACTGCAGGAAGAAAACCGCACACTGACCCTGCTGCTCCCGTTGGAACCCTGTCTTTCAGGGCGGAAGTAATGCGTGCCAGTAAACCCGTTAAACCTGAGGTGATTGAGAAACTGGAAATGCTGGCCGGTGCACGCGGACTGGCACTTATTAAAAACAACGAGGGTGAAACGGTATTTCTCATTGGTAATTTTATTACATTTGAAAGCGTCGACGAGTATGTGTCGCTGCTAAAACGCAACGGATACAGCACTGCCAGGGTTGCGGCATACGTCGGTATGCATGAGATCCCTGTCGAGGCGGCAAAGGAACTATTAAACAGACTGCAGGATGACTAAGAGGGCACCAAGACCGCAGGACAACAGCAGAAGCGAGGAGAATGAAAGGACTCTTCTGCTTGTCAATGACGACATCAACAGCTTTAATCATGTGATAAAATCGCTTGTTGAGGTGTGCGGGCATGATGAATTACAGGCTGAACAATGCGCAGTGCTGACCCATATCAAGGGCGGATGTGTGATAAAAATAGCTGATGTGAGCACCCTTGAGGAGATGAGCGGCAGGCTAAGGGAACTAAGCCTTGACACGGTGGTCATTTAACTAAGAAAAAGAAGTAATCAAGCAATTTAACTATTGAAAGAAATGCCCCTCTATTTAACAATTGAAACAAACACTGCGGCATATAACAAATAAAAAATACTCTGGTTATCTAACAACAAAACAAAATGTCACTGGGACTTATAATTTTTCTGATTATACTGGGCTTGCTGCTCTTCATCGTTGAGTTCATGCTTATCCCCGGAGTTACCATTGCAGGTATCGGAGGAGCAGTATGCCTCGTCACGGCCATCGTGTTTTGCATTTACGAGCTTATGGTACCACAGCCGGTCTGCTGGTTCTGGGGATCACGGTTCTTGTGATGATCGTCCTGACAGTACCTGATGCTGAAGTCCGGTACCTGGAATAAGTTCATGCTGAAGACTTCCATTGACGGCAAGGTTGATACCGTTGGTGCAGAGGAGGGCAGGGTGAAGAGCCGGAGACAGGGGTGTGACGGTGACACGGCTCGCTCCCGGAGGCAAGGTACTTGTCAACGGAGAGTATTTTGAGGCAAAGTCCATTGACATCCTGGTTGACCCCCAGGCAGGAGATAGAGGTCGTAAGAATAGACGACAACAAATTGATTGTGAAACCAATAAATAAATAAACAAATGGATCTGAGCGGAATTGGCATTTATGTTATTATCATCGTTGGAGCGGTAGTACTGCTCTGGATACTTCTTTACTTCATACCTATCGGACTGTGGTTCCAGGCACTGGTTTCCGGTGTAAGGATCAGCCTGCTGCAGCTGATATTCATGCGCTGGAGAAAGGTTCCGCCCTCAATTGTCGTAGGCGCAATGATCGAGGCTGACAAGGCAGGGATCAAGCTTAACCGCGATGATCTTGAGGCGCATTATCTGGCAGGAGGACATGTTGCGCAGGTGGTTCATGCCCTTGTCTCCGCCAGTAAGGCGAACATTGACCTCTCATTCAAGATGGCCACTGCCATTGACCTTGCAGGACGCGATGTCTTCCAGGCCGTGCAGATGTCCGTTAATCCCGAAGGTGATTGACACGCCCTCCTGTCACGGCAGTGGCCCGCGACGGCATACAGCTGATCGCCAAGGCCAGGGTGACCGTCAGGGCTAACATCAAGCAGCTGGTTGGTGGTGCAGGTGAAGAGACGGTTCTTGCACGCGTGGGTGAAGGGTATAGTATCGTCTATCGGCTCGGCACACAGCCATAAGGAGGTGCTGGAGAATCCTGATCGTATCAGCAAGACTGTGCTTGAGAAGGGACTTGATGCAGGAACGGCATTCGAGATACTCTCAATTGATATAGCTGATATTGACATTGGAAAGAACATCGGTGCCGTGCTGCAGATGGATCAGGCCAACGCCGACAAGAACATTGCACAGGCCAAGGCTGAGGAGCGTCGCGCCATGGCTGTTGCCTATGAGCAGGAGATGAAGGCCAAGGCACAGGAGGCACGCGCCAAGGTCATCGAGGCAGAGGTGGAGATACCTCTCGCTATGGCTCACGCCTTCAAGAGCGGCAATCTGGGAATCATGGATTATTACAGGATGAAGAATATCGAGGCTGACACGAGCATGCGTGACTCAATATCCAAACCACCGACGTCGGGCGGGGAGAAGAAGAAGTAAGAGAGAAGTTTGCAGATTTGCAGTTTGCAGATTTGCGATTGTCCGAACCATTCGACAGACCGCGATGCCGATCGACAGCTATTCCTATTCGAGGTAGAATAGAATCATTGCCTCTATGGCGCTCTGGCATACCTCGCAGAATGTCTCTGCCTGGTTGCTCTTCATGCGGCAGTCGAACGAGGGCCGGTAAATGCCCTTCGCGGAATAGCCTCCTCCTTCGAAGAGCCCGGTGACACCCGTGTACCTTTTTTCATTCGGGTGTGGGAACAGGAACTGACCTGGCTATCAGGTCCTTCCACTTTGGCATCAAAATTTACCCTTGTGGTGATATTGGGCTCCCAGGGCTCGACACTGAGCGGATAAAACTCCTCGTAAGCCACTTCAGACGAGTAGTATTCATCTGCCAGTCCTGCAAATCCGTGGCCGAACTCATGGGTGAATACCTGCGGGGTGAACTGGTGGTCGGAAGTCACGGCGCTGTAGTAGTTGTATACGCCGCCGCCGCCATACCTTGGGCTGTTGATAAGCACGACGATCTGGTCATGAGGTGCAGCAGCTGCATAGTCGTTCACCGCCCTTATGTCCTGCGTGGTCAGGTACCTGTCTACATCAAAGGTGTAGTAGCTTGAGCTGAGAGCGGTGTTGACATAAATGCCTTCGCCCGGAACATCGGTTCCCGACTCCTGCGAAGGAGCCTCCACGGCCCATATATTTATCCGGTCCCTGTACTTGTCAAACGGGGCTTCCTGAAACAGGATGTCGCCGATCCGCTTCACGTCAGCCCTGAATTTGCTCCATCTCGCTCGCGCGTGTACCCTTCGGCTATAAAGGCAATATCAAGTGATGTGTGAGGATCACCGGTCCCGTATATCCTGGATGCCAGTGCAGCGTCCGGCTTCTCCCTGATGAATGAAATAGCTGGCCGGGTCTATGGCTGTCTCATAGAGCCTTGTGAAGTTACCGTCGCGGCCGCGGATGCTCAGCACGAAGTTCACCTTGTTCTTCGGGAAAGGGAAAGGTAGCCACCTCATGGAAGCTTCTTTCCATCTTTTTGGCCTCTGCAGTTGTCTGCCACTCCTGGTACAGAGTGCAGAACCCACGGGAGTAGAGAAGTTTGCCGCTGGCAGCATCAAAGACTTCATACCTGAAGTTGCCGTAACCGAACGGATCGGTAAGATTGGTGAGTGATCCTCCCCAGAACGGTTCTTCCCTGAGGGATGACAGGATAGACCTTTGTTTCCGTGCTGTTACCGGCCAGCATGAAGTCAAACCTCAGGGTTTGATCCGTGAAATATTCATCAAAAACCTGTGCTGACATGCTAAGCGATCAGGAACAGTAGCGAAAAAACAGACATATGATTCTCATCTTTCTCAGGTTTATTAGGGTAAAGGTACAAAACAGGACGGCCATTAAAAAAGATAATTTGTAATTTCACGGCCGGAACCAAAAGTGCAACAGCATGTTCCGATCATGTTGATCCCGTAATGATACTCAAGGGAGTTCCTCGCAAATTTGGGATGTCGGCCGGCACTAGTCTCATGGGTCAGCACGGTGATCCTTGTACTTGCAGTGCTTCTTCTCGCCTGGCTTTCGAAGATTTTCATCAAGGGTGATCATCCTAGTCAGGGTATTTGCATTGACTGTTAAACGGACAAAGTCGCTCTATGACGACAAATTCCTGGAGACAAACATGTTCAGGCGCATCGCAATGATCGTCCCGGGGGTGGTGGTATGGTTACATGGCCTCCTGGCATGCTGAGGGAGAACCTTGGCTGGCTTATTTGTGCACAAGATTGCGGCATTATATATAGTTGTTTATGTTACTCTCACAATCAGTGCATTTATTGAGGGCTGGCACCGGGTCTACCTGATGCAGCCGATATCCAGAGGCCGGTCAATTAAGCCGTATGTGCAGGGGTTAAAGGTTGTGGTGGCATTCATCGGCACACTGATCATAGTATCGATAATCTTCAGGATTTCGCTTGGAAGTGTTGTTACAGGACTCGGTGTTGCCATGGCCGTGCTTGCGGTAGTGTTTAAGGATACCATGCTTGGACTGGTTGCCAGCGTCCAGCTTTCAGGCAACAATATGGTCAGACTGGGCGACTGGATCACAATTCCCGGAAGGAATATTGACGGAACGGTCAAAGACATCACCCTTCATACTGTCAAGGTCGAGAACTTTGACAAGACTATCCTTACCGTTCCCACCTATGCCCTCATTTCTGAGTCATTCCAGAACTGGAAGGGGATGGAGGACTCAGGGGTGAGAAGGATCAAGCGTGAGATACGGATCGATGTCAGATCGATAGCATTTATGACCCCGGAGCTCCTTGACAGGATAAGCAGCAGGCCGCACCTGGAAAAATGGCTTGAGCAAAACAGCGCTGAGATTGAGACCCTCAGGAAGGGAGAGATGACGTCATTGACAAATCTGGGCGCCTTCAGGGCTTATATGGTTGAATACCTTGTTAACCACAAGGATATTGACCCGAAAATGCCGGTCATGGTACGAGACATGCTGCCTGTCGAATCAGGCATGCCGGTGGAACTGTACTGCTTCAGCAGGATCAACTCATGGGTGCCTTTCGAGAGTGTGCAGTCGGGGGTGCTCGATTATGCTCTTGCCGTTGCAGGCCAGTTCGGGCTGAAGCTCTTCCAGGCTCCTTCAGGAAATGACATTGAGGCACTCAGTAAAGCGATTAATTAAATACTTCAGATATGAGCGTAACCTATAACGAAAAACTGGCATCATTCATTAAATCCGGCATAAAGGATACTCCCGTCACAGGCAGGCATGATCCGTTCTGGCAGTCGCTGCGTTCAACAGGCACGGAGCTGTGGCTCGATACAGGTGACATGACCGAGGCCGAAGCCAACTGGAGCGCCGAGATGACAGCACTGACCACAAACAATACCTTGCTGAATAATGAGATACAAAAAGGCATCTATGATGACTTCATCCCCTCGGCGCTTGATCTGGTAATGCATCTTCCGGTTAATGAGCAGGTGAAGGAGATCGCTTTTATCATCAATGCCCGTCATGGGTTGCGTCTTGCAAAGAAATTCGGAGGCATGGTCAGCGTGGAGCTGCATACTGACACGGCATATGACATTGACGCCATCGTCTCGTACGGGCTGCGCTACAGGGAGCTGTGCCCCGATCAGTTCATCGTCAAGGTACCGTACACTCCGGAGGGACTGTTAGGTGCGAGGCGACTCCGTGAGAAGGGCGTCAGGATCAATTTCACCCTTGAGTTCAGCGCAAGGCAGAACGCGCTGGTGACCCTCGTGGCCAAGCCTGACTACCTTAATGTCTTCCTTGGAAGGATAGGGGCGTTCATGGCCGACAACGGGATAGGTGACGGCAGCGGCGCGGGTGAGAATGCAGTGCTCTCATCACAGACCTGGGTCACCCGTCTGTCTGCTGAAAACGACTGGAAGACCAGACAGATAGCTGCCAGCCTCAGGAGCTACACCCAGCTTGACCTTCTTGCAGGTACCGATGTATACACCATACCACCCAAGGTGGCCGCTGCCGGGAGGAAGGCACTTCCCGGACTGTTTGAAAGCAGGCTTGGAAAACATTATGATGTGCCATTGAACAATGAAGCCGCAGGCCTTGGCATAGAGAAGTTCTGGGAGGTCCCGAAGAGCGTGATTGATCTGGGCAGGTCGCTCAACTCAAAAGTGCCGGTCACGGGAGAGGAGATCATCAGGAGGGTGCACGAGGCAGGACTGGGAGACATGTTCCCGTTGATGAGCATGGAGGACAATGAGCGTATCGCCACTGAAGGAAAGATACCGGTGCTTGCATCATGGAAGGAGAGGATCGTGCAGGGAGAGCTGGCACCTGACACGCTGCTGACCCTTGCCGGCCTGGCTTCATTCACCGCCGACCAGCGGCAGCTTGATGACAGGATCCGCGGGATAATTGGATAAGTCTGAAGTCTGTCAGTCCACAGTTCACAGTCTTCAGTTAATCAATGATTTACGACTGCCTACTGAGGACTGCCGATTGCTGACTTTTTGCTGAAATTGCGAGACGCTTTACAGGTTCTCAGACTGGCTTTCTTGCCTACCTATCTCATACAGGATGACCCCTGCTGACACGGAGACATTCAGTGACCCTATGATGCCAGTGATCGGAATCGATACCGTGCAGGTCAGCCTGTGCCAGGAGCTCACGGCTGATGCCCTTCTCCTCCGAACCGAGTATGATTACCGCCGGTCCCCTGAGGTCGGTGGCACTGATCTCCTCCCTGGCTTTTTCCGTTGCGGCCACTGCCTTTAATCCCGATTCCTTCAGGTAGGTGAGGCACTTTGGCCAGGCTCTTTACCCTGCAGACAGGGAAGGAGCTGAGCGCACCTGCCGATGCCTTCACTGCGTCAGGGGATATCCTCGCAGAACCCTTTTCAGGTACGATGATCGCGTCTGCGCCGAAGCAGAGTGCTGAACGTACTATGGCCCCGAAGTTGCGCACATCGCTTATACTGTCAAGCATCATGATCAGCGGTTCCCGACCCTCCTCAAAGATCCGTGGGAGGATATTCTCAATATTCTGAAACTCTATGGCCGAGACCCATGCAATGACCCCCTGGTGGTTCTTGCGGGTGATGTAGTCAAGCTTCTCGACGGGTACCACCTGCCAGGGTACGCCCAGTTCCGCTACCAGCTTCATAAGCTCATGGTAAAGTTCGCCGCGCAGTCCCTGGCGTACCAGCACACGGTCAATCTGCCTGCCACCCTTTATCGCCTCCATGACGGGGTGCATGCCGAAGATGAATTCTTTTTCGCTGTGCATCATTTCAGCTCCTGTGGATTATCGAGTCGGAAAACTTTGCCTTCACGCCACCGTGCCACGGCAACATCCCAGTAGCTGATAGGGGTTGAGGCCCTGTTAAGTGCAAAATCATTGTCTGAGAAGATGGTTTTCTGCTTTCTGAAGTTAAACCACAGGTAATCATCTTCATAGGTGAAACGTGATCCCCAGCGGCTCTTCACCGGCGGCATCCTGTAACCCCAGCTCTCGCCCTCAGAGTTTTTGTAGACCTTGTCAGGCGGCCCGTAAATGATGTAGATCATCCCCCTGTCAGTCAGCCACCCGGCCTTGTAAGAGCTGAAGTAGTAATTAGCGAACAGGGTCCGGTTATAATATATCCTGATCAGTTCCTTCGACCTTTCGATGCTACCGGTTCGGTCAAGCCAGAACTGGTCAAGCGCCAGCTTGGGCTTTTCTGCATTCATCATGGCCTCCATCTCCAGTGGTGTTGCCAGGTATGAGAGGGGAGGTATCATTGTCTCGGGACTGCTCATCGAAGGGTGGTCAGGCCCGAAATTATAAATGACCAGGCCTTCACGGATGAGGCTGTCCGTAGAGAAGAGATAGATCCCTTCACCCGGGAGCATTATCGGTAAAGTGTCAGAGTGTGGAAGGGGAACAATGATCTCAGGCTCCGGTGAGAGAGTAGTCTCCGGCAGTATGGTGGTTGGTGCGGGTGGGATTGCCTTGACAGGTTTGTAATAGAAGAGCCAGAGGGTGTCAGGCTGCAATGAAGGGTTGAGGACGTTTATGTACTGTTCCCTTCTTACTATGTTGCTGTGAAGATCATTCCCGCTGAAGTGATCACGGGTCCTGTAGTAGAGTTTGCTGTACCTGCCTGTCCGCTCAAAATCTATAAAGGTCTGAAGGGTCCGTTGCCTGATCAGGTCTATTATCTTAATCTCGGCCGTATATGAGCTGCCCTCGTACGTTTTCAGGGGTACCCGGAAGACATATTCTCCCGCGACTTCCTGGCGGCGGATCTCGTGCTTGAATAAGGCAGTATCGGCAAGCACCCCGCCCAGGGTGTTGTTGAACAGCCTCACCGATAAGAGCACTGAGGCCATGGGCACTCCCTCAGGATTGGCCTCGTTGAAGTACAACTCGCTCCGTCGGATGCTGATTGACAGCACCGACGTCTCAGAACCCTCATCGAAGACCGAAATGAGAGGCGTGAATACATTTCTGGCCGGGTTGTAGATATATGACATGTCCTTGGTGTCAGCGGAGGGCTGTGTCACTGAACAGGACCATGTGAGCGCTGCCATCAGCACTATCGAAATGACTGCAGCTGCCTTATCTGTTTGTCGCCTTACCATGCCTTAAAGTTAATAAAGATTTCAAAGTCTGTTCTTTTTCCAGCTCATCCTCACCCGGCACAGCTCTGAGCTGTCGCTCTCCCTGGTGACCGAGTGGATGAATGTTGTTCCGCTTTCATCACCGGGGCCGGTGAAGATATTTATCATCTCGTTCTGGTGCCCCTCAGCGATATAATTCACCTCGATGGTGTCAGGGGTGTGCAAGCTTATAAACTCAGGGTCATAGCAGTTAACGGCCCAGTGAATATACCGGGCATTGTTCACATGCCTGTTGACGTCGATGTCATCGAGCTTGACCTTCAGTCTGGTCATCTCATGCTCACCGGCAGGGAGGGCAGGGACCTTGCGGGCATTGGTGCCGAGGGCTCTCTCCTCAGGGAAGAGGGTGTTGAGGGTTGAGAGGGCTTTGTCGGGCCTCTGCGCCTTGCGGGTGTGGTAATCAACTATAACCCATGAGGATGAGGCAGCTGCCAGGCGTTTGCCTGATGCATCATACATCTCCAGGTCGCGAATGGCGTAAATGGTCTCCGTACCCCGCGGCCATGTGCGCAGCATCACCTCTTCCCATGCCTGCGGAAGATCCTCAACCTTCACCACCATCCTCGAGAGCGCCCAGAAGACACCGTTGCTCATCAGGTTGTCACGGCCCCATCCCAGCTCAACGGCATGCCTCCCTGCAATATCCTCGAAGAAGTTGAACAGTCCGCCCGGACTTAGCCTGCCCGTGAGGTCTGTGTTGAAGATGTTGACCGCGTATTTTCTCTCATAGACTGTCATTGGTGCTGATATTCTGTTGTCGCTGCTCATAAACTATCATGCTTGCTGATATTCTGTTGTCGCTGCTCATAAACTATCATGCTTGCTGATATTCTGTTGTCGCTGCTCATATGCTGTCATCGCTGCTCATATATTCCGACGTGAAGGCCTCGAGTTCGCTGTGGGCCTCTTCCCATTGTTGCATCAGGTTTTCGAGTTTTTGTTTCTTCTGCTCATAATCTGCATAGAATGCCGGGTCATTCACTGCTTCGGGGTCTCCTGAAGCGAGTCTGGCGTTCATTGCTGCTATTTCTCCTTCCATCCTTGTTATCTCTGCCTCGCTCTCCTCCGCCTGCCTGTGCAGCCTCCGGTACACGCGTTCCGTCTCTTTCTTCTCGAGGTACCGCATCTTGCTGTCCTGCGGCGTGTTGGTTTTTTCCTGTACAGGAGACTCCGTAATCTGAACCTTCTGTACCTTTGCTTTCGGTACAGGGGTCTTCTTCACTTCGGGAGAACTCATTTTCGCCACCGCCGGGTTTTTTTTCTCATTGGAAGAACTTGTTTTCGCCGCCGCTGGCGATCTCTTCTCCAGCTCCCTCAGCGATTCAATCTTCCTCGCCCTGAGGAATTCGGCTATGCCTCCGAGATGTGTCTTTATCTTCCTGTTTCGGAACTCGTAGACCTTATTCACAAGCCCGTCGAGAAAATCCCTGTCATGAGAGACCACAATTAATGTGCCATCGTATCTGATCAGCGCCTGCTTGAGAATCTCCTTTGAGCGTATATCGAGGTGGTTAGTTGGTTCATCGAGCAGGAGCAGGTTATATGGCTCCAGAAGCAGCTGCACTATGGCCAGGCGTGACCGTTCGCCGCCGGAGAGCACCTTCACTTTCTTGTCTATGTCTTCGCCGTGGAATAGGAATGCCCCGAGTATGTCACGCAGGCGTGTGCGGATGTCGCCCCTGGCTATCCTGTCTACTGTCTCGAACACCGTGAGCTCATCATTGAGCAGCTCATCCTGGTTCTGGGCGAAATAACCGGTACCGACGTTATGTCCTCTCTTCATCGTTCCGTCATGGTCAACCTGGCTGAGGATCATCCTTGCGAGGGTAGTTTTACCCTTCACCGTTGCGACCTACGAAGGCCACTTTTTCTCCTCTCTCGATCTTAAGCGAGATCCTGTCGAGCACCAGGTGGGTGCCGTAGCGTTTCGAGGCCTCATCGGCCTCCACGACCACGGTTCCTGAGCGCGGGGCGGGGGAGAAGCGTATGTTCATCGCTGACAGATCCTCGTCTTCGATCTCAATGCGGTCAAGCTTTTTCAGCTGTTTGATCTTGCTCTGCACCTGCACTGCCTTGGTGGGCTTGTACCTGAACCGCTCGATGAACTTCTCGGTGTCGTCGATCATCTTCTGCTGGTTGCGGTATGCGGCTGTCTGCTGCTCACGCCTCTCCTTCCGGAGCTCGGTGTATTTGGTGTAGGGCACCTTATAGTCGTAAATTTTCCCGAGACTGATCTCTATCGTGCGCCGCGTGACGTTGTCGAGGAAGGTGCGGTCATGAGAGACGAGGATCACCGCACCGGGGTAGGTCTCGAGGAAGGTCTCGAGCCAGATGATTGATTCTATGTCCAGATGGTTGGTTGGCTCGTCGAGCAGGATCAGGTCAGGCTTCCTGAGGAGTATTTTTGCCAGCTCCACGCGCATGCGCCATCCGCCGCTGAGCTCCTTGGTAGGCCTGTTGAACTCCGACGGGCTGAAGCCGAGGCCGGTGAGGTGTCTGCCCCGTCACTGCCACGTAATCGCTTCCGCCGAGGATCTGGTGCCTCTCGCCGGCGGCATGCATCCTGTCGAGCAGCTGGTGGTAGCTTTCGGTCTCATAGTCGGTTCGTTCCACAATCTCGCGTGTGGTGTCGGCTATCTCCTGTTCCAGGGCCCTGAGCTCGGTGAATGAGGTGAGGGCCTCCTCCAGCACGGTGGTGGTGTCAGACACCTTCATCTGCTGCTCGAGGTATCCTATGGTCAGCTCGCGTGGACGTTCAATGGAGCCTGAGGTAGGGTCCTGCATCCCCGCGATGATCTTCATCAGGGTCGATTTGCCCGCTCCGTTCCTGCCAGTCAGGCCGATGCGCTCCTGCCGGGTGATGAGGAACGATACCTCATCAAGAAGGACGAAACTGCCGAAAAGGAGTGATACATTGTTGACGGAGACCATGGGGCCGGTTTTTGAATTCGCAAAGATAATCAAAATCCCCCTTCGCTATTGCCTGCCATAATACATGACCTACGGCCAATGGTTTTAATTTCGCAATCCGATTTGCCGCTAGATTGCCGTCTCAACGCCCTTCGTGGTACGGGATTGAGCCTCCTTCCCGACACTACGTGTGCAGGACTTTTCCTGCGTCAGAGCCTCAGCTGCCGACTGCCGACTGATGACTAATTCTCCCCTGCAAGCTGGCGTCTTCACTAAAATGATCCGCCAGCTGGCGGACCATTTATTAACGCTCGGCCCTCTATTGCCTGATGCCTACTGCTTTCACCCGAGGCATACTCCACCTCAATAATTTCCGTTAATATTGTAACCTGATTTGAAAGTCATGCAAAAGAATCTGAAACTGCTGGCACTGTTCTTTCTGCTGACACCGCTGTTACTGATGCAGTCGTGCCGCAAAGACCCCGGTCCCGATCCCTTCGAGGATAATGACTACCTTCTCTCAAGCAACCTGCTGCTGATGAGAACGAAGGAAAACATAGTCTCGGTCCTGACCCTGGTGGCAACGCAGTACCCTGCCGTTAGTGAAATCATTGCAGATGTAGTGAGCGGGGTGAACATTTACAAGATCACATACAGAACCGAATTTATGGGAAACGAGGTGACGGCATCAGGACTTATTTGTATTCCGTCGGCGCCAGGAACATATCCTGTGCTCTCTTTCCAGAACGGCACCAACACCCTTCATTCGGCAGCCCCCACGGCAGATCCGCAGGCCCTTCAGTACCAGATGATAGAGTATATTGCAAGTACCGGATACGTTGTCATCCTTCCCGATTACCTCGGATTCGGTGCATCGAAGCAGATGGCTCATCCCTACCTCCACAAGGAATCTACCGTTCAGACACTGGTTGATATGCTCTATTCGGTTGCCGAGTTTGATGAGGATGTTGCCAAGGACATTACCGTGACCGATGAATGTTATCTCATTGGATACTCTCAGGGAGGCTGGGCAACGCTGGCACTAACCGAAGCGCTGGAGAAGAACTACGGCTCTGACTTTACCGTAAAGGCGGCCAGCTGCGGAGCGGGACCCTATGACCTTAGTTATGTAAACTCGTATGTACTCGGGCAAACACAGTATCCCATGCCCGTTTACATCGCATATATTGCCAACGCGTACAGCCAATACGATCTTTACGCCAATGAACTCACAGAACTGTTCAATTCAACATATGCCGGGCGTATCCCGGGACTTTTCGACGGTCTTCATTCCTCTGACCAGATAAATGCACAACTGAGCGTCAACGTCTCTGAACTTTTCAGGGCAGAGTATATCTCAGGCTATTCGACTTCAGCCACTTACTTGAGTGTGCGCAATGCCATGACTGCCAATAGTATACAGGGGTGGGACAGCAATGTGCCTATACTTTTCCTTCATGGAACGGCGGACACCTATGTCATGCCTGTTCTGTCGGAGAATATGCATAACGACATGAATGCCGCCGGATCGAGCCCGGTGACCTGTTTATATGTTACCATGGCGGGACTCGACCATGGCAGCGGATCTGTTCCGGCAGTCCTGGCCGGTCTTGAGTTTTTCAAGGCATTCAGATAGAAGCGGGTGGGAAGGAAGAAGCAGCTGCCCACGCTCAGGGGCGTAACCATAACCGATATCGGATCTGAAGGCAACGCCATCGCCAGGGTTGATGACATGGTGCTCTTCGTGCCGGGGATGATCCCGGGCGATGTTGTTGATGTCAGGGTCACGAAGAAGAAGAGGCGTTACATGGAGGGGGTTGCCATTGCGGTTACCACACCCTCGCCTCAGAGGATCACCCCTCCCTGCCAGCATTTCGGGGTGTGCGGAGGATGCCGTTGGCAGCATCTGCCTTATGACAGACAGCTTCATTACAAGGCACAACAGGTGCGTGATAACCTCACACGGATAGGCCATACGCCAATCCCGACAATAGACCCTATTGTTGGATCGGACAAGATATACGGTTACCGCAACAAGCTTGAGTTCACCTTCTCGGAGAGGCGATGGATGACCGGTGAGGAGCTTGCGTCATGGATCGCTGACAAAGAATCACGGGAGGCTGACATGGTTGAAGAGTCCAGGGATTCACCGGAGGCTGACAGGATTGGAGAGGTTGGGGAATCACCGGAGTCTCCACATATTACTCGGGGACCAGACAGAATGGGGGAATCCGCCCCCCTGGCCGCCCCTTCACACAGCCCCGCCCTTGGATTCCATATCCCCGGCATCTATGACAAAGTGCTCGACATCAATGAGTGCCTTCTGATGTCAGCACCGTCTGACTCCATAAGGAACGAGGTAAGGAGGTACGCGCTTGAGAGGGGGCTTCCCTTTTACGACTTCCGTGAGCATCGCGGCTTCCTCAGGACCATGTTCGTCAGGATAGCCTCGGGCGGGGAGGTGATGGTGGTGCTTGTGACAACCGACAGCCGCGCAGAGGAGCGGGAAGAGCTGCTGGTCCATCTCGCGGAGCGGTTCCCTGAGATCACATCGCTCTATTATATCATTAATACGAAGAAGAACGACAGCATAGCAGACCTCACGCCGGTTCATTTTCGCGGCAGCGAATATATTTCCGAGGAGATGGAAGGGCTCAGGTTCAGGATCGGTCCGAAGTCGTTCTTCCAGACCAACAGCAGCCAGGCTGTAAGGCTCTATGGCATTGTCAGGGAGTTTGCGCAGCTCAGGGGCGATGAGAATGTTTATGATCTTTATACCGGTACCGGAACGATCGCCTGTTACCTGGCATCGGGGGCGTCAAGGGTAACCGGCCTGGAGTATATCGAAGAGGCCGTGGCTGATGCGAGGATGAATGCCCTCGCAAACGGCATTGGCAACGCGGAATTTATTGCCGGTGACATCAAGGACATATTCAACGAGAAGCTGTTCCTCGAGCGGGGCAGGCCTGATGTGATCATCACCGATCCGCCAAGGGCAGGCATGCATGGTGATGTCACCCTCGCGATGCTGCGCTCGGGTGCCGGCAGAATTGTATATGTAAGCTGCAATCCGGCCACGCAGGCCCGCGACATTGACATCCTCTCCGCCGGATATGATGTCATCCGTGTCCGTCCGGTTGACATGTTCCCGCATACCTTCCATGTAGAGAACGTCGTGGTTCTCGATAAAAAGAGAAAATAGTATTGTAAAGAAGACTATGTTTTTATAATTTTGCCCCGCTGCTGAAAATTGCGAAGGATTAAAAACTGGCAATCCGGCAGCTTAGGGGAAGACGTTTTTTGGAGCGATGGGTGAGAGGCTTAAACCAGCAGTTTGCTAAACTGCCGTACGGGTAACCGTACCGGGGGTTCGAATCCCCCTCTCTCCGCAGAACATGAATGACCCCTCCGCCGAAAGGCGGAGGGGTTTCTGTTTTACCGACGATGCGTTGAAAGCTTGCTTTCAAATGCAAAGGAGGTAAAACAGAAAGATCTGAAAGGTCATTCATGTGC
Source organism: uncultured Rikenellaceae bacterium (assembly GCA_963696805.1). Lineage (GTDB taxonomy): Bacteria > Bacteroidota > Bacteroidia > Bacteroidales > VadinHA17 > SR-FBR-E99. Next base: position 65,153 of record CAVOLF010000001.1, read on the forward strand.
TGCAGGATCCCTGCATAGGGATCTGCGAAGCTAATCCCTTTCTCTGCTCAAGGGATTCTGACAGTGTCAGGGTCTTTTTATTATGCTCCATTTTCAGGAAGCCATTCTTGGTTTTGATTTATACTATTCCTAACTTTATATCTCACCAATCTAAACTAAGGAGGAAAAGTCATGTCAAACGAAGAAGTAACCATCGGGCAAAGTCAATCAGGCAATTTATTATCAACAAACCTGCCAAACCTGGCGAAGTATATGAACTTCATCGGGTTGCTCGCAATGATCGGGGGAGTAATCTATTGCATTACAATTATTGGGGCAATCATCGGAGTGCCATACTTTATTATGGGCAAGAGACTTAGAGAGTCAGCCGACGCATTTGCCAGCTATAACTCCTCCGACTCCGCCAAAGACCTTGAAACGGCAGTCGAGAGACAGACCAGGGCGTTTTTCATCATGTACGTACTGGCAATTATTTCTCTCGTGCTCCTGGCAATATACCTGGTTGTAATCATCGGCCTCCTGGCTTCAGGGGGATTAAGCTGAGCGCCGCAGGTACCTTACCGAGACTCTGCAGGCACCTAATTGCCTGCTGCCTTCAGGGGGATGAGCTAAACCTACATGGAACACTGACGAGCAACCGCAGGTAATATCAGTCTCCAAGGTACCAGGGAAACTCCGGTAAGAAGAAGTCCCGAAACCGGGAGACGCGGATGATATTATCAACCGCCAGAAGAAAAATGTTGAAAAATTTCCAGAGAATGAATTTTTACAACGGAAAATTTCTTACCTTTGCAGCGATTTTACGACCACACATCGTAGACTTTTTTAACAGAATAACAGAACCAAATTTTAAACAGAAATGAAAAACAGATTCTTTTTAGTTGTTGCTACAGTAGCTGCAGTGGCTCTCATGGCCAGCTGCGCTAAAGTTCCCCAGGAAGCTCTCGACGCTGCTTCAGCAGCCCTCGATTCAGCCAAGACAGTACAGACTGACGTCTACTTCCCGGTAGAATTCGCTGCTCTGAACGATTCTCTGACAGTAATGCTGCAGAATATCGAGACACAGAAGTCGAAGTCAGCCAAGGATTTCAAAGTTATCAAGGCTAACGCTGATGCTATCACCCTCAAAGCAGGTGAACTGGCAGGTAACGTTGAAGCAAAGAAAGCTGAAGTTAAAGCTGAAGCCGAAACCATGATGGCCGATGCCATGGCCCTTCTCTATGAGGCAAAAGCTCTCATCCTGAAAGCTCCCAAGGGCAAGGAAGGCAAAGCAGTTGTTGAAGAGATCAAGAATGAACTGACAGTCATCGAGACCTCTCTGGCCGACACTCAGGGCCTCTTCGACGGCGGCACCAACTACGTAGAAGTAGTTGACAAGGTAAAAGCTGCTACCGAAGGACTCAACGGCATCATCGCTGAGCTGAAGGAAGCAATGGCAAAAGCCGGTATTAAAGTCTAATTAATACCACCAGGAATTAAAATGGATCCCCGGGCCTGGTCCCGGGGATTTTTTTAAACAGGACACATGAAGAGGGGCTCCCTGATAAGCTTAATCATATACGTCGTCATCGCCGGCATCATAACCTTCCTCCTGGTGCTGCTTTTCAGGGCCCTGGTGCCCGAGCCGCCCCAACATGAGGTTGAACAGGCGAGGGCAGCTATTGCAGCGGCAAGGGACCACCAATCCGAGGTATACTCCCCCAGGCTCTTCAGGGAGGCACAGAACAACTACGATTCGGCCATGGCTGCCTGGCGGGCCGAGAATGAGCGCTACATTCTTTTCCGCGACTACGAAAATGTCATAGCCTTAGCCTCCGCGGCACAGAAAAAAGCCAACGAAGCGACCAGCAACACCATTAAAAGGTCAACCAGCCTCAAGGCAAACCTCGAAAGCGAAATCAGGCGCATGAAGGCGGAGATGGCGTCGTTTGAAAAGACTTTCCTCTCAATGCCCCTCCCCCAGGATGTCAAAAAGAAGCATGCGCGTGGCAAACTGCTGCTCAGAGAGGCAGAGGTGGACCTGCAGAAGGAGAACTATGTCAACGGGAACCTTAAACTAACCGAGGCAAATGAATACATATCGGGAACATATAACCTTGCCCGGAATAATCTCGAAGAATACTTCAAACACTATTCTGACTGGCAGGAGTGGGCTACAAGTACCATTAACGAGAGCCGGAAGTCCGGATCATACGCAATAGTAGTGGAAAAAATCCCGGCAGTGTGCCACCTGTACTACGGTGGCAAAAAGAAATATACCTTTGAGGCGGAGTTCGGGAAAAACTGGCTTGGCGACAAGATGAGCAGGGGAGACATGGCCACCCCAGAAGGGAAATATATGGTGACCAAAAAGCTCTCCAATGGCTCCACCATATATTATAAGGCGCTGATGATCAATTATCCAAACAAGATTGACATACAGGAGTTCAATGAGAGGATCAGGAACGGAAAGCTGCCCGCCGATGCACGGATAGGTGACATGATCGAGATCCACGGCGAAGGCGGCAAGGGCGCAAACTGGACACAGGGATGCGTGGCACTGAAGAATGCAGATATGGACCTGCTATTCAAATATGCCCAGAAGGGAACACCGGTGACAATCATTGGTTCAACATTAACTCTTGAAGAGTTCTTCTCATCCAGATCGAAGTGACCATGTCAGAGCACACTGAAAATACTACCCCCGGGAATGGCTCTGCCGAAAACAGCGCTTCACAGGGTGCCTCACAGAATGGCTCACAGGGTGCCTCACAGAATGGCTCACAGAGTGGATCACAAAGTAACTCTCAGCAGTGACTCTCAGAGTGACTCGCCGACATCCATGCCAAAGTCCTTCCAGAGATCCCTGCACAATTTCATGCATCAAGCCTTGCTTTTTGCCAGGTCTGACCGCCGGGCCAGGATAGCGCTCAGAAGCCTTTCCGTCGTCGTTGCATTACTTTTCCTGGCCTCTGTTCCGCTTTATATTGCACCTGCCCTCCAGCACTCATGGGGTACCAGCAGGGCGGAGTGCAAGGTCGATTCCACCCTGTTGAAAAACAGGGCCATACAAAGGCAGATCAGGGCATCGCAGAATGAGATAACCAGGCTTGAGCGCAGGCTCGCCTCGTTCATCCCCACACAGACTTTCCTGGTCATCAATACTGTTGACAACAGGTTCTCTCTCTACCGCAACCGCAAGCTGGTGCGCGAAGGGTTCTGCTCGTCGGGAAGCTATACGCTTCTCAAGACCGAAGACGGTGAGAAGGAGTGGATCTTCAAGACCCCGCGCGGGCGATTTACCATCCAGGGAAAGATCACTCATCCCGTCTGGCGTAAGCCCGACTGGGCCTTCGTGGAGGAGGGACTGCCTATTCCCGGCCAGACCGACGCGTCGAGGTATGAGTACGGTGTCCTTGGTGACTATGCCATGAGCCTCGGCGACGGGTACCTGATACACGGAACCCTCTACAAGCGACTGCTTGGGATGCCGGTGACGCACGGATGCATAAGGCTCAATGACGATGATCTGGAGGCAGTGTTCAACGCGCTCAGCGTTGGCTCAAAAGTCTATATCTACTGACAAAGCTATTATATATGACCTGGGATAAACATAAATGGTACATAATCACCGCGGCAGCACTGGCAGTCTTTGTCATCTTTTACCTGGCCAGGTCGGTCTCGGCCGTCAACCGCACTGTCAGGGCTTTTGACGATGCCTACTTCGCCTCGCTCGAGCAGAAAGAGGGAGACACCATCAACCTCTGTTCCATCCCCGGTTATATCGAAATTATAAGGGAAAAGGCGTTCCTGAGCTCGCAGGTCAGAATGGCGGATTCTGATTCAATAGGGCTGCTCATCAACATCCGCGACAGCGTTTTACAGCTGCTGATAAAGGGGGTGCCAGTCAGATCGTTCAGGATTGACGAGTACGACATCTCGCCCTTCTTCCAGAGAGCGAACCAGGAGGCTGTCTACAGCATGCTCTCGGCGCCTCTGGCCATTACCGGCATGCAGGCCACCTTCAGGAAGGATCCGGTTCAGGTGAAGATCGCTCCTAAAGATACCTCAGAGGCAAAGATCGATGCGAGGCCCGACACCACCGACTTCGAGGCTGTCTTTTTCACGCTTGACACCGACCGTGACATCCGTTTCTATTTCGAGCAACAGGAAGATACTGTTGGAGCTGACAGGAGGGCGAAATTTTTCTTCGATCTACGGGACAGGTCAAGGAACGCAGGGGCCACCATGGGGGAGGTTGTCAGATTCCGGGCGCCTCCGTATGTTCCATATATCAAGATTTGGCTTCCCAAGGCCGAAGCGAAAATTGTTTACAGGGCTATCCCTCGTGAGGGGCTGATCGTTCTGACGAAGTGATAGTTATGGCGCCATGGTTATTGTGATACAATGATTATTGGGCGCCATGATTATTAGTCGCCGTGATTATTGGATGATATGATTATTATGGCGCAAGGATTATTCAGCGGTGATAAGTGAAAAAATGGTAATTTCGCCCAATTATTTTTCCGGTCTGTAGCTCAGATGGTAGAGCAGCTGACTCTTAATCAGCGGGTCCAGGGTTCGAGTCCCTGCAGACCGACCAGGCAAAATCGAGGAAGCAATAAGCTTCCTTTTTTTTGTGGCGAAGTATCTTACCCGACAGTCGGCGATTTTGAAGGGGCCCGGGTCAGTGCTTCCCGACCACCCGCCCCGCTTCTCCGGCAGGCCCTCAGCAGAACATCCCTACCGCCAGGAGGGGTGCCGGGAACAGCCCGAAGGCCAGATTTACATGTTTTCCTGATGTAAAAAAGATTACCAAATCCTTCAGAATCCGAAACCCCGGCCATAATTTCATTTTTCTATTTAAAAGATAGTCAATGTATTGCGCGCGTCTGGCAAGTATTAACAATTGATTAACAAGAAATCGATGCAACAAGTATGATGCATACCGGTCTTTAGTTAGGATTACGGCAATGGACAGTGCCGGTTTTCAGATGACAGTAAATCGTACTGTCGGTTTTGATTTTTTAGCCATGAATTTGTCGAGATGGAAAGAGCTCCCAAATTCCATACATACCATTTTTTAGAATTAGTGTTAATCGAAATGCCATGAAAAGATTACTGCTTCTGTTTACTACTATTTGCGGGTTGCTGCGATCAGCTTCGGCTTAGCATTTATATTCTTTTTAACCACTAACCTAATAGTAAAGCTTATGAAAAAATTGCTTTTGTATTTTGTCTTTTTTGTGGCGGGTGCTTCGTCACTCCTGGCACAAACTAGAGTAATTACGGGGACTGTCACCTCCTCCATCGAGGGAGAGGGTACACTGCCTGCAGTTACTGTCATTGTAAAAGGTACCGCAATCGGCACATCAACGGCTGCTGATGGAAATTATTCCCTGTCAGTACCTGAGAATGCAACCACACTGGTTTTCTCGTTTATCGGCATGAAACCGCAGGAGGTTGCGATTGAGGGGCGTTCCGTTATCAACGTCGTTATGGAACCCGAAATGGTGGGTCTCGATGAAGTAGTTGTAACGGCCCTCGGCATCTCACGTGAGAAAAAATCTCTGGGCTATGCCACTCAGGAGGTCAAGGGGGACGTAATTTCCAATGTCAAGACAGCCAACTTCATGAACAACCTCTCCGGCAAGGTTTCAGGTGTACAGATTCAAAGGAACCAGAACATGGGGGGCTCTACGAACGTCATTGTTCGTGGCAGCAAATCGTTGTTCAACAGCAACCAGGTCCTGTATGTAGTTGACGGGGTGCCTATCAATAATAACATCGGGAAATACACTGATGTAGGCGTAACCTCAAGCCAGGCTGCAACGGGTGCCGGATATGATTATGGGAATGCTGCCTCTGATATTGATCCTGAGAGTATTGAATCAATCAATATTCTGAAAGGTTCCGCAGCTACAGCACTCTACGGATCCCGCGCGTCGGCCGGGGTTATAATGATCACCACAAAAAAAGGGAAGATCCTGACCGAAGGCGAGAAAGCTCCTATAGGAGTTTCTCTGAGCTCCGGCTTCACTTTCAGCAAGATTGACAAATCAACATTCCCTACCTACCAGGATCAGTATGGTGCCGGTTACGGTTACGGTGATCCCCCTGATTTTGGGATGCGAACTTCAACGGGAAGCCTTACAACTGATGATCCGGTCAATGATCCGCTGGTCAGATGGATACAGACTACCGAAGACGCCTCCTTTGGCCCTGCATTCGACGGGCAGCCGGTTTGGGGCTGGTATTCGGTTGATCCTGAATCACCCTGGTACAAACAATCGAAGCCGTATGAATTTTCAAAAAACGGCCCAATCACCTTCTTTGAAACGCCGTTAACGTTAACCAACACTGTGGCCATTGACAAAGCTACTGATTTCAGTTCGGTGCGGCTATCCTATACCAATTACAACACCCAGGGATTGCTGCCCAACAGTTCCCTAAAGAGAAACAACGTGACTCTCAGCGGCCAATGGAACATCAATAAAAGGCTTACTGTCACCGGCATAGCCAATTATATCTTACAGAAAGGCAAAGGCCGTAATGCAACCGGATACAATGGCAATATTACATCCAACTTCCGTCAGTGGCAGCAGACAAACCTCGATTTCAAGGATCTGAAAACTGCCTATGAGCTTACACACAGGAACCTGACATGGAACTACAATTCGGCATTGAACTATCCCATATATTCCAACAACCCGTACTGGGATGCCTACGAGAACTATGAAACGGACAGCAGAAACCGGTTTATCGGGAACGCATCGGTTAACTATAAGGTTTTTGACTGGCTTGATCTTCTCGGACGCGTCTCTGTTGATTCATACTATGAACTTCAGGAGGAGAGAAGGGCTGTAGGAAGTGTCTCCATGCGTTTCGGACTGGCAAATGTTCCGGACAGGGTTACGTCAGGTTATATCCGGAGGGACAATACGTTCAGCGAGTATAATTTTGATCTGATGATGAAATTCAGGAAGAACTTTGGTTCTTCTGTCAGCCTGAACGGTGTAGCAGGCTTTAATGAACGGAGAACCAACAACTCATACTTCTCCAACGCCACCAACGGCGGATTGCTTATCCCCGGGGTCTATTCATTACAAAATACAGTAAGCGAATTGCCATTGCCTCTGGAAGTTAACCAGATAGTGGGAGTGAGGAGCTTTTATGCCAGCGTTTCACTGGGTTATAAGGATTTCCTCTTCCTGGATGGAACATTCCGTCAGGATTATGCATCCACGCTGCCCCCGGATAATAATAAATACCGCTATCCTTCGGTTACCGGGGCATTTCTATTCTCCAATGTTGTCGATGTCGACTGGCTCTCACTGGGCAAAGTCCGCCTGAATTATGCCCAGGTAGGGAACCTGGCCGGATTTGATCAGTTGTATGATGTTTACCTCGCAAACAGTGCGATGAATGGTGCCAACAATCAACTGCCGCCTTCAAAAAGGAATCCGGACCTGAAAAATGAGCGCACCAACAGCCTTGAGGGAGGCCTCGAGATGGCATTCCTTAACAATCGTGTGGGATTTGACCTTGCATTGTACAAGACCAACTCCTATGATCAGATCATCCCGCTTACTGTCAGCCAGACAACCGGTTTTTCCAGCATAATGATCAATGCAGGTGAGATTGAGAACAAGGGTATTGAGATTACTGCAAATATCACTCCGGTTGCAGAAAAATCATTCAGATGGGATATCCTGATGAACTGGTCAAAAAACAGGAATGAAGTAATTGCCTTGTATCCCGGAGTAACAAATCTTCGTTTGAACTCGGTCAACCTGCAGAGCGGTGTTACTGTGAATGCCGAGGTTGGAAGTCCATATGGCGTGATCAAAGGCAGGGATTACACATATGATGCTGACGGGAATATTATCATCAATGCCAATTCAGGCAGACCCGTTTTAACCACTTCAGCCGCCAATCCTATTGGGAATTTCACTCCCGACTGGACTGCAGGGATAAATAACTCATTCAGTTATAAGGACTTATCGTTGAGCTTCCTGATTGATATGCAAAAGGGAGGAGATATCTACTCGCTTGACATGTATTACGGCCTTTACAGCGGGCTGTATCCTGAGACTGCGTTCACCAATGACCTGGGAAATCCCGTAAGGGATCCGCTGGTCTATGTTGATCCGGATGATCCCAGCCAGGGTTACGCAGCCACAAGTGGCGGGTACATCATTGAAGGTGTGAATATCGTTGGCGGAGTAAGTGTACCAAACAAGACCCGTGTTGATGCCACCAATTCCGATGCTTTTGGAACAGGTCTCCTGCCCCACAAAGCATTTGTCTATGACGCCGGGTTTGTAAAACTGAGGGAAGTAGTCTTTACATATAGTATTCCTTCCAGGTTCTTAAACAGGACGTTTATTAAAGGGGCATCAGTAAGTGCAATCGCCTCCAACCTCTGGATCATACAGAAGAGTTTACCCTATGCTGACCCGGAGTCAGGGATGACAGCCGGCAATATCCAGGGCTACTCAACAGGCTCACTTCCCACTACACGGGATTTCAGTTTCAATTTAAAACTTAACTTCTAACAGTAAGGCCATGAAAAAAATATTGATAATAATTTCGGTGTTTCTGGCATTGTCTGCTTGCACCAAGCTGGAAGACCTGAATAAAAACGTTAAGGATTTTGCCGAGGTGTCGGGGGAATCACTTTTTAACGGAGCGACCCGGCAGTTCATCAACCAGTTGTCAACAGAAAGCGTAAACCTTAATGTTACGTTACATTGGATGCAACATCTGGCTGCTACCACCTATTTTGATGAGTCAAGGTACGACATGACCACCCGTGGAATTCCAGTTAACACGTCGAATATAATGTACAGGCTTGTCCTTATGAATTACAAGGAAGCTGCCAGGGTACTGCAAACTCAGCCTCTCGCAGGCATTTCGCAGGCCCGTCGTGATAATCAACTGGCAATTGTCGAGATCATGACAGTGTTTGCATGGAGTTATGTCGTTGAAAATTTTGGAGATATGCCTTATTCGCAGGCGCTCGATTACAACTATCCGTCTCCCGGTTACGATGACGCCCTGACAATTTACAAAGATCTCATCAGCCGTTTGAATACAGCAATGGATAAGCTGACCCTTTCCGAAGCCGGTATGCCTGCCGGGTATGATAATATTTTCGGCGATGAGGGTAACGAAGCTGAGATGTGGCACAAATTTGCGAACACCTTAAAACTAAGGATGGGCTTAATGCTTTATGACGTGGATGCCAATTATTCAAAAACGGTTGTTGAATCTGCTGCTCCTGATGTTTTTGCTGAGGGTGATGTCATGCAGATGAACTATCTGGCGGCAAGCCCCAATCAGAATCAGCAGTACGTCGATTTTGTGGCCTCTGGTCGTGATGACTATGTTGTGACATCCAATCTCATTGATGCCATGCAGCCAACTATTCCTGCTCCTGCACATCCAATTCTAAGTGTAACGGTCACAGATCCCCGTCTTAAGATCTATGTTATACCTGTTGTTGGAAGCACTCCTCCTGTATACCTGGGCGGAGCACAGGGTCAGGCAAACGGATATCCTACATTCTCTCATGTGAATCCGATGCACCTGACGCCTGACAGGCCATGGATAATAATGGATTACACTGAAGCTGAGTTCCTGCTGGCAGAAGCCGTTGAAAGGAGTTTTTCTGTTGGCGGAACTGCTGACGAGCACTACAACAATGCCGTCAGATCATCAATTCTCTTCTGGGGAGGAACCAGTGCCGAAGCCGATGCGTATCTGGCTCAACCATCAGTGGCATATGCAACCGCATTCACCGACTGGAAACAGAAGATAGGGACACAGGCCTGGTTAGCTTACTGGCTGCGGGGAAATACTCTCTGGAACTCTTACAGGAGGCTTGATTACCCGAGGTTGTTTGCTCCACCCAACTATCTGCAGGAAATAGACAAGGTTCCTGTTCGTCTGTTTTATCCTGTTGCGGAACAGACCTTAAATGCTGATAATTATGATGCTGCTTCAACAAAGATCGGTGGTGATTCTCCATTAACCAGGCTTTTCTTTGATAAAGAGATATACTAAGGTCCGGTTTTAATGTGGTCGGAAGATCTGTAAATACGAGAGGCTGTCCTGTCCGGGCAGCCTCTCATTAATTTTGAATAGTCCTGCGGAAGAACTAATTTAGATGGTCCATAAACCGCAAAACAATGAAGAGAAATATTGCACTTGTTACCTTGGTTCTGCTGACGTTGACGCTTGCCGGACAACAGCAAAGGAGGACTACCAGAATGCCTATCCAACAGTCTGAGTTTAAAGCGGGGATATCCATTCAACAGTCTGATGGGGCGGCAGAAACCTCCAGGCTGGAGCCCGGACCAACCGCAGGGACACCGGGTCAGCAGCAAACCGGATTGCAGTCCGGAAACGCCCTTCAACTTAGTGAAGGTACGGCATTGATCCCCTGCCAGATGGAGGAGATGACCTCCCCGCAGTTTACCAAGGCCGTTGAGCTGTCACGAGGCGTCTGCGTCATCCCGATTGGTATCATCGAGAAGCATGCCACACAGCTCCCACTGGGCACCGACCTGTATGAATCCAGGGCAGCAGCAGTGATGGCCGCGGAGAAGGAGTATGCCGTTGTTTTCCCTCCCTATTTTGTCGGGCAGATCTTCGAGGCTAAACATCAGCCCGGCACCATAGCATACAGTAATGATCTGATGTGGCAGATGCTTGAGGAGACATGTGAGGAGCTCTCGAGGAACGGGCTGAACAAGATCATACTGCATAACGGTCACGGAGGAAGCACCTATTTTCTGCAGTATTTCTGCCAGTCGCAGCTTGCTGCCAGGAAAGATTACGTTGTTGTCCTGTTCCAGGCAGGACCAGATGCGGAGTTGGACAAGGAGATCAAATCTCTCAGGAAGGCTGCCTCAGATGGCCATGCCGGCGAGAATGAAACTTCGATGATGTACTTTATTCGTCCTGACCTGGTTAATGTTGCTGCCATTGGCCTGGAGTCGGGTGCAAACCAGGGGCGCCTTGACAATTTGCCCTTCGGATACTCAGGCATAGGCTGGTATGCCCGTTTCCCGAATCATTATGCCGGCGATATGGCTCAGCCTAATCAAAGGCTTGGTGAACTGCTGGTTACAAAAAATGCCGTCCAGATCGCGGCGCTGATCAAGTACCTCAAGGAGAATGATGATATCGAAAGGCTGCATAATGAGTTCTACCTCAGAGCAGAAGATCCTCTTAAAATGAAATGAAACCCACATGATTGACCACAATCACAAACTCGAATACATTTTATTTACAACCGAGCGGAGCGAGCTCGACGAAGTCAATCATGTGTGGTTCCATCATACCTTTAAAATCAAAATTATACTATGATGAAACGAAGGAAGTTCATTGTTTCAGCAGCAGCAGCGGTACCCGCCATTACTCTTTTCCCTCCTGACCTTTCAGGAATGGACAGGAGGATGGTCCCGGGAAAGCTTGAGAAGAGATCCCTTGGCAGGACCGGCGAGATGCTCTCTGTCATTGGTTTCGGAGGGATCGTGGTGATGAACGCAACGCCTGACGAAGCCTCTGATGCTGTCAGGATGGCAATTGATGCCGGGATCAACTATTTTGATGTTGCCCCTTCATACGGTGATGCCGAAGTAAAGCTTGGTCCTGCCCTTGAGCCCTACCGGAAGAATGTCTTTCTTGCCTGCAAGACCGGAAGGAGGACAAAAGCCGAGGCGCGCAAGGAGCTGGAGCAATCGCTTAAGAACATGCGCACTGACCACTTCGACCTGTATCAGCATCATGCCGTTACCAGCCTTGAAGATGTGGACACCATACTCGGACACGGGGGAGCGATGGAGACATTCCTTGAGGCAAAGCAGGAGGGGAAGATCAGGTTTATCGGTTTCTCGGCTCATTCGGAGGAGGCTGCTATGGCGCTGATGGAGAGGTTTGACTTTGACACCATACTTTTTCCTTTCAACTATGCTATCTGGCATTCCGGTAACTTCGGGCCCCGGGTGATGGCCAGGGCGAAAGAGAAGAACATGGGAATACTTGCACTGAAGGCAATGGCGAAAGGACCATGGCCCGAGGGAGCTGACCGGTCGGCCTACCCCAAATGCTGGTACGAGCCTCTGACATCTCCTGAAGACATCACTATGGGCTTACGGTTTACTCTGTCACATCCGGTAACAGCAGCAATTCCTCCGGGAGATCAAAGCCTGTTCCGGCAGGCGCTCGCGCTCTCAGACAAACTGAAGCCCCTGGACCAGTCAGAGGTTATGATTATTAAAGAAAAAGCACTTAAAGGTATTCCCTTATTCAAGGTTTAAGTTTCAGAGATTGTAATACAGTTGTCCCCGGCAGGTTTTTCTGTAACTCCGGTGGCCGTGTATTTTATGTACCCGGTGATTAAAAGGCATTCCCTGAAGAACAAATTGCCGCGGCCAGGGTTATTTAAACAACAATACATGCTATCATGGACAAACCTAAAATTGCATTTTTTGATGCCAAGCCTTATGATACTGAATCGTTCAACGAACTGAACTCAAAGTACGGGTACACTATAAAATACTTCAAATTTCACCTCACTACTGACAACGTCGTCCTGGCGAAGGGATATGATGCGGTGGTGATCTTCGTGAACGATACCGTCGATGCGGAGATGATAATGAAGCTGAAGGAATACGGGGTTAAACTCATCGCTCTTCGTTCCGCCGGTTTCAACAACGTTGACCTGAAAGCGGCACTCAACAATATAAGTGTGGTGCGTGTTCCATCGTACTCGCCCCACGCCATCGCGGAGCACACGGTGGCGCTGATGCTGACCCTCAACCGGAAGGTCCACAGGGCTTACTTCAGGACCCGCGACACGAACTTCGCCCTGAACGGGCTCCTTGGATTTGACATGTACGGTAAAACGGCGGGCGTGATAGGCACCGGCAGGATAGGGAAGGTGCTGACGCAGATACTCAGGGGTTTCGGGATGGAGGTGCTTCTCAACGACATGTATCCTGATGAACAGTTTGCCAAGGAGACAGGCAGCAGGTATACAGGCCTTGATGAGATATACAGGAATTCAGACATAATCTCACTCAACTGTCCGCTTACAAAAGAGACCGAGTACATGATCAACACTTCAACCATAGGGATGATGAAGAAAGGGGTCATGCTTATCAATACCGGGCGGGGCAAGCTAATAAAAACAGCCGACCTGATTGAGGGTCTCAAGAGCGGTCAGGTGGGGTCGGCAGGCCTTGATGTATACGAGGAGGAGAGCGAGTTCTTCTTCGAGGATCTATCTGACAGGGTGCTGGCTGATGATGTGCTGGCGCGGCTGCTGACATTCAACAACGTAATCATTACGTCGCACCAGGGATTCTTCACGCGCGAGGCAATACAGAATATTGCCGAGACAACGCTGAAAAACATAGATGACTTCTTCGCCGGACGCAAGCTTGAGAACGAGGTATGCTTTGGATGTAAGAATTGATACTGGACCTGTATATTAGCTGCCCGGCAGCCACCGTTTGACCCCCGGTGGCAACTCCCAGTAAAAAAAATTTGACAATTGTTTTTCTTCGGTCTATATTTAACTTATCTAATAACTTAAACCAAAGACGTACTTATGAAAAAGAACTTAATTGCGGCACTTGCGGTGTCAATGCTATTTGCAGCAACATTATCAGCCCAGCCCGGTTTCGGAGCAGGAGTCAAGGGAGGGATCAATCTGGCTACTCAATCCACCACCGGGGAAGGAGAGAATGTTGCCGTACGCCAGCTATTGGGTTTCAATGCCGGCGTTTACGGAAATCTTTTTATAATGGACTTCCTGGGTGTCCAGACGGAACTGATGGTCTCAACCAGGGGCTCCGACTGGGATGATCCCTACTTCAATGTCAAGGACCTGCTTACCTACATTGATCTCCCGATACTGGTTAAATTCCAGCCGATTAAATATGCGAATATCCATGTCGGGCCACAGTTTGGCTATTTGCTTGTTGCAAAGCAGGAGGACAAGGATGATGGGGAGATTATTGACATCAAAGAGTGGTACAATCCCCTGGATATCGGCTTAGTAATTGGTGCCGAAGCCAACCTGCCTTTCAGAATCAATTTTACTGTCAGGTATGTTATCGGACTGGTTTCCGCTTCAAATGACGTTGAATATGTTGATCCGTGGAGGAACAATTTCCTGCAGTTCTCGCTGGGTTACAGGATTATAGGGGATAAGTAGCAAGTTTTCAGATTTATATCGTCTGTTCAGGGTTGTCCGGCGGCGTTGCCGGGTATGCAAAAAGGGAGGTTCTTAACGAAAGATCCTCCCTTTTCAGGTTATCTGATAAAATACTATTATTTCAGTGCTTCACTGTAAAGAACAGCCACCTTCTTCCAGTTGACCACGTTCCAGAAATTGCCGACATATTCAGGCCTGCGGTTCTGGTATTTAAGATAATATGCATGTTCCCACACATCGAGTGTCAGGATGGGTTTGCCGCGTTTGGCAGCCACATCCATCAGCGGGTTATCCTGGTTGGGGGTCTGTGAGACGAACAGTTTGCCGTTGGCGTCAACCGCCAGCCACGCCCATCCGCTACCGAACTGTGTCTTGGCTGCAGTTTCAAATTCGGCCTTGAATTTGTCAAATGAACCAAAGGTCTCAGTTATTGCCTTCAGCAGGTCTCCTTCAGGCTGGCCACCGGCGTTCGGTCCCATGACCTTCCAGAATAGTATGTGGTTATAGAATCCTCCGCCGTTGTTGCGGATCGCTGCAGGTAAGGTACTGATCTTTGCAAAGATCTCTTCAAGTGAGAGATCATCGATCTTGTTCTCTGCAGCCGCCTTTACGAAGTTGTCAAAATAGGCCCTGTGATGTTTCGTGTAATGTATCTCCATCGTCTGGGCGTCAATATAGGGCTCCAGCGCGTTGAAAGCGTACGGGAGCTCCGGAAATGTATATCCCTGTGCCATAGATTTGTTGTTTATTGTTAACAGACTGAAAATTAATGCGATAAATAATACTGCTTTTGTTTTCATGCTTTAATTCTTTTTAATGGTTAAACAAGAGGTGACAGGATTTGTTCACCGATGTACCTATAAATTCTGTACCGAATTTAGTATCTTTCGTTTTTATAATTCTAAAAACCTTTTAAGCACAATAATATGAAATGGCAAGGACGCAGAGGTAGCAGCAATGTTGAGGACCGCAGGGGGATGAGCACCGGTGGCAAGGTTGTCGGAGGTGGTATAGGGACACTTGTAATAGTGCTGCTTGTCTATCTTTTAGGCGGTGATCCGTCGAGTATAATTGAGCAGACCGGAGGGGGTCAGACCACGTCCGGCCCCGTTGAGGCTTCTGAAGAGGAGAACCAGATGGCACAGTTTGTCTCTGTAGTGCTGGCTGATACGGAGGAGGTGTGGGACGAGATCTTCAGAGAGGCCGGCGCTACCTATCGCAGACCGACACTGGTTCTGTTCAGGGACCAGGTACAGTCGGCCTGCGGTTACGCCACTGCCGCCAGTGGTCCGTTCTACTGTCCGGGTGATGAGAAGGTATACATCGACCTCAGCTTTTGCGATGATCTACAGACAAAATACGGAGCCCAGGGAGATTTTGCCGTTGCATATGTGATTGCCCACGAGATAGGTCACCATGTGCAGAACCTGATGGGCATACTGGATGAGGTGCAGGCTGAGCGCCAGCGCCTGAGCGAGGTGAGGGCCAACCAGCTCACCGTGAGGCTGGAGCTCCAGGCCGATTTTTTCGCCGGGGTATGGGCACATCATGCCAGCCGGATGTTCAACTCACTTGAGCCCGGTGACATTGAGGAGGCACTGAATGCGGCATCATCCATTGGCGATGATGTCCTCCAGAAGAAGTACCAGGGCAGGGTTGTACCCGACAGCTTCACCCACGGCACAGCAGCACAGCGTTCGTCATGGCTCCGCAAAGGATGGCAGACGGGTGACCTGAACCAGGGCGATACATTCTCGGCAGCCATTTAGACAGTGGCACCTGAAGTGCATAAATCATGGTTGCGGCCCGGGTTATATGAAATATAGTGAACCGGCTGACGTTTTTCTATTTTAGCTCTTGAAAAATTCGTGCAATGAAGAAAGTCCTGATCCTGATGGTCTTAGTATCGACCTCCTTATTTGTCAGCGGAGAGGAGCCATGGTCCTCTTTGACGTAT
The DNA here is from genome assembly GCA_963696805.1 of uncultured Rikenellaceae bacterium. Lineage (GTDB taxonomy): Bacteria > Bacteroidota > Bacteroidia > Bacteroidales > VadinHA17 > SR-FBR-E99. The sequence goes on from CAVOLF010000001.1 coordinate 81,322, forward strand.
CCGCAAGACTACCCGGGCAAAGTCAGCCAAAACTATAAACCAAAATCACTGGCTGCCAGCTTCCCGAGATGGGCGGTTCATTCAAATCTGATCGGATTCGTTCAATTTGGTCCGGTGCTGAGCGCAGAGTATAACCTGACACAGAAACTTTCATTTAATACCCATGTGAGGTTTTCATCTATGGGTGCGCTGACACCGATTCTCCATCAGGCTGATGTTGACAAGGGAGGGAGGCCGGACCAGTTTTCGGGCATTGCCTTCGGAGGCGGTCCCATTTATTTTTTCAAAACAAAGATTGATAAGGCTTATTTAGGGCTCATCTTTGAGTATGAGATGTCTGATGTGCTGTACCAGGAGGATTATTTTAACGAGTGGAACCGCGACAACCGCAAGATGATCCTCATGCTCAACACCGGGTACAGGTTCATGTTCGGGGAGAAGCTGATTCCGGCAACGAACCGCAAGATTGACAAGTTTATCAGACAGGGGCTTTTCCTTAATACAGGCATATATATTGGGGTAGAGAGGAATAAATACGACTGGCATTATACGGAGCCCGGTGCCGGTGAGGATGATCTCACTCCCCGTGAAGGCACTGAGATCAAGCCCTTCGGGATGCTTGAAGTGTCTGTGGGTCTGGAGTTTTAAGCCTTCTAGTCGCGGAGGCTGCCGGTGAAAAGGTCTTAACCTTCGTGGAGGGGAGACTCCCGGTATCGCTCTCAATCATTCAGGCTGTGGATACTGCCGGATTTGAGTTTAATCGCCCGCTATCTGGTGATCGCCGGCAGACAGGTTGTTCTTCATGGAGATAGGCTGGCCGGTGGCTTCAAGTACATTCCACCACAGTTCGCCCTCAACATCAATTTTCTTGCGTTTGGCCACGACTGTTGCGATAGGCATCAGCGTATACTGGTTGTTCCAGAATCCAATCACGAAGTCCGTCTTCCCGGCCATAGCGGCATGCACGGCATTCTGGGCCAGGAGGTTGCAGAACTTGCTGTCATTGGCGTTGGCAGGAGCGCTGCGAATGATGTAGCTCGGATCAATATACTTCAGGGAGTATGGAAATCCCAGGGCGCTGAACTCTGCCTTTATCTTCTCCTTGAGGAATATTCCGATGTCCTTATGCTTGACATTACCTGATGCATCCATCTCCCGTGTCTTGGATTCGAACAGATCCTGCCCGGCTCCTTCCGCAACCACAATAACGGCATGATGTCTCTCTTCAAGACGCTTTTTCAGTACGGTCAGGAATCCGTCAGGACCATAGAGGTCAAATGAGATTTCCGGTATAAGGACAAAATTAACCTCCTGTATGGCCAGTACGGCGTTGGCGGCTATGAAGCCCGAGTCGCGCCCCATCAGTTTAATGAGTGCAATCCCGTTATATGCGCCGTTGGCCTCATTATGGGCATTTCTGATAATATCATTTGCTATGGAGAATGCTGTTTCAAAACCAAACGATTTCTAAATCAGGTCAATATCATTATCAATGGTTTTAGGGATGCCGGCAACGGAGATCTTCAGGTTCCTCTTTTGTATCTCCTCGAAGATTGCATGAGCGCCGCGGAGGGTTCCGTCTCCTCCGATGCAGAACAGGATATTGAGGTTCAGTATCTCAATTGTATCCACCATTTTTTCAACATCCTGTGCGCCCCTTGATGTTCCCAGGAATGTGCCTCCCGAGAGGTGGATCCCGCTGACCATGGGTGCAGTCATCTCGATGACCTCGTGGCTGTATTCTGATATCAGGCCCTCATACCCATACCTTATGCCAAGTATTCTTTTTATTCCGTACCGGTAGTAGAGCTGGTTAACGAGGCTCCGGATGACATTATTGACCCCGGGACAGAGTCCTCCGCAGGTAACTATGCCCACCTTTGTCTTTGCAGGTTCGAAGAAGATATTCTCTTTCGGCCCGGCTTTTTCGAATGAGACAGGAGTTTCGCTAGTCATCCGGCAATGATCATAGTTTTCGGCGGTGACGTCATAGATAACCCTTTCATCATCGCATACGAACTTATATACGGGGCTTATGGTTCGCTGTCCCTGCTTTAGGGGTGAGACCACATTGCATTTGCCCAGTGATGTGATGAGGAAGTCTTCGTATTTCATTGCCATGCCATTATTGCCGGATAAATGGTTTGCTGGAAGATTCACTCTGACAGCACATTCAAAGATAGCGAAATTTCCGGGTGTAAGGGGAGAGGGGCAGGTATTCCGCCTGAGCCAGGTATGGGGGTGAGTAAGAGTTTGTCCGGAAGGTGATAATGTTTCATTTCATTTATTTAACTTCGGTGTAGAATCGGCCTGTTTGTCTCTTTGGTTAATAGAGTTGTTGGGTTGAGGCTGTTATTGGGGTTTAAGCAATGGGACTGACGGGGCTGTGCATTACTAAACCGCAGCCATTTTAGGTTGCATGTTGTGGACGTTCCAGTCTGTTATAAATTTCTTTTTCGAGAAGGTTGCAGCAAATTTCATACACCCTGTCGTATACATATAAGTGTGTTATGTGCAACCCGATTACCTGCAGCACTTTAGACACCTTTTAAAATAATGGAAGAACTATGAACTACGTAAAATTATGGCTTACAGCATATATAAATCCCAAAAAGTTTGCGGATGAACTCGCCACAAAACCAGCACCCAAATGGGGTTTTTTTGCGGCATTACAACGTGGAATAATGGATTCTTTATTTACTTACCTGCCAGTCTATTTACTGGGAAGAATCCCTCCAACTCCTTCAAACTTATCATTCATACCTACGGAGAATTACTATGGATCTCTTATATTCTTAGCGCCTATAGTTCTCATTACAATATGGCTTACCTCAAGCTCTTTAATTCACCTTATCCTTAAGTTAAGCTCAAAAAGAAGCGATATAGATCAGATTTTGAATATCTCCGGATTTTCAGCCTTAGCCATAGGGACAATATTAATTTTATGGGATGCTCTGTGGTTGACTATAGGAGGCATGAACCAATATGCTTTAGGAATAAGCCACCTCATAATCGATATATGGGCGATTGTAATCACCACGATTGCACTAAAGAGAATCTTGGATGTTCCCGTTTGGCTGGGAATAGTATTAAATATTATTGGAATAGCAGTTTCCTTACCATTTGCAATTATGTTCATGCGTTCACCTATATGATTAAACAAAAGGGCTAGCACATAACACGGACCATAAAGGTCATTTGTTTGTCACATTTTTTTCAAATTACTCCTGCACCCAAGACAGTTTTGTAACGCCGGTACCGCGACCGCGCCAGTGCTGTTTATCTAACCTTGTTTACCTTGACTTGTAACATGCTCGCCATCATACTTGTATCGCGACACTCGTAAAGCTCAACCAACCTTGTACCCGGATAGCATAAAATGCGCCATGTTTCGTTCATTCCGGCTGGTATCAGGACTCTTCCCCGATTAGGATATACTGCTCCAGCCTGCATTCACTGAGCACCACAACCTCTCTTTATTGCCGGGCCGTTAGCGTTCATTGGTTCCTAAAGATACTCAGAACAAACCCTTTTAAACCAAAGACTTGAAACAAACCTCCATATTGAGCCGTTGCAGTGACAACGGCGACGGCTGATATAATAGCCGGAGCCATATTAACACTTTTTATATGCTATATGGGTCTTTTTTATTAACTTACAGTTTAATTAAACACAACCAAGGCACTATTTTAAACCTATAAGAATACAGAATTTTAAAACCAGGCTATTATGATTAACAAAGCTCAATTGCGATTTATAGCATGCATTCTATTTTCGCAATTTATTTTAGTAAATCATGGATGTAAAAAGAGTGATATTGAGTTACCAACGTCAGTTGTCGATATTGACGGCAATGGCTACCATACTGTAACAATTGGTACACAAGAATGGTTAAAAGAGAAATCTTAAAACCACAAAGCTCAATAACGGTACTCCAATACTCCAAATGAAGGATGGTAATGCATGGGGATATATGTCAATTGCAGCTTATTGCTGGTATGACAATGATTCTGCAGCATACGAAAACACTCATGGGGCATTATATAACTGGCATACTGTGAATACCGGAAAACTTTGCCCTATTGGCTGGCATGTGCCAACTGAAGATGAATGGATAGCACTTATAACACCTATCGGAGGTGAAAGCAGAGCTGGTCTTAAGCTGAAAGAATCAGGCACAGGCGATTTTACAGCCCTTTATAGTGGCGCCCGCGGAATTGATGGTGCTTTCGGATGGCTTGGAATGTACGGTTTCTGGTGGAGTGCAACCGAGGTTGATTTCAATACCGCAAGGTATTTATACATAATCAATGCTGATTCGTATGCAAAACTTGCAACTGTCAATAATATGTTAGGGTATTCTGTTCGGTGTTTGAAAGACAATTAACAAATTATTTTTTATATGACCAGGCTGTCGGGTTTTTAAATACTTCGACATGAGTAACTCAGCTCACACTGCACAAGTCAGTATCAGGCCAAGGCAGGACCTAAAATAACAAGTAATAAACTCCACCGAATCGCTAACACGGACAATAAAGGTAAGTTGTTCAGCATAGTTTTTGCTTTTACTCCTACACATAAGACAAATTCGTAATGGCCGTTGCACCCCGACAGGTCCGCCAGCAGAGGAAAACGTCGCCAGAAGTCGGACTCGTCCGCGAGATGGTGGAGCCGAAGTACCAGGATGGGTGCCCGGTGATTGCGGTGGATAACGCAACCTCCCCCTATTGTAGCGCCGTTATAACCAATTTTCATTTCGACTCTCTTTGATTATTATTAACTTGCTATAGAAAATAAAAAAATGATGCTATTCAAAAGGTTTACCTACTTTTTTTATCATTTTCATTTGTCCTCCTTAGCGTTCATGGGCAGACTGACATTGAGAAGGAAATTATTTCAGATTTAATTGAAGCAGAGTTTGGTTCTGTAACTGATGAATTAAAGATAAATGGTAAAGATCAAAGGGATAATTGTATCATTATTTTATCAGAAACCTTCACACAATTGATTGATACAAGAGTTGATTCATTGGGGAAATTTCTAAGAAGAGGATTAGTTCGTCTGGATTCCTGCACAATGAATGATTTCATTAAAAAGAACCAGAGTTCTGTTAAGATTCCAGAATTCTGTTTGGACCAGATAAAGACAATATATGTCAAAGAAAGAATGGGATGAAATAATAAAAGGAGGAGGCTGGGCCAAGTATCATAGTATTTATGGATATATACCTACAATAAGTTTGTCAAGACCCGGAATCAATAAAAATATGAATAAAGCCTTAATTTATTATGGTGCTATAAGTGATAAATTGGGAGGAGCCGGATTTTATTTAATACTTGAAAAAATAGATAGCAAATGGATTATAAAAGAGAAAATAATAGCCTGGAGGTCGTAATAAAAAACTGGTCACAATACGCTATATAAGTGAGTGGGGCATTCGAGTCAAGGAAGCTTTCCGTTCCCCAGGTGCCTTTTTATCGGCGGATAACCTCGATGTCCGAAATCCCCACCTACTTATATGGCGGGGACGTTATAAGCAATCCAACTTCAATTCGCGAGACAAATTTGCCTTTAAGTTCAGATTTGATTAAATTAATACAATTAATTTATTCACAATGACTAAAATAAAGTGATTTATTCCAATGGCAAGTATAATTGAAGGTTTTTCTTACGACATATTCATCAGTTACCGCCAGAAAGACAACAAATATGATGGCTGGGTAACAGAACTTGTCGACAATCTGAAGCGGGAGCTGGAGGCCACCTTTAAAGAGGAAATAGGTGTTTATTTTGACATGAATCCACATGATGGACTTCTTGAGAACCATGATGTAGATGCCTCCCTGAAGGAGAAGCTAAAATGTCTCATCTTCATCCCTATCATATCACAAACCTACTGTGACTTAAAAAGTTTTGCCTGGAAATATGAGTTTTGCATCTTTAATAAGATGGCAAAGGAAGATCAGTTCGGACGGGATATAAAACTAGTCGGCGGGAATGTGGCCAGTAGAATATTGCCGGTTAAGATAAATGAACTTGATCCGGAAGATAATACTCTATTGGAAAATGAACTGGGAGGAGTACTAAGGAGTGTAGAATTTATTTAT
>CAVOLF010000002.1:0-367769 GCA_963696805.1 uncultured Rikenellaceae bacterium
TAATAGTACTGGGCTTTGCCAATGTTCTGCTGCACCCTACGGTAACACCAAGGCTCTGGATGTCCAGCAGGATCTTCTCCTTCTCTTGAGGAGTCCTCTTGTGATGCTCCTTTTTCATTAACATAAAAGTACTTTTTTAATTAGTACTTTTAGTCCAACTTCTTAGGGGCGCAAGACAAGAAAAATCTTACTTTTCATTCTTTATACTTTTGTTCAAGAGCCAAGGTCTTATCTATCTGATTAAACGCGTTGTTTACTGTAAAAGTAAAGACATGTAAATTAAATGTACATCGACTGTAAGATATATTTACACATATTTTTTGGATTTCCGATAAAATAAAGTGTATATATCATATATTCAGTTATATAACCTTAATGGCATAAGCCTTATCCTTAATCAAACAGAAAAGATTTAATGGGTTATAAACGAAGCAAATATTGATGGCAGCAGGCATAATAATAAAGGTTCTTCTAATCAATCAAGCGTTTTTATGTGGAGCTGTTTTTGAAGATAACGAACGAATAGTATTTAAGTAAATTAATAGGCCTCAAACATTATTGCCATAATAATCAACTGACATGATTAAGACAGAAAAATTAGGAAAAGTATTTCGTACCGAAGAGGTAGAAACTTATGCATTAAACGGTGTAGATCTTCATGTTAAGAAAGGTGAGTTTGTTGCCATTATGGGACCATCAGGTTGTGGAAAATCAACACTGCTCAATATTATTGGTCTGCTGGACAATCCTACTGAAGGTTTGTACTTTTAATGGAACAGAGGTAAGTAAATTTAAGGAAAAAGATCGCACTGACTTTCGCAAAGGCAATATTGGCTTTATTTTTCAGAGTTTCAACCTGATTGATGAACTCAATGTTTACGATAATGTAGAACTACCATTATTGTACTTAAAAATGAAAGCAAGCGAACGAGCCAAAAAAGTAGATGATGTATTAAGTAGAATGAAGATTGGTCATCGTGCCAGGCATTTCCCACAGCAGTTATCTGGTGGACAGCAACAACGAGTTGCCATCGCCAGAGCTGTAGTAGCCAATCCCAGCCTTATTCTGGCAGATGAGCCTACCGGAAATCTGGATTCAAAAAATGGTATTGAGGTGATGAATTTACTATCGGAACTCAATCAGGAAGGATCAACAATAGTGATGGTTACTCACTCAAATCGTGATGCAGGATATGCGCACCGTGTAATTAACTTACTCGACGGACAGGTCCTTATGGAAAAAAGGAATTGAGAGAAAATGGATCTTTTCTAACAAACACTTAAAACCGACATATCATGATTAAGAACTATTTTAAAATCGCATTAGCAAATATATATAAGAGCAAAGTTTACTCTATAATTAGTATATCAAGTTTAGCGATAGGAATAGCGGTTTGCATATTGCTGCTGTTGTATGTTGCCGATGAACTAAGTTATGATCGCTACAACGAAAAAGCAGATAACATTTATAGGCTGTGTAATAAAGAAGACCCTTTTCAGGCACCTCAAATAGCAAAATTTCTGACTGATAAACTTCCGCAAATAAAGGAATCTGCCCGAATTTTGATTAGGGGAGATATGGTTGTTCAATATAAAAAGTTAAAATTTAACGAACCCTTAGCTGTTTTTGTGGATGCTGATTTGTTGCAAATGTTCTCCTTCAAATTTAAATTGGGCAATGCCAAAACAGCTTTGAATGATCCCGGAACTATTGTAATCTCAGAAAAAGCAGCACAAAAATATTTTGGAAATGAAAACCCGATGGGTAAACTATTAATACTCAATAATGAATATAAAGGCACAATTACGGGAGTCTTTGAAAATATGCCACATAATTCACATTTTAGATATGATTTTTTAATCTCATTAGCAGGTGCAAATAATTTGTTTGGTGAAGAAGATATGAATGATTGGGGTTGGCAAAATTTTCTGGTCTATTTTGAGATGCAAGATCATTTTTCAAAACCGGAAACGGAAGCAAAAATTTCCGAGTTAATGAAAGACACAAGAGGTGATGAGGCTTTCACCATTTTTTGCACTACAAAATCTAAAAGATATTCATCTCTACTCTTCTCATATGTCAAACGACATTCAACCTCAGAATAGCATTACCTACGTCCTGATATTTTCGGCTATCGGACTGCTTATCTTACTAATAGCCAGTTTCAATTATATCAATCTTTTAACTGCCAATGCAACCACAAGAGTTACCGAAATTGGTGTTCGGAAAACCTTTGGAGCTTCTCGAAAACAAGTGGCAAACCAGTTTATATCGGAATCTATGGTGTGTTTCTTATATCTTTGCTAGTTGCACTTTTATTGGTAAACTTAAGCCTGCCTATTTTCAATTCACTTGCAGGCAAAGAACTCTCTACTTTATCATTCTTGAATGGAACCATTATTTTAGGAATAACCGGTATGATGATAGTTTTGGGCGTATTAGCTGGTTGGTATCCCGCTTTTATTTTATCCTCGTATAGTCCAACAAAGGTGATGAAATCAAATAAAAGTATGGGTTCCGGTTTTCAAATTAAAAAAGATTTTGGTAGGAGTTCAGTTTACCATTGTCATTGTTTTAATCGCTTGTTCGTTGATTATGCTGCGACAAATTAATTTCCTTCAAAATAAAAGCTTAGGATTTGATAAAGAGTATGTTCTTGTTGCCAATGTTAATGATTATGGTGATGAGGCGAAGTATCTTTCACTTAAACAAGCACTGCTCGAACAAAGTATTGTGACCAGTGTTTCAACGGCAAGTCGTGTTCCTTCTGGCGATCTAAGTAATTGGGGAGCAGCCAAACTGAAGAAGAAGCAGAGTGGATAAGACTTCCTATTGTGCATGTACAATTTGATTATTTTAAAACATTGGGATAGAAGCAGTTCAAGGACGACTTTTTCTCGATCAATTAAAAACAGATGCTACCGAATCAGTGATTTTAAATGAAGCAGCTGTAAGTTATTTAGGCATTCAGGGAAATCCAATAGGACAAAAGACTTTAAGTCATTGGCCAAATGCGAATAGGAAAATTGTAGGAGTAATTAACGAATTCATTTTGAATCTCTTCATGATAAAGTTAAGCCTGTGTTTTGTCATTATTGATTCAAGATTGGTGTTCCCAACTTATTGTTAAAGTCAAGCCTTCTGATTTAGTTGGTTCGAAGGATGCCATCAATATCCTTAAAGAAACTTGTCAAAGTATTTATCCCGATGAAGTCATTGAATTTACGTTTTTTGGATCAAATTCTGGAACAACGTTATCAGAAAGACAGTAAGACTTTTCAACTGATGGGTTTTTTTCGCTGCCTGGCTATTTTTCTTGCCTGTATGGGTTTATTAGGAATGGCCTCCTTTATGATGGCCAGCCGAACCAAAGAAATAGGCATTCGAAAAGTAAACGGAGCAACAGTTTCTGAAATTATGCAAATGCTGAATATAAGCTTTGTGAAATGGATGGCTGTAGCCTTTGTAATAGCAACTCCAATAGCTTATTATGGTATGAACAAATGGTTGGAAAGCTTTGCCTATAAAACGGCACTTAGTTGGTGGATATTTGTTTTCGCAGGATTTATTTCTTTGGTCATTGTATTGCTTACAGTAAGTGGCCTAAGCTATAGCACCGCACGAAGGAATCCAATGGAGGCATTGAGGTATGAATAAAAAAAATAAAAAATTATGTTTAAGCACTTTGTAAATATCACCATAGGTAGTATTAAAGAAAACAAGATAAATACATTGATAACCATATTTGGGTTAAGTGTTGGCTTAGCCTGTACCATCACCATTGCTTTGTGGGTAAATTATGAGTTGAGTTATGATAGGTTTCATGAAAATCCACAAGACTTATATAAGGCGGCCTTTAGTTACGATCCCCAGGATTTTCATGCTTACATTTTACCAGCCCCTGTTGCCCAGTATTTGAAGGAAGAGTATCCGGATATTAAAAATACCACTGTCTTTTACCAATGGAGTAACAAAAAAATAATTCAAGATGAAAATAAATTTTTGGCTAATGGCAGCTTTGTGGATCCCTCTTTTTTTTCGATGTTTAATTTCCCTTTTATAATCGGATCCCTTTCTGATGCATTCATACACCCCAACTCTATTGTCCTTACCCAATCATTGGCAGAAAAACTTTTTGGGCAGAAAAATCCTCTGGGTAATACAGTAAAAATGGATGGAGACGAGGAGTATATCGTTACAGCAGTATTGGAAGATATCCCCAAAAATTCGGATATGCAATTTGAATTTCTACTCCCTTATAAAAGGATTGCACAACAATTAAATAGTTGGGATTATAAAGTATTGCAAGTATATGTACAACTCAATAAAGGTATTGACTATTCAGATGTTAATATGCAAATAGCCAATGTTATCAGTCAATTTAAGCCTGATTGGAATAATCGATTGTATATTACACCATTGACAGCTTGTCATTTACACAATCTACAAGGTGGCGGGCGCATACAATACGTCTACATTCTTTCAATTGTTGCATTCCTTATTTTAACTATTGCAATATTCAATATTGTTAACCTGACTATGGCAACCTCAGATGGAAGAATCAAAGAGATTGGTTTAAGAAAAATTTTAGGTTCCAGTAAGAATTTACTCATTATTCAGTTTCTTTTTGAAGCTCAAATTCTGGCACTGATTGCTATGGGCTTTGCTCTCATTTTTGTTGAATTGCTTTTACCATCTGTCAACAATCTACTTAATGTAAATCTTGATCTTACTTACAGTCTATTCACAATCCTTATCCTATTGGGATTTGCAGTACTTACAGGATTAATCTCGGGATTCTATCCTGCATCCTTTCTTTCATCACTCAGACCAATTGATCTTATTAAAAAAGCTATTCGCCCTATGGGTTCTGGAAGTAAGTATAAATCTTCTTCGAATGCACAGAAACTTAGCCTTAGAAGTGGATTGGTAATTTTTCAGTTTGCATTAGCAATAGTCCTGATAGCAGGAATAATAGTAATTACCAAACAAGTTCAATTTATGAAGCAAAAAGATCTTGGTTTTAATAAGGAAAATATACTTATTGTACATATGCAAGATCAACTTAGGCATAAATATGAAATAGCAAAAAATGATTTATTGCTAATGCCTGAAATTTCAAGCATCAGCACTTCCCGATCTCCTTTAACCAGTTGGCAGATGTCGGACATGCCTGTATGGGATGGAAAACAATCTGATAATATTTTTGATATGGGGATAAATTCTGTGGATTATGATTTTGATGAAACTTTGGGTATTGAAGTAATTGAAGGAAGGTTTCTTACGAAGGAATACTCAAAAGATGCTACCGATGGATTTGTAATTAATGAAGCGGCAGTAAAAGCAATGGAGTTGAAAAATCCAGTGGGGACAAAAATGTCAATTTTCAATGGAACATCTTACGAGCGAAAAGGGGAGATAATCGGAGTAATTAAAAATATGCATACCGAATCCTTGCATAGCGAAATTAAGCCTTTTGTATATATGTATTCTCCTACTGGTTCTTATATGTTTATTAAAATTAATTCTTCAGCTAATTCAACAATTGTACAAACAATTAAAAATAAAATTGAACAAATTGCCCCAAATGATCCTATTGAGTTAAGTTTTCTGGAAGATGATTTGAATAAATTATATTCCTCAGAAGAAACAACAGAGAAATTAATTGGGTATAGTTCACTTATTGCAATTATTATTTCATGTTTAGGCCTGTTTGGACTAAGTTTTTATGGTATACAAAAAAGGATAAAAGAGATAGGAATCCGCAAGGTCAATGGTGCAGAGGTATCCGAAATATTAATCATGCTCAACAAAGACTTTGTAAAATGGGTTGCCATTGCTTTTGTAATAGCCACTCCAATTGCTTATTACTTAATGAATAGCTGGCTTGAAAAATTCGCCTACAAAACCGAACTGACCTGGTGGATATTTGCCCTGGCAGGTGTACTTGCTCTTAGCATTGCTTTGCTGACAGTTAGTTGGCAAAGCAGGCGGGCAGCTACAAGAAATCCCATTGAAGCATTAAGATATGAGTAAGGCAATAGAAGTGATTTAAGAAATAAATGTATAATTCTAAATTATTTATTATGAAAAGAAATTTAAAACTTCAAACAACAGTATTCGTGTTATTTTTTGCAGCAATAAGTTTTATTTCTCTGAGCTGTACTGTCAAAAAAGAAAACACAAACTATTCCGTAGGTTTTAGTTACTATAAAGTACAGGATAGCAGTCGGCTTTATATCTACAATCAGGATACTGTTTTCCGCCCCATGCTGATTTATTTTTGGTATCCGTCAGAAGATAGTTCAGATGCAAATAAAATGAGTTTCAAGCAATATGTCGATTTGATTTCTATCCGGGAAAATTACTCTAAAGCAAAAGAGGATATCGATAACGAGAGCTACGATTTTATCAATGCCTATGCCGGTTTTGCCAAAGGGAGCTTCAACATAGGATTAAACACAACTACAGAAGAAATCCTCGAATCACCTGTAGAAGCTTCCCTCAATATTCCGCAGGCAAAGGGTAAATTTCCTTTGATTATATACGCTCCCTCAAACAGCAAAACGCCAGTACAAAATCATCGTCTCTGCGAACAACTGGCAAAAAATGGCTTCTTTGTAATTTCAGTTGCTTCCGCAGGAGAAAATTCGATACAAAGGAGAGATCCGGGGAAAAGCATATTAGCACAGGTGGAGGATATGGAATTCATTCTCGATTATATACAAAATACCATCCCTGTTAAATATTCATCTATAGGCCTGTTTGGATTTAGTACGGGAGGCTTGGCGATAGCCCTGTTTCAAATGAAACATCCAGATGTTAAAGCCGTTTGCTCCTTAGATGGCAGTCAGGAATATTCCTTCTACATCTTCCTTTCCAAATTACAGGCGTTTGATTTGGAGAAAACCCAAGTCCCTTATTTCATGCTGGTCAATAAAGATATCAGTTCTGTATATCCATTTTATAATTCAATAATATCCAATAATAAACTCGCTGTGAGAATGTCATACTTAGATCATTTTGGCTTTGTTTCTTTTTGGAGCTATTTTAATAATTGCAAACCAGATTCAATCCAGAATAATTATGCCAGGAGCTATGATTTTATTGCTGACTATGCCTCAACCTTTTTTGATGCCACGCTAAAAGAAAATCAAAAGTCAAAAGAAAAATTATTAAGCTTAAGTTCACAGAATAATGAATTTTCGATAGCAGATCAATTGGATTATGCACAATCAACGGCTCTGGTAAATACGTATTTGCAATCTTCCATTGATTCGGCAATTGCCATTTACAAATCACATAAAGCGGAAGCTTATAACAACTATAATTATACAGAAGAAGAGATTAGCATGGCCGGCAGATTGCTTTTGGATTATGATGGTAATGCTTCTGTGAAGCTGTTCAAATTTAATATAGAGGAATATCCCGATTCGTGGCACGCGTATTATGATTTAGGTTTTGCCCATAAAATAAACGGGGAGATGGATCAGGCAAAAGAAGCTTTGCTGAAAGCACAACAAATGAATCCTGAAAATATGGATATTTCACAATTGCTTTCGGAACTGTCAAATTAGAAATTCACAAATAGAAAATTGCTAATCTTCAATAGATTCGTTTAAAATTCCAATTACCAACGCTATCTTTTAAAAAAGCCATACAAAATTTCCTTGTAATAAAAGTGAGCATCAATTACCTTTTGGATTGCGGCTTTTTCACCTGCAATATCGACAGGGATAGCTTTTGGTGTTTGTTGGCAGGTAGTTATTCTCATTACTGCCATAGTTAAACCTAACAAGATTTCTTTCTTTCTCTAGGTTATGTAATTATCAAACAATTAATCAATTATACGATATAAGTTATGACCATTATTAACCTTCCATTACTGAAATAGCTCCCATTCTTCAGCAATTTTCCCATCGACAATTCGAAAGACTGAGAAGAATCTGAAACTTATTTCTTTTCCAACGGGATAAATATCACCGAGTGTGCCGTTGTATGTGCCATAGAGTATTGCTCGGCTCATTATAAATTACCTTCAGCAATTAACTCTTTAATTTCAAACCGTGTATTCATCATGGCTGATAAATAGGTATTATGAACCTTTTTATATTCTTCAACTCCATAAATTTCATTGGAATTGCCATGATGTATTACATCCTCAGTTAAAAGTTCATCAAGTATCTCAGGTCGTCTCTCATTCCACTTACCATCCCAATAACGTTTAATTACAGATTTGTTCTGTTCTTCAACTGCTTGCTGTGCTTTATGACTGCTTAGTTCTGATAATGCCTGTTTATCCTGACATGAAAGCTGTAAATCGTCAGAATTAACTATACAGGTTCCGGAACAGACCCTGCTGCCAAATCATTCAGAAGGTCATTCTTTATGCCAGCACCGGTCTTGTGAACGAGAGGCGGGATTACCTTTAATTACTCACCTTTATAAGTTTCCTTACCCACTGGCTTTCGTCTGCAAATCGTAAGACAATGAGATAGACGCCGTCAGGCATGTTTCCCATATCAATTGTCTCATCAATTCCCGGTCCGGTTTCGGTGACCCGGCTGAGGACATTCATGCCAAGCGAGTTATAGACATCCAATTGTTTCAAAATCAGACCGCTGATGTCTCCCTGAAGATGAAACAGGTTCTTCACCGGATTCGGAAAAGGATTCAGGTTATCTGTTTGTATCACGTCATTCACTGACGTGCTTATTGTGAATTCAAGCCAGTTGAGATTAAACAGCGACTTGGTTATTTGTAGTCTCAGATGATGTTGCCCTGACTGCAAACTGACACTTGTTGATGTTGTCGTCCAGTTCTGCCAGCCACCTGTGGAGGGGAAATTTACTGCATGGAGCACAGTTGGATTGCCATTATCGTCAATAAGTTCAAGCTGAATGCCGCCACCCGCGCTCTCAGAGGCAGTCCTGTAGATCACATTATAGACTCCGCTCTGCTGAACGGAAACATAATAATCGCAATAATCTCCTGCGTCAAGATAACTTATATTCTGCCCAGCTCCGAGGTCAGTTGTGCTCTCAAGCTGTATGCCAAACTGTGAGGAATAATCCTCGGCCTGAATCCTTCCCGGGATGGCATGATAATAGACAATTGTGTTCGTCACATCGCGCAACGTAAACTGCCCGAGGTGGGTCCCGTCGCCGGCAATGACCCCGTTACCTGAATAGGAGACTTTTATCTGCTGTTTTGCCTGAAAGGTATAACCGGCAGTAATGTTTATTGTCCGGGAATTGTCGCTGCCTTTCTTAACCTCTGTGATCTCTACGGGCAGACCGTTGACATATATCTGGAATCCGGCTGGTATGGCTGGCAGAGGCCCTTGTATGTATTTGTTCAGTGAGAGTTGTATCGTATGCTCATTAAGTGTTACGGCTGTTATCAGGTTTGCCGGCGTGGTGGTCGTTGGCCCCTGTTTTACAAACTCAAGTGAACTGAGGTTGAATACTCCGGCATCAACCACAAGCTTCAGCTTGTCGTCATCAGGTGAAAGGATTATGTTGGGGATAAGGATCGTCATCCAGTTTTTCCATCCGCCAGTGTTCTGTACAGAATTTATGCTTGTAACATAGGCACCTCCTGACTCCAGGTGAAATCTCCCGTTTGCTTCAGCGCTTGCCACCCTTACCTTGATGTCATAGTTTGCACTTTCGGCAACGTCAACATCATACTGCATCCATTCGCCTGTCTCAATCCACCCGACATTATATCCGTTGGTATTTACATTATCGCTGATTACTTCAATATCGACGCCATCGTTTCGGTATGCCCAGCCCTTGTTCCAGACTGTATAGTTCCCGGTAGTAACATGATATGTCGCCAGGTCGGTATCGTAATATGCCTCACCTGCAACCCCCATGTCGTAATCTGTGGCATGGATAATACCGGGTATGCGGAGATCGGCAAAGGGGAAGGTTGAATCGGAGTAAACCTGCCTGAACATGGCATCAACCACATCTTTCTGGTAATTGCAGTTTTCAAGTTTGAAATTCTCTGCCAGTTCCATCAGGGAGGTCATTGCCTGGGCAGGGGTGGGAGCGGGGCCTGTTCCTTTCCAGTAGTCGAGGAGGGCCTGATATCCGGGTGTCTTTCTGACTGACAGCAGTGTGGATATTGATTCTACCTTTTTCATTGGCCACATTGCCCATCCTATCTTTTGATCTTCGAACAACCTGATGGCATCCCTGATCCAGGTATTGGAATTCTCTCCGGCCTCACCGAACCAGAGAGGTACATTATATGTATCACGTATGTCGAGCACCCACTGAATAGAAGCCTTATCATTTACCGACCAGTATTTATGCGGACTGTAGACGGCGTTCTGCCTGAAGGGAGGAGTGAGTCCGGTGAAATCATTGGCGAACCAGTTACCTTCCAGGAACAGAATATGTTTATTGTCTACTGTCCTGATGCTGTCTGCGATCCTGGTATACAATATTTTCAGTGGCAGGTTGCCATTCATATTCCAGTTTGTCTCGTTGATAAGGTCGTATCCTCCCACCCATTGTTCATTTGCATATCTTTCGGCGATCTTCTTCCATAGGGCGACTGTTTTGGTCTGGTTGTCAGCGCTTTCCCAGAGTGAGGGCTTTGAAGGGTCATAATCTGAGATGCTCTGTTCCTTCCCCTGTCCTCCGGGGGCTGCATGGAGATCAAGGATCACATACATCTCATTTTTACTGCACCATTTTATCAGGCTGTCTGTAAGGTCAAACCCTTTTTGAAGCCAGGTCTGTTTGCCCTGAACGGGTTCCTCTTCCACCGGCAGGGTAAAGAGGTTGTAATGCATGGGTAAACGAACAGCGTTAAAGCCCCATGATTTAAGTGAATCTATATCAATCTCCCTGACATGATTTGCAAGCCAGGCATCATAGAAAAGGTCGGTATTGCTTTTGCCAACAAGAGCTTCAATCTTATCTCTTATCTGATACTGTGCCGAGGCAAATTCAGCTGTCTGGAGCATATATCCCTCCTGTATCATCCACCCGCCCAGTCCCATGGCTCTTAGAATAATGGTGTCGCCCTCCTCATTTACTATTGCTTTGCCATGGGTTTTTAGGAAGGCCTGGCTTTGTATTTGAGTAAAAGGTGCTGAAATAAGAATAGCAAATAAAAATACGATCAGTTTCATTATTCCTGTTTTTCCTGGACCTGTTTTGGCAAAATAACGACAAAATACTTTAAGCCGGCAGTAATGTAACATTAAGCACTTCCGGATTTTGATCACATGTAGCTGAAGGCTTACAAGAAAATAGGCATATTTTTACACCAGAGTCACTGCAGTATTGTTCCCAAAAACACTGCACTCTTGTTCCCAAATTTACTGCACTTCATTTTCCCGAAATCACTGTATTTCTTTTTCCTGTTTACAAATGTGGTCATGGTCACCGGCTTTTGCACGCTTGCGTTGCACAGAGCAGCGGAAACGCTTAATATACCTGCGTTTGGAGAGTGGTAAAAAATGAACCACTTTCGTTGGAATGTGGTTCAGGGTGGAGATGGCGGGGGTGTTCGTCCGCCGGTTGGCGGCCTCACTCTCCCTGAGCTTCAGTCCTGCAAATAGAAAACAAGCACCATGCTGCGCATGGTTACCCTCTTTCTGCCGTGAGGCTTCAGAAGCGAGCTTCTTCGCCTCCCGTCATAAACAGGGCACCCCCTGGCGGGGGTGCTTGTTTTCTGCTTGATCGTGGAGCTGGCGGGAGTCGAACCCGCGTCCAGACAAGGAGACCATATGCTTTCTACATGCTTATCCTGCTTGATTTTCGGGAGTGACCAGGTGGCAAACAACCAGTCTATTCCTTATCTCCTTTGATTTCGCCATCAGGCCGGAGAGAACCATCAGACTAGCCCTGAATTGCGTGCGCTTCCTGATCGGGTTGGTACAGGGCATCACCGCCCGGGAAACGTCTCGTCCCAGCACCTGGTGCCGGGATGTAAGCTTAACCTACTGTTATTCGGTTACGCAGCGAGAGCGTAGTTATTTTCGCCAGTTGATTGTTTTGTAACACTGTTATAAGAGATGCGTCACCACACTCTGCATGCTTACATACCACCTCCTCTTGCTGTCAAAACCAGGTCAGCCCCATTTGATACATTATGCAACGCAAAAGTACTCAATATTGCGTTACAGTGACAATTATCTGCTCAAAAACCGGGCCGAATTATTATCTTCACGGCAGTACTCAAACAATCAGATATGGAAAAGAGAGTTAAGGTGGGCATAATCCGTGAGACGAAGATACCCCCGGACAGGAGGGTGCCGCTTACCCCTGCACAGGTGGTTGAACTGAGGGAGAAATACCCGTTCGTCGACTTCTACGTCCAGCCATCAGATATAAGATCTTACACCGACGAAGAGTATAAATACCTTAAGATACCGCTGCGCGAAGACCTCAGCAACTGTGACATCCTCATGGGGGTGAAGGAGGTTGACAAAAGGGTCTTTATTCCCGGGAAAACATATCTCTTTTTTGCACATGTGGCCAAGAAACAGGATCACAACCGGGAAATGCTCATTGAAATACTGGATAAAAAGATACGCCTGATCGATTATGAATATCTTACCACTGACAAAGGGCTGCGGGTTGTCGCCTTCGGCCGCTGGGCAGGCATAGTGGGAGCATATAATGCGCTGAGAGCCAGGGGTATCAAAACCAACAGGTTCAAGCTGAAGCCGGCGTACCAGTGCCTCGACCTGGATGAGATGTGGGCCGGCCTGAAGCTGATCCTGCTCAAGCCCGGACTGAAGATACTTGTAACCGGCGAAGGCCGTGTGGCATCAGGTGCCATGGAGACACTCTCCAACTGCCACGGGCTCGAGAGAGTGTCGCCGGAGGATTTCCTGACAAAGAGATACGAGATCCCGGTTGTATGCCAGATCGGCCCCCAGCACTATGTGAAACACATTGACGGGAGGCCGTTCGATTTCAATAATTTTGTTCAACACCCGGAGGACTACATTTCCGACTTTCTCAGATTCACAAAGGTAACGGACGTTCTGATAGCAGCACACTTCTGGGATCCGAAGTCGCCGGTATTCTTCACCCGCGGAGATGTGGAGAGGCCTGACTTTAAAATATCGGTCATAGGCGACATAAGCTGTGACATCGGTGGTCCGGTACCGACAACACTGAGAGCCACCACCATTGCTGACCCGTTCTACAGCTACAATCGCACCAGCCACTCTGAGGAGGAGGCCTTCAAGAATCCTGACAACATCACGGTCATGTCAATAGACAACCTCCCCGGAGAGCTGCCGAGGGATGCCTCCAGCGACTTTGGCAAGCAACTGATGGAGCATGTCCTGCATGACCTGTTCCTCAACAATGATTCGCCGATGATACAGCGTGCCACCATCACCAGCTCGGGCAGGCTT
Source organism: uncultured Rikenellaceae bacterium (assembly GCA_963696805.1). Lineage (GTDB taxonomy): Bacteria > Bacteroidota > Bacteroidia > Bacteroidales > VadinHA17 > SR-FBR-E99. The sequence continues at coordinate 13,398 of CAVOLF010000002.1, forward strand.
GAGCCGCAGTACCGGTATCTTACAGACTGGGCTGCTCCTGAGGGTGAAATGTCATGATGCGTATCGTGATCTGCGGTCCGGCGCATCCCTACCGCGGCGGCATAGCAGCATATAACGAAAGGCTGGCACAGCAGTTCCTCCAGGAGGGGGATGCCGCTGCCATCTATACCTTCAAACTGCAGTACCCCTTTTTTCTCTTCCCGGGCAAGACCCAGTATGATGAAGGTTATGCTCCCGAGGGGGTGACAATCACACGCGCCATCAACTCCGTCAACCCCCTGAACTGGTTGACCATCGGACTGCGCCTGCGACGTACCCGGCCTGACATGCTGATACTGAGGTACTGGCTTCCCTTCCTGGCTCCGGCATTGGGATTCATTTCCCGGATAGTAAGGAGCAACGGGCATACCAGGATTCTAACCATCTTTGACAACGTTGTTCCGCACGAAAAGCACTTCGGTGACAGGATGTTGACCCGGTTCTTCATCAATAGCATCCACGGGGCACTGGTGATGACTAAGGCGGTGGAAAACGACCTGAGACAGTTCACCGCAACCATGCCTTGCGTCATCTCACCCCATCCTCTCTTTGACAATTACAGCGATCCGGTCTCCCGCGCGGAGGCCATAGTGCACCTTAGACTTTGCCCCGCGGACAGACACATCCTCTTCTTCGGATTTATCAGGGAGTACAAAGGCCTTGACCTGCTGCTGCAGGCAATGGCTGACCCTGAAATCAGAAACCTCGGGATCAAACTGATAGTTGCTGGTGAGTTCTATGAGGATGAGAAGCCATATTTTGACCTGATACACAAACTTGAAATCAGTGACCGCATTATACTCCACTCACACTTCATCAACGACCTGGAGGTGAGATATTATTTTTCGGTCGCATCGCTGGTGGTGCAGCCATACAGAAGCGCCACTCAGAGCGGTGTGACCCAGGTGGCATACCAGTTCAACAAGCCAATGGTTGTCACCGATGTGGGAGGACTTGCCGAGATAGTTCCTGACGGAAAATGCGGTTATGTGGTTGCCCCGCAGCCGGAAGCCATAGCGAAGGCTATCATCGATTTCTTCAGCGATGACGAAGAGCGCTTCAGGCCGGGATTGGAAGAGCAGAAAAAATTCTACTCATGGGACAGGCTTACGGAGGCATTGCGCACTCTGGCGCGGCAGACGGGCCGAGTCAGGCAATAGGGATCAGGCAATAGGCAATAGGGAAATTTTCGATTTCAGATTTTCGATTGTCGATTTAATAAAAATTTGCAAATCGCAAATCGCAAATGCTTCAGCTTTATGGACTTTCGACTTTACAGACTTTCAGTTTAACCTCTCCCTGATGAGGTATCGGTTCCGGTCGGAGGAACGCCTGTTGACAAGTTCAGCCAGGAAGCCCGTAAGGAAGAAGAAGGTACCAATAATCATCACCGCCAGTGCAATGTAAAAGTAGGGACTGTCAGTAACCAGGGGAGCCCTGAGGTTCTGGTAAACGAAGACCAGCTTTTGTATTCCAAGATAGGCAGCCATGATGAAGCCGGTGATGAACATCAGGGTCCCGAAGGTTCCGAAGAAATGCATAGGGCTCTTCCCGAAGCGCGTGATGAAGCTGATAGTCAGCATGTCAAGATAACCCTTCAGAAACCTGTCGAAGCCATACTTGGTCATCCCATACTTGCGGGGCTGGTGCTGCACTACCTTCTCCCCGATATTTTTGAAGCCGGCCTCACGTGCCAGCATGGGTATGTACCTGTGCATCTCACCGTAGACCTCAATGCTCCTTACCACCTCCCCGTCATATGCCTTCAGCCCGCAGTTGAAGTCGTGCAGCCTGATGCCCGAGAATTTTCTGGCGGTATAATTATATAGCTTTGAAGTTGTTCTCTTAATGAAAGGATCATATCTCTTCTTCTTCCAGCCGGAGACGATATGAAAACCCTCTGCCCGGACCATCCTTACCAGCTCCGGGATCTCATCAGGGCTGTCCTGAAGGTCAGCATCCATTGTAATGACAACATCTCCCGCCGAGGCTTCAAACCCTGTCTGCAGTGCTGCTGCCTTGCCATAATTGCGGCGGAACCTGACAGCCCTGATCCTGGAGTTTTGCGCTGAAAGCTGCCGTAGCACCTCCCAGGTATTGTCAGAGCTGCCGTCGTCAATCACGATCAGCTCGTAGTCAATTGAAGAGGAGACACATACCCTGTCAATCCATCCGGACAGCTCGGGCAGCGATTCAGCCTCGTTATAAGCAGGGACTACAACGGAAAGATCCATTACGCCTTTGGTTCTTCTTCCACCTCATCAAGGAGAGGATTGCCTTTCTTCATTATGAACAGTGAAACGATCAGTGATACTATGAGCCCGTAAAAGACACTGGTAATGGTTGACATCATGGCCGTGAACCATGGCTTCATCATCTTGGCCTGCATAGCCAGTGCCTGATCAATGGCTGCTTCAGGCATGCCGCGGGCGATAAACCTTTCTTCCTGAACTGCTAGCGACTTGTCAACAAGCCCGGGATCAATGAATGCATAAAGCACATAAATATAGACCGCGGCAATCAGGGCTGAGTACACGTTGATAACAACACCTGCGCCAACAGACTTTCCAAATGATATGTATCCGTTATTGTAATGATCGCGGTATGAACGAAGCAGAAAAAAGAGGACAAGAACGCTGATCAGAAGGCTTGGCCATATGATCCATGTCTCGAATGTGAGATCAAACATATAGGTCAGCAGCGAGAGGCCGACAGTGATCAGACCAAGTATGATTCCATAATTCAGAGTCTCTTTCCAGATTGATCTTTCTTGTTCCATTTCAGGGAGTTTTTGATTTTGAAAACAAATATAATCTATTTACTCAAATCAATGCTTCGACGAAATTAAGATACAACATTTGGCGCAGCCCTTAAAAGTTCGTATGTTTGTGCGGGGTAAGTCTCATACGACCAGCTCCCTTTGAACTCCCCCAGGGTCGGAAGACAGCAAGGGTAGAAGGTTGTAGCGGTGCGATATGAGTAGCTTACCCTCTTTTTTTTACCCCCTCTTATAAGAAGTTTATATCTTTGCCGTCACTTTGACGCAACGATGATACTGAAGATCTATCCCGAGAATCCCAATCCTGACTATGTGCGCAGGGTCGCCTTTGTACTTGAGCAGGGCGGTATCGTCATTTACCCGACTGACACCATCTATGCCATGGGCTGCGATATCAAAGCCTCAAAGACAATAGAGAAGATAGCGCGCTTCAAAGGCCTCAACCCGGGCAATCCGGATATGTCGATGATCTTTTCGTCGATGAGCCAGCTCTCGGAATACACCGTTATCCATGACAATAACCTGTTCAGGCTGCTGAAGCGCAATCTGCCGGGGGCATTCACTTTCATCGTCCCGGCGAACAACCAGATACCGTCAATGTTCAGGCATCGCAAGAAGACGCTGGGGATCCGCATACCCGATAACAGCATCACGCTGGCTATAGTCCGTGACCTGGGGCGGCCACTGGTTACAACCTCCATACACGACGATGATGAGATCGTTGAGTATATCACTGATCCTGAGCTCATCCACGAGAAGTATTATGATTTTGCCGATCTGGTTGTCGACGGCGGCTTCGGGAGCAATGAGCCATCCACGGTGGTTGACTGTACCGGGCCGGAGCCTGTCATAGTGAGGCAGGGAAGGGGAGTGCTGGAGTTGTAAGCAGTCCTCAGTCGGCAGTCCTCAGTCGGCAGTCATAATTAGGAATTAAGAGTTGATAGTTGTTGTCAGTCTCTTAGACTGTGGACTGTAGACTGTAGACTGACTTATCGCCGCTCTGATGTGAAAAATTTGTTCAGCTTCTCGAATGCTGACGGCAGGGCGAAGACAACTACCTTGTCGCCCGCCTGAATCAGGGTGTCGCCGGTGGCAATGTATGGCTTGTAGTTGCGGATCCCGCCGCCAACGATGGCATCCTTCGGGAAATCTATGAGTTTCAGCGGTCCGCTCGTTATACGGGCATTCTCGGGTACATTGTACTCTATTACCTCAGCCTCGGTGCCGGTCATCATCTTTACCTGCGTGACATTAGGGTTCATGGTGTGGCGGAAGATACGACTGGCGGTCACAATCTTCTTGTTGATGATGGTGTCAATACCCGAGTTTTCGGCAAGGTTGATATATTCCATGTTCTCCACCTCGGCGATGGTCTTCATCACTCCTATCTTTTTCGCCAGGAGGCATGAGAGAATATTGGTCTCAGAGTTGCCCGTCACGGCAACGAAGGCATCCATATGCTGCAGCCCCTCCTCGGCCAGGAGGTCACCGTCCCTGCCGTCGCCGTTGATAACCAGGGTCTCCTCCAGTTGCTCGGCGAGCACACGGCACTTCTCCAGGTTATAGTCGATCAGCTTCACCTGACAGACATGCTGCAGGTTAAGTGCAATGTGCCTCCCGATACGACTACCTCCCAGGATCATTATGCTCTTGGCTTCAACGTTTCGCTTGCCTGAGAACTTCATCATGTCGGCTATCCCGTCACGCGTTGAAATGACAAATGCCAGGTCGCCCTCCTGAAACTCCTCCTTGCCCCTTGGAATGATAGTCCGGTCATGTCTCTTGATTGCCACTGCCCTGTATTTGATTGATCCTATAGAGTTGGTGACCTCCTCGAGGCTCTTGTTGAGGACAGGGGCATTCTTCTCGAGCTTTTGCACATAGAGTGACAGCAGGCCCCCGGCAAAATCCATGAATTCGGTCGTGCCGGTCTCCTTCAGGAGGCTTATCACCTCTTTGGCTGCAATGAGCTCGGGGTAGATCAGGTGGTCAACGCCCATCTCCCTGAAGAACTCCTTATTGGCACGCTCAAGGTACTCCATATTGTCAATCCGTGCAATCACCTTACTGGCTCCCAGCCTCTTGGCCAGGATGGCAGCAGAAATGTTTGTGTCCTCATAGTGAGCTACGGCAATAAAGAGGTCAGCGTGCTTCTTGATAGCCTCCCTGAGGAGGTTGATCGAAGTTGCCGAACCCTCGTAGGTGAGTACATCAATGGCTGCATCCACTGGTTTGAGACGCTCCGCCTCAGAGTCTATAAGTATGATCTCATGTTCGCTCTGCGAAAGCATCTTGGCAAGGTGAGTACCCACCTCTCCTGCGCCGGCAATTACGATTCTCATTTCCGTTTTTGATAAAAAACACCGCAAAGTTATATAAAAGAAATGTCACCCGGGGTCTGTAACCTTAATCTTTAGTCCGCGCGTGTAAGCGTGCTTCCTGACCTCTGCCGGGACAACGCCATTGGCGGAGGGCAGCAGCAACAGCCTGCCGTGCTGCCTTACACTGAGTTCCTCACCCCGGATGTTGTAGACGATCACCCTTTCGTGCTGCATCTCCCGCACTGCCTTGGCGGTGTTGCAGGCGACCAGCAGCAGCATTGCCGCCAGGAAAGGCTTAAGAGTCATCTTTTTAATCCTGAGCAGTGTTGTCAGGAAGAGTGCGATAGCTGCCGTAAGCAGCACCGTCTCTGCTGCTGAAAGCCCGATCCCTGTTATCACTCCATGATCCATCGAACTGATCATACCGGTAAAGGTCAGGGTAAACCCCGCCAGGTGGTCAAGCAGGATGGCAAAGAAGGCTGAGAGAGGGGGGAAGGGAGATGTGGCTATCAGGAGCATTGAGAGCATAAGTACAATAAACGAGATGGGGATGATCACTATGTTGGTAAGGAGGAAGAGGAGGGGGAAGATATTGAACAGCCTCACTGTCAGTGCAAGAGTGCCTGCCTGTGCCACCAGCGAAATGGCCGTCATCTGCCAGAACCAGCAGGCTATCCGGTTCTTTAGCCGGAGAAGCCTGCAAAAGGAGCTGTAGAAGGTGATGATGAATGCCACGGCAAGGTAGGAGAGCTGGAATCCTGCCTCGAAGAGCACCGCGGGACGGACCGCCGTCAGGATGAAGGCCGAGGCCAGCAAGCTGTTCATTGACGAGGGTGGCCTGTGCATAATCGAGCCTGCCTGAAGGAAGGTAAACATGATGGTAGCCCGCAACACCGATGGCGACATACCCGTGATGAAGGCAAAGCCCCACAGGGCTGACACAATGATCAGAGCCCTTATTATCCTGAGCCTGCCGCGGAGAAAAAAGAGCAACCACGAGAGTGCAAGGCTTATCATGCCCACATGCAATCCTGAGACAGCCATTATGTGCATGACCCCCGATCTGGAGAAGGAGGTGAGATGCTCCCTGTCAAGCAGCTCCTTGTCACCGATGGTCAGGGCCGTGACCAGGCCCAGCTCTTCACCGCCCAGTCCTGCTTTCCTGAAGGCAGCTATCATCCTGTGGGCAACTGTCAGTGAAAGTTCCCTCACGTTCCGGCGGCCATCAGGGAGGTATTCAATAATGTCAGTCGCGCGGAAGAAGGCCATCTGTTTTATCCCCTGGCCCTCCAGGTAACGGCGGTAGTTGAACTCGCACGGGTTGCCGTTGTTCTCAACCTGCCTCGGCCTGATACTAAGCACAAGCCTGTCGCCCGGCTCCCACGCCCCGGGCAGTGTGTCTCCCATGAACCATAGCATGATCGATCGGCCGGGAGCGCTCAGAGAGTCTCCTCACGGGCCATGATGATTTTTGCCCTTAACGACCAGCTGGCATTTTTCTTCTCAGGATAACCGGAGAGACGCACTGTGACCAGTTGCCTGCTCTCATTGAGCAGGCCGGGACGGCTTTTCTCCATGACGCGGAGCAAAAAGCCCGTTGAGATCAGAAAGGCAATGACAGCCGTACCGAAGATTGTGTCAGAGAAATAGCTTTTGCGAAAGAGGCGGAGCGTCATCACGGCCAGGGAGAGGGTGCCGGCAATCACGACAAAGACAGTAAGGCGTGGCACGGTTTCAGCCACGATCACACCTGCGCATAACGGCGCAAAGAGTCTCAGGAAAGGTATCTCCCTGAATTGCACGGATCCACAGCTTAAGACCCAATAAAGTTAAATGAATTGTTCCGGAAAAGCAACAGCTTTCAGCTACTTCCCTATAGGAAGCACTGTTCGGTATTCGGCGCTGAACTTACCCTTGCTTATGTCATTCAGCTTGCCCCTGATGAGCCTGCGGCGGAGCGGACTGAGCCTGTCGGGAAACAGGATGCCGTCGAGATGATCATATTCGTGCAGTAACACCCTGGCCTTGTAACCTTTATATACCTCGTCATGGAAGATCCAGTCGACGTCATGGTACTGGATACGCAGCTCCGACTCACGGTCAATCTCCTCATGCAAGCCAGGCAGGCTGAGGCACCCTTCGTTCATAGGCACTATGTCACCCTTGCGTTCGACCACCCGGGGGTTGATGAAGGTTTTTTTAAAATCCTTCATCTCAGGATGATCCTCACCCAGAGGCTCACCGTCGATAACGAATATGCGCCATGACTTCCCTACCTGGGGCGCAGCAAGACCCAGCCCATCAGATTTATACATAGTCTCAAACATGTCGGCAATGAAAGTGTCAAGGCCGGGGTGGTCCTTCTCCACCTCCTTTGCAATCTTCCTCAGCACCGGGTGACCGTATACGTAAATGGGATATATCATTTTGTTCCTTTAACTCCTGTTTTTGTTCTCCATGCTCCTGAGCCACGACTGAAGGATTATCGATGCGCTGATGCGGTCTGTCAGTGCCTTGTCACGCCGGCCGCTCTTCTTCACACCCCCGTCAATCATCGCCCTCAAAGCCATCTGGGAGGTGAACCGCTCATCAGCAAGATGCAGGGGCGTCTCCGGGAAGAGCTTCCTGAACCGTGTAATGAACGGATCAATATACTTTACGCTTTCACTGGGCATATTGTTCACGGTGACGGGATAACCGATCACCACATCAGTCACCTTCTCACGCGGTATGTAATCGCTGAGAAAAGCCTCAAGTTCGCCTGAAGGCACAGTGGCGAGCGGAGAGGCAATGATCCTCATCGGATCGGTTACTGCCAGCCCGCACCTTTTTCTTCCGTAGTCTATTGCCAGTGCTCTGCTCAAAGAATTGCTCTTTTCACGGTTCATGTCCGGGCTGCAAAGTTACCGGTTTTGGAGGACAAAAAAAAGAGAGCCGGGTTTGCCGGCTCTCCTTGATCGAAACAGTAAAGCATTATTCAGTTTTAGGCTCAGCAGCTTCTTCAGCAGTACTGAAATCCATCTGTGCAAATCGCTTGTAACTGTTATATCTCCATTTGGCGTTCTCTTCAGCCTGTTTGAAGAGGTAATCAGCCTCACCCGGGAAGTCCTTGAGAAGCGAAGTATAACGTACTTCTGACTTCAGGAAATCCTGGAACTTACTCCAGTCGGGCTCCTTGGAATCAAGCTGGAACGGGTTCTTGCCCTCTGCCTCGAGGCGCGGGTCAAACCTGTAGAGATGCCAGTAGCCTGCTGCCACTGCATCTTCCGACTGTTCCTGGGTCTTGCCCATGCCATCACGAAGGCCATGGTTGATACAGGGTGAGTAGGCAATGATGAGTGATGGTCCGGGATATGCCTCAGCTTCGCGCATAGCCTTGAAGTACTGGTTCTGGCTCGCTCCCATGGCAACCTGTGCAACATAGACATAACCATAGGTCATGGCCATCTGCCCGAGGTCCTTCTTGCGGATTTTCTTGCCTGAAGCAGCAAATTTGGCAACAGCGCCTGCCGGGGTCGCTTTGGATGCCTGGCCACCGGTGTTGGAATAGACCTCGGTATCAAGAACCAGGACGTTTATGTTCTCGCCTGATGCAAGAACGTGGTCAAGACCGCCGTAGCCGATATCATATGCCCATCCGTCGCCGCCAAAGATCCAGTAATGATTTCTTCACGAGGTACTTTTTCAGATCAAGGATCTCTTTGCGACATGAGCCTTATCCTTCTCGCAGGCGGCAATAACCTTTTCTGAGACGATCTGCTGTTTTTCGCATTTTCCTTCTGTGCTATCCACTCTTCGAATGCAGCCACTGTCGGCAGGAGCAAGTCCGCTGTTGATGTCTTCCTTCATAAGGCGCTCGACACGCTCCCTGATCCTTGTGGCACCAAGCATAAGGCCAAATCCGTATTCAGCATTGTCTTCAAACAGTGAGTTTGCCCATGCAGGACCATTTCCATTCTTGTTTGTGGTATATGGCGTTGACGGAGCTGAACCACCGTATATTGATGAACATCCGGTGGCATTTGCAGATTATCATCCTGTCACCGAAGAGCTGGGTGATGGCCTTGATGTAAGGTGTTTCACCGCAACCTGCACATGCTCCTGAGAATTCAAAGAGGGGCTGGGCAAACTGGCTGTTCTTGACATTAGTAAACTTGTCAACGACAGTATCCTTGTAACCTACCTTCTCATGCATATAGGTCCATCTCTCCGCCTGCTCAAGCTGTGTCTCGAGAGGCTTCATGATGAGAGCCTTTTCCTTGGAGGGACATACATCGGCGCAGTTGCCGCAACCGGTGCAGTCATAGACGCTCACCTGTATCCTGAACTTATGGCTCTTGGTGCTACCGATACCCTGCTTGGCCGTTGTCCCTTCCGGTGCAGCTGCCAGCTCTTCATCAGTAAGGAGGAAGGGACGGATGGCTGCATGAGGACAAACATATGAGCACTGGTTGCACTGGATACATTTGTCCATCTGCCATTCGGGAACGTTTACGGCAATACCGCGCTTTTCATAGGCAGTTGTACCAGCGGGGAATGTTCCGTCTTCACGGCCTACAAATGCACTGACAGGAAGATCATCTCCCCTCATGCCGTTTATTACATCGACCACTTCACGGATGAATCACGGGCTTACTGAGGTCAGTCTTTTCAGCGACCACCTTAATTGATGCCCACTCTGCCGGAATCTCAACCTTTACGACATCCCCGCCGCTGTCTATGGCATCATTGTTCATCTTGACAATATTCTCACCCTTCTTGCCATAAGCCTTTACAACGGCGTTCTTCATCTCGTCAACGGCAAGCTTGTAGGGAATAACTTCCGATACCTTGAAGAAGGCGCTCTGCATGATCGTATTGGTCCTGGAACCAAGCCCAAGATCCTCTGCAATCTGCGTGGCATTTATTATGTAGAAACTGATATTGTTCTCTGCCATGTACTTCTTCATATGGTCAGGCAGCTTGGTCAGTGTCTCTTCGGGTTCCCAGATGGAGTTCAGAAGGAAAGTGCCTCCTTTTTTGAGACCCTTGAGCATGTCATACTTGTCGAGGTATGCCGGTACATGGCATGCCACGAAGTCAGGCGTATTGACAAGATAGGGCGAGCGTATCGGCTTGTCGCCAAAGCGGAGATGGGAGGTGGTTACACCGCCCGATTTCTTTGAGTCATAGGCAAAATATGCCTGGCAGTATTTGTCAGTGGTATCACCGATGATCTTGATAGAGTCTTTGTTTGCGCCTACGGTGCCATCGGAACCGATACCGTAAAACTTGGCCGAATATGTTCTCTTATGGCTTACGTTTATCTCAGGCATAGAAGGAAGTGACCTGAAGGTGACATCGTCAACGATACCTACCGTAAACTGGTTCATGGGCTTCTCCTTCTCCATGTTCTCGAAGACGGATATTATCTGCACCGGGGTGGTGTCTTTTGAACTCAGACCGTAGCGGCCACCGATGATAAGCGGGCGTGTGTCCTTTTCATAGAACACCTCCTTGATATCAAGATAGAGTGGTTCTCCGTTTGCGCCCGGTTCCTTGGTACGGTCAAGAACGGTTATGCTTTTTACGCTCCTGGGCAGCACATTGAACAGGTATTTTGCCGAGAAGGGACTGTATAGGTGGACTGTTATGAGTCCTAGTTTCTCACCTTTCGTTTCAGCCAGGTAATCGATCACCTCCTTGATGGTCTCGGTCATCGATCCCATCGCAATAATAATATTTTCAGCATCGGGAGCACCGTAATAGGTGAAAGGCTTGTACTCGCGGCCGGTGAGTTCAGAAATTTCTTCCATGTACTCATTGACCATATCGTCAAGATTGGTGTAGAACGGATTGGATGCCTCCTTGGCCTGGAAGAAGATATCAGGGTTCTGCGCTGTTCCTCTTGTTACAGGATGCTCAGGATTGAGAGCCTTGTCACGGAATGCCTGAAGTGCATCCATGTCGACGAGCTTCTTCAAATCTTCGATGTTCAGCTCTTCGATCTTCTGGATCTCGTGTGAAGAGCGGAAGCCGTCAAAGAAATGCAGGAAGGGGACTCTTGATTTGATAGCGGCAAGGTGAGCCACACCTGCAAGATCCATGATCTCCTGTATGCCGCCGCTTGCCAGCAGTGCAAAACCGGTCTGGCGCGTTGCATAGATGTCTCCGTGGTCACCGAAGATAGATAGTGCATGAGCCGCTACAGTACGGGCACTGACATGGAATACGCCCGGAAGAAGTTCTCCGGAGATCTTATACATGTTGGGGATCATCAGAAGAAGACCCTGCGAAGCGGTGAAGGTTGAGGTAAGAGCACCTGACTGCAGTGAGCCGTGCACTGCTCCTGCAGCGCCGGCCTCGGATTGCATCTCAACCACCTTTACCTCTTCTCCGAACATGTTCTTCAGTCCGTGAGCTGCCCACTCATCGACATATTCTGCCATGGTGGAGGAGGGAGTGATTGGATAGATGCAGGCGACCTCGCTGAACATATAAGCTATGTGCGATGCAGCCTGGTTGCCGTCACAAGTAATGAATTTTTTTGTTGCCATTTCTGATTATGAATGATTAGTGATCAAATATCCTTTAAAAAAATAAACTGCAAATTTACGGCTTTTTCCTGACATTTTATTCGCTGTTCATCGAAATCAGAAACTCCTCGTTGGAGCGGGTCTGTGAAATGCGGTCACGAAGGAATTCCATGGCTTCCACCGAGTTCATGTCGGTGAGGTAGTTGCGGAGGATCCAGATCTTGCTCAGCATATTTCTCTCAAGCAGCAGGTCTTCGCGTCTCGTGCTCGAGGCAGGTATATCTATGGAAGGGAAGATCCTTCTGTTTGACAGCTTGCGGTCAAGCTGCAGCTCCATGTTACCCGTCCCCTTGAACTCTTCAAAGATGACGTCATCCATCTTCGAACCGGTGTCGGTGAGGGCGGTGGCAATGATGGTGAGTGAACCTCCGTTTTCGATATTCCTGGCTGCGCCGAAGAATCTCTTCGGCTTATGCAGTGCGTTTGAGTCGACCCCGCCGGAGAGAACCTTGCCCGATGCCGGAGCTATCGTGTTGAAGGCCCTGGCGAGACGGGTGATGGAGTCAAGCAAAATGACCACGTCATGGCCGCATTCAACAAGCCTCTTTGCCTTTTCCTGTACAATGGTGGCGATGCGCACGTGCCTCTCGGCAGGTTCGTCAAAGGTAGAGGCGATGACCTCGGCGTTGACGTTGCGGGCCATCTCGGTAACCTCCTCGGGACGTTCGTCGATGAGGAGAATCATCAGGTAGACCTCCGGATGGAATTTTGCAATTGCATTGGCGATATCCTGGAGTAATATTGTCTTACCGGTCTTGGGCTGTGCAACGATAAGGCCTCGCTGTCCCTTTCCTATCGGACAGAACATGTCAACTATTCGTACTGACAGGTTGCCTTCACCGGGTCTGCATAAAGTGAATTTTTCATTCGGAAAGAGCGGTGTGAGGTAATCAAACGGCACCCTGTCACGTATGAAGTCAGGAGTGCGGCCGTTGATCTCTTCCACCTTTATCAGGGGGAAGTATTTCTCACCCTCGCGTGGCGGACGGATTGTGCCTCTGATGGTGTCACCGGTCTTAAGGCCGAAGAGTTTTATCTGCGACTGTGACACGTATATGTCATCAGGCGAGCTCAGGTAGTTGTAGTCCGGGGAGCGCAGGAACCCGTAACCATCGGGCATTATCTCCAGCACGCCTGTATTGGCAACGATGCCTTCGAAATCGTATGCCCTTTCCCTTCTCTCTTCCCTGACGGGCTCGGGCATAGACTGATGACCGTTAACCGCCTCGTCAGTGGCAGGAGGCAGGATCACCGCAGTATCGGGTGCTGCTTCCTCTCCGATGAGGGAGGTATCATCCCCGGCTTCGCTGAACCTGAGCAGATCCTGGTCATTTTCATTGGTATGCTCTTCCGTATATAAATGCTTGTCAGGCTGCGTCTGTGCCTGTGGAGGAGCCTGCTGCTGGTGTTGCTGCGGCGGCTGTTGCTGCTGCTGCGCCTCTCTTGCCGGTGCAGGAGCTGAAGGTATCTGCTGCTGGGTCTGACGTTCATCATCAGGCCTCTGCTGCTGGGTCTGACGTTCATCGTCAGGCCTCTGTTGCGGGGGCTGATCATTATTGTATGTTCGGGGACGCTTATTGCGGTTTTGCTGCCACTTCTGCGGTTGCTGCGGTCTTTGTTGCTGCGGCTGTCTTTGCTGCTGCGGTCCCTGCTGCTGTCCGGGTTGCTGCTGCGGTCCCTGCTGCTGTCCGGGTTGCTGCTGCGGTCCCTGCTGCTGACTGTACTTCGGGCTTTGCTGTGGCGGTCCCTGCTGCTGTGGCCCCCGCTGCTGCTGTGGCGGCTGCGGCTTATTTTGCTGTTGCCCCTGTGGCTGGTTCTGGGGTCGTGGCTGGTTCGGCTTCTGGGATTGCTGCTGCGGTGGTTTTTGCTGCCGGGGGTCCTGTGACTGTGGCTGCCTCTGCGGCTGCCTTGGAGCCTTCGGCCCCCTGGGCTGCTGCTGTTGCTGCTGTGGCCTGGGCTTGTCGGCCTGTTTCTGCTGCTGCCCTGGACGCTCCTGCGGCCTCTCGGAAGGGGCGCTTTCACTTCTGCCCGATTTGCGGGCATCGGTTGCATCTATAGCCTGCTGGTCAAGGATCTTGTATATGAGATCCTGTTTCTTGAGGAGCTCTGCCCTCTTAATTTTGAGCTGCTTCGCTATTTCCCGCAATTCGGGAACAAGCATTTCGCTCAGTTCAAGAATATCATGCATGTTTTGAAAATGTGTAGAAAATTAAGTAAGATTGATTTTTTGGTGAAGTGGGGAATGAAAATGATCCCGCCGACTGGGTATCCGACTCACGCCGGTATTCCGGTGCAATGTTAAGAATAATATCGTTAATTAGCAAATAACCAGTGTAAAAATAGACTGTCAGGGAAGAAATATTTGTTTATGATCTTAAATGCCATGCAAAAGCATCTTTACAAAAAGAGGCATTTCTCTTGTTTTATTAATAAAATTTTAGTACAATTGTAGGCTTTTGCTTAAAAAAACGGCTGGAATCTTTCTAATAAGTTGTCAATGCGTCAGTTAAAGATAACCAAACAAGTCACCAACCGTGATACTCCATCTCTTGACAAGTACCTGCAGGAGATAGGCAAGGTTGAACTTATCTCACCTGAGGAGGAGGTTTCACTGGCGAGGCGCATCCGGGCAGGTGATCATGACGCACTGGCAAGGCTTGTCAAAGCTAATCTGAGATTTGTGGTCTCGGTGGCCAAGCAGTATCAGAACCAGGGGATGACCCTTCCGGACCTGATAAACGAAGGCAACCTGGGTCTCATCAAGGCCGCCCAGAGGTTCGACGAGACGCGTGGCTTCAAGTTCATCTCGTATGCCGTATGGTGGATCAGGCAGGCTATACTCCAGTCGCTGGCCGAGCAGGCCCGCATAGTAAGGCTCCCCGTAAACAAAATCGGTTCTATCAACAGAATCAACAGGGCATATTCAAAGCTTGAGCAGGAATATGAGAGGGAGCCATCGGCACAGGAGATAGCCGATCTGCTGGAGATAGCTCCTGAAGACGTGAAGGAAGCCATACGCACAAACGGCCGTACACTCAGCATGGACGCCCCGATCAGCTCGGAGGAGGACAACAACATGTATGACGTGATGCAGAACGACGAAACGCCGAGTCCTGACCGCAACCTTATCAACGAATCCCTCTCCTATGAGATAGAGAAAGCCCTTAATACGCTCTCCCCGCGTGAGGCAAGGGTGCTGAAGCTATACTTCGGCATCGGGATGAAGCATCCGTTCACCCTGGAAGAGATAGGAGAGGAGCTGAAACTCACTCGTGAACGGGTAAGACAGATAAAGGAGAAGGCCATAAAACGTATTCAGTTCACCACGCGCTGCCGCATACTCAAGTCTTATTTGGGGTGATAGTTCAATTTAAGATATTTCTGTCATGAGCCACATGGTTGCCCCGTCGCTTCTTGCCGCTGATTTTGCAAACCTTGCATCCGAAGTTGAGATGATCAATGAGAGCGTGGCCGACTGGCTGCATCTTGACATAATGGATGGTGTTTTCGTGCCGAACATCTCGTTCGGATTCCCCGTAATAGAGGCAGTACGTGATCTCTCCGCCAAACCGCTTGACGTGCACCTGATGATAGTTGACCCTGACAGGTATCTTGAGCGGTTCAGGGACGCCGGGGCATCAAACCTGACTGTCCATTACGAGACCTGCCAAAACCTTCACCGCACGGTGACGGAAATACGCCGGCTCGGAATGATGGCCGGCGTGACTCTCAACCCGCACTCGCCCGTCATGCTCCTGAAAGATATTCTCCCTTATATCGACATGGTTCTCCTGATGACGGTTAACCCGGGCTATGGAGGACAGACCTTCATCCCCGGAAGCATAAACAAGATCGGTGAGCTCAGGAGCATGATCGATGAAGGCGGTTATGAAGTGCTGATAGAGGTTGACGGTGGCATAGACCTGCAGAACGCTCCCGTGCTGGTTCATGCCGGTGTCGATGTGCTGGTCGCCGGAAGCACGGTCTTCTCGTCATCTGACCCTGCCGAGGTGATACGCAGGCTCAGGGAGCCTGTTTAGTGCCGGGCTGGTTCTCATCCAGCCGTTCTTAGTTCTCATCCAGCCGCGCTTAGCTCTCATCCAGCCGGGTCTCAATCCAAGACCTGATCTTTCCTCCCTCAGAGGCATCAAACCAGGTGATCTCACTGTCCCTCCTCCACCAGGTGAGTTGTTTCCGGGCGTAACGCCTGGTATTCCTTTTAATAAGGCTGACAGCCTGCTCACGCGTGATGAGCCTGTCGAACCAGCTGAACATCTCCCTGTACCCGACTGTGTTCAGAGCGTTAAGACCCCTGTAACGGGTGAGTGACGCTGCCTCTGCCTCAAGCCCCTTTTCGAGCATGACATCCACCCGGTTGTCTATCCTCCTGTAAAGCTCGTCACGCTCACGCGTCAGTCCTGCCTTTATTATCCTGAATTCCCGTTCTCTTGTTGGCGCGGTGAGAAAAGAGGAGTAGGGTCTTCCCGTGCTTTCAGTTATCTCGAGGGCACGCATGATCCTTCGCGGATTGTGCAGGTCGACCCTGGCATAATGTTCAGGATCAATCATTTTCAGGGCCATACGCAGCCCTGCGATGCCTTCGGTATGGTACATCTCCAGGTATTTCTGCCTGACTGCCGGGTCAGTATCGGGGATATCGTCCATCCCCCGGCAAACGGCGTCCATATAGAGCATGGAGCCGCCAGTCATCACCGCAACCGGGTTTTCAGCGAAAAGTGAGGGGAGGAGCGCCAGCACGTCACGCTCGAAGAGACTGATGCTGTAATAGTCGGTGACAGAGAGGAATCCGATGAAATGGTGTTTTACCCTGGCAAGCTGTTCATCATCGGGCACCGCGGTGCCGATCTTCATCTCACGGTAGAACTGTCTCGAGTCACATGAGATGATGCTGCAACCCAGCCCTCCGGCCAGGTCCGTGGCAAACTCCGTCTTCCCGACACCGGTAGGGCCAGGGAGAACGATAAGTGTATTTTTCATGTGATCAGTGGGAGGGAAGAGGTTAATCCTCCTCCTCTTCTATGTTTTCGATGTTGTCGAACTCCGAGAGACCTTCCTCATCGTCCCCTTCAAAGAAGATCTCGTCATCAACAACATCCTCGTCCACATCGTCATCGTCGTCATCCGTGACAACCAGGTTGTTGTATTTCTTGCGGGCGACACCGCCGAAGGTGACCTGTTTCGGGGGCAATCCCTTTGAGTTGGTGCATACAGGGTATTCCCTGTCCTCCTCTTCCTTTACCTCGCCCACATATTCTATAAAGAGAGCCCTGTCATTGAAGAAGTCGAACACATACAGGAGTTTCTGGTTCTTGCGGTAGATGACCTCCTCCAGGACGGCATTCTCCATTGTTGATGAACCGGCGCCCATGTCAAACAGCGTGAACTCCTCCTCCTTTTCCCAGCTCTCTGTTGCCAGATAAAATGAAGCTATCTGCGACCTGTCGAACTCCAGCTCTTCCTGCAGGGCATTATGAAAATCAAGCAGAGTCTGGCTGTCGAGGAACTCGAACTCCCTGATAAACGCTTCATCTTCATCTGTTAACACCACAAACCTGTAAACCATACGACTCACTTTTTCAACCTGTGCAATTTAATATTTTTTAATATACGTTCACCGTACACTACTTTTTTTTAGAACGAACAAAACGGTATCAATATTATCTGCATAGTCCCATAATTCGGGCTGTTGCGATTTGCCAAAGGGAAGCCGGCCGTGTCCTGTCACGCACTGAAGCATCATTTCGGACATATCAGGGCCCTGTTCCGGAGCTTCATCGTCATCATAAAAACTGTAATGGAGCACAGCCATAGGCGGCGTAAGGGAAGATGATTCCTTCAGAATGACAAATCCTCCGTCAGTGAAGGACTCCCTGTTGACCATCATGACTGCCTTATTATGATCATAATTTACGGAATATTTATAGTGTGAACGAAGAGACTCGTACCTGGTCCAGTATTGAAGCAGGCCTGAGACGTTGTAACCATGAGGCAGATATAGTTTTGAAACATTGCGGCAACCCAGGCCGAAGTAGGAGAAGATATCGTCTCCGAGAAGCTCCAGCTCACCGGTGGTTTCGGTACCGTCAAGTATCGCAATGCTGTTCCGGTTACGGCGAATGATGGATGGGATTTTTCTGAAATAGTATTCAAAGTACCTTGATGTGTTGTTGCTGCCGGTGGCGATGACCATGTCAAAGCCCTTCAGCCTGTCTGAAGTAAGCTCGATGAAGGGCCTGAATGATGGCTCAATGGATGTCAGAGTATCAGTAACGGCCTTTATCAGCAGTTCATCCTTTGTGCTAAGCTTTGCCTGCAGCCTGTTGCCGGTGATCAGTACGCTGAGCAGGTCATGGAACCCGACAAGCGGTATGTTGCCGGCCATCACCACTCCCACGGTGACGGGTTGCCGCTCCTCCCGCAGTTCAGGATAGGCCGAAAGCCAGTGGTGAAGGTTTGGTTCAGTGAGGGTGTTCCCGATGGATGACAGGGCGAGCCTTACATTGTCAGGGGTAAACCAGGGATTAGTATGGTGCACGATCTCAATGAGCCCCGCAAACCTCCCGGCATGTCCGGCAGTCACTCCTGCAGCTCCGTCGCGCATGACCTCCCCCAGGGCCGCGAAGGCCCGGATCCTCTGGTCAATAAAAAAAAAGCCCGGTTTCATCCGGGCAAAGTTATAAAAATGAGAATGAGATTCTAAGATCAATTGAGCGCAAAGGATATTGGCACTGTCATAGATACCTTTACGGGTTTGCCTCTCTGTTTGCCGGGGCTCCATTGCGGCATGGCGGAGACTACTTCAAGGGCTGCATTGTCAAGGAGCGGATCGACTTCCCTGATGACTTTGGGGTCTTTCACAATTCCCTGCTCGTCAACAACGAATTGTACAAAGACCCTCCCCTGTATCCCTTTGGATGCAGCTTCTGCGGGATACTTCACGTTCTGCATCAGCCACTTCGTCAATTCCTTGTATGTTGTGTCATTAAGGAATACAGGCATCTGCTCGACCACCATAAATACCTCTTCAGGCGCCTCAGCCTCCGCGGCGGCAGGAGCTGACTTTTCTGCCGGGGTGGCCTCTTTCCGGACTTCACTGCGATCTTTGCAGGAAAACATGAAGATGAGTGCAACAGCAAGAGGAACTGCCAGTATCATCTTGAGGGAAGCGCTGCTTCCTGTTCTTTTTTTTGTCATCATAATTATACGGTTTTTAAGGAGTGATCTCTTTGAAAAAGTGGTTGACATAACCGGGACGGGACATCTGAAGACTGCTGAAAGCAGCAGCTCCTGGTATGAGCGGGGATCCTCGCCGCCTGTAATACATTCGCTGTCAGCCTCATACTCATGAACAGCCTGAAGTGACCTGCGCATGAGCCATGCCGCAGGATTAAACCATTGAAGGGAGGTGATTATCGCGGTGACCAGGAGATCTGATTGATGGCCCAGCCGGATGTGCTTCATCTCATGGTTGATCATACGCTCCGCATCGGCATCTGCAACTGAGCTGCTGATGAAAATATAGCCGAAGGCTGAAAAGCAGATGGGATTGAAAGACTCAATAACGATAACCTTCCCCTCGCTTCTGCCTGATATAATCAGCTTAACAAGGCTCACAGAACCAGTGATCATTAATGCTGCCGATATGAGAACACCTGCCGGATAAAGCCATGGCAACAATTCAGGAAGAAGAACTGCGCTTCCCGGGAGTCCGTCAGGAGTGATAACCGTTTCAGGTAACAGCAGGGAGACAAGTCCGCCCGGTGGCAAAATGGTTCCGGGTGAGCCAATCCTTATGTTCAGCAGGGGTACGACCGCGGAAAACAACATCGACCCCAGGAGGTAGTACCTGTTCCTGCTGTGGCGGGTGTCACGCTTCAGGGCGATCTCATGAAAGAGCCACAGAAGCGCAAGGCAGATACTGCTCTCAAGAGCATATCCAAGCATGCCGTTCATCACTTTCTCTTTTTATCCTTTTCCTCCTTCTTCATCATCTCCATGATCTCCTCCATCTCATTTACGGTGATGGAATCTTCACGGGCAAAGAAACTAACCATCTTCTGGTACGAGTTTGAGAAATAGTTCCTCACAAAGTTGCTCATCTGCGATTTGCGGTAATCGTCCTTTGATATGACCGGAAAGTACTGGTATGTCCTCCCGTAAACCCTGTAATTTACAAATCCCTTTTCCTGGAGTATTCTTATTATGGTGCTGACGGTTGAATAAGCAGGCCTGGGTTCACCGAACTTTTCAAGGATCTCCTTTATAAAACCCTTTTTAAGCCTCCAGAGTATCTGCATTACCTCCTCCTCTGCCCGTGTCAGTTCCTTTATCTTCATGTACGGTTACTTTTAATAAGCACAAATCTATAACTAATAAATTAAATATACAACTAAAAACTTAAATATTATTGTCAGGGATATCATTTTGACGGTGCCGTAACCACAAATGAAGAAAAGATGTATCTTAGTTCCTTATTACATGCCGGAGGAAGAGTGTGAGCAAGTTTACATTATTTTACGAAAACATAAGGGTTGCGTTCCAAGCCATTAAATCGAACAGGGTGAGGGCTGCGCTGACCATGGCCATCATTGCATTCGGGATCATGGCGCTGGTTGGCATACTGACAGCCATTGACGGGCTGAAAAGCACTCTCACTACCCAGTTCACCATGATGGGGGCAAACACTTTCTCCATTACCTCCCGGTCGATGCGGGTCACGGTGGGCGACAAGCATTACCGGACGAAGAATCATTCCCACATCACCTACCGTGAGGCAATGGAGTTCAAGAAGATTTTCAATGAGCCTGCCTGGGTGTCGGTGTCATTCAATGCCTCAGGACTGGCTGAATACAGGTTCAGGAACAACAAGACCAATCCCAATATTTCAGTTATAGGCTCAGATGAGAACTTCCTTACCATTTCGGGGGAGGAGATTGAATCAGGACGTAACTTCTCGCAGGAGGATCTTCTGGGCAGCAGGCACGTTGTCATCATCGGGCAGGAGCTTGTGCGGTTCCTCTTTCCCGGGGTCGATCCGCTGGGGAAGGAGATTAGTCTGCCCGGCCTGAAGCTGACTGTCATAGGGGTCATGAAAAGCAAGGGCAGCAGCATGATGGGCAGCGACCGAAACACCATTATACCCATCACCACTGCCAGACAGTATTTCAGCCGGCCCAACATCACATACAATATAGGAGTGATGCCATATAAGGCGATCAGCCTTGAAATGATGACGAGTGAAGCAGAGGGAATATTCCGCATCGTCCGCAACCTTGACCCGCGCGATGAGTCCGATTTCAATGTACAGATGAGCGACTCCATCATCGAGATACTTTTGGAGAACATCAAGTATGTCACTCTCGCAGCCACCATTATCGGGCTCATCACACTGTTTGGTGCTGCAGTGGGTCTGATGAACATTATGCTTGTCTCCGTGACCGAGCGCACAAGGGAGATTGGCGTACGCAAGGCTCTGGGAGCGAGGAAATCAGTCATCAGGCAGCAGTTCCTCTATGAATTTGTGATCATTGGCCAGATGGGGGGGCTGATGGGTATACTGGCCGGCATACTCATAGGCAACCTGGTATCGCTGGGCATGGGATCAAGCTTCACAATACCCTGGGTATGGGTGATAGGAGGTGTTCTTGCATGCTTCATTGTAGGAATGGCATCAGGTTATTTCCCTGCCGTCAAGGCTTCATCAGTAGATCCGATAGAAGCGCTGCGCTATGAATGATTAAGCGGTTTACCGTTCTGAGACCGAGCTGAAAAGGGATATATTGTCAGGAAAATGGAGATAATTCAGGCAGGATCAAATAACATACCGCGGATCACCTACGATCCGGATGAGGATGTGCTGAGCATCACAGGCCGCTCCATTGCAGAGAGGCCGGAGTCAATATACGATCCGCTCGGGGAATGGATCAGGTTGCACCTGAGCAGGTTCAACCAGCTGAGGGTGGTTATATTCCTGGAATACATTAACAGCGGATCCTCGAAGGCCCTCCGTGATGTGCTGAGAATGATAAGCGGTTACCGGGCTCCGCAGTACAGGATCAGGATCACCTGGCTATACGAGGAGGATGATGAGTCAATGCATGAGCTGGGCGAACACTACCGTGATGCCGCAGGTGTCAGCATGGACGTGCAGATGGTCCTGTGATCGCCCCTGAAACATAGAGAGTGAGGTCTCATAAAGGAAAAGAGGCTGTCTCAGAAGGGGCAGCCTCTCTCCGTACAGATAAAACGCTAGGTTCAGATTACAGCGTCTTGGCCATCATCAGAATGAGGTCAACGCACCTGGCTGAATAACCCCATTCATTGTCGTACCATGCAAGTACCTTGATCATGGTGCCGTTGACCATTGTGCTCTGCGCATCAAATATTGATGAAGCAGGGTTATGGATCACGTCAACCGAAACAATCTCGTCTTCAGTATATTCGAGAATACCCTTCATGGGACCTTCGGCTGCCTTCCTGACGGCAGCGTTGATCTCCTCCTTCGTTGCGGCCTTCTTCAGCACCACCACGAGGTCAACCAGCGAACCGGTCGGTGTCGGCACCCTTACTGAAATACCATCGAGCTTGCCCTTCAGTTCGGGAATGACTTTCCCTACCGACTTGGCGGCTCCGGTGGTAGTGGGTATCTGTGACAGTGCTGCTGACCTGGCCCTGCGCAGGTCCTTGTGTGGCAGGTCCAGAATGCGCTGGTCATTGGTATAAGAGTGAATCGTTGTCATGTACCCGATCTCGATCCCGAAGTTGTCATTGAGGATCTTCGCAATGGGAGCAAGGCAGTTGGTGGTGCATGATGCATTTGAAACGCAGGTATGCTCAGGCTTGAGCATGTCATCGTTGACACCCACCACTATCATTGCATCAATGGCGTCTTTTGCGGGAACAGTAAGGATAACCTTCTTTGCGCCGTTCTTCAGGTGATCACCATATCCGCCCTTGGGGCTCTCTTTGGATGTAAAGATGCCGGTCGACTCTATGACGATATCCGGCTTGCTCTCCCATGGTATTGCAGCAGGGTTCTTTTCTGAATGTACTCTTATCTTGTCACCTCTTACGATGATGTTCTGCTCATCATAGGTGACTCCCGGAAACTGACCCTGGGTGGAGTCATATTTCAGAAGATGAGCCAGTGTTTTTGTGTCCGTAAGGTCATTGATGCCAATGATCTCAATATCGGGCCTTTCAAATGCCAGTTTGAATACATTGCGGCCTATCCTTCCGAAACCGTTGATTGCTACTTTAATCTTTGCCATTGTTAATAAGTTAATGTGGTTCTTAAAATGAACGACAAAGGTAAAAAATAAAAAGGAGAGGTCAAAGGCGGGTGAAAATTATTCTCGCGGTTGCCGGCGCAATAACCTGAGCAGGCCACCGGGATCGAGAGGGTCAAGTACCATTCCGATGCGGTAGCTTACGAATATGGAAGGGAAGAACTGTTTGTTGTCCTCTGAGGCCATTATGGGTATTGTCTTTGCAAATGCATGCAGGGAGGCTCCCACCTCAATGGTGTGTGTCAGCCTGTCGTTCTTGCTGTACTCAAAGCTGAACCCTCCGCGGGCATAGAGGCCCGGGTAGAGCTTGATCTCGTCGAACCCCTTGAAGAACGATGCCTTGCTCATTATATCAAGCGGCTGATGGATTGTCATGTCAAACTTCTGTTCCTCGATGGTGTAATAGTCATCACCAACAAGAACAATAATCTTGTAGTAAATGGGCTTTGCAAACAGCAGGGTTGCCCCGCCGCCTCCGAACCAGCTTACTGAAACGCCACCGAGATCACGCTTCTCAAAGATCTCTCTCTGATATCCCGCCCCCGCCCCGATGGTCCATGTCGAGTTGAGCTTGCCGAAGACAAAAGTACCAGGGCTCTGGAAATAGTAGTTCGAGAGCTTTATCTCCTTGGGGTGCTTGAACCCTTCAACGCTTCCTTCAAGAAAGTACCTGTGTGATGGTTTTATCTGGCGGAGTTCACGATAGATGACCGACCATCCGTCGGAATTAAGGGCAGCGCCAACCGACCGCTCATTGCGCCAGAACATGCGGTCCTGCGGATCAACATCTCCCTGCGCCGCGAGCGGTCCGCAGACAATAAGAAATAATATAACGTGCCACAATCTCATAATCATAATTCCGCAGATTTCAAGACTGGCAGTATGGGGAAAGCGATGTTCAGCCTGCCTGTTCCGTCGTTTCCGTATCGTTGCTGCTGTATGCCGGGCATGCTTCACGGTTGCATGAACTGAGCGCAAGCGCAGCAATAAAAGCGAGAACAACTATAAGACTAACTCTTTTCATATTACCTGCCTTTAAGTCTGTGACAAAAATAACTTTATTTTTAAAACAAGATTTGTGCCACATTATTATTTTGATACTCAGCTTTTTTTTAAACCTTAACCTTATTGAATTGTTATTTGAGAAAATGAGGAACAATGAAATCCCGATTTTATAACATAATATTCTTAATGATAGCTTTGCTTTCAATGGAAAAGGAAATGACACCGCAGGAGCGGCCTGCATATAATGATCTGACTGCTGCCGAATCAAAAATAATCATCAGCAAGTCAACGGAATATCCGTTTACGGGTATTTATGAAAAATTCAACGGCAAAGGGACTTATCTCTGCAAACAGTGTGGCAATGCGCTTTATCACTCTGATGCCAAGTTTGATGCCTCCTGCGGGTGGCCCAGTTTTGACGAAGAGATCGTGGGCGCCGTCAAGCGTATAAAAGATGCTGACGGTATGCGAACTGAGATTGTATGTGCATCATGTGATGGTCACCTGGGGCACGTATTCACAGGTGAGCGATTTACTCCAAAGAACACGAGGCATTGCGTCAACTCCGTGTCACTTGATTTTGTACCTGCGGTTCTTCCGGCAGGAAATTATGGCACAGCTCTGTTCGCCGGCGGTTGCTTCTGGGGCGTTGAATACTTCCTTCAGAAAGAACCTGGAGTGGTGGCGGTGGTATCTGGCTACAGCGGGGGCCAAGTTAAAAATCCCTCTTACAGGGAGGTGTCCGCAGGAAATACCGGACACGCTGAAACAGTCAAGGTCACCTATGACCTGCAGAAGAACACCTACGAGAAGCTGCTGAAGCTCTTCCTCGAAATACATGATCCCACCCAGGTCGGCCGACAGGGCCCTGACATAGGAGATCAGTACCGCTCGGAGATCTTTTACAAGAACAGTGAGCAGAAAAAGGTGGCGGAGAAACTGCTGGGGATGCTGAAGGCCAAGGGAATGAAGGTGGCAACCCAGGTGACTAAGGCCTCAGAGTTCTATCAGGCCGAAGAGTACCACCAGGATTACTATTTCAGGAACGGGAAAGAGCCGTACTGCCACGGCTATACAAAACGCTTCTAGCAGCCGGCAGTCCACAGTCCTCAGCCGGCAGTCCTTTCAGGCAGCAGGCAATAGACAATAGAGGAATTTTCGATTTCAGATGTGCGATTGTCGATTTAATCAAAATCCTCATTCGCAAATCGCAAATCGCACATCGCAAATCACAAATCCTTCAGACTTTACAGACTTTCGACTTAATGACTCAAAAAAAACCGGCCCTGGGAACAGAACCGGTTTTTTTCATTATGGGCGGATGCCGTTACAGTTTCGGGACCCTGCCTGAGGTCCACGGAGCCTTTATCTCATCAAGCTTGCCGTTAAGTGCATCAACTGCCGCACCTGCCTTCTGTATCCTCTCGAGCAACACGGGAAACTCCTTCTTAAGAATCCGGAACTGCTGGCCGGCTATTCCCGAGATATCCCCGGAGTTGCCGTAGAGTGACCTTGACATCGCCGAAAGCCTTGCAGACAAGGACACCGGTGACGGAGGTGTCTCTTCTGTGCTGGCACCTACCGAGATGCCCCTGATGAGATAGGTTATCTCGTTCATCTCATCACTCAGCGCGGCGGCCTCCTGCATCAGCGATGCAGGTGCCTCGTTTGTCTGATGTATCGTCTGCATGATCGTGTTTACTTTGCCCTCAAGCTCTGCCGCATAAGCTATCGCACTGTAAGCAGTCTTCGCTAAGGCTGTCATCTCCTTTATCCATTTCTCTCTGGCATCTGCATCGGTGACAGGCATCGTCACAATGTCAAGAGGCTTGCAGATAAACGGTTCGGGACCGGCAAGCTCCTGCACCTCTCCCTTGGCATAGAGGGCCATTGAGACGAAGTATTTGCCAGGCATGACTGAGATGCCTCCGCCACCCCACCTGCTGCGTCCGCCGCTTTCGGGGACAGGATTGAACTTCTCTGCTGCCCTGACAGGCTGATAACCTGCATGGGTGAAGTTCCAGGTTATCCGGCCAACGCCCTTTGATGCGGACTTGTACAGCTTGCGTATGACGCTCCCCTCTTCATCGGTGATGGTGAAGATGAGATAGGGTTTGATCTCCCTCTCTTCAAGACTCAGTTCTTTTGCAGTTGGCTGCGGTATGAACTCACCCTTCTCAAAGAGCTTCTTATCCTTTTCCTTCCTTAAATCTTGATCTGTTTTCGGAACAGTGTCGACGTAGTAGGTTATCGTTGCCCCATAAGGAGGATTGTCAGATACGAAATACATCGATCCCTGGTTGTCAAACTCACTGTTCTGGACAAACATCTTTGCTTCCCTGACCGGGAATATGTATCCGGGCTTGCCTATTATCTCCTTTGTATAATTGCGCAGGGGAGTGTAATCGTCGATCACATAGAAGCCCCTTCCGAAAGTAGCTATTACGAGGTCATTCTCACGCTCCTGAACAGCAATGTCACGCACGGCTATCGTTGGCAATCCCTTGTTGAACTCTGTCCAGCTGGCGCCTCCGTCAAACGAGACGAAGAAGCTGAATTCCGTACCGAGGAACAACAGGTTTGGATTGATATGATCCTGCTCAATCGTGTGCACCGGGCCGTTTACAGGAAGATTGGCACTTATGGAGGCCCAGCTCTTCCCCTTGTCGGTGCTCTTCAGAACGTAAGGCTTGAAGTCGTCACGTTTATGGTTGTTGAATGTGGCGTAGACAATATCCGCGTTGAATTTGTCGGCCGCGATGTCACTCACGTATGTGTATTCAGGCACACCAGGGAATGTCTTGATCATTCTCCAGTTGCCGCCGCCGTCTTCCGATACCGATATCATGCCGTCATCGCTGCCGGTGTAAAGAAGATCTTTCTGAACCTTTGATTCGGTCAGCGATATTATTGTTCCCCAGAGCGACGTTGACTTGTTCTTTGCAACGGCCTCCACCGGCCAGTACTTGTCCATCACCTTGAAGTTGTCCCTGTCCTCGTTTCTGCTAAGGTCAGGAGAGATCTTATTCCAGTTGCTGCCCTGGTCTTCGCTGCGGAAGAGGAAGTTGGCGGCAATGTAGATCCGCTTGTTGTTGTGCGGGCTGATGAGTATGGGGGTATCCCAGTTCCAGCGGAAGGTCAGTTCGCCCTCACCGGGGTATGGTTTGATGCTGACGCTCTGTCCGCTTTTGCGGTCCCAGCGCGATGCATTCCCATACTGTGATTCGGTGTAAACGATATTCGGGTCTGTCGGGTCAATCGCCACCCAGAAACCGTCGCCTCCCTGTGTCACAAACCAGTCGTCATTGGTCACCCCGTTGCTGGTGCTGGCTGACGGACCTCCCATGGAGTTGTTGTCCTGGGTTCCACCGTATATATAATAGAACGGAGACGAGTTATCTACAGCTACCCTGTAGAACTGGGTTACGGGCAGGTTCGATTTGAAGATGAAGTTTTCGCCGTTGTCCCATGTCTCATAGATACCGCCGTCACCACCGATATAGAAGTGTTTTGTGTTATCCGGATCGATCCACATCGCATGGTCATCCACATGACGACCCTCGTTGCTGACCCTTGACCAGGTCTTGCCGCCGTCAGTGGTGACCTGGGTGTAGGTGTCAAGGCTGAAAACCCGGTCGGCATCCTTTGGGTCACAGATAAGCTTGTTGTAATACTGGCCGCTGGCATGATAAGAGTTCATCCTCTCCCACGAAGCACCCCTGTTGACAGTCCTGTAGAACCCGCCTGATTCGCCCTGCGCCTCAACGATGATGTAGAGTACGTCAGGGTTCACCGGTGATATTGCAATTCCCATACCGCCTATGTCTCCTGAGGGGAGGCCTTTCATGATCTTGTCAAATGAAATGCCTCCGTTGGTGGATTTGTATACTGCCGATTCCGGGCCACCGCTTATCTTAAGTCCCACATGCCTGCGCCGCTGCTCGCTGGTGGCGTATATGACGTCAGGATTCCGTGGATCAAGCACCACATTGTTTATGCCGGTGTTATCGCTGATATTCAGGATCTTTTCCCACGACTTGCCGCCGTTAATGGTTTTATATAAACCCCTCTCTCCGCCGGGTCCCCATGCTGATCCCTCGGCAGCCACATATACAACGTCGCTGTTGCGCGGATCGATGGCAATGCCGCCAATCTGCCGCGATTCCTTCAGTCCCATGTTTTTCCAGCTGGCGCCGGCATCGTCTGAACGATAGACGCCATCACCCCATCCGAGAGCTCGCTGGTGGTTGTTTTCACCCGTTCCGGCCCAGACGACATGATTGTTATTGGGATCAATCACAATGCAACCAATGGCGTAAGCCCCGTATTTGTCAAAGACCGGCTTCCATGTTGTTCCGTTGTTCTCGCTTTTCCAAATGTTGCCGGATGCAATTGCAGCATATATCTCCGAATGGTCTGACGGATTTGCAGCCAGGTCGGCAATGCGGCCCGAAGCCCAGGCCGGTCCGACTGACCTGAAGGTAATTCCGGTGAAGAGTGAAGGTGAGACGGAAGGCTTGATCTGGCTCGCAGAGCCCTTTTCCTCCTTTTTGGTCTCCTTCTTTTGCGCTGTCAGGCTGAAAGAACCGGCCAGAATAATTACAATCACTAGTGTTAGAATTTTTTTCATACAGGTGTGTTTAGGATTTTTTTTGGTAATGCTAAGGTAAGATAAGGAAGTTTGTCAGAGGATTTTTTAACGTTATTTAATTATTTTGCTGCGGATTAACAGCAAAAGGAATGAACAGCACATATTTTACCAGGAGGACCGTCAGAAAGTACGAAGAGAAGGCGATAGAGAGCGCACTGCTTGAACGGATACTGACAGCGGGCACGCGTGCTTCCACTACGGGTAACATGCAGGTATACAGTATTATAGTGACGCGTGACCAGGATATGAAGATGCGGATGGCACCGGCTCATTTCAATCAGCCGATGGTGACGGAGGCGCCGGTGGTGCTGACTTTCTGTGCTGATTTCAACAGGTTCAATCTCTGGTGCAGGCAGCGTGAAGCCGAGCCTGGCTATGACAACTTCCTGTCATTCATGACTGCTGCCACGGATGCGTTGCTCGTCGCGCAGACCGTGTGCAATGCCGCTGAGGAGGAGGGACTGGGTATTTGTTACCTCGGCACGGCAACCTACAATGCTGACCGGCTCATCGAGATATTGGAGCTGCCGGCCGGGGTGGTGCCGGTAACCACCGTAACCATGGGCTGGCCTGCAGAAGTGCCCGAACAGCCAGACAGGCTGCCCCTGGAGGCTGTTGTGCACCAGGAGAGATACCATGATTTTACTCCGGAACTGATAGATGATCTTTACAAGACGAAGGAGGCCCGTGCCGATTCGCTGCAGTTCATTGCTGAAAACAACAAACAGACCCTCGCGCAGGTCTTCACCGATGTGCGTTACAAGAAGGCAGACAACGAGTTCTTCTCAGCAAAATACCTTGAGGTCATCCGCAGGCAGGGGTTCCTGTCAGGGATTAGGGAGTAGGCAATAGGCAGTCAAAACCAGTCGGCAGTCACAACCAGTCAGCAGTCGGCAGTCAGCAGTTATTAAATAGCTGATTAACTGAAGACTGAGGACTGAAGACTGAAGACTGAGGACTGAAGACTGAGGACTTCACTTAGGTTCCTGGAATTCAACCCCCAGCCCGGCGGCGATGATGCGGAGGTCATCAACCACTGCAGGAACCAGATTGATTCCTGACTCTCTGTTCTGTTGCTCCGCCTCCCGTTCGGGATCACCCGGAATCAACACTCTCGTCTCACCTTTTATTGGTTTTGCTTTGCGGAAAGTCCTGATCCATTCATCCATAGAGGCTTTGAACTCATCTGCAGGCCTGAATGCGTCGATACGCATGGCGCCGAAGAAATGACCTGTTCCTTCGCCCACCTGGTTCTCAGGTACAGGCAGGTAGGCCACGCTGGGCGGCACAAAGGGACCGAAATTGGCACCGCTGAATACCGAGCTGAAGATGTCAATGACAGCCGCCATGCAGTAACCCTTATGGCTCCCGTGAAGGCGGTCTCCTCCCAGCGTGAGCATCCCGCCTCCCTGACGGAGAATGCCAGGATCATCGGATGGATTGCCCTCGGCATCCTGAACAAACCCCAGCGGCACCTTCTCACCCTTCTTCTCCGACACGGCCAGCTTGCCCCTTGCTATGGGGGTGGTGGCGAAATCAGCAACAAAGGGAGGCTCGTGCAGAGCCGGCACCGCCACGGCAAGAGGATTGGTGCCCAGGTAACGACTCACAGACCAGGTAGGCACCACAAGGGGATTGGCATTGGTGACGCATATGCCTGTCATGTCATGTTCCAGTGCCATCATGGCATAGTACCCGGCAATCCCGAAGTGGTTTGAGTTACGTGCTGCCACCCACCCAGTGCCGGTGGCAGCAGCCTTCTCAATGGCCAGCTTCATCGACCTCACACCCGCAATCATTCCGAAGCACCTGTCACCGTCGATCACGGCGGTAGAAGGGGTCTGGTGAACCACCTTCACCTCAGGAGTGACATTTATGCGCCCGCTCTTCCACAGTTCATAATACTCCTTGATCCTTATCATGCCGTGCGATGAGTGACCGCGCAGCTCGGCTGCTATCAGCACTGCGGCTACGGCACCGGCATCTTCACGGCTGCATCCTATGCGCATGAAAATGTCAGTGGTGAATTCTAAAAGGTAATTATGATCGTACATTTCTGTGGCGTTAGTCGAAAGTCAGTGAAGTCAAATTGTCCATAAAGTTATAAATTCGAAAGTCCGTAAAGTCTGAAGGATTTGCGATTTGCGATTTGCGATGTGCTATTTGCGATTAAGGATTTGGATTAAATCGACAATCGAAAATCTGAAATCGGAAATTCCTCTACTGCCTACTGCCTCTGTTTATTTCCTTACTCTCACAGGATATGGCGGACGCACCGGCTCAGCAGGCGGGTTTTTTTCAAGCTCCCTGAGCGCCACCTCAATGGCTTTCTCAAGCTGCGGATCCCTTCCTTCAATTACATCGGCCGGCCATTGTTCAACCTCAATGTCTGGCTCCACACCTACATTCTCGACTATGAATCCATCTTCGGTCCAGATAGCCAGGTTGGGTGCTGTCACTGAGCCGCCGTCCATCAGCTCGGGAAAGCCCAGTGTCCCCACCAGGCCCCCCCAGGTACGTTTCCCAACGAGCGTGCCTACCTTGAATTTTCTGAACATCCATGGGAGCATGTCACCTCCCGACCCGGCTGTCTCGTCGATGATCATGACCTTGGGTCCCTGGATGGAGGCGCTGGGGGTCTTGAGATCCCTCCCGTGGCGCATGTTCCAGTACGACTGCAGCGGCCGTTGCAGGAGATCAATGTAATAATCGGCTATCAGCCCGCCCCCGTTAAAGCGTTCATCAATAATGATCGCCTGCCTGTCTGCCTGAGGGAAGAAATACCTTTTGAAGTATTCATGTCCCTGGCCGGATGTGTTGGGAACATATACATAAGCCACCCTGCCATCGGTGGCTTCAGTCACCTTCCGCAGGTTCCTCTCCACCCAGTCGCGGTTCCTGAGGCTGCTTTCACTCCCCACCGGGACAACCCTGACAACTCTTGAGCCTTCGTAACCGGGGTTCGGGCCCAGGGTAATTTCAACGATTTTACCATCAGTATTTTCAAGGAAGCTGTAAATGTTTATGTCGGATGTCAGATCCCTTCCGTCCAAAGCAAGGATATACTCGCCCTCCTTTACGTTCAGTCCGGGCTCTGTCAGCGGCGATCTGAGATCGGGGTTCCAGTTCAGTCCGCCGTAGATTTTTTTCAGACGGTACCTGTTGTTCTAACAGAAAAATCAGCACCGAGCAGTCCACCGCCGATCCTGGCGGGAGTATTCAGCCTGTCACCGCCACCAACCCGGTGATGGCCTACTGAGAGCTCGCTGCACATCCACTGAATGACCCTGTTGAGGTCGCTCCTGCATGCGAGGTCAGGGAGGAATACGGAATACTTCTCCTTCATCGCGTTCCAGTCGGCACCGTGCATGCCGGGGTCATAGAAGTAGTCGCGGTTGATCCTCCATGCTTCATCGAAGATCTGTGACCACTCGGCTGCAGGATCAATTTTCACCGTCAGGGAGGCAGTATTGAGGATACCTTTGCCGGGCTCCGGCTTCTTCCCGGCTGCAGTGATTCCAAAGGCCTGTCCCTTGTTGTACAGCATTTTCTTCCTGTCAGCGGAGACGATGTAGTTGTCAAGCTCCATGACCTCCTCATCTTTCCTGTCCTTGACCGTGTATCTGCGCAGAGTTGAGGAGCTCTGTCCTTGCTGAGGCCTAACGATATAGAGGATCTCACCCGTGGCTGCCACCCCGAGGCCGGAGTAATTGCCAGCGGGTACCGGAACGCTTACAATCCTGACCTGGATACCTTCAGTTTCAATCTTCAGCTGTTCGGCCTTTACCTCCTGTGCAGGAGTCTTTTTCGGGATCCTTTTTTCCTGTCTTGCCGGCGACATCGGCGACGGCTTTTTCCGCTTCATCCTTCTCCGCTGTTCCCTTCTCTTCATCACTCTCTTTGACAAAGGGCGATATGATGTCTTTTCTCAGGGTAACGAGGTATATTGAGTTGGTACTCCTCATATCCGCAGATGACAGGTCGAACCAGTTCACTACCGGTCCTGCATCGGTTGAGGCGAAGAAGTACAGGAATTCGCCGTTGGGATCGAAGGCCGGTTCTGAGGCATCGCTCAGTCCGTCAGTTACCTGGAATGATTTCTGCTGGTCAACGGAATAGAGCCAGACAACCTTGAAGTAGGTAGGCATCATCCTTGTGTAGGCGATCCACCTGGAATCAGACGACCAGTCGCCGAACATGCCTCTGAACGGACCCGGAAAATACAATGCGTCAGTATCTATTTTGTTGATTCTCCCTGACTGGATATCAAGGACGTACAAGTTTCTTCCGTTGTCAGTAAAGCATATTTTTTTGCTGTCGGGCGACCATTCCGGATAGGCATAGAATCCTGTTCCGGGAAGGGTGAATACCTTTGGTTCCCCTTTCCCGTCCTGGGATCTGAGATGAAGGGTATACTCCCCGGTGGCATCGGAAAAGTAAGCTATTGTTTTTCCGTCAGGAGACCAGGCTGGGTATTTTTCATGTGTTCCTGCCGTCAGGGTTATGTTCCTCGCGTCTCCCTTTTCTGCAGGGAGGGTGATGATATCTCCC
This sequence comes from uncultured Rikenellaceae bacterium, assembly GCA_963696805.1. Lineage (GTDB taxonomy): Bacteria > Bacteroidota > Bacteroidia > Bacteroidales > VadinHA17 > SR-FBR-E99. The sequence goes on from CAVOLF010000002.1 coordinate 46,628, forward strand.
CTGTAGCCAAAGACTGCGCGCGAACCGGTGGGAGAGATGTCAGCGCTGCGTATATAGCTGATGCCTTTGACATAACGGGGTCTCAGCTCCAGCAGGTCAGCCGCGATGCCTATGGTCAGCTTTTTTTCTGTTGCTGTTTCAGTATCAAAGATATGCAGGTAACCTGCCTGTTCGAAAATGATTTTGCCGCTGCCGGCTGAGGCATACAGGAGAGGGAAATCGTCATGACGGGTCAGTTGTGTTACCTCACCGTTGCCGCGTGCATATGAAAAGAGGTTGATCTCTCCGTTCCTGTCACTGAGGAAGAAAATCCTCTCTCCGATCCACATCGGGTGGGTGTCATTGCATCCGCCCTGGGGTTGAGGTACCTTAACCACGGAACGGTCTGCGAAGGTGTAGATCCAGATTGTGGACACGGTGCCACCCCTGTAGTTCTTCCACTGACCGTGTCTGGGGGCTATCGGGTTATAGGCCATCATGCTTCCGTCAGGAGACCAGGCCGCATCATAAGCGTTGGGTATCTCGAGTTTTTCGGGAAAACCACCTCTGATGTCTACAGTAAAAAGCTGTGAATAACGCGTTGTGAATGAAGATCTTTGTGATGAGAAGAGTACGCGGGTACCATCAGGGGTGAAGCCCCTGGCGATGTCACTGTCGGGGTGCCACGTCAGCCTAACAGGCAGACCCCCTTCAACGGGAACGACGAACACGTCAGTATTGCCGTCGTACTGGGCACTGAAGGCAATCAGTTTCCCGTCAGGAGAGAAGCAGGGTTCAGATTCTATGCCCTCATCCACCGTCAGTCGCCTGGGGACGGAGCCGTCAGTATTCATGACCCAGAGGTCTTCCGCATAGATGAACGCGATATGCGATGAGCTGGCAGCCGGCTGTGACATCATCCGGGTATCGGATATGTTGATACCGGTAAGATCCTGTGCGGCAATGAACAGCAGGACAGGGATCAGGAGTGTGGCAAATGGTTTTCTTTTCATGGCTATCTGGTTATTCTGTGACTGTAAAGTGCGTTTGCCTGTGCCTTCGGGGTGATGACAAGGTCATTGATGCATACATGGTCCGCGACGCTGGCACAGTAATAGATTGCTTCCGCAATGTCTTCCCCTTTGAGAGGCTCAATGCCGGCATAGACTGCAGCTGCCTTCCCGGTGTCACCCCTGAAGCGGACGAGCGAGAACTCCGTCTCTACCATCCCGGGGGCAATGTTGGTAACCTTGATGCCGTGCTTCAGGAGGTCAATGCGCATGGCTTTGGAGAGGGCGTCGACGGCATGTTTTGTTGCGCAGTAGACGGAACCGTTCTCATAGACATCCTTGCCTGCTATCGAGGATATATTTATTATGAGTCCGGAGCCCCTCTCCACCATTCCCGGGGAAACGGCACGGGTGACATAGAGTAACCCCCTGACGTTGGTGTCGATCATACGGTCCCAGTCATCAGTGTCACCCGTGTCGATATGGCCGAGTCCGGCCGCCAGCCCTGCGTTGTTGACCAGTATATCTATCGTTTTCCATTCATCAGGCAGGGTGCCGAGATGACTGTCGACCTCACTCTTTGACCTGACATCAAAACAGAGAGAGAGGACCTCCACGCTGAATTCGGCTGCGAGTTGCGCCGAGAGTTCATCAAGCCTCTCCTGTCTCCTTCCTGTGATGATCAGCCGGTGAGATGCTGCTGCGAATCTCCTTGCAGTTGCTTCACCTATGCCCGAGGTTGCGCCTGTGATCAGTACCGTTTTTGTCATGGGTTATCTGTTTCAGAGGCGTAAATTTAAACATTATTAAGGGTATCTTTGCCCCGCAATTGCAAAATGATGCCTGAAAAGAATGAACAAAAGGGAGCCCCCCGGGAACAGGTCGAGGCGATGTTCGATTCAATATCGGGGCATTATGACAGGCTCAACCGTATACTCTCGCTCGGCACCGACAGGCGCTGGCGCCGGAGGGCAGTCAACCTCATCGGTCTTCATATGAGGCCGCTGGCAATGCTTGATGTGGCAACAGGGACGGGAGACCTGGCCATTGAGGCCCTGAGGCTCGGACCCCGCAAGATCACGGGGATAGACATCAGCGGAAAGATGCTTGAAGTGGGTCGGCGGAAGATCTCCAGGATGGGCCACGGGGAGCAGATCGTGCTTTTGAAGGGGGATTCCCAGGCCATAGAATTCGGCGACGGGATTTTTGACGTGGCCATGTGCGCCTTCGGAGTGAGGAATTTTGAAGATACCCTCACCGGCCTCAGCGAGATGTGCAGGGTCGTAAGACCGGGAGGGATGATCATGGTTCTTGAGTTCTCGAGGCCGTCACGGTTCCCTCTGAAACAGATATACGGACTCTATTTCAGACGAGTGCTTCCGCGAATAGGGAGGAGAGTGTCAGGGGATCCCGGCGCTTATACATACCTGCCTGATTCGGTGATGGCATTCCCCGACAATGAGCGTTTCCTCGAACTGCTTACCGCTGCGGGATTCAGGGACGTGAAACAGAGAAGACTTACGGGGGGTATAGCCAGTATTTACTACGGTTTCAGGCCATGAATCCCGGCGACACAATTAATCCCTGCTAATTTCGTTTTAATCTTTAGGACTCTTCGGAATAGTGAATAAAAGGACAGCCATATTTCTCTTTCTTTTAATACCTGTCGTGCTGACAGCCCAGAAAGCGAAACCCAAAAATGACTCGAATTACGACGAGAGGCTGCTGCATTTCGGTTTCAGCATGGGCACCAACACCATGGATTTCAATATTAAGATGGCCAGTGAATCGGGCCTCACTGCCGAAGTAGTATCGCTCAAGCCCGGCTTAAACATACAGATTGTAACCGACTACCGCCCCTCAACCTACCTCGACATAAGGTTCCTTCCGGGCGTTTCATTCGGACAGCGGAACATAAATTTTTATCAGGACGGGGTTCCCTGGGGCGAGACGCAGGTCCTGGAATCATCATTCCTTGAGTTCCCCCTTCTTATTAAAACGAAGGGGATGAGGCTCAACAACTCCAGGCCTTATCTGATAGGCGGAATGAATTTCAGGTATGACCTTGCAGGCAAGAAGGAGTATGACGACTCGAGGAATGTTTACATGAGGCTGAAGCGAGCCGACTTCTACTATGAGATCGGAGCCGGCATTGACTTTTACCTTCCCTATTTCAAGCTTACCATTGAGGCAAAAATGTCCAACGGCCTGCGTGACGTACTGGTGCATGAGCCTGATGAGCGTTATCCGGAATATGTCAGCTCAATACAGTCAATGAGATCGCAGGTATGGGTCCTCTCTTTCCATTTTGAATAGAGATGGCTGAGGAGCTGAACCTGGTGCTTCCACCTCAGACAGCCTTTGATGAGGATGCGCTCAGGCATTATCTTGCCAGGAAGACAGGCCGGAATGATTTCATAATGCGCATTATCCGGCGCTCCGTGGATGCGCGCAGGCCAGAGATCAAAATCAACCTGACCGTTCAGCTGACTGGTACCGACGAGCCTGGGGAGGGGATACCCCAGCTAAAAGTCAGGGATGTCACGCGGGCCAGGGAGGTGCTTGTTGCCGGCAGCGGTCCGGCAGGCCTCTTTGCCGCGCTGAGCCTGATTGAGGCGGGCTTGAAGCCCGTTGTTCTGGAGCGGGGCAGGGCGGTGAAAGAGCGCAAGCGTGATGTGGCAGCCATAAGCACAAAATATATAGTCGATTCCGATTCAAACTACTGTTTCGGGGAGGGCGGCGCCGGTACTTTCTCTGATGGCAAGCTCTACACAAGATCAAAAAAGAGGGGCGATAACCGCCGGGTACTTGAACTGCTTGTGCTGCACGGGGCTGACCCGGCCATACTGTATGAAGCGCACCCCCACCTCGGCACTGACAGGCTTCCCGGAGTGATAAAGGCGATTCGCGAAACCATCATCTCAGCGGGTGGAGAGGTACTGTTTGGCAGGCGGATAACGGGCATGAAAATTGAAAATGGCACCTTCCGGGGGGTGATGGTAAACGGAAATGAGTCTTACAGGGCTGATGATCTCATCCTTGCCACAGGCCATTCGGCAAGGGATGTATACCGGATGCTGCTTGCCGAAGGAGCGAGGCTGGAATTCAAACCTTTTGCCATGGGGGTAAGGGTTGAGCACCCCCAGGAACTGATTGACCGAATACAATATCACGGAAAGGCGAGAGGGCAGTATCTTCCTGCCGCTGCCTACAGCCTGGTGACCCGGGTCGGCGATCGCGGCGTATACTCATTCTGCATGTGCCCGGGCGGCTTCATGGTGCCCTCGGCAACGAGTCCGGGTGAGGTTGTGGTGAACGGAATGTCTCCGTCGCGGCGCAACTCACGGTGGGCGAACAGCGGCATTGTCACTGAGATAGTAGAGGAGGACGCCCTGCGGTATGGCAGCGGGCCGCTCGCCGGACTTGAATACCAGCAATTTCTTGAACGGTTGGCATGGAATGAGGGAGGCATGACACAACGGGCCCCCGCCCAGAGATTGACCGATTTTGTTGACGGGAGAGCCTCGGCGTCGCTGCCGGAGGGGTCATACTTCCCCGGACTGACGGCTTCCCCGCTGCATGAGTGGCTGCCACCGGAGATAGCCTTACGGCTGCGTGACGGGTTCAGGGATTTCGGGAAGAAGATGAAGGGATACCTGACTGGCGACGCGCTGGTGGCAGCCGTGGAGTCGCGTACCTCATCACCGGTGCGTATCACCCGTGACCCGGTGAATCTTAACGCATTGAATATTAATGGATTATACCCCTCTGGCGAAGGCTCCGGCTATACCGGTGGCATCGTCTCCTCAGCAGTAGACGGAATGCTGGTGGCCGGAAGGGTGGCGGAATTAAGAATTAAGGATTAAGAGTTAAGAATTAAGGATTGTCTTCAGTCGGCAGTCGTTGTAAATCACTTATTAACTGAGGACTGAAGACTGAGGACTGCCGGCTTTATGGCTGCTTTCGCCTGGCAAACTCAGAGCAGATGATGGCGGCGGCCATGCTTACATTCAGTGACTCGATGCCTGCCAGCGGATGCCCAGGGCCGGGGATGGTGATCCGCCTGGTAACATAGCTCAGCAGCCCGTCGGAGATGCCTCTCGATTCGTTTCCGAAAAGAATAATCCCTTCACTACCGAGGTCGCTCTCATAGACTGACCGGCCGTCCATGGTGGCCCCGTAGACCGGGATGCCGTCACTGACAGCTTTCCCCAGGAAAGCATCCAGGGGCCTGTACCAAACGGTCACATGCATGAAAGCACCCATGGTTGCCTGGATCACCTTCGGGTTGTAAAAGTCGACACAGTCGGGTGAACAGACGATGTTACCCATCCCGAACCATGCGGCAATACGAATGATGGTACCCAGGTTGCCCGGGTCCTGAACATACTCGAGGACAGGTGTCAGTCTCCCGGCAAGCAGGTTGTCAGAATACTCGCTTTTAAGCATTGGTGCGACAGCCAGCACATTGTGAGGCGTTCTGAGAGAACTGATTCGCCTGAGCTCATCATAGCTTACTGTGACAGTCTCGTCGGCGCCTTCCGTTACCCTGCCCGACTCTCCGTCGATCCATTCCGGCTTGCCGGCAAGAAGCTTAACCCTGTTTCCGGCCAGAATGTACTCACGCACAAGCTTATCGCCCTCGATGACAAAAAGTGAATGCTCCTCCCTGACCTTTCTCTTCTGAAGTGAGAGGATCATTTTTACCTGGTTCCGGTTGATCATCTTATGCATGGCTGAGGAATTGAAAATAGAGTTTATAATGGTATATTTGCTTGCACATTCTTACCGGAAAGTTGATCCATCAGAGAACAAATATAAAAATTACTGATCCCAAACTATTTGTCCTGGTGATCATTATTTTCACGGCGGCCTCCTGCAATCCCACCAAGTACGTTCCCTCGGGTGAACTGCTCCTTAGCAGAAACGAGCTTGTGCTGAAGGAGAGCAGCGTTCCTCTTCCTCCTTCTGTCAGCAAGAGTACGATAAGACCATATGTCAGGCAGCAGCCAAACAAAAAGATCTTTGGCACCAGGTTTCACCTCGGGCTCTATAACCTTTCGGATATCGGGAAGGATAAGTGGCCCCACGGATGGCTTCGGAGGATAGGAGAGGAACCGGTGGTCTTTGATCCTGCAGCAGCGGAAAGATCTGCCGGTCAGATTCAAAGCTACCTGTGGTCAAAGGGGTTTTTCAATGCGAGGGTTGAGGACACGGTGGGGGTCCATAAAGATGAGGCGAAGGTGGTATACGACATCAATCCGGGAAGACCCTACACCATTGCTGACATACGTTATGACATCCAGGATACCATGCTTTCTCCCCTCGTGATGATAGACACGGTGAACTGCACCGTAGAGAGAGGGATGATCTATGATGTGGACCTTCTGCAGCGTGAGCGGAAGAGACTGGAACGCTTCATCAGGGACATAGGTTTTTATGGATTCTCAACTGAGAATATCTTCTTTCGTATTGACAGTGCGCTTATGAGCCGGCAGGTCATTGTCTACTATGTTGTAACACGCAGGGCAAGCATAAACAGTCAGGGCCAGACGGTATACAACAACCACAGGATGTTCCGCATAAGGGATGTTTATATCTATCCTGATTTTGATCCCAAACTGTCACTGACCGGTGGAGAGGCATACACTGATACCTATGATACTACCCTCTTCCGGGGGATCCATTTCGTTGCGCCGCCGGGGAGGCTGTCAGTCAGGCCGGAGGTGCTGACACAGGCGCTGTATGTAAATCCGGGATCGCTGTTCAGCGTGACGAACGCCGAACAGACGGAGTCACACCTTGCTGACCTCAAGAATCACAGGCTCGTCAATGTGTCATATGTTGACGCCGGGAGCACACCCGGCGTGAGGAGGGACGAGGGCATGCTCGATTGCATCATACAACTAACCCCGATGAGCCGGCAGTCGTTCACCGTAGAGCTTGAAGGCACGAACTCGGGAGGCAATATAGGCGGTGCCCTGAACCTGATTTACCAGAACAAAAGCCTTCTCGGCGGCGCGGAACTCTTCAGCATGAAACTGAAGGGGGCATATGAAACCCTGACCGAAGGGACCACGGGGTTCTCCAATATTCAGCAGTACGGCATCGAGGGCAACCTCAGAATCCCGAAGTTCCTCATGCTGTACCCTTCGAAGGAGAACTTTATCAGGAAGCATGATCCCAGGACAGTACTGCAGGCGGGTTACAACTACCAGAAAGTGCCGGTTTATGCCCGTTCTGTCGCCAATATAACCCTTGGTTACTCATGGAGCGGGAACAAATACACGAAATTTAACATCAATCCACTGTCATTCAATGTAGTCAAGCTGCATTATGTTGACCCGGAGTTCCAGTCCATGATTGACACAACCTCATACCTTTCCTTCTCCTACCGCGACGTAAGGATAGTGGGCGGACGTTACAACTATGTCTTCAACAACCAGATGTTGCAGAGATCGAAGGATTACTGGAACATACGCATTGGTATGGACCTTGCCGGCAACATGCTCTCGATGCTATACAGGATGGGAAATGCGGAGACAGCCTCTGACGGTAGCTATCACCTCTTCGGGCAACCTTTCGCACAGTTCATCAAGGGAGAGGTGGATGCAACATACAATTACAGGATCAACACGGCAAGCAGCATCGTCTACAGGGCTTATGCCGGGGTAGGATGGGCCTTCGGAAACTCGAGGGTCATGCCGTTCGAGGAGCAGTACTTTGGGGGAGGGGCAAATGATATCAGGGCGTGGGTGGTCAGAACACTCGGTCCGGGTTCATACTCGATGCCGGAGAGCTCATTCATTAACCTCACAGCCGACATGAAACTGGAGGCCAATGTCGAATACCGGTTCAAACTCTTCTGGATACTCGAAGGAGCGACATTCATCGATGCCGGTAACATATGGACCATCAGGCCGGATGAGGACCGGCCCGGCAGCCAGTTCAGGTTCAATTCGTTCCTCGATGAGATCGCCGTTGGGTCAGGTCTGGGCCTGAGGTTTGACTTCAAATTCGTGCTGCTGAGGGCCGATTTCGGAATAAAGCTGCGTGATCCCCAGGCCACTGAAGGCACCAAATGGATCCCGTTGAACGGCACCTTTGACAGGAAGTCTGACCTGACGATGGTCATCGGGATTGGCTATCCGTTCTAGGGTTTCAGTCGGCAGTCAGAATTAGTCAACAGTCCAGGTAAGTCATTCATTTACTGAAGACTGAAGACTGAAGACTGAAGACTGAAGACTGAAGACTATCACTACTGCCTACTGCCTATTGCCTGATATTTATTTTTTTCCTACCTTTCATTCGTCTTGCTGTATTACAGGTGAAGTCACTAAAGAAGATTTCTGCCGGGCTCTTCGGTTTTGACCGCCGGGAGAGGCGGGGCACCTACGTGCTTTCGGCGATGCTTGTCGTGCTGCTGGCGGTGAGGTTCACCGCTTTCAGGCCGGGCAGGGTGCCTGACGATATCAGTATACTTCCGGATCGGGCAACCGGTATGCAGGGCAGCGCCGGAGCACTGCAGTCCGGCCCGCCTCTGTTCACCTTTGACCCCAACACGGTCTCTTACGACGATTTGCTTTTGCTGGGTCTCACCGAACGGCAGGCGGCAACGCTGATCAACTACCGCGGTGCCGGGGCACGGTTCAGAAGGCCGGAGGAGATTGCAAGGGTGTACGGGCTGGACTCATCCATCGCAGCCCGTCTTATTCCTTATGTTATTATTAAGGATCACAATGAGAAGAATGGTTCGGGGGGAATGAAAGCCCAGGCGGCTGTGGCAAGGCACGGTGCAGAATATGACAGGTCAGGCGAACCCATACCTTCCTCCGGAGAGGCAGAGACGCCGGCGCCGCTGATTGACCTGAACCGAAGCAGTGCCGTGGGGCTGGAGATACTGCCGGGCATCGGGCCTGTGCTTGCGGCGAGGATCATAAAGTACCGCAATCTTCTTGGCGGCTTTGTCGACAGCCGTCAGCTCACGGAGGTGTACGGTATCGACAGCTCTGTCGTGAGACTTGTCCTCCCTAAAGTGACTGTCACCCTTGATTCCGTGTCGCCCCTGATGCTTGACAGCGCCTCCTTCGGTGATCTTGCCCGTCATCCCTATGTGGGTTACGACGCCGCGAGGCTTATCACCAGGTACAGGACTCTCGCTGATGCCCCCCTGACCCTCGGATCGATGGTCAGGGGGAATGTTCTCACTGCCAGGCAGGCTGAGCGAATGGCTCCATATGTAAGGCCTTCTCCGGGGGTTGCCGGCACTGATTATGAATTTATTTCATCAAAAGTTTTGAAATGAATTTAAGAGGTATTAATTTTGCGGCTCGTTTAAACACAAAGAATTAGTATGATTATAGTACCGGTAAAAGAAGGCGAGAACATCGACAGGGCTCTTAAGAAATTCAAGAGGAAATTTGAGAAGACGGGTGTCATCCGTGAACTCAGATCGCGTCAGGCTTTTATCAAACCCTCGGTCCGCCGCAGGGAAGAGATAAAGAAGGCCGTATATGTTCAGCAGTTGCAGCAGGAAGAGGAGTAATCCGGCTGCTGCCTGCCTTTTTCAAATATCATAAACCAAAAAGGTTCCTTTTATGGACAGAAAGGAATCGTTCCTGAAATACATCCGTACCGAGAAGCGCTATTCACGGCACACCGTTACTTCTTACAAGAACGACCTGGATCAGTTTTACAAATGGCTTGGGGATAATAATCCCGGGGCTGATGTTGTTTCCGTTACTTCTGCCGATGTGCGGGGGTGGATGGTCTCACTGCTGGAGGGAGGTGCGGCAACAGGTACCGTCCACCGTAAGATGTCGGCCCTCAGGGCTTTCTTCCGTTATCTCCGCAGGCACGGCATGAGCAGTGCCGACCCGGTGTCGGGTGTCAGGCTCCCCAGGAAGTCCAGGCAACTGCCTGTTTTTGTCGCGGAGGAGTCGCTTGACAGGCTGCTTGACGATTTTAAGTTCGGGGATAATTTTTCAGGTCTTCGCGACAGGACTATCGTGGAATTTTTGTATCTTACAGGCATGAGGAGGTCGGAACTGATTAACCTGCGGGATGAGGATGTGGATCTCTCCTCGGGGCAGGTGAGGGTGACGGGTAAGCGCGGGAAGCAGAGGGTTATTCCTCTTACCGCCAGCTTCATTAAATCGCTGCAGATGTATCTTTCATCACGGAAGGAGGAGGGCCTCCCGGGCGACTGGTTTTTTGTCACCGCCAGGGGGAACAAAATGTACGACAAGGGTGTTTACAACATAGTGACGAGATATCTCTCTATGGTGACCACGGTTGAGAAGAAGAGCCCGCATGTGCTCAGGCACACCTTTGCCACGCACATGCTCAATCACGGGGCTGACCTGAACTCGATCAAGGAGCTGCTTGGCCATGCCAGCCTTTCAGCCACCCAGGTGTACACCCACAATACCTTTGAACAGTTAAAAAAAGTATATAAACAGGCTCATCCGAGAGCGTAATCAACAAAACAACAGGAGGTACCGCCATGAACATTCAGATCCATTCAATCAGGTTTGATGCTGACAAGAAGTTACTTGACTTTGTTACACAGAAGGTAAACAAATTATCCAATTTAAGTGATGACATTGTCAATGCAGAGGTGTTCCTGAAGATAGACCATGATGAGGAGAGGGAGAACAAGGTCACGGAGATCAAGGTAGAGTATCCGGGAGGGCCGCTTTTTGCGCGCAAGCAGAGTAAAACTTTTGAGGAAGCCACCGATATGGTCGTTGCAGCCCTTAAGCGGCAGATAGTCAAACAGAAAAGCAAGTTGCGCGGGGAGTAGGATCACCCTGCCAAAAAAACTTCAGATTATTTTTGAGATTTGAATTTTTAATTCCTACATTTGCAAACCGATTTTTGAGGGTAATTTCTCAGAAATCGGTCGTTCTTTCAAAAGCCGATGTAGCTCAGTTGGCCAGAGCAGCTGATTTGTAATCTGCAGGTCGGGGGTTCGAATCCCTTCATCGGCTCATTATGTGATGAGTAAGTGTATGTCTAACCAGGCATGCGCTGCTAAGAAGGGGAGATACCAAAGTGGCCAACTGGGGCAGACTGTAAATCTGTTGTCTGAAGACTTCGTAGGTTCGAATCCTGCTCTCCCCACTTCTTAACAGTGTAAGCATCAATGCACTCATGACCCTCAGGGGTACCCGGGTGCCGGTTTATAGATATAAGCGGGAGTAGCTCAGTTGGTAGAGCATTAGCCTTCCAAGCTAAGGGTCGCGGATTCGAATTCCGTCTCCCGCTCACTATGCCGATGTAGCTCAGGGGTAGAGCACTTCCTTGGTAAGGAAGGGGTCATGAGTTCAACTCTCATCATCGGCTCAAACGATTTTGGATGTAAATTTAATTTAATAAGTTTTTAGTTATGGCAAAAGAAAAATTTGACAGGTCGAAGCCACACGTAAATATCGGTACGATCGGTCACGTCGACCACGGCAAGACCACCTTGACAGCTGCTATTACGATGGTTCTCGCTAAGAAAGGTCTCTCAGAAATAAGGGACTTTGATTCAATCGACAATGCTCCCGAGGAAAAGGAAAGGGGTATTACGATCAACACGGCTCACGTAGAGTACTCAACGGCGAACCGTCACTATGCGCACGTTGACTGTCCGGGTCATGCTGACTATGTCAAGAACATGGTTACCGGTGCTGCCCAGATGGACGGCGCCATCATCGTTGTTGCCGCAACTGACGGCCCGATGCCTCAGACACGTGAGCATATCCTGCTTGCACGTCAGGTGAACGTGCCGAAGATCGTTGTGTTCCTGAACAAGGTTGACCTGGTTGACGACGAGGAGCTGATTGACCTCGTTGAAATGGAAGTGCGTGATCTCCTGACCTTCTATAAGTTCGACGGAGACAACGCTCCCGTTATCCGCGGATCAGCCCTCGGTGCCATGAACCATGAACCCAAGTGGGAAGAGAAGGTTATGGAACTGATGGATGCAGTTGACTCATACATACCCATTCCTCCGCGTGAGAACGAAAAACCGTTCCTCATGCCGGTTGAAGACGTATTCTCAATCACTGGCCGTGGTACCGTTGCAACGGGCCGTATCGAAACCGGTATTGTACACACCGGCGACGAGCTTGAGATAGTGGGCCTGGGTGCAGAAAAACGCAAGTCGATATGTACAGGCGTTGAAATGTTCCGCAAGATACTCGATCAGGGCGAAGCAGGAGACAACGTGGGTCTGCTCCTCCGCGGCGTTGACAAGAAGGAGATAAAAAGAGGTCATGTTCTTGCCAAGCCGGGTTCAATCACACCCCATACCAAGTTCAAGGCTGAGGTTTACGTTCTGAAGAAGGAAGAGGGCGGCCGTCATACACCGTTCCACAACCATTACCGTCCGCAGTTCTATCTCCGTACCCTTGACATCACAGGCGAGATCAAACTCCCCGAGGGAACAGAGATGGTGATGCCGGGTGACAACGTAACCATAACCGTTGAACTCATCTATCCGGTGGCTATCAACAAGGGTCTCCAGTTCGCTATCCGCGAAGGTGGCCGTACGGTTGGCGCCGGTCAGGTGATCGAGATCGTCGAATAAGGACTTATTAAATATATATATATGGTAACCGTGTGCGCAGGTACACGGTTACCATCAAAATGTACACGGGTGTAGCTCAGTTGGTAGAGCACTGGTCTCCAAAACCAGGTGTCGGGAGTTCGAGTCTCTCCTCCCGTGCTAAATCGGAGTCTTATTATGAAGATAGCAGCTTACTTTAAAGAATCATATAACGAACTCATGCACAAGGTGACATGGCCGACATGGAGCGAGCTCCAGGCAAGTGCCACCCTTGTACTTATCACTTCCGTCATCCTTGCCATTGTCATCTGGGCCATGGATTTCGTATTTGACAAGGCCATGGGTCTTATTTATGGTTTGTTATATTAACAGAATAACGGTCACAGATGAGTGAAAACGTTAAGAAGTGGTATGTGCTCAGGGCTATCGGCGGCAAGGAGAAGAAGGTCAAGGAATACCTTGAGAATGAGATCGTGCGCCTGAAGCTGCAGGATTACATCACCCAGGTGCTGATACCTACGGAGAAGGTTTACCAGATCCGGGCAGGCAAGAAGGTGAGCAAAGAGCGCACATTCTTTCCGGGTTATATCATCGTTGAGGCCGCCCTGGTGGGGGAAGTTCCCCATGTGTTGCGAAACATACCAAATGTCCTCGGTTTCCTGGGGACACAGTCGGGCGAACCGACACCGATACGGAAGGCAGAAATAAACCGTATCCTTGGAAAAGTAGATGAACTGGCAGCCAGCGAAGAGGAACTCAACGTTCCGTTCGTCGTGGGCGAGACGGTAAAGGTAATAGACGGCCCCTTCAACAGCTTCTCAGGAGTGATTGAAGAGGTCAATGAAGAGAAGCGGAAGCTGAAAGTGATGGTCAAGATCTTCGGACGCAAGACCCCGCTGGAACTCAGCTTCATGCAGGTAGAAAAAGAAAATTAGGTAATTAATGAAATTGACAGCCGTGAATTATAATGCTTCCTTAAGCGGCCGTCATGCTCTCGCTATAAACAATGCAAATTTTTAATTATGGCAAAAGAAGTTGCTGGATTAATCAAATTACAGATTAAAGGCGGAGCAGCCAATCCATCTCCACCCGTAGGCCCTGCACTGGGCTCCAAAGGTGTGAATATCATGGAGTTTTGCAAACAGTTCAATGCCCGTACACAGGACAAGGCAGGAAAGGTCATCCCGGTGATCATCACCGTTTACAGTGACAAGTCATTTGATTTTGTCACCAAGACCCCTCCTGTTGCAGTTCAGATTATTGAGGCAACCAAAGTGAAGAAAGGCTCACCAGAGCCCAACCGCAACAAGGTGGCATCAATATCATGGAACCAGGTAAAGACTATTGCAGAGGATAAGATGCAGGACTTAAACTGCTTTACCCTCGAATCCGCGATGAAGATGGTGGCTGGCACAGCCCGAAGTATGGGTATCACCGTCACAGGTGCATTCCCCGGTAAATAACTAACTAAGTGAATAGAAATGGCTAAGCTTACCAAGAATCAGAAGTTTGTACTCGAGAAGATCGAGCATGGCAAACTCTATACTTTGACAGAAGCGGCAGCATTGGTAAAAGATATCACGACAACTAAGTTTGATGCCTCAGTTGATATTGACGTAAGACTGGGAATTGACCCGCGCAAATCGAACCAGATGGTTCGCGGTGTCGTATCCCTTCCTAACGGCACAGGCAAGGAGGTCAGGGTTCTCGCCCTGGTCACCCCTGACAAGGAGGCTGAAGCAAAAGAGGCCGGAGCTGATCATGTGGGGCTCGATGAGTGGGTTGAAAAGATCAAAGGCGGCTGGACGGATATCGATGTTATCATTACCATGCCCTCAGTGATGGGTAAGATAGGTCAGTTGGGACGAGTACTCGGTCCACGTGGTCTCATGCCGAACCCAAAAAGCGGAACGGTGACCATGGAGATCGGTAAGGCTGTCAAAGAGGTAAAGCAGGGTAAGATCGACTTTAAAGTAGATAAAGCCGGTATTGTCCATGCTTCCATCGGAAAAGTATCCTTTGAACCTCATAAGATCGTTGAAAACGCAAGAGAATTCCTCTTTATGATCAACAAACTCAAACCCGCCTCGGCGAAAGGAACGTACATCAGAAGTATCTTCCTCTCAAGTACCATGAGCCCGGGAATGAAAGTTGATCCCAAGAGCCTTGATGTTTAACTGAAACAGAAAATTCAGAGAGATTATGAGAAGAGACGAAAAAACCGATATCATAAACAGCCTGGCTGATACCCTGAAGGAGTACAGTCACTTTTACCTGACTGACACTGCACAGCTCAACGCTGCTGATACCAGTGATCTCAGAAGGAAGTGCTTTGAGAACCAGATAAAACTGGTTGTCGTTAAAAACACCCTCCTGAAGAGAGCCCTGGAGCAGGCCGGACTCGAGTGCGGAGAATTGTTCCCCGTGCTGAAGGGTTCCACTGCTGTAATGTTCTCGAATAACGGAAACACTCCTGCGAAAATGATCAGGGATTTCCGTAAATCGCATCCTAAACCCCTGATAAAAGGCGCATATATAGAAGAATCGGTATATGTCGGTGACAACTTGCTTGAGACCCTTGTGGCACTCAAGTCAAGAGAAGAGCTCATCGGCGATATCATCATGCTTCTGCAGTCGCCCGCGAAGAATGTTATCTCCGCGCTGCAGTCAGGAGGTTCAAAAATTCATGGTGTTCTGGAAACACTTTCAAAAAAGTAGTAATCATAAGTTAATCAAATTAAAATTCCTATAAAAATGGCAGATCTTAAGAAATTTGCAGACGAGTTGGTGAACTTAACCGTGAAAGAGGTTAATGAGCTTGCAAAAATATTGAAAGACGAGTATGGCATTGAGCCCGCAGCAGCTGCAGTTGCAGTTGCAGCCCCCGCAGCAGGTGCTGACGCTCCTGTAGTAGCTGAGAAGACCTCATTTGATGTCATCCTCAAGGGCGCAGGCCCCCAGAAGCTTCAGATAGTTAAGCTGGTGAAAGATCTCACCGGCCTTGGACTGAAAGAAGCAAAAGCTGTCGTTGATGCCGCTCCCGGCGCCGTGAAAGAAGGTGTTTCAAAGGAAGAGGCTGAGAACATTAAGAAAACATTGGAAGAATCAGGAGCTGAAGTTGAACTTAAATAAGTTATACCTGATTACCGGGTTTACAGGTTTAGTTCCGCCACCAGGCGGAGCTAAGCCTTTTTGTCATTTTTCATAAGTTCACTTAATCCTACCATAAATGTCCTCAAAAAATATCGAACGCGTAAGTTTCGCATCAAAGAAGGATCAGCTTGAATACCCTGACTTTCTTGAGATTCAGTTAAAATCTTTTGCCGAGTTTTTCCAGCTTGGCACTACACCCGAGAACAGGAGGAAAGAGGGCCTTTACCAGGTCTTCATGGAGAACTTCCCGATAACCGACACCAGGAACAACTTCGTGCTCGAGTTCCTGGATTATTCAATTGACCCTCCCCGCTACACCATTGATGAGTGTATCGAGAGAGGCCTGACCTTCAGCGTTCCTATGAAGGCAAAACTTAAGCTATACTGCACTGACCCCGAGCATGAGGATTTTGATACAGTCATCCAGGATGTATACCTGGGTGTGATTCCCTATATGACCGAGCGTGGCACATTTGTCATCAATGGAGCAGAGAGGGTTGTCGTCTCCCAGCTTCACAGGTCACCGGGTGTTTTCTTCGGTCAGAGCATACACGCCAACGGCACCAAACTCTATTCGGCACGAATCATCCCATTCAAGGGATCATGGATCGAGTTTGCCACCGACATCAACAACGTGATGTACGCCTACATCGACAGGAAGAAGAAGCTGCCTGTCACCACCCTGCTCAGGGCTATAGGCTTTGAGGGGGACAAGGATATCCTTGAGATCTTCAACCTCGCAGAGGAGCATAAGGTCTCGAAGGTAAGCATCAAGAAACTTGTCGGCCGCAAGCTGGCAGCCAGGGTGCTCCGCACTTGGGTCGAGGATTTCGTTGATGAGGACACCGGCGAGGTTGTCTCCATAGAGCGTAACGAAGTGGTGCTCGACAGGGAGACAGTAATTGAGAATGAACATGTTGACCTGATAGTTGACTCAGGGACCAAGTCTATCCTGCTTCACCGTGAGGATATGAGCCTCTCCGATTTCGCTATCATTTACAATACACTGCAGAAAGACCCCTGCAACTCCGAGAAAGAGGCAGTGCTGTACATCTACAGGCAGCTGCGCAACGCCGAGCCGCCTGATGAGGCTACAGCCCGCGATGTCATTGACAAGCTCTTCTTCTCAGACAAACGCTATGACCTTGGCGAGGTTGGACGCTTCCGCATTAACCGTAAGCTGAACCTCGAGATTCCCATGGACACCAAAATCCTCACAAGGGAGGATATCATTGCCATCATCCGTTACCTAATCGAACTTATCAACTCGAAGACGGATGTCGATGACATCGACCACCTGAGCAACAGGAGGGTACGTACCGTCGGCGAACAGCTGTCGGCACAGTTCAGTGTCGGGCTGGCACGTATGGCCCGTACCATACGTGAGCGCATGAACGTGAGAGACAACGAGGTATTCACTCCTGTTGACCTCATCAATTCAAAGACGCTCTCATCAGTGATAAACTCATTCTTCGGCACCAACCAGTTGTCGCAGTTCATGGACCAGACCAACCCGCTGGCGGAGATGACCCACAAGCGCCGTCTCTCAGCCCTCGGTCCAGGCGGTCTTTCGCGCGAACGCGCAGGCTTCGAGGTCCGTGACGTGCATTACACGCACTACGGTCGTCTCTGTCCCATAGAGACCCCTGAAGGTCCGAACATCGGTCTTATCTCATCGCTCTGCGTCTATGCCAAGATCAACAATCTCGGCTTCATTGAGACGCCCTACCGTGATGTAATTGAAGGCAGGGTTGACCTCGACAATGAGAAGGTAAGGTGGCTTACCGCTGAGGATGAGGAGTACCTCACCGTGGCGCAGGCCAACGCCCCGCTGCATGATGACGGTACCTTCACAAATCCGAGGGCCAAGTCGAGGCTCGGAGCCGATTATCCCTACGAGGAGGTCAACAAGGTCCAGATGATGGACGTGGCACCCAACCAGATAGCCTCAATCGCCGCATCACTGATCCCCTTCCTTGAGCATGACGACGCTAACCGCGCACTCATGGGATCAAACATGATGCGCCAGGCGGTACCGCTGGTGAGGCCTGAAGCGCCTATAGTGGGTACCGGCCTCGAGGCACAGGTGATAAAGGATTCAAGGATACTTATCGTTGCCGAAGGAGACGGCGTGGTTGAGTTTGTTGATGCAGACGAGATTGTCATCAGGTACAGCCGTACCGACGAGGAGAAGTTCGTCAGCTTTGACGACGACGTCAGACGCTACAATCTGCCCAAATACCATAAGACAAACCAGAACACCACAATCAACCTTATCCCTATCGTTAAGAAGGGTGAGAAGGTGGTGAAGGGGCAGGTACTCACTGAAGGGTACGGCACCAAGAGCGGCGAACTGGCTCTCGGGCGTAACCTGAAGGTGGCATTCATGCCATGGAAGGGATACAATTTCGAGGATGCCATCGTGCTCAGCGAAAGGGTGGTCCAGGAAGACATCTTCACCTCGGTTCACATTGACGAGTACCTCCTCGAGGTGCGCGACACCAAGCGCGGTATGGAGGAGCTGACATCCGATATCCCGAACGTCAGCGAAGAGGCTACAAAGAACCTCGATGAGAACGGGCTTATACGTATCGGTGCACAGATCAGGCCGGGAGACATACTCATAGGCAAGATCACGCCCAAGGGCGAATCGGACCCGTCACCGGAGGAGAAGCTCCTCAGGGCCATCTTCGGAGATAAGGCCGGCGACGTGAAGGATGCTTCACTCAAGGCCGGACCGTCACTCGAAGGAGTGGTTATTAACAAGAAACTGTTCACCAGGGCTGTCAAGGACCGCAAGGCCAAGACGGCTGAGAAGCCTCTTCTTGACAAGATTGACGCTGACTTCAACAGGTCAGCTGACGATCTGAAGGCCAGGCTGGTTGACAAGCTCTTCATCCTTGTTAACGGCAAGACGTCACAGGGTGTAAAGGATTACCTCAACGTCGATGTCATCCCCAAAGGAGCAAAATTCACCCTGAAGCAGCTGCAGGAGATTGACTACCTGAACATCAACCCGAACAAGTGGACAACCGACAAGAAGAAGAATGACAGCATCAAGCAGCTTCTCCACAACTACATTATCAAGTACAAGGAGATAGACGGCCTCTACAAACGGAAGAGGTACAACATCACCATCGGTGATGAACTGCCCGCCGGCATAGTAAGGCTTGCCAAGGTATATATAGCCAAGAAACGCAAGATCAGGGTAGGTGACAAGATGGCCGGCCGTCACGGTAACAAGGGTATCGTTGCCAAGATAGTCCGTGCTGAAGACATGCCTTTCCTTGCTGACGGCACCCCTGTGGATATTGTTCTGAACCCTCTCGGTGTGCCTTCAAGGATGAACCTCGGTCAGATCTATGAGACCGTCCTTGGATGGGCAGGCAAGGAGCTTGGGATGCAGTTCTCGACACCCATCTTCGATGGCGCGAGACAGGACCAGATCAATGAACTGACGGAAAAGGCAGGAATACCCCGCAACGGAACCACCTATCTCTATGACGGAGGTACCGGTGAGAGGTTTGACCAGCCGGCCACCGTGGGTATGATATATATGCTCAAGCTGGGCCACATGGTTGATGACAAGATGCATGCCCGTTCAATAGGGCCATACTCGCTCATCACCCAGCAGCCTCTCGGAGGTAAGGCACAGTTCGGAGGTCAGAGGTTCGGAGAGATGGAGGTATGGGCGCTCGAAGCATTCGGTGCGGCACACATCCTCCAGGAGATACTCACCATCAAGTCTGATGACGTGATCGGAAGAGCCAAGGCATACGAGGCTATTGTCAAGGGTGAACCGATGCCCATGCCGGGCATCCCCGAGTCGCTCAACGTGCTCCTGCATGAACTGCGCGGGCTGGGACTGAGCATCAACCTTGAATAATTAAGCCGGGTACACAAATAGTAAAAAAAGATAAAATATATGTCATTCAGAAGGGATAACAAACAGAAGACCAGCTACACGAAGATATCGATAGGGCTTGCATCTCCCGAAGAGATACTTGACAAGTCGAGTGGCGAGGTCCTGAAGCCTGAGACAATAAACTACCGTACCTATAAGCCTGAACGTGACGGCCTCTTCTGCGAGAGGATCTTCGGCCCGGTCAAGGACTATGAGTGCCACTGCGGAAAGTACAAGAGGATACGCTACAAGGGTATCGTCTGTGACCGCTGCGGTGTGGAGGTGACGGAGAAGAAGGTCAGGCGCGAGCGCATGGGACACATCTCGCTGGTGGTGCCCGTGGCTCATATATGGTACTTCAGGTCGCTGCCGAACAAGATCGGCTACCTGCTGGGCCTGCCTACAAAGAAGCTTGACAGCATCATCTATTACGAGAGGTATGTTGTCATCAATCCCGGCGTAAAAGCCGTTGACGGCGTCAAATACCTCGATTTCCTCTCCGAGGAGGAGTATATGGAGATCGTTGAGACACTGCCGAAAGAGAACCAGTATCTTGATGATGACCATCCTGACAAGTTCATTGCCGAGATGGGAGCCGAGGCTCTCTACAAGCTGCTGAACAAGCTTGACCTTGATGAGCTCTCCTATTCGCTGCGTCACCGTGCCAATTCGGAGACATCACAGCAGCGCAAGAGTGAGGCTCTCAAGAGACTGCAGGTTGTCGAGGCATTCAGGGAGTCAAAGAACATCAACAGGCCAGAGTGGATGATCGTGAAGATCGTTCCGGTCATACCGCCTGAGCTGAGGCCTCTCGTGCCTCTTGATGGCGGCCGTTTTGCCACCAGCGACCTCAACGACCTGTACCGCAGGGTGATAATACGCAATAACCGTCTCAAGAGACTTATCGAGATCAAGGCTCCCGAGGTGATACTCCGCAATGAGAAGAGGATGCTCCAGGAAGCTGTCGACTCGCTCTTTGACAACTCGCGCAAGGCCAATGCCGTCAAGACTGACGCCAACAGGCCTCTGAAGTCGCTCTCAGACAGCCTCAAGGGCAAGCAGGGACGCTTCCGTCAGAACCTGCTGGGTAAGAGGGTTGACTATTCGGCCCGTTCGGTAATCGTCGTCGGTCCGGAGCTCAAGCTTCATGAGACGGGCATCCCCAAAGATATGGCAGCCGAGCTATATAAGCCTTTTATTATTCGCAAGCTGATTGAACGCGGCATCGTCAAGACCGTCAAGAGTGCGAAGAAGATCGTTGACCGCAAGGATCCTGTTGTGTGGGATATACTCGAGAATGTCCTCAAGGGCCATCCCGTCATGCTCAACCGTGCCCCGACCCTTCACAGGCTCGGCATACAGGCCTTCCAGCCCAAGCTCATAGAAGGCAAGGCTATCCAGCTTCACCCTCTTGTCTGTACGGCATTCAACGCCGACTTCGACGGTGACCAGATGGCAGTGCACCTTCCGCTGGGCAACGCGGCCATACTTGAGGCACAGATGCTTATGCTGGCATCGCACAACATCCTGAACCCGGCCAACGGCGCGCCTATCACCGTTCCTTCACAGGACATGGTGCTCGGGTTGTATTACATAACCAAGGCACGCAAGAGCACCGAGACCATCAAGGTCAAGGGCGAAGGATCAGTATTCTATTCACATGAGGAGGTACGCATAGCGTACAACGAGAACAAGATAGACCTGCACGCCATTATCAGGGTAAAGGTTGATGACGTGGTTGACGGACAGAAGGTCAATCATTTGATAGAGACCACGGTAGGCCGCGTGCTCTTCAATGAGTTCGTGCCTGAAGAGGTTGGGTTCATCAACGAGCTCCTGACCAAGAAATCGCTTAGGGATATCATCGGCAACGTACTGAAGAAAGCCGGCACGGCCAAGACCGCAGATTTCCTTGATGACATCAAGGACCTCGGGTTCCGCATGGCATTCACCGGCGGCCTGTCATTCAACCTTGATGACGTCATCATTCCCCAGGAGAAGGAGATGTTCGTCCAGGAGGGTTACGAGCAGGTTGACGAGGTGCTCTCGAACTACAGCATGGGCTTCATTACCAACAATGAGAGGTATAACCAGATCATTGACATTTGGACACATGTAAACGCCCGTCTGACGCAGAGCCTGATGAAGCAGCTGTCAAACGACAAGCAGGGCTTCAACTCGGTCTACATGATGCTTGACTCAGGCGCGAGGGGCTCGAAGGAGCAGATCCGCCAGCTCTCAGGCATGAGGGGCCTTATGGCCAAGCCACAGAAGTCTGGCGCATCCGGGTCGGAGATCATTGAGAACCCCATCCTCTCGAACTTCAAGGAGGGACTCTCGGTGCTTGAGTACTTCATCTCAACCCACGGTGCCCGTAAGGGTCTGGCCGACACCGCCCTGAAGACCGCCGACGCAGGTTATCTTACCCGCCGTCTCGTAGACGTGTCGCAGGATGTGATCATAACTGAAGAAGACTGCGGTACGCTGCGCGGACTGGTGGCAACAGCCATCAAGAACAACGAGGAGATCGTGGAGTCACTCTATGAAAGGATCCTCGGACGCACAACCGTTCATAACATCTATAACCCTCTTACCGGCGAGCTCATCACCGCTGCCGGTGAGGAGATAACCGAGGATGTGGCAAACCGCATAGACGAGTCGCCCATTGAACAGGTTGAGATCCGTTCGGTTCTCACCTGCGAATCGAAGAAGGGTGTCTGCGCCAAGTGTTACGGCCGCAACCTGGCCACGGGCCGAATGGTCCAGAAAGGTGAGGCTACCGGTGTGATAGCTGCCCAGAGTATCGGGGAGCCGGGCACCCAGCTTACCCTCCGTACATTCCACGTGGGTGGAACAGCCTCGAACATCACCACGGAATCAAACCTCATTGCAAGATACGGCGGTATAGCCGTCATCGAGGAGGTGAGGACCGTCTCCAAGAAAGACCCTGAGAAGGGTAAGGTGGATGTAGTCATCGGCCGACTGGGTGAGCTGAGGATCATTGATAAGAAGACAGGCATTGCCCTGACGACACATACCATACCTTACGGCAGCAAGCTTTACATCAAGGCCAACCAGGAGGTGCAGAAGGGTGAACTCATCTGCGAATGGGATCCGTTCAATGCCGTCATCATCTCTGAAGTGGCAGGTAAAGTGGCATTTGATTACCTTATTGAAGGGGTGACCTTCCGTGAAGAGTCCGATGAGCAGACAGGCTTCAAGGAGAAGGTGATCATTGAGAGCAGGGACAAGACCAAGAACCCGACCATCAATATCATGTCTGCTGAAGGAGTGGAGATGAAATCATACAACCTGCCTGTGGGAGCTCACCTGGTGACTGACCTCAATAAGAGTGTTGAGGCTGGTGATACCATAGTGAAGATACCAAGGGCAGTGGGCAAGTCAGGTGACATCACCGGCGGTCTGCCGCGTGTCACTGAGCTCTTCGAGGCCCGTAACCCGTCGAACCCGGCCATAGTGACCGAGATTGACGGAGAGGTGACCTACGGCAAGATCAAGAGGGGTAACAGGGAGATAACCATCACCTCCAAATCAGGAGAGATGAAGAAGTATCTTGTGCCGCTCTCGAAGCAGATCCTTGTTCAGGAGAATGACTACGTCAGGGCAGGCATTCCGCTGTCTGACGGCGCTATAACACCTTCTGACATACTGGCCATCAAGGGCCCGACAAAAGTTCAGGAGTACATTGTCAACGAGATCCAGGAGGTATACCGTCTCCAGGGTGTGAAGATCAATGACAAGCACTTTGAGATCATCGTCAGACAGATGATGCGCAAGGTGGAGATCATTGATCCGGGTGACACCAAATTCCTTGAAAGACAGGTTGTTGACAAGCTGGAATTCATGGATGAGAACGACTGGGTTTATGGCAAGAAGATAGTGCTTGATCCGGGTGACAGCCAGACACTGAGGGCAGGGATGGTGATCACCGCCCGCAAGCTGAGAGACGAAAACTCGTTGCTCAGGCGCCGTGACCTCAAGCTGATAGAGGCAAGGGATGCTGTACCGGCAACCTCGCAGCAGGTGCTGCAGGGTATAACCCGCGCCGCACTGCAGACAAACAGCTTCTTCTCGGCAGCTTCTTTCCAGGAGACCACCAAGGTACTGAACGAAGCAGCCATCCTGGGTAAGATTGACTTCCTCGAAGGACTGAAGGAGAATGTTATCGTCGGGCATCTTATCCCGGCCGGAACGGGCCTGAGGGAGTACAATAACATCATCGTGGGTTCCCTTGACGACTATGAATCACTTGTTCATGCCGGACAGAGCACCAGCGAGGTGGAACAGGACTAAACATAATAGTAATGGCAGAGAACAAGAACCAGGGGCAGTTCAACATTGAACTGAGCGAGGAAGTTGCCGAGGGCGTTTATTCGAACCTGGCAGTCATCACCCATTCACCCGCAGAGTTTGTCATTGATTTCATACGTATTATGCCCGGCGTACCCAAATCGAAGGTAAAGTCAAGGATCATCCTGACACCTGAGCATGCCAAGCGTTTTGTGGCTGCCCTCAGTGACAACATCTCAAAGTATGAGGCCGTTCACGGCCCTATCCGCGAGGTGAAGGGATCCGGGCCGGTTATGCCGATCACCTTTGGCGGACCTACTGCCCAGGCGTGATTAACGAACAACTTGAAGATGAGCCGGTTGATCATTCATCCGGCTTTCTTTTTTGCAGAGACGGAAAATAAGCGTTATTTTGCAGGTGGATAAAAGGCAAATTCATGAAAAGAAACCGGATACTGGCTAATATAATTCTGACTCTCCTGATAATCACGGGAGCCGTAATGGCGGGGGGCTGCAAGAAACAGCCGAAGTGCGGATGCGATGGCGATGCACTCGATACACTGGCACTGACACATGTTTACATCACCTATGACGCCGATACCAAGACTGCCCGTTTCTCACCGATCTGGGACAACTATTCAACCTATTATTTCTGCAATCCCTCAGAGTGGATGAGCGAGCTTACAAAGTTCAGCCAGGGAGAGGAGATCCTGATCTCCGGGCCCTATTTTTATGAATGCAACTACCTGATGAACGCAAGCAGCTCATATTATTACAGTTATATGAGGATCTACCAGATTAACGTGACGAATGTCGCAGCTTACGAATACGGTAAGTGATGTTCCTCAGTGAACTGCTCAAGCCTCAGGTAAAGTGGCGAAGTACAACATATCCTTCATTGGCGCAGGCAATGTGGCAGAGTCGCTCTCTGCGGGACTGAAGGCAGCCGGACACACCATACTGTCAGTTGCGTCAAAAACCGGCGACAGCGCCCGGGTGCTGGCTGAAGCTCTCGGAGCAGAATGGCGGTCCGATCTGTCTGTACCCGGCAACTGTGACATACTTATACTTGCCGTTACCGATACCGCAGTATTGGAGATTGCTTCGTCAGTGGGCATCGCCGGACACACGCTGACAGTACATACCGCCGGCAGCGTCGCCCTGTCAGCCCTCGGAAGAAAGAGCAATGCAGGTGTTTTATACCCGCTGCAGACCTTTACAAAGGGCTTCCCGCCTGATCTCAGGAAGGTGCCGTTCTTTATCGAAGCCACTGACAGCCGTTCGCTCACGATGCTCAGGGAAATTGGAGACAGCATCGGGGCGGGAGCATGGGACTGTGACTCGTTGCAGAGAAGACACCTTCATGTGGCGGCAGTGTTTGCCAACAACTTTGCGAATTTCATGATGACCACTGGCGAAAACATTGCTTCTGGAGCAGGCTTTGACCCTGCGCTGCTGCACCCGCTGATGGAGGAGACCATGCGAAAGGCATTGCGCAACGGACCTGCCTCTGCACAGACCGGACCTGCTGTGAGACATGACCATGGCACAATAAAAAGTCATATCGAATTGCTATCTTTCTCTCCTGAATACCAGAAATTGTACCGGCTTGTCACCAGGATGATCGCCGGTCATTACAAGAAGAACAGCAGATGACCAACTTCAAGGAGGAGCTCCGCGGCGTAAAGGCCTTCGTGTTTGATATTGACGGCGTTCTGTCGAATCAGACAATAGCACTCTCTCTGTGGGGCGTGCCGCTGCGCACAGTGAACCTCAGAGACGGATATGCCATTCAGCTGGCAGTGAAAAAGGGATACCGCGTGGGGGTGATCTCAGGTGCCAATTCAAAGGAGTACATCAAACGCCTCAGGACACTCGGCGTAACGGATATTTTTCTCAATTCCAGGACAAAAAGCGAGAGCATGAAGGAGCTTGTTGCCAGGTGGAATGTAGACCTGAAAAATATTCTTTACATGGGCGATGACATCCCTGACTTCAACGTGTTGAAGATGGTTGGCCTGCCCGCCTGCCCGGCCGACGCTGACAGTGAGATCAAACAGATATCCGTATACATATCAGACAAACGGGGCGGAGAGGGATGTGTACGTGACGTTATAGAACAGGCGCTCAGACTGCACAAAAACTGGATGGATCATGAAGCATTCTCGTGGTGAAAGAATAAGGGATGTGATGACCCTTCTCAGGCTGCCAAACCTCCTGGTGGTGGCCATGACAATGATGCTCATGAGGTATGCCATCCTCAGGCCCCTGCTGAATGCCCTTACTGTGACACTGCCCGGTGATCCGCTGATTGTAACCCACATGACATTCCAGCTGGGATGGTTTGATTTCCTGGTACTGGTGGTCGCAACATGCCTTATCACTGCTGCAGGCTATGTCATCAATGATTATTTCGATATCCGTGCCGACCTGATCAACCGCGGGTCGATCATCGTGGGCAACACCATTACCAGGCGGATGGCCATGCTTTACCACAACGTGCTGAACATTCTCGGTGTGGCTTTCGGCACGTATGTCTCTGCCCGCATTGGTTACTTCTGGCTCGGCATCTTCTTCATCCTCATATCCGGCCTGCTCTATTTTTACTCTGCAACATACAAGAGACAGTTCCTTATAGGAAACATCATTGTAGCACTGCTGGTGGCAATGGTCCCTATGATGGTTGTGGTATACGATGCAGCCCCCATATACGCCTACTATTCACAGGTTGCAGTAGGTTTTCCGGGGGTGGCCATCCTCTTCTACTGGGTGGGAGGCTTTGCTCTCTTTGCCTTCCTGACAAACCTCATACGCGAGATAATCAAAGACATGGAAGACTGCGAGGGCGACAGGGAGACGGGCAGAAAGACCCTTCCCGTCATATCAGGGTTGTTAACATGCAAGACGGTTGTCATTATCCTTTCGCTGCTCACTGTTGCTCTCCTGTACCTCGTCTGGTTCAGGTACCTCAATGACAGGATAACACTAGTCTATATCTCACTCCTGCTTGTGATACCGTTCGCCCTGGTGATTTATAAAGTGCTTACAGGAAAGGAGCAGCATCATTTCCATACAGCCAGCAGGCTGATGAAGCTCATTATGTTATTTGGCATTCTCTATTCCCTTGTTGCAGGAGCGATCATCACTTCGGGAAAAATCTTTTAGGATGATTGCTGACGGATTAAATGATTATGATCTTATTCTGGCTTCCGCATCGCCAAGGCGAAAACAGCTGCTGGAGGAGGCCGGGTTCAGGTTCCGCACGGCCACGATAGACTATGACGAGCACTGGCCCGGTCATCTGCGGGGGAAGGAGATAGCCGAGTTTCTTGCCGCCGGCAAGTCAGACGCCTGGACCGGTGCGATCGGCCCCGGGCAGATAATCATTACCGCAGATACGGTTGTCTGGTGCCATGATACGGTCCTGGGGAAGCCGCGCGATGACAAGGAAGCAATGCACTTCCTCAGACTCCTTTCAGGCTGCCGGCATGAGGTAATAACCGCGATATGCCTGCGGGACAATGCCAGGGGCCACCTCTTCTCCGTCACCACCGGCGTTACATTCAGGAAGCTGGAAGAGGAGGAGATTTCATATTATGTAATGAACTACCGGCCTCATGATAAGGCCGGTGCGTACGGCATCCAGGAATGGATCGGTCTGAGAGCCATATCATTCATCGAGGGATCATACTACAACGTGGTGGGTATGCCAGTAAGCCATCTCTACGACGAATTATTGTATTTCATCCGTAAATAAATCTAAAATGATATGAAACGACTTGTCATTATTGCGCTGCTTGTGGCGCTCTTCTCACCGGCAGCGGTTGCCGACGAGGGTATGTGGGTACCCGTCCTTATCGAAAAATATAATATAAGGCTGATGCAGGAGAACGGGTTCAAGCTCACAGCCGAAGATATCTACAGCATCAACAAGGCCTCGATGAAGGATGCCGTCGTGCTGTTCGGAGGAGGATGCACCGGCGAGTTCATCTCTGACAAGGGACTGATAATCACCAATCATCACTGTGGCTACGGGTCTATTCAGAACCACTCCACACTTGACCATGATTACCTGGCCGATGGTTTCTGGGCTGCCTCGCAGGAGGAAGAGCTGGCCAATCCCAGGCTGACGGTGACCATACTCAAATACATGGAGGATGTCACTGACAGGGTGCTCGAGGGTGTCACTGAAGAAATGGACAAGGAGAAACGGGAGGCGACAATAAATGCCAATATGACTGCCATCAGCAATGAAGCGGTCAGAGGAACGCATTACCTCGCGGCAGTAAGGCCATTCTTCCTTGGCAACCAGTATTTTCTGATCGTCAATGAGGTTTTCCGTGATGTCAGGCTGGTGGGGGCACCTCCCTCAGCCATAGGAAAATTCGGTGGCGACACTGACAACTGGGTATGGCCGCGCCACACAGGCGACTTCTCTCTCTTCAGGGTTTATGCCGACAAGGAGAACAAGCCGGCAGCCTATGCGCCCGAAAATGTTCCCTACAAACCGGCGTACCATTTCCCCGTATCAATGGCTGGTGTCAGTGAGGGCGACTTTACCATGGTCTTCGGGTATCCGGGCCGGACACAGCAGTATGCGCCGTCACATCACATAAAGATGCTTAAGGATGTCATCTATCCAAAGCAGGTTGAGATACGCGGCAGTAAGATCTCAATAATGGAGCAGGAAATGGCCGGAGATCCTCTCGTAAGGCTGAAGTACTCGGGCAAATCGTTCGGGCTGGCCAATGGATGGAAGAAGTGGATAGGGGAGATTCAGAGCCTTGACAACCTTAAGGGTGTTGAACGCAAGGAGGCGTTTGAGAAGGAGTTCACTTCATGGGTTCAGGCTGACGCGGCCCGCACACGGAAATACGGCTCGATCATGGAGCAGTATGCCGAAATATATGACAGCTATGTGAAATTTTACCTGGTCAATGTATATACCTCTGAGGTGTTCGGCTCCTCAGGTGCAGAGCCTGCGTCACTTGCAGGTGCCTTCAGGAGGGCGGTGGAGCTGGCAACAAATCAGAGTCCAGACCTGGATGAGGAACTTCTGAGGCTGAAAGACCATGCAGCAGGCTTCTTCCGCAATTATGACCAGGATGTCTCCAAAAAGCTGTTTGTTGCGGTGATGGACCTCTACGGAAAGAACGTTGACCCTGACTGGCAGGCACCTGCATACCGGGAACTCTACGCTTCAGGCAAGGGCAATTTCGGGGCTGTGGCAGACAGGCTCTTTGCCAGGTCACTCTTTACCGATGAAGAGAGGGTGAAAGATCTTCTTGACAGATTTGACCCGAAAAAGGTAGCGAAAGACCCATTCTACATACTGGCATCTTCCGCTGCAGAGCTTATTGAGTCAAGGGTAAGGCCTGAGCTGGGTTCCCTTGATGCACGGCTTGCTGATCTTAACAAACTTTACATGGCAGCACAGATGGAACAGGGCAGTGACAGGGTCTTCTATCCTGATGCCAACTTAACACTGAGGATGGCCTATGGCAGGGTGATGGGTTACGATTCGCGTGATGCCGTCTACCATAAGCATTACACAACCCTGACCGGGGTGATGGAGAAGGACAACCCGGAAATATATGATTATGATGTTCCTGACAGGCTTAAGGAGCTGTATGCTGAAAAAGGATTTTGGCAGATATGCCGTCAACGGTGACGTTCCGGTATGTTTCATCGCCAACAACCACACCACCGGCGGCAATTCGGGAAGTCCCGTGCTCAACGCCGAAGGTCACCTGGTAGGGGTCAACTTTGACCGTGCCTGGGAGGGGGTTGCGTCAGACATCATGTATCAACCCGAAGCAGAGCCGTAATATCAGCCTTGACATCAGGTATGTACTCTTCATCATTGACAAGTTTGCCGGTGCAGGCTACCTCATTGATGAGATGACACTGGTTGGAGAGCCTCCTCAGCATACTCCCTGACCTGGAAGCATGAAAGGCCTGCAGCCTTGTCTCCAGGAGACGGTGTCCTGCCCGTCATAGGGGATATTGATAAAGGGAATATTTTGTTGTCCTTCGGAATGAGTCGCTGACGAAAGCGACCAGTGTTCCGGGCATGCATGTGAATGGAAGTATGGCAGCAATGCCCGATACGCCTCTCTGTGCAAGAGCAACCGAGATGAACCCATGGCTATCGGCGGGTCACCGTCATAGAATTCACTGACATACTTGTTGCTCAGCTTCAGCATATCGTGAAGCGACACATCCTTGCGTTGTGTCGGTAGTATTTGTTGATGCCCCTGAGCAGATGATCCTACGATCACCTCCTGCCCGATAGCCTGAATCTTCGATTTTATAAGCCCCTTAGTGTCATTCTTCCATCTGCTGTCACGGGTAAAGCGATGGTGGAGTAGGTGTATCCATTCAGAGAAAGGTCCTATGATTACCTCGCCCCGAGCGTCTTCAAGCCTGTTGGCTATGTTACCGTTGCATCCGGCATTGTCACGCATATAGATCTCTCCGAGTACCGCAACCACAGGCCTGCGCCGGCTCTTGTCAACCTTCACCGCCATAAACTCGCCGGCAGTCTCAACGAGCAAGCGGCGGAGGCCCCTGCTGTTGTTCTCAATGCATTTTTCAACCTTTTTTATTGCGGCCTGGTAGACGGTTTCAGTTTCACCGTTGTTGAGCTCGTATGGCCGTATCTCGCGGTACAACTTCCTTATGTAGTCAAATGCCACGAATCCTTTCCATGCGTTTATCCTGAATCTCTGGCTCCTGTTCGCCTGCCAGATCATCGTATGAAGTGTCATTGGATGGGGTCATCAGCTCTGCATCGCTGAAGCCGAGCCTGTCAAAGAGTATCCTGTGGAACTGGTTATACTGACCGAAGCGGCATGGTCCGTTATGGTCAGGCATGAAGAAGCTCATCTTTGAGGGATCGGCTCCCGGCTCCATCAGCTTCTTGAGGAAGCTGCCTGTGGTGCATATCATCGGGAAGCACTCCTTTGATGAGGTGTACTTTCTTCCCAGTGCAAGATCCTCATCGGTCTGTTTGGGGAGCACCTCCGAGGGGATGCCTACGCTTCGTGCCGCGGCAGCAACAATATAGGCACCGTCATGCATATAAGGGAAATAGAGGGTTCTGTTTACCGGCGGCTCAGAGGGACTGGGCCGGGGCCGGATGATCTTCAGATCCTTCTTCTCATTCTGTTCGGCTCCCGCAAGGCTGTCAAGGAAAGCCTCGATACGTGTCACCATGCCTGCATCGGCAGAGTGCTCGTCAACCTCAAGGTGAAGGAAGGGCTTGCCCTTCAGCTCTTCGGTGACATAATGCCAGATAAATGAGTCGGGACCGCACCTGAAGTTACTGATATAAACAGCATAAAGCCCGTCAGTCTTTGCAACATGCTGTGCCGCTGCTATCATCTTCTGACCGTTGGGCCAGTACATGTTGCGGTAGTTGTCAAAGATCTAGTAATTGAGAGGTCAAGCATGTCAAGAGGTATGGGCATGACATTCTGCGTCAGGAGTTTCTCAGTGAGGTCGAGGTTGAGATGCGGATCGGCACTGTTGTATGGTCTTCCAATGATGACCACCGGGCGACAACCTTCAGGAAGGGAATCCATCACAGTGCTGCCATACTCAACAAGACCCTTTTCAAATGAGATCTGTACGCCATCAGCCTTGTAGATGGCGTTCCTGATCCTCACACCGTTCAGACCGAACCTCTTACCGAAAAATGCGGTCAGCTCCTTCACCAGGGCACGCTCAAAATATCGGAAATGAAGAGTGGGAGTAAGGAACTTCGTACTCATCAACCTTACCCCTGAGTGCAGCCTTTACCATGAAGGGGTACGACTGTATCCACGGACAGTTGGAGTTCGAGGTCTTGTCGCCCTCCTTGTATTTGCCGCTGACAATGAAGGGGAGGAATATATAATCGACTCCCCTTTCAAGCAGGTCAATGACATGTCCGTGCATCAGCTCTACGGGGAGGCAGGTCTCGGAGGTGATTGTTTCAATTGACTTTGCGACAAGTGTCTTGTCAGACTCTCTTGACAGAACCACTTTAAATCCCAGCTCCTCAAAGAAGGTCCTCCAGAAGGGAAACTGCTGGTAATAAACCATCAGCGCCCTTGGTATCCCGATTGTGGGCTTGCCGTTGGCCTCCCTCTCCACAATAATCGCCGATGAGCATTTCGATCCTCTTTTTAAAGAGGTTCGGGATATGGTCCGTTTTTTTCTTACGGCCGTCGGTTTCATATTTCTCGCAGCGTCCCCCGTAGAACAGTGACTTCTTTTCTCCCTCGATCTTAACCCTGCTTATCTCACAATGGTTTGTACAGGCGTTGCAGACGAACCTGCTGATCTCATATGTTGCATTGCGTACGCCGAAGCCCTTGAATGTGGTCTTCTGTCCTTCGGTCATGGATCTCTGGGCCAGGATGGCGGCACCAATAGCTCCGGTAACGTCAAAGTGAGGAGGTATGATTATCTTTTTGCCGAGCACCTGCTCGAAGGCAGCTACAACAGCCTTATTGTTCGTCACTCCTCCCTGGAAGAAGATCTTGTCGCCCACCCTGCGGTCAGCTACCACCTTCTGAAGGTAGTTGTAAACGATGGAATAGGCCAGTCCGCCAACCAGGTTTTCGTTCCTGGCCCCCTTCTGCATGAAGCTGTTAAGGTCCGATTCCATGAAAACGGTACAACGGTCGCCCAGCTTGACCGGCGATTCCGACTTAAGAGCCATGCATCCGAACTCCTCGACGATCTTTATGTTCAGCTTCTCGGCCTGTTCCTCAAGGAATGAGCCGGTGCCGGCAGCACAGACCTTGTTCATCTCAAAGTCTACCACTACTCCGTTCTCGATGCTTATATACTTCGAGTCCTGTCCGCCAATCTCAAATATTGTATCAACAGTCGGGTCATAGTCTATAGCAGCTGTTGCCTGTGCTGTTATCTCATTGCGGATTGTGTCTGCGCCAATAAAGTCGCCGGTGAGATAGCGTCCCGATCCGGTTGTGCCTGCACCGATGACCTCAATATCACTGCCCACCTCGTCATATATCTCCGTCATCCCTTTCTGTATCGCTTCAAGGGGTTTGCCGGCCGTGGGCAGGTATCTTCTGGCCACCACGTTATGATCAGGGTCAATCAGCACCACATTCGTGCTCAATGATCCGACATCGATGCCCAGATAGACGGGCAGTTTCTCAGTGCCGTTCTTCCTGAACTTCACCACTTTGTTGTATTCAGCAGCAGATTCTTGCAGTTGCGGGAGGCTGCTTAAAGCCGAGATGTTGTTTTCGAGGTATTCTTCAAGCCTGGTCAGCCCGGAAAATGAGTCCATCTGCAATCCGTTTGTCACTCCGTACATGACTGCACCGATTGCGCCCATGGATGCATGATGTTCAGGGATGATCAGCTCTTCAACGGTCAGGTCAAGAACTTCCCTGAATGCCCTTACCATTCCTATGTTTGCTGCCACACCGCCTGAGAAGATGACGGGCTTCTTTATCTCCTTGCTTCTTGCCACCGTGCTCCGGAAGTTCCTGGCGAGGGCAAAACACAGTCCTGCCACAATATCATGCAGGGGTGTGGCTATCTGCTGGTGATGGATCATGTCACTCTTGGCAAAGACACTGCAGCGCCCTGCTATGCGGGGAGGATTGACGGAACGCATGGCCATCTCACCGAACTCCTTCTCAATGGGGACACCGATCCTCCTGGCCTGCTGATCGAGGAATGAACCCGTGCCTGCGGCGCAGATACTGTTCATCTCAAAATCAACCAGCCTGGCGTGCTCATCGTCAGGTTTCCTTTCAAGGACAATAAGCTTTGAGTCTTCGCCTCCGATCTCAATTACGGTGCGGGAATCGGGAAAAAGGCTACCGGCAGAGGTGGCCTGGGCTATTATCTCATTCACAAAGACACCCCCTATCAGCCCGGCGGCCAGCTTGCCCCCTGTTCCTGTCAGGGCAATGCCCTTTATCGTCGAGGCAGGATGGCCCTGCAAGATTGAGGAGAGACGTTCATGCAGTACATTGAAGGGCTTGCCGTGAATATAGTCGTAATAGTCTTCAACGATATTGAGTTTTTCATCGAGAAGAACGGTGTTCAGTGAAACAGACCCTATGTCAAGACCGAGATAGAACTGTATATCAGTAGTATTGGAGGGAGAAACTTTAATCATTTTAATCATTGTTTTTTAGAATCTGGCCCGACAGGTCCAAAGCGCTAATTTAGCGAAATCTGCTCGTATTCAAAGAAATTGTGCAATGAAGTGATAAATATGACATTGGCGTGGTACATCCGGCCAGTAACGCTATTCCAAAAAAAAGGGAGTCTTGAATGAGAACTCCCTTTCAGCCACTAAATATTTTTCAGTTAAGAAGGATTCTCATGTCCTCATCTGGTGTGGTGATTCCGGTAATGTCGAATTTGTCGACCAGTACATTTACTACGTTGGGTGAAAGAAAGCCCGGGAGTGTTGGCCCCAGGTATATATTCCTTACTCCAAGGTAGAGCAGGGCAAGGAGAACGATGATCGCTTTCTGCTCATACCATGCGATGTTATAGGCAATAGGCAGCTCATTGATATCGTTCTTGCCAAACACATCCTTGAGCGTCAGTGCAATTACCGCAAGTGAATAGGAGTCATTGCACTGGCCGGCGTCTAGCACTCTTGGGATACCGTTGATGTCACCCAGTTTGAGCTTGTTATACCTGTATTTTGCACATCCTGCCGTCAGTATCACTGTATCCTTCGGCAGCTTCTGAGCAAATTCGGTATAGTAATCGCGGCTCTTCATGCGTCCGTCGCATCCGCCCATGACAACGAATTTACGTATTGCACCACTCTTCACTGCCTCAACAACCTTGTCAGCCAGTTGCAGGACCTGGTTGTGGGCAAAGCCGCCGATGAGTGTTCCTGACTCTATCTCGGTGGGAGGGGCACATTTCCTTGCGTGTTCAATTATAACCGAGAAGTCTTTCTCCTTGCCCGGTTCCCTGTCTGCAATGTGGGTGCAGCCTTTATACCCGGAGGCTCCGGTGGTATAGATACGGTTCTTGTAGCTATCACGCGGAGGAACGATGCAGTTGGTTGTAAAGAGGACCGGACCGTTGAAGGTCTCGAACTCGGTTGTCTGCTTCCACCATGAGTTGCCATAGTTGCCAACGAAATGGTTGTATTTCTTGAATGCCGGGTAATAGTTTGCCGGGAGCATTTCACTATGGGTGTAGACGTCAACTCCGGTACCCTCGGTCTGCCGGAGCAGCTCCTCCATGTCCTTCATGTCATGACCGCTGATAAGTATGGCAGGATTATTCCTTACTCCCAGGTTGACCTCGGTGATCTCCGGGTTACCATAGGTTGTGGTGTTTGCCTTGTCGAGCAGAGCCATTACCTCTACCCCGTGCCTGCCGGTCTCCAGTACGAGGGCCACAAGCTCATCTGCAGAGAGGCTGTCATTGGTTGTTGCGGCAAGCGCGCGCTGCATGAAACCGTCAACGCCATCACTGTTATAGCCGAGGTTGCCGGCATGTTCAGCATAGGCTGCCATACCCTTGACACCATAGGTCACCAGCTCGCGCAGTGACCTGACATCCTCGTTCTCCGTGGTCAGAACACCAACCATTGCCGCAGTGTCAACAAGATCCTGCTCTCCGGCAGGTTTCCAGGAAGTGCTGGGGTGCAGGTTACCGGGTATGTTTATCCCGTGGCCCTTCATCTCCGTTATGAATTTTTCCCTGAGGGCAACACCCTCGTGAATCCGTTCAATGATCCTTGTCCTGTCAAAGTTGGCATTGGTGATGGTCGTGAACAGTGCTTCCTGGACGAACCTGTCAACCTTTGCACTTGAATAGTGTTTCTCGCGGGCCAGGGTCCCCAGGATGGATATTCCCTTTGCAACCCAGACCAGAAGATCCTGCGCCTGTGCAACATCATCTGTCTTTCCGCAGACGCCTTTTAC
This sequence comes from uncultured Rikenellaceae bacterium, assembly GCA_963696805.1. Taxonomy (GTDB): domain Bacteria; phylum Bacteroidota; class Bacteroidia; order Bacteroidales; family VadinHA17; genus SR-FBR-E99. The sequence goes on from CAVOLF010000002.1 coordinate 82,477, forward strand.
GACGCATCCGGTTCCTTTTGCCGTTTCCTGGCACTGGTAACAAAACATGCTCATTTCTTATATTTTTTGGTTTGATATACTTTATGAAATTTTGTATTTATATCCACTCATCGCTGAGTATCTTCCCGTCGATGCTGACCATTACAGCCTTGACGGGCACCTTCCTGGAAGCCCTGGCCATGGCAGTGCGGACCATCTGTACCAGGCCACCGCAGCAGGGTACTTCCATCATCATGACGGTGATTGTATTCACCTTCGCGGTGTCTATCATTACCGTCAGTTTATCAATGTAAGTTTCAGTCCCATGGTCAAGCTTCGGGCAGGCTATCGCCAGCGCCTTTCCCTTAAGGAAGCTGTTGTGGAATGACCCCAGAGAGAAGGCCACACAGTCTGCTGCGAGCATCAGGTCGGCTCCCCTGAATGCCGGGGAGTTCGGATTGACAAGGTGCATCTGCACCGGCCAGTGTGTCAGTTGTGAAGGTATCTCACCCGGAACAGGGGCAAAGGCCGGCGCAGGATTCATTACCCGTTCCCTGCTACCGGGGCAGCTGCCGCCGTGATGGCCGTGGGCGGCATGTCCGCCATGCCCACCGCGTCCACCGTCGGCATCGTGTGTACCGTGGGCGGCATGTCCGCCATGCCCACCGTGTCCACCGTCGGCATCGTGTGTACCGTGAGCGCCATGCCCACCGCGTGCAGCAGGTGCACCAGGGGCAGCCTTTACCTTACCGCCATTCCCGTTGACAGCAGCCAAAACCTCTTCCACGCTGAAGGAGAGCTCTTTGCTATGGACCTCAAGCCAGGTTGTACCCTCTTCAAGGTAACCGTATTCATGATGGTCCTTAAGATGCCTCAGGTGGGCAATAACAGTATTGGATCCCTTCTTTACCATGTCGCTGATCACTATTATCTCATCATATGGTTCAGCCTCGCGCTTCTCAATTGTAATCGCGCCCTCAGGACAATGTCCTATGCACGCTCCCAGCCCGTCACACATCAGTTCCGAGACAAGTCTGACCTTGCCGTCAATCACCTGCAGGGCTCCTTCATGGCAGTTCGGCACGCACAGACCGCATCCGTTGCACCTCTCCTCATCAATCTTTATTATGTCTCTTTGCATTGCTTCCGTTACAGTTTTACAATACAAATATAGCCTCAGAGCAAAGCATAGTATGTAACATATGTTACAATTCGCGATTATTATTAATTTTAAACAAAAAACAATGAAGTTTCCGGTGCTGAGCAGGTCGCCTCTCTTTGGCGGCCTTGATGATTCTGAGATTGAAAGTCTTCTTGACAGCGTCAATTACCGTGTCAGGCACTATCCGGCCGGTGCCGTAGCCGCGCTGGCGGGTGAGGAGATATCGGCTGTCATGATAGTGCTCTCCGGGAGCATGAAGGGTGAGATGACTGATCTGGCAGGCCGCACCATCAAGATAGAGGATGTGAATCCTCCCCAGGCGCTTGCCTCGGCATTTATTTACGGTGACGGTGCGCATTACCCGGTCAATGTCATAGCCACCATCGATACGGAACTGTTGATAATTGGCAAGGCCGATTATCTCAACCTCATGAGGAGTGACAGACGCATCCTGATGAATTATCTGACGGTTGTGTGCACCAAGGCGCTCTTTCTGTCAGGCAGGCTCAGGTTTCTCTCATTCCGCACAATTAAGGGGAAGCTTGCTCATTATCTTTCGTCTCTTCCCGGTGCTTCTTCGGGAAGGGTGCTGATTGACCGCACACAGCAAGAGTTATCCGAGTTCTTCGGTGTGACGCGTCCCTCTCTTGCCCGGTCAATCGGTGAGATGGAGAAGGAGGGGCTCATCTCCGTTGCAAAGCGTGAGGTCAGGCTGCTTGATCCGAAAGGCCTCTCGAGGCTCTCGGAAGTGTAATACAAAGGCCTCTCGAGGCTCTCGGAATTGTTACGGCGGCACCGTCAGATCACGAGGTCGCGACTCCTTCTATCATGGTTCGGCCCCGGCAATATCACGGTGAAACAACTGCCCTTACCAGGCGTGCTCTCTACGGTGACTGTACCCTTGCTTATTGTTACAAGCTCATGAACAAGCTTGAGCCCGATGCCCGTACCTTTCTCGGAATCAGTGCCCTGGGTAGTAATAATATCTTTTCCGGTGAAAAGCTTTTTCTGCCTCTCTTCACTTATCCCGACCCCATTGTCGCATACCTTTATAGTTACCCAGTCGCCAGATTCTTCCCTCTCTTTTACATGGATGGTGACTCTGCCGCCGTGATTGGTGTATTTGATAGCATTGGAGAGGAGGTTCCTCACAATAATATCGACAAGATCCCTGTCAAACCATCCTTTTGACCTTCCCACCTGAGTAAAATTGACTGAAATGTTCTTCCTGTCGGCACTGTCCTTCAGTATGCTGATGTTTGTCAGGATGATATCCGAGAGATCATTCTCCGCAGGTGCGTAGCGGATCATGTCTTCCTGGCCCCGTCCCCAGACGAGCATATTTTCAAGCAGGGTTATAAGCATCTGTGAATACTGTATGCAGGAATCAGCCAGCGATTCGGTCTTATCGCGTGATTCCTCCTCCTTGAGCAAATAAAGGGAATAGAGGATATTGACGACGGGGCTGCGCAGGTCATGTGAAATGACTGAGAATATCTTATTCTTAAGGCTGACGGTCTCAGAGAGCTTTTTATTCTGCAGTGCTATCTCCTCATTCCGTGCATTCAGCTCGTCACTCTTTTCCGTCAGCTCCCTGGTTCTCTCCCTGACCCTCTGTTCAAGGCTGCGGTTAAGCTCTTCCAGCTGTTGGGAGAGCCTCTCCCTCTCCCTTCCCGTTTTGATCCATTCACCTATCAGCAGTGTAGCTTGTATAAGTACAAATACCAGCATCAGGAACGAGAGTATGTACTGTTGCTGGTTCTCCTCCAGCGCGTTGGCAAGCAATATATCGGCAATGATCCCGGCACCCACGGCAAGGAATGCGATAAGGTATAGAATATCAATCCATCTCCCCTTCATGGAGCCCCTGATACTCATCGCGATAGCATATAGCAGCACAGAAAGTGCGATTACCTGTATCACCCAAACGGAGTATGAAAAGAGATAAACCGGCAGCGTGAGAACAAGAATGATTCCCAACAGGAATGTGACGTCAACAGCAAGGGCGATCCGTCTGAACCACAGTGTCGGGTAAATCAGGTAAGCAAGCCATGCGCCTGATGCAATCATCATGTAGAGAATCAAATATTCGCCCCTGACTATCATGTTCCAGTCCGAGACATCCAGGATCGTGATCAGGTATGGTGCCGACAGAAAAGGCCTGAGCGCAAAGCAGAGCACCAGTATGGAGAACATCAGCAGTTTCCTGTCCCTTCTGTCGAGCAGGTAGAAGATAAAGAAGAAGAGGAATGAGGCCAACAGCATACCTGAAGCAGCGATGGAGATGAACCACTGGTTTGTGAAATTGGACTGGATGGTATGGAACGTACCCACCTTCATCGGCATCCAGAATCCGCCCCTGCGGTGCTCGTAGTTTGAGACACGTATAAGGAGCTCCAGGGTGTCTTTCTTCGGAGTGTAGCTGAAGAAAAGAGGCTCGTATGACGGTATCGATTCGTTCCTGCCGCGTGCCGGTGTTCCGTTTCTTGCCATTGTGACGCCGTTGATTGCTATCTCGTACGACGTATCAAAGACGGGCATGTCAAAGCCCATGCGGTCAAGGTAACCTGAGGGAAGAAGTATCAGTGCCCTGTAGGTGCCGAAGCCAAACCGCGGCAGTTGTCTGCCGTCAACGGTGTATTCCCTCCAGTAGCCCGGCACCGTGCCGTAACAGTCAGGGTGCAGGGTGTCTGATATTTCTCCCGGAGTACCATAGATGAATGTGCTGAAATAGAACTCCCAATCACCGTTCATCCTGACGGTGAACTCATCGCCCTGCTGAATATGCCTCAGGTCAAGCACCCCCTCCGTTACCCTGGGAGTGACAGCGAAGCCATGGCCAGAAAACAAAACCAGGCAGAGCAGCGTGACAGTGAGTCTTTTCAGCACACTCACCCTTGAAATCATCTCTTACTGTTTTAGCAGTCCGCGGTTCTCAAGCAGGGCCTCTATGCCAGGTTCACGGCCCCTGAAGGCTATCCACATCTCAAGCTCGTCCTTTGATCCCTTGCGTGACAGGATCTCCTTCTCGAAACGGGCGGCAACCTCGCGGTTGAAGATGTCACCTGTCTCCTTGAATGCCTTGAAACCATCGGCATCCAGCTGTTCACACCATATGTAGCTGTAGTAACCTGCCGAATAGCCGCCTATGATGTGATTGAAGTAGGTAGACCTGTAGCGGGGAATGATCTCCTTTATCAGGCCGTACTTTTCCATGGCTTTCTTTTCAAACTCACCGATGTTCAGTGCCACCGGTTCTGTCAGGGAGTGATACTCCATGTCAAGAGAGGAGGCTGCCAGGTACTCGACCGTGATGAAACCCTGGTTGAATTTGCCTGCCTTCTCTATCTTCTCTATCAGGGCGTCTGGAATGACCTCACCTGTCTGATAATGCTTTGCGTATACCTTCAGCACTTCCGGTTCGAATACCCAGTGCTCCATTATCTGCGAGGGCAGCTCAACAAAGTCGCGTGATGAGACCGCTTGTATATTCGGTGTTTGACAGAAGGTTGTGCAGCGCATGACCGAACTCATGGAACAGGGTGCTTGCCTCGTCAGGGGTGAGCAGTGACGGTGTGTCGCCTGAAGGAGGTGTGAAGTTGGTGACCATGCTTACCAGCGGGGCCACGAATTTGCCCTTTTCGTCCAGCCTCTGCGGCCTCATGCCGCTGCACCATGCACCGCCCCTCTTGGAGGCCCTCGGATGGTAGTCGATCATGAGGATGCCTACATGCTTGTTGTCACGCTTAACCTCGAAGGTCTTAACATCAGGATGATAGAGGGGAATATCATTTCGTTCGCTGAACTCCAGCCCGTATAGCCTGTTGGCAACATAGAACATCCCGTCTGTGACGTTTTTGGCTGAGAAATAGGGCTTTGTCTCTTCGTCGCTGAGGTCGTACTTCTCCTTGCGGATCTTCTCAGTGTAATAGAACCAGTCCCACGGCTCGAGTTTAAAATTGCCGCCTTCCCTGTCAATCAGCTCCTGCTGTGCTGCAGCCTCTGCCTTTGCCACCGGCAGGGCGGCCTCCCAGATCTGAGCAAGGAAATTAAGCACTGTCTCGGGCTCCTTGGCCATGTTGCGCTCAAGCACAAAGTCAGCATGGCTTTCGTAACCCAGCAGTTTTGCCTTTTCTACGCGAAGCCTTATAAGATCAGCAAGAATCTGGTTGTTGTCATTCTCATTGCCGTTGTTGCCACGCATCATGTAGCCACTGAACATCTTCTCCCTGAGTGCCCTGTTGTCTGCGTACGTCATGAAGGGGATATAGCTGGGATGCCTGCAGGGTGAAGAGCCATTTGCCCTCCATATCCTTAGCCTTTGCTGCCTCAGCAGCCTGTGCCCTGATGCCCTCAGGGAGCCCTGAGAGGTCCTGTTCATTTTCAATGACAAGGGTGAAGCCGTTGGTCTCAGCCAGCAGGTTCTGTCCAAATTTAACGGAGAGAAGCGACTGCTCGCTGTTAAGCTTGCGAAGCTTATCCTTATCCTCAGGGGACAGACCGATTCCGTTGCGGATGAAGCTGAGATAACCGTCTTCGAGCAGCTTGCTTTCCTCGGATGTAAGATTAAACTTATCCCGGTTTTCGTAAACTGATTTTACCCTTTCAAAGAGTTTTTCATTCAGTGAAATATCATCCCTGTGCTTTGAGAAGAGGGGAGACATATCCCTCTGCAGTGCCTGGATGGAGTCATTGGTATTGGCTCCGCTCAGAGGACCCATGGCACGCTGGACCTTCGTCAGGAGCTCGCCTGTGAATTGCATTGCCCTGATGGTGTTGTCAAATGTGGGTTCTTCCGTATTGTTTATTATTTCGTTGACCTCTGCCATCTCCTCCTCCATTCCTTTCAGGTAGGCAGGCTTGAAGTGTTCAAATTTAATCTTGTCAAAGGGAGGCACTTCAAAAGGTGTATCCCAGTCACAGTAAAACGGGTTCTCGCAGCTCTCCTTCTTACAGGAGACAGCTCCAAGGGAAACAATTAAAAACATAATGAACAGTTTTTTCATAGCGGTTTTGTTTGGGTTTAGGCGGTTAAAAATATGGATAAATGGTCAGAAATCAAAAAACGTTAATCAGTTGGTGCTTATCAGCCGGAAAAGCATGAGGACTCCTACCTGAATTCTACCAGTGGGTCGCCCTTTTTGACCTTATCGCCGCTCCTGACCAATACCTTGTTTACCACGCCGTCACGGTCAGAACGCACATCGCTGACGCTTTTACCTATCATGAGGTACATGAGGATCTCCCCCTTTTTGACCTCATCACCTGTGGTAATAAGCTCTTCCTCAGAAAAGTATGTTGAGGTTGTGCCGGAGTAAATCAGCACTGAGCCAGCCTCAGGGGAAAAGAGGAATTGCTTTTTAGATGCTTTGGCCGGCCCCCCCTGCATCATCTCAGCTCTTTTATCCTCCACCTCCTTGAGGAACCGGGTTCTGGCGGCACCGGATTTGTAATCCCTGTACTGCCTGTCGTGCATTGCCAGTTCGAACAGCTCCTCCTCATCATCGCCGGGGGGCCAGTTATTGTCTTCCATCTCTTTGCGGAAGGAGTCCAGTGCATCAGGATAATTATCCTGCGGGTTTCCGTCGTAGAACTCTTTGCCTTCCCTCTTCGCCAGCTCAATCAGCTCGGGCGCCAGGGGCCCGGGCAGTGTTCCTGCGCGGCCAAGAAGCATGTCCCAGCTGTTCGGGTCTATCATCGCAAAGCGCTCCTTGCCGTTGACCAGCGATACAATGTTCATAAGGGCCACATTCTTTACGTACTGGCTGAAGGGTGTCACCAGCGGCGGATATCCCATCATGGGCCAGATATGTTCTACCTCCCTGAAGAGCCAGACAACCAGCTCGTCCTCTGACAGCTCAGGCTTGTTTTTTGTCTTCAGTGCTGCATTGATGCCCTGGTGAACACCCTTGAGGTCAGCCATCATGCTGCCCATCATCCCACCCGGAAGGCCGGAACCGATCAGCAGCGATGTCATCTGCCTGTTGCGCGGGTCAATGAAATATCCAAGGAAATCGTCGATGAACTCCTGTGTGAGAGACCTGACCTTCATGTACTCATCCATGTTTATCTCAGGTACGTCGAACCCCGCATCCTTCATTATTGCATGGACGGCGATGAGGTCAGGGTGCACCATTCCCCAGCTGAGGGGCTCCATGGCAACATCGAGGTAGTCAGCGCCGGCACGCGCTACCTCCAGCATTGAGGCGACGGACATTCCCGGTCCGCTGTGTCCATGGTACTGCACCAGGATGCCGGGGTATTTCTTCTTTATCCTTTTTACCAGTTCACCCAGAGAGGCAGGTCTGCCCACACCGGCCATGTCTTTGAGGCAGATCTCATCAGCCCCGTACTCAACGACACGGTCAACCACCCCCATGAAATAATCGACGGTGTGCACCGGCGAGTGGGTGATTGACAGAGCTGCCTGCGATATCATCCCGGCTTCACGTGCGTACCTGACAGACAGCTCAAGGTTGCGGTGGTCATTCAGTCCGCAGAACGACCGTGCGATATCCACTCCCTGGGCCTTTTTTACCCTGTACATCAGGCGCCTTACATCTGCCGGCACAGGGTACATCCTGATGCCGTTGAGAGCGCGTTCAAGCATGTGGGTCTGTATGCCCGCCCTGTTGAACGGCCTGATCCACTCCCTGACTGCAGTGTTGGGGTTTTCCCCGAAGAGAAGCTGAACCTGCTCAAAAGCTCCCCCGTTGGTCTCAATACGGTCAAAACACCCCATGTTCACAATATGGGGTGCAACTTCAGTCAACTGGTCAACCCTCGGCTGGTACTTGCCTGACGACTGCCACATATCTCGGTAAAGGAGACTGAATCTGATCTTCTTCTTCATGATCTGTAAAAGTTCCGGGATTAAAGATAAAGTGTTCCGCTCGATTTTGCTGGTCAAAGATAATTCAGTTAACGGTATGAGATGTGACAATTGTCAATATAACTGATGGGGATGATACCCTCTGATATAAAAGAAGAAGATACCCGCATATGGGGTATCTCCTTATCAACCTAAACCTGATCGTAGACAGGCCGGACGGCCTGATTAAGGAAGGAAAAAATCTTTCTTCCGGCTCTATTTGATGAGCTCGGGGAAATAGGATGCGATGAGCACTGTGGCATCAAAATCGGTGGTGTGGCCCTGTGAAAGAACCTTCTGATGGAAGTAATCGTACCTGTCAAGCCTGGCATCATCCGTACTCAGTCCTGCAGCGAAGTACTGCTTGTCAATCTTGTTGACGCCGAAGTACTTGCCATTACAAGTGTACATCACTGAAAGATCATCAGAGACCACAACATAGTTTTTACATTGCTTGTCTTTGTCTACAAAGACCTTTACCGTAAGCGGAGATTTTTCATAGCTGATGAGGTAACATTTCAACTCTTCACCTGCAAGCAGCATTGGCTGATCACAGACCTCGATGGTGTAGCTTCCGAAGGATGTGTGTGATTCACCCTTCACAATAATTTTGCCGTAAGACAATGCTGTCATGCAGGCAAAAACCAAAAGAGCAAGGAAAATTCTTTTCATGACTGACCCGTTTTTCGTTTAACAACTAACTGTTCTTTGAGATAAAGTGGAACTGTCCTTTTCCATCTTCTCACAATAAAGACCGGTAACCCCTCCCAATGTTGCACATTCTTTTCGTTAATCTTTTGTTAATCAAATATGACCTTTATAAATAGCAAATAATCAATGAATTATTGCTCATGAAATTTTTGCCTGCTTCATGTATTTGGTGAATGATTGTTTTTTTTCGAAATTTTCCAGTAGTTTTGTACGTTATTTAACATTATGAAACGACTGGAACACAGGTTTATGATGAACCGTCTCGGAAGGAGACTGTATCACTGCCTTATGTTCTATGACAGATAGCCTTTCAGCAGGACTTCCTGAAGCCCTGCCTTGCTATTCCCCGTTTTCACCTGCGGTCTTAGTTAAATCATTATGAAAGGCTTGATATTCAGTATAAAAAGATATGCAATTCATGACGGCCCCGGCATCAGGGTCACCTTCTTCATGAAGGGATGCCCCCTTGACTGCTGGTGGTGCCACAATCCTGAAGGAAAATCGTCATGCCGTATCACCATACCCAGAATTGACAGGATAGGAGAGAAGGAGTTCACCACTGAGGAGCAGGTGGGTATGGAGTACACTCCGGAGGAGATAGTGCGGCGGGCGGAGCGCGACAGGGTCTTTATGGATCACTCAGGAGGAGGCGTAACGTTCTCGGGCGGAGAACCGCTGCTGCAGCACGGTTTCCTCCTTGAAACGCTCACATTGCTCAAGAGCAACGGCTTCCATACCACGGTTGACACATCAGGCTATGCCCCGCCGGAGGCACTGATGTCGGTAAGGCCCGTAACCGATCTTTTCCTCTATGATCTCAAACATATTGATTCGGAGATTCATGAGAAATATACCGGCGTGCCCAATGATCTGATCGTGTCAAACCTTGATATGCTTCTTGAGAGCGGGGCAGAGGTGATGCTGAGGATCCCTGTCATCCCTGGTGTTACAGCCAATGCAGCCTACATGGAAAAGTTGCGCCTCTTCATCAGTGGAAGGGAAAAAGCTGCGATAAGGGAGATCAACCTCCTGCCTTACCATAAGACCGGCATTTCGAAGTACCGCCGTTTCAACCTGCCTGACCGTATGGATTCAGTGAGTCAGGTGTCTGACGGTCATCTTGATGATTACATTGATATATTGAAACCGCTGGGAATTGATGTAAAAAAAGGCGGATAAAGTAAATAACCCGAAGGGAGAAATGAATACGATAATGAAGATGACGGATAGAGTCATACGGCTCAGGGACCAGAGCCTGAACGCAACCGAAACCATTACTGCCGAGAGGGCACTGCTGATAACTCAGTTTCACTCGGGCCGCGAGTCTCAGGGCCTGTCGGCGCCTGTGCTCAGGGCACGCGCCTTTGAGTACCTGCTGGGTAATAAAACCATCTGTATCAATGACGGCGAGCTCATTGTGGGTGAAAGAGGTCCTGCACCCAAGGCAACCCCCACCTATCCCGAGATAAGCCTTCACTCAATCCGTGACCTGGACATCCTCAACACCCGCGAGAAGGTCTTTTTCAGGGTCAGCGACGAGGTTAAAAAGATCTACAGAGAGGTGATAATCCCTTTCTGGCATGGCCGCAGCAACCGTGACCGCATTATGGAACGCATGACACCGGAGTGGCTTGCCGCTTACAGGGCCGGTATCTTCACGGAATTCCAGGAGCAGAGGGCTCCGGGTCACACGGTTCTTGGATACAAGATGTTCAGGACCGGATTCCTTGACCTGAAGAGCGAGATAGCTGATTCGGTTGCAGCACTCGATTTCAGCAATGATCCCCAGGCCTATGAGCGGGCTGAGGAGCTCAAAGCAATGGACATAGCATGTGATGCCATAATCATGTATGCCGGAAGGCATGCCGAAAAGCTTGAGGCGATGGCTAAGCAGGAGAAAGAGACCGGAAGAAGGGAGGAGCTCCTTAAGATGGCGGCTCTCTGCCGCCGCGTGCCGGCACACGCCCCGGAGACCTTCCATGAGATGCTTCAGCATTACTGGTTCATTCATCTCGGGGTGGTGACCGAGCTCAACCCCTGGGACTCATTCAATCCCGGCCGCCTCGACCAGCACCTGTGGCCTGTATACAACAAAGGCCTGGACGATGGCACCCTCACCCCGGAGCAGGCTTATGAGCTTCTCGGATGCTTCTGGGTGAAGTTCAACAACCACCCTTCACCGCCGAAAATGGGAGTCACCGCACAGGAGAGCAACACCTACACCGACTTCTGTCTTATAAACCTGGGCGGTGTGAAGCCCGACGGCACTGACGCGGTCAACCCGATGACCTACATCCTCCTTGACGTCATAAAGGAGATGCGCATCGTGCAGCCCAGCTCCATGATACAGGTGAGCCTCAGGAATCCCGATCTCTTCATACACAAGGCTCTTGACATTATCAAGACCGGTTTCGGGCAGCCTTCGGTCTTCAACACCGAAGCAATCATCCAGGAGCTCCTGAGACAGGGCAAGAGCATCGTCGATGCCCGCAACGGGGGAGCCTCGGGGTGCGTCGAGACAGGAGCCTTCGGTACCGAGTGCTACTGGCTTACAGGTTATTTCAACCTCGTCAAGATACTGGAGGTCACACTTAACAACGGCTTTGATCAACGCACCAAAGTGCAGGTGGGACCAATGACAGGTGACCCCCGTCAGTTTACCTCCTGGGAAGAATTCATGCTGGCCTTCAGGCAGCAGATAAACCATTTTGCCGACATCAAGATCAGGGGCAACAATGTCATCGAAAAGACTTTTGCCCTTCATCTGCCGGTACCGTTCCTTTCATTGCTGCTCGACGACTGCATTGCCAGCGGCAGAGACTACAACGCCGGAGGTGCACGGTACAATACGACCTATATACAGGGTGTCGGGCTTGGCAGTGTCACAGATATCCTTACTTCAATCAGGTTCAACATCTACGACAGGCGAAGATTCACGTGGGATGAGGTTCTTGAAGCCCTGCAGTGCAACTTCGAAGGTGCTGAGGAGATGCAGTATGAGATGATCTACCACACACCGAAGTACGGCAATGATGATGATTACGCCGACACACAGGCAGTGGACGTCTTTGAGATGTTTCACGATGCCGTCACCGGCAGGCCGACCCCGAGGGGAGGCATTCACCGCATAAACATGCTCCCTACCACCTCCCATGTCTATTTCGGCAACGTCACAGGCGCAACCCCCGACGGACGCAAGGCCGGAGTACCCCTCTCAGAGGGGATCTCGCCGTTCCAGGGAGTCGATCGCCAGGGCCCGACCGCTGTGCTGAAGTCAGCTTCGAAGATTGACCACCTCAGGACCGGCGGGACACTTCTCAATCAGAAGTTCTCACCGGAGTTCTTTGAAGATGAAGGGAGCTATCAGAAACTTACGGCACTCATAAGAAGCTATTTCAGCCTCGACGGGCACCATATACAGTTTAACGTTGTCAGTGCCGATACGCTCCGGGCTGCGCAGAAGCACCCTGAACAGTACCGTGACCTGATCGTTCGCGTTGCAGGATACAGTGATTACTTCAACGACCTGGGCGAGGATCTTCAGAATGAGATCATCAGGCGCACCGAACACGGAGACTTCTGAGGGTAAGGCGCTGTCACCACAGGGCAAGATGCAATCAGTTGATGGTAATGCACATTGAATGAGAAAGATCATTATGCATGTCAGTTAAAGTCGGTTTTTATCGGATTTAATTGATTTTCTCAAAAAATTTTACTATATTTTGTAAAATTTAAAACTCTGCAGCCTGTCCGGTCACCCGCCATGGCGCGCTGCAGGTAATGCCTTGGCCGTGAAGAAAATATTTGATTATTTCGATACACGTTACAGGGCTGAAACGCTTGGCAGGCCCATTGATAAGACAGGCCCTGTCATAACTATATCACGCCTGACCGGCTGTGACGGGAGGGAAGTTGCAGCCGAACTCGTGGCGCAGCTTAACATGAGGTTCAACACCAACAGGTGGAAGTGGGTTGACAAGGATATAATCTACCATGCGGCCCACGAGCTCAGGACTGACACACACCGTATAGAGACATTCTACCAGGGGTATGGAATGACTGACATATCACAGATGATCATGGCCTTCTCCGGTTCGTTTGTGACAGACAGCTCTGTGAAAAAGGCTATCAGGGAGGTGGTGCTGTCAATAGCCCGTGACGGTTATGCCGTGATAATAGGCCGGGGTGGCGTGGCAATAACCCATGACATGGCAAATGCACTTCATGTAAGGCTTGTGGCTCCAATGTACTGGAGGGTGCAGAATGTGATGAAGAAGAAGGGCATGATCATTGAAAAGGCTGAGGCATACACTGTGGAAACCGACGAGAAAAGGAATAAGCTGATAGTCGATTTCCTTGACAAGAGGCCTCTCTCAATTGATCATCTGTTTGACGTGACTATGAACAGGAGCAGTTTCACCATTGAACAGATCTCATCCCTGATAATGACGATGTACGAGTCAAAGCTTGGGATAATTCAAAGATGATATTGCTGTGCTTTTTAAGAGTTTGGGCACAGCGGGTTGGTTAACTAGTGAGAGGGTGATTAAAGGGCCGGTTATCAGTTGATGCCGGCCCTTCGTATTATTTGTGCCTTAAACAGCAGATATCGGATATCCTGCTTATATGCTCTGATGTCCTCTGATCAAGAGACTTCATATAGGCATCCCAGTCGTCAATTATTACCCTCGCCTCCCCGGTCTCAATGGCTGCCCTGGCGACGGCCGAGGCAACCCGTGAGATGAGGCGCGGGTCAAGGGGTTTGGGTATAATGTATTCCCTTCCGAACTCAAGCTTCTCTAGGCCGTACGCCTCAAGCACAACCGCCGGGACCGGTTCCCTGGCCAGTGCTGCCAGGGCTTTGGTGGCTGCAAGCTTCATCTCCTCATTGATGTTCCTGGCCCTTACATCAAGGGCACCCCTGAAGATAAACGGGAACCCGAGAACATTGTTTACCTGGTTTGGGTAGTCAGACCTGCCGGTGGCAAAGATCAGATCATCACGTGTTGCCAGGGCGTCTTCATAGCTTATCTCCGGATTGGGATTAGCCATTGCAAAGACAATCGGATGGGGGGCCATCGTGCTGAGCATCTCCCTGGTAAGCATGTTGGCAACCGAGAGCCCGAGGAAAAGGTCTGCTCCCTTCACTGCATCTGCAAGGGTGTCAAGGTCACGGTCGGTGACCCACTCCTTCTTGTATTTGTTGAGGTCGGTTCTCTTTCTGTTGATCACCCCCTTGCTGTCAATCATGACAACATTCTCCTTTTTGACACCCAGGGCCACATAGAGCTGGGTGCAGGAGTTGGCCGCGGCACCGGCCCCGCATACCACAACCTTCAGGTCAGACAGCTTTTTCCCGGTGATGTCAATGGCATTCAGAAGCCCGGCGGCCGAGATGATTGCTGTACCATGCTGATCATCATGAAAGACCGGGATGTCAAGCATCTTCTTGAGCCTTGTCTCCACCTCAAAGCACTCAGGCGCCTTGATGTCTTCAAGGTTGATCCCCCCGAATGTGGGAGATATCTTGGCACATATCTCTATCAGCTTCTCAGGATCCTTTTCATCGATTTCAATGTCAAAGACATCTATATCGGCAAAAACCTTGAAGAGCAGTCCTTTACCTTCCATGACAGGCTTGCCGGCGAGAGCCCCGATGTCACCAAGCCCGAGAACGGCCGTGCCGTTTGAAATAACCGCAACAAGATTTCCCTTGGCAGTATACTCATATGCATCTTCCGGATTCTTCTCTATCTCGAGGCAGGGATACGCTACTCCCGGAGTGTAGGCAAGACTAAGATCTGCCTGCGTACAGTATGGCTTGGTCGGAATTACTTCAACCTTGCCTTTGCGCCCGCTGCTGTGGTAGAGGAGCGCATCTTCCTTTGTGGCTTTTGACATAACGAAAAGTTGTTTGATGGTGAATGGTCAGGGGTTATTAAGGTTTTAACTGACGAATTTAAAACAATTCTCAGATTGCTCCTATTAATTTGAGAATAATAAACTGATTTCATTTTGCACTCTTTGGGAAAATAGATATTTTCATTGCCTTAAATCAGGACCAACAGGAAAGAAACCATGGACACTTCACTTCAGAACATCGCCATTGGCGTTGATATAGGCGGCAGTCACATAACAGCCGTTGCTGTTGACATGGCCAGCCATAAGATCATAAGCGGCTCACGGGGAGAAAGCCCTGTTGACAACAATGCTGAAGCAGATGAGATACTTACCGTATGGACTGATACCCTGAAGAGGGTTCTGAGAGGGATGCAGATTTTTAATCTCCGCGGGATTGGTTTCGCCATGCCAGGTCCGTTTGACTACGTCAGGGGTATCTGCCTCATCAGGGGGGTGCCCAAGTATGAGAAGCTGTACGGCGTCAATATCGGTAAGGCTGTCGCCTCAAGGCTCGGGCTGCCCTGTGACTGCAAGGTGAGGTTCATGAATGACGCCAGCTCCTTCGCTGTGGGCGAAGCATGGGCCGGCAAGGCGGCAGGGTACAGGAAGATGATGGCGATAACGCTGGGCACCGGCTTCGGATCAGCCTTCGTGGACGACCGCATTCCTGTGGTTGACGGAGACAGAGTGCCGAAGATGGGATGCGTCTATCACCTTCCCTTCGGAACAGGCATCGCAGATGATTACTTCTCCACCCGGTGGTTCACATCCCGGTTCCGTGAGGTTACCGGCAGGGAGGCCGCCGGGGTGAAAGAGGTAGCCATGGAGGCTATGCGCCTGCCTGAAGTGCGTGAGCTGTTCACCAGGTTCGGAGCCAGCCTGGGTGCTTTCCTCGCCCCCTGGCTCATGAGGTTTGGAGCTGAGATACTTATCATAGGAGGCAACATCTCCCATGCGTGGGAGCTATTCGGTCCCGCTTTCGAAAATGAACTGAAACAAGCCGGATGCAAGACGGCAGTGGCAATATCAGAACTGAAGGAGGATGCCGCGCTGCTCGGCAGTGCCTACCTGCTCGATGATGGATTCTGGAAGGCAGTTCAGCCGGCCCTTCCCCTGATGTAATAATAAATAACAATATTAAAATGAATGAGAAAAAAATCGAGATGAGGCTGGTGGTGCCGGTACTTCTCTCTTTCTTCGTGATGAGCTTTGTCGACCTCGTTGGCATAGGCAAGGACCGTGTGGCAGGCGACCTCGGCCTGAGTGACTTTATTCTGGGGCTGATACCCTTTGCCGCTTTCATGTGGTTCTTCTTCCTGTCAGTACCGGTTGGTATTCTTCAGGCACGGGTAGGGAAGAAGGTGATGCTCAACGTGGGCATGGCCATAACCGGCATCGGGCTCTTCATACCCTATTTTTTCTATAGCTTCGCCACAGTCATCGCCGGCTTTGCACTGCTGGGTATAGGCAACACCATAGTACAGGTCTCCGCCAACCCCCTTCTGGTAGACGTTGTGCCCGGGAGAAGAGCCTCAAGCTTTCTCAGCTTCTCGCAGTTCATCAAGGCAATAGGATCAATGATTGCCGCCCCGCTTGCCGCGTTGTTCGCCAGCCGGTTCGGCGACTGGAAGCTGCTGTTCCTCGTCTACGGCATCATCTCCTTCCTGAGCGTTCTCTGGCTAAGCACCGTGAAGGTAGAAGAGACGGCCGTGACGGGACCCAAAGCTTCCATGTCAACAGCCTTTAAACTGCTGGGTAACGGTTATATACTGATGATGGTGCTTTCCATTTTCCTCGTAGTGGGAATCGACGTGGGGTTCAATTATTTTTCCGGCAGGTATCTTACCGCCAGGTTCGGTATTGAAGAGGTGGCAGCCCAGTCGGGCCGCAGCGTATATTTCTTCGGACGTATGCTGGGAACATTTGCCGGCGCCCTGATCCTCACAAGGCTGGCTTCAACAAAAGGACTGCTTTACAGTGCTTTACTCTCAATCGTCTCTATCTTCCTTATCCTGGTCATCCCGTCAAAGGCTGCAGCATGGGGGCTGGTGTTCATCATAGGCCTGGGTGTCGCCAACATCTTCCCCCTGGTCTTCTCACTCACGGTACAGAAATATCCTGAAAGAAGCAATGAGATCTCAGGGCTCATGATGATGGCGATCTCGGGCGGGGCGCTGATTCCGCCGCTGATGGGACTGGTGAGCGACGCTATGGGAGTGGTGCCCGGTATGGCCGTGCTACTGCTCTGTGCAGTATACCTGCTGGTTGTGGCCACGATTATCATCAGGAAAAAGATAGTCACCATCTGAAAGCAGCGCCAGAAGCCCTAAGGCAATTCAGACAGACAAGACCAAGAAACGGCAATAAAATGAAAATGAAACTGACAGTTCTTCCGTTATTGTTCCTTGCGCTCTGGTCATGCACCAGGCAGGAGCCGGTGAAGCCGAATATCATCTTCATCATGACCGATGACCATGGCTACCAGGCTGTGGGAGCCTATGGCAGTGAGATCAACAAGACCCCCAACCTTGACCGCATTGCCGATGAGGGCATCGTCTTCCGCAACAGCTTCGTCTGCAACTCGATCTGTGCACCGAGCAGGGCGACTCTGCTGACCGGAAAGCACAGCCATGCCAACGGCCACCTCGACAACAGACACAGGTTTGACAGCTCGCAGGTGACCTTCCCGAAGCTCCTCCAGGGGGCGGGATACCAGACGGCCCTGATAGGTAAATGGCACCTCAAGAGTGAGCCCACCGGATTTGATTACTGGAATATCCTTCCGGGCCAGGGTAGCTACTACAACCCTGACTTCATTGAGATGGGCCGGACCTACAGGGAGACGGGATATGCCACCACCATTATTACTGATATGGCCATCGAGTGGCTTGAGAAGAGAGACCCCGGCAAGCCCTTCTGCCTGCTGGTGCACCATAAGGCCCCCCACCGCAACTGGATGCCTGACACCCTTGACTTCGGCCTGTTTGACGGAACACAGTTCCCGGTACCGGAAAATTTCCTTGACGATTACCAGGGGAGACAGGCTGCAGCAGAGCAGGAGATGAGCATTATGAAAGACATGCGAATGGCTTCTGACCTCAAAATCACCGGTGCCGATGGCGACTCGCTGTCGCAATCGGAGAAAGACTACCTCTGGTACCTGAACCACCGTCTCACGCCGGAGCAGCGCAATGCATGGCTTAAGGAGTACGACAGTATCAGCAAGGCATATAATGATAACCCGCTCTCAGGTGATTCTCTTGCAGTGTACAAACTGAACAGGTATCTGACAGATTACCTCAGAACGATACAGTCTGTTGACAGGAATACAGGAAGGCTGCTCGATTACCTTGGTTCAGCCGGCTTACTTGATAATACCCTGGTGGTATATACCTCCGACCAGGGCTTTTACCTCGGCGAGCACGGATGGTTTGATAAACGGTTCATGTACGAGGAGTCGTTCAGGACCCCTCTCATGATGCGCTTGCCGGAGGGGCTAACGGCCCACGGCGATGTTCAGGAGATGGTACAGAACATCGACTTTGCACCTACCTTCCTCGAGCTGGCAGGCGTAGAGCCTCCGGAAGACATGCAGGGGGTCTCGCTGGTGCCGCTGCTTAAGGGATTGAAACCGAAAAAATGGCGTGATGCTCTCTATTACCATTATTATGAATATCCTGCCGAGCATGCGGTTAAAAGACATTACGGAATCAGAACCGACAGATACAAGCTCATTCATTTTTATAATGACATTGACAAATGGGAGCTATATGACCTCAGCAAGGACCCGCATGAGATGAATAACCTCATTGATGACCCTGGCTATGACGGTGTTGAAATGGATCTCAGGAAGCGCCTTGCCAGGCTTCGGGAGGAGTATAGGGTAACCGGAGACGAGTAATCTCTTCTGATCAGCCCCTGTGCCGGCAGCTTCACAGGTAAGCATCCGGAAGGTGGTTGCAGCACTCTTCTCTTTATCCTTGGGCGCTCCGTTTAGTCATATTTTTTATATTTACAGACATTGTATTTTAAACCACAAGAGCTATGGAAAAAACAGGCAGACGCAGTTTCATTAAGAGGAGTACGGCAGCAGGCCTTTGCCTGACAATCATCCCTCGCCATGTTCTGGGGGGGAGCAGATACCTGGCTCCCAGCGACCAGCTTACCAAGGGGATTATCGGCGTGGGAGGCATGGGTCTGGGCCACTTCGGTTATGAGAATACTCGCCTGATGGCTGTCTGCGACGTTGATTCCGGGCATCTCAGGAGGGCTCTTGACAGGGCCGGGAAGGGAGTGACAGGGTATTACGACTTCCGTGAACTCATTGCCAGGCCTGACATCGATATTGTACATATAGCCACCCCGCCGCACTGGCACGGCATAATGGCTAAAATGGCCGCAGAGGCAGGCAAGGACATATGGTGCGAGAAACCCATGACAAGGACCATTGGTGAGGGCAAGAGGCTTGTCGAGGCCGTTAAAGCCAACGGCAGGATGTTCAGACTCAACACCTGGTTCAGGTTCAGCGGCCAGTTCTATGGCCTGGGCACTACCGTCAAGCCTCTCAAGAAGATTGTCAGCAGCGGTGTGCTGGGGTGGCCACTGAAGGTGACAATCAGCGGTGTCACCGGCTACGACTGGAAGTTTTACTGGAGCGGATTGACCGATCTGACACCCGAACCGGTTCCGGCAGGTCTCGATTATGACTTCTGGCTCGGCCCGGCACCCCGCAAACCCTACAACAAACTCAGGGTACATGAGAACTTCAGGGGATACTGGGACTATGACGGGGGAGGCCTCGGCGACATGGGACAACATTACATTGACCCGGTTCAGTACCTCCTTGGGAAAGATGATACCAGCCCGGTGGCAGTGGAGATCGATGCCCCACAACAGCATTATGATGCAGTAGGGTCATGGAGAAGGATAACCTATACCTACGACGATGGCTGCCAGATTATTCTCGACGGTGAGAACCGTGACACTGATGCAGCATATATTGAAGGTCCGGGAGGAAAGATCTTCAAGGGTTTCGTGTCAGATATACCAAATCTTTCAGCCCTTGTCAATGACCTCCCTGATCCCGAGCCCCAGATAGCGCAGTTCTCGGAATCAGTCAGGACCAGAAGACCGTTTGCGCTCAACGAGTCCAACGGACACAGGTCATGCACCATTGTCAACATGGGCGTGGTTGCGTTGCGGCTTGGCAGGGACCTTAAGTTCGATCCCGTCAATCAGCTCTTCATAGATGACGACGCGGCCAACGCCCTGATCGATCAGCCTATGAGAGGCAAATGGCATATGTAAAAAATCAGGAAACAGGATAATCATGAACAAACTCAGAACACTTTTAACACTCTCGGCATTGCTGCTTTTTCATGCAGTGACAAGCTCACAGGATGTAAGAACGCTAGAGACCAGGGTAGCCGACCTTCTGGCCAGGTTACCGGCAGACAGCAGGGAGCTTACCGTTCGGCTGATGGAGGAGATGTACTCGCTGGGCGATGATGGAACAGCTCTCATCTGCGGACAGGTGATGCCCGCAGGTACCGGTGATGACACCAGGGCACGCTTTGCCGTCGCGTCACTTACCGCCCACCTGTCCGGTGATGAGGATGAGGTTAGGAAGTATACATGGGAGAAGCAGTGCATAAGGTTTATGAAGGCAGCAACAGACAGTGAGGTGAGGACTTTCTTCATGAGGCAGCTGAACCTGATCGGCTCTGAGGCGGCCGTTGAAGCGCTGAAAGATTTTGCCGCCAGTGACGAGTCATGCGATGATGCTGTCATGGCACTCCAGTCTATTGGCAGTGATGCAGCCCTGGATCTCATTGCTTCAGTCCTGAGGAAAGGCACCTCGCCCTGCGCCGCTCAGATGATGATTGCCCTTGCAGAACACAGGTATGCCGGGGCACTCGACAGTTATATTTATTGGAACGGGAAAGGTACGGATGCAGAGCGGGCGGCAGCACTGTACGCCCTGGCATCAACAGGCGGAGACAGGGCAGGGCAGATCATCATGCAGGCTGCGGAGGAGGCATCGTATCAGTGGAATCCGGTCGGAGCAGTGAATTCATTGCTGCTCTATGCCCGGAATGAAGGCCTTGACGGTGATGTCAAATCGATGGACAGGATTACTGACCTCGTCATCTCCAAAAGCACTTCACCTGCATCGGCAGGACAGCGTCTCGCAGCCATGAGCGTGAAGACCGCAGTAAAAGGCAGCGAAGCCCTGAATATGCTCCTTGAGGCTGCCAATGATCCGGATGTTGCAATCCGCAGCGGGGCGTTGCGACTCTCAGCAGCAATACCGGGCAGCGAGGTGACAAAGAAATGGATAAGCAGATATGCAAAGGCCCGTCCCGAAGCCAAACCCGAGATTCTGTTCATGCTGGGTGAGCGCGGTGATGACCTTGCCGTGCCATTGATGCTGAAGGCACTGAATGACCCTGCACCGGAGATAGCCGGTGAAGCTGTCACGGCCCTGGCCAGGCTTCAGGGAAAGAAGGCGGTCGATCCGCTGCTGGCATGGATACTCAGGTATGACAATGAGGAGGGCCATCGCGCTGCCGCAAATGCACTTATAACCATACTTGACAGCACAAGTATGGAAAGGGTGGCCGAAAACCTGCAAGCCTCCTCAGGACACGCCACAGTAACACTGATATGGCTGCTCTCATGGTCGGGCGACAATAATTATTTTAAGACGGTATTTCCTTACACCGGATCTGATGACATGGCCGTTCGTGCCGCCGCCCTGACCTCCCTCGCATCCCTGGCGTCATGGGACGACCAGCCGCAGATATTCTCACTGCTTGGGCAGACCGGGGAGAAGGCTGAGATAAACGTTCTCCAGGGAGCCCTGCTGAGCGCTGCTATGCGCAATGACAACCCCGTCGGAAGATCCGAGATGATACTTGACGCCCTTGACAAAAGCAGCGGCAAGCTGAAGCTGATTCCTCTGCTGGCCCGCACGGGAGGGGCTGATGCGCTGAAAAGGGTGGCTTACGAGTTCGAGAACGGCAATGCTGAGACACGCGATGTCTGCTTTGATGCGCTGTCACACTGGTCAGACCACTCAGCTGTCTCAGCCCTTCTCGATATCTGCGCCTCAGGTAACAAGACCTTCGGCAGACCGGCATTCGACGCTTACCTGCGCACAGTCGCGCTCTCCTCCCTGACCCCTGAACGCAAGCTACTGCTGATAAAGGAAATAGCCCCGTATGCGATGGCACCTGACGCAAAGGCTGAGATGCTCTCTCTCACCTCCGCACTGAAGATCCGCCAGGCAGAATTTTTCATATCCGGGTTCCTGGCAGATCCTTCTGACGACGTTAAGAGAGCCGCCGGGGAGGCAATCGCTTCAATGAACCTGCCCGCTGATGAAGTGTTCGAATCGATGTTCAGCGGAAAGGACCTGACAGGCTGGAAAGGTCTTGTCGGGAATCCTGTCACAAGGGCATCGATGAAGCCTAAAGATCTGGCCGCCAGGCAGAAGGAGGCTGACCAGAAAATGCTTAACAACTGGAGTGTCAGGGATGGCATGATATGGTTCAGCGGCAAAGGAGACAACCTGTGCAGCGTGAAGGATTATGAAGATTTCGAGATGTATGTCGACTGGCGCATAACGAAGGACGGCGACAGTGGTATCTACCTCCGCGGTTCTCCGCAGGTGCAGATTTGGGACACATCACGCACTGATTTAGGAGCACAGGTGGGATCGGGCGGACTCTACAACAACCAGGAAAACCCCTCGGCGCCCCTGAAGGTGGCCGATAACCCTGTCGGGGAATGGAATACCTTCCGTATCATGATGACCGGTGACAGAGTCTCCGTCTGGCTCAACGGCGAGCTGGTGACTGATGATGTCGTCATGGAGAACTACTGGGACAGGAGTATCCCCATATTTGAAAATGGCGCCGTGGAGCTTCAGGCTCATGGAACTAATCTGAATTTCAGGGATATATATATACGGGAGATAGAGTCTGCCGAATATCAGCTTACTCCCAGGGAGAAGGAAGAGGGATATGTGTCACTGTTCAACGGCCGCAATCTTGACGGTTGGGTGGGAAACAAGGTCTCATACACCGTGGAAGACGGAATGATTGTCATTAAGCCTGGCGATGACAGTGGCGGAAACCTCTACACCTCGAAGGAGTATTCCGATTTTGTCTTCCGGTTTGAGTTCCAGCTTACACCCGGAGCCAATAACGGACTGGGCATCCGGACCCCCATACAAGGTGATGCAGCTTACGTCGGGATGGAACTGCAGATACTTGACAACACGGCAGCAATATACGCCGACCTCGAGCCATACCAGTATCATGGCTCGGTCTACGGAGTAATACCTGCCAGGAGAGGATTCCTGAGACCGGTAGGCGAATGGAACTACCAGGAGGTGACTGCCCGGGGGACCATAATAAAGGTGGTTCTTAACGGTACGGTCATCGTTGACGGCGATATCGCGGAAGCATCAGTGAAGGGAACCATTGACGGAAAGGATCATCCGGGTCTGAGGAACAGCAAGGGACATATAGGCTTCCTGGGGCATGGCTCACTTGTCAGGTTCCGGAATATCAGGATAAAGGAGCTCTGAATTGTTAGTCCGAGTTTACTGGCGGGTTATCAACGATTTATCAACACAGGTCAAATTGGGGGTTTCTTTTCTTTGAGGGAAGGATAAAAAGAACCATTTTTGGCAGTCATATAAATAAGAGGTATTTAGACAACGTTGATAATCTAATCGGGAGGCCGGAACAGCAACAACAATGAAGATACTGATCTGTGAAGATAACCAACTGGCGCTGAAAGCCATATCAGTAGTTATTGAACGGGAGGGATTTGACCCGGTGACCGTGAATGACGGCATCAAGGCCATCGAGATGCTCCGCAAGACCGATTTCGATGTTGTGATAGTTGATATTCACCTTCCTTACCACAGTGGCCTGGAGGTGATAAGGTTCCTTCGCACGGAACTGAAGAAACAGACTCCTGTGCTGATCGTCTCCGCATTCAGTGATCCACAGGTACAGCGCCAGGCAGGAGAGATGAAGGTCAGCGGTTATATAACCAAGCCATTTGACCCGCAGGAACTGATCAGCAAGATCAGGGCTGCGGTAACCGTAATATAAAGGTATGCATCAGAGCAGGTACAGATCATTGCTTTTATTACTCATTATAGCGGTCCTGACCGCTGGTACTCTCTTTTCGCAGGAGGTCGCCAATCCGGAGGAGGAGTATGCACGGATCAGGTCGCTTGCGCTTACAGGCAATTACAACGAGGCTGAGCCTGCTGCCAGGGAACTCGTTAAACAATACCCTGATTATGGCGATGCGCGAGTGCTTCTGGGAAGGATTCTTGCCTGGCAGGGGCGATATGAAGAGGGTTCAGCTGTGATTGACACTCTCCTTGTCAGTGACCCTGACAACAGTGATGCACTTGAAGCCTTGCGCGACATCAGACTGTGGTCACGTGACAGATCGCAGCAGGTCACACCAGCAACCGACCTGAGAGCCGGTTGGATGTTCGACACCTACAGAGAGCCATACGAACGGTTCTGGCAGGTATTCACCCTGGGAGCCGGACATCGCTTTTCCTGGGGTACGGCCGTGGCATCAGTGAACTATGGGCATATCAGCCTCGGGGAACCGGCAAACACCTCCGGCGATGATATCCAGTTCGCTGCCGAAGCCTGGCCTGAACTTACAAAAACAAATTACGCTTACGTTGCTTATGCCTACAGCCCCGGCACATGGTTCCCAAGGCACAGGGCAGCCCTTGAACTGTGGCAGACATTCCCCAAAGGATGGGCGGTCTCTGTCGGAGGCAACTATTACTATTTTGACCACAGCATATATATCGGTACACTATCCGTTGAAAAATACACCGGAAACTGGTGGTTCTCGGGCAGGGGATATTTTCACTTCAAGGATATCGGGGTGACAAGTTCATTCTTCCTTAACGCAAGAAGATACTTCGGCACAACCGATTACCTTCAGCTGACCCTGGGAGCCGGTACTGCCCCCGATGAGCCTTATGACATCCTCACCGACCTCGACCGCCAGAAGGCCGCAAGCGTCAGGCTGACATACTTCAACCAGATAAACTCATACTGGTCAGTCAGGATCGGGGCAGGATATTCCTACGAGAAGTACTCAGAATTAGAATTCCGCAACAGGTTTGAAGGTAATATAGGCGTAATCAGGGGTATAGGGAAAGTAAGATGAAGATGACACTGACCATATTACTGGCCGTTGCCTTGTGTCATATCCCCCTGCAAGGCAAAAATCTGACTGACAACTCCGGGGCCTACCCGATACATGCTGCCGGTACAGAGTCACCTGTAACGGTCCTCTCTTCATTCCCCACTGAACTGACTGTTGACGGACTGGCCTCACTGGCACGCGGCAACTTCGTCATCCAGATGGGAGCCTTCAGCCGGCGTGCCAACGCGGAATCGCTTAAGAACAAGCTGGAGCAGATGCTTGGCCTGGCCGTTGATGTGATTGAGGAGGGGAATATGTTCAAGGTCTTTATCAACAACTCCCTGAGAGGTAACGCTCCATGTCTCTATATACCGGTATCATTCGCTGCACCGGCCAGGCATGAGGAACCTTCCGCGGGAGCGGAGGAGAACCGGGAGGCCCAGGTTTCCGACGAGCCCGTTGAGGCAGCGCAGGACACCATTCCGGAAACAACCGTAGCCGGGCCTGCCCCTCCTGAGTCTGAGGCCACTGAAGAGATTGAACCGGTAACGGCATCCGATGAGGTCAAACCGGTAAAGCGCAACATACGCAACATGTTCTTCCTGAAAGGAGACAGCCCCTGGCTGAACCGGTATAACTATTTCGGCAAATCGGTGGCGCTGGTGAATGCCTTGATATTTACAATTATAGGTTCTTTCGTTTCAATGATTGTGTTGCTGGTTGTCATCCTGCTCAACAGGAACAGGATGGAGAAGGAGGCCAGGCTGAGGCAGTACCTTCTCGAACAGTACCAGTCGCTTATAATTGATTACCTGTTCGGCAATTCCGGATCAGATGCATTCAGGAAGATAGCCTCCGACGATTACCGGCGGCAGGTGCTCATTGATCAGATGATCGACGTCAGTGCCAACCTTAAGGGTGATTCTGAGGACAAGCTTATGAAGCTTTATAAGGAACTCAACCTCGATGAAGACTCGCTTGCAAGGGTCCGGAGCCGAAAGTGGCACAAAAAGATCAAGGGCTTCAGGGAGCTTGCCTTCATGGGCATCAGGGATGGCAACGATGAGATGTACAAGGCGCTCAACTCAAGGAACGAGATACTCAGGATGGAGGCGCAGATAGCTCTTGTACGGCTGAGTGACGAGAACCACTTCGATTTTCTTTCACAGCTGATGAGACCTTTTTCGCTCTGGGAGCAGATCACCCTCCATGACCTTATTATCCAGCATGAGATCCCTGTTCCGGATTTCCAGAAATGGCTTACTTCACCTAACCCCACAGTGGTGATGTTTGCCCTCCGGATGATCAGGGAGTTCAGACAGAAGGAGGCCGAACAGGAGATAAGAAAAATCCTGCTTCACCGTGACCAGCGTGTCAGCCAGCTGGCTGTGGAAGTGGCCGGCGACCTCGACCTCAGAAGCACGCTTGATACCATGAAGCGGATGTATAAGTTCCAGGAATACAACAACTGCCTTGAGATTGTGAAATCAATGGGCAAGATGCCTGAACAGTCGATGCTTGGTTTCCTGAAGCTGGTGCTTGACAAGGAGGACGACGTGCAGCTGCAGATAGAAGCTGTCAAAGCGATTGAGAATATGGGTGAGATAGGGGTACAGGCCCTTGTCAAGGTTATGAAATCGGAGTATAAGAACTATAACATTATAGTCAGGCACGTGCTTGACCGCAGGATATACTGAATACCATGGGATTTATCTTTGCACATCTGATATTCTGGCTGACCCTTGTACTCTTCGGGTCGTACCTTCTGCTCGGCATTCACTCAGCGCTTGCGCTAAGGAAATACCTGCGCAAGAACAGTTATGTCAACTACAACTCACTGGTGCTCTCTCCCCTGAGCCCGCGGATCACAATAATTGCTCCAGCCTTCAATGAGAGCAAGACCATTATAGACAACATCCGTACCCTGCTCTCACTCTATTACAATAACTTCGAGGTGATCATTGTCAATGACGGTTCCACCGACAATTCATTTGAAAAGATGAGGGAGGCCTACGACCTGGTAAGGGTAAACTATTATTTTGACTACCGCATACCGTGTGAGAGGATCAGGGGTGTCTACAAATCAAAGGACCCCGCATACAACCGGCTTACCGTCATCGACAAGAACAACGGGGGCAAGGCTGACTCTCTCAATGCAGGGATAAACATCAGCCGCAGCAACCTCATCGTGACCATTGATGCTGACTCAATTATAGAAGCAGACTCCATTCTTAAGCTGGTCAAACCCTTCCTCGAAGAGAAGGATAAGAAGGTCATCGGCACAGGCGGTGTCATCCGCATCGTCAACTCGTGCGAAATTGAACGCGGCCATATCCGCCAGATAAACCTCCCTGACAAGTTCCTGCCCCGCCTCCAGGTCCTCGACTATACGCGCGCGTTCCTGCTTGGCCGCATGGCCTGGAGCCACCTTGACGGACTGATGCTTATCTCGGGTGCCATGGGCATGTTCGACAGGGAAACGGTCATCAAAGCCGGAGGTTACAATATCAAGACTGTGGGAGAGGACATGGAGCTGGTACTCAGGATGAGACGCTACATGGCAGAACACAATGAGAACTACGAGGTTACCTACATACCCGATCCCCTCTGCTGGACCGAGGTTCCATCGGATCTCAGGTCGATGCGCAAACAGAGGACCAGGTGGACCAGGGGTCTGATAGAATCTCTTTGGTCGCATCGCAAGATGATGCTCAACAGCCATTACGGACGACTAGGCCTTCTAGGCTACCCATACTGGCTCATGTTCGAGTGGGCTGCCCCGCTGATAGCCTTCCTTGGTATGATTTATACCGTTTATCTCACAATTACGGGCGCTCTGAACCTTCCTTTCTTCCTGCTTCTCTTCCTGTTTGTCTATAGCTTTGCGGTGAGCCTTACCACATGGGCTGTGCTATTCGAGGAGATAACCTTCCATAAGTATCGCAGGAAACGCGATGTGATGAGGCTTATCGGTACTGCCATGCTCGAGCCCTTCTTTTATCCGGTGCATACTTACTTCGCCGTCAGGGGCAACCTTGAGGCCATGCGCGGAAAGAAGGGATGGGGCAAGGCTGAGAGAAGCGGGTTCCAGGAAAAGAAAAAGTCTAAACGTCAGAAGGACTAAAGGTCAGAACGTCAGAAGGACTAAGGTCAAAAAGTCAGAAGGACTGAAGGTCAGAAGATAAAAACACAGGACTCTCAAACCTTAAGACACGAGACCTTAAGACGGAGCCCCGCATAGCGGTGTAAACTCCGCTACAGACCTCAGGACATCAGGACTGCAAGACTGCAGGACCTTTGTCATCAATCCACATAATCCGGAATTGCAGCGAGACCTGTTTCAATGACATGAAGCGAGGCTTTTTCTTTTTCTGCAGTAGGAGGCACGATCATCCATTTCGGCCAGCTGTACCTGTTGACGGTGTTGGTGACAGTACCCTTGTGATATATTGATATAGCCACCCCGTCGGACTCGGAGGTCAGAATCTCGAAGTTGTAACCTCCATCGAATGAAATCGCCCCGTCATTGACCCTCATCTGCGTGGGGTCATTGAAATGGAGCATGGTCCACGGCATCCTTATGTTTACCTTCCTGCCGTTCCATGTCACGGCAGCCCTGTTGCCGCTGCTGAATGAGGCTCCCTGCTCGAGGGGCACCTTGCCAATATCATGGTAGGTCAGCTCAAAACCGTCATTGATCCAGCGCATCACATTCCATGGTGCACCGTCGGTAGCGGTGCTCCTGTACTTCTGCACCACCGGATCGGTGAGGTTGAAGCGTACCGTCAGGCCGTTCATGTCATATGCCTGTGTCACATGATGCAGTGCCGTATCATCATCAAGACCGAAGGTGAGAAGAAACTCAGCCCTGTTGGCCATGGTGGCCCCGCCGGGAAAGGTTGACTCGCCGGTGTTGCCGAGATAAGTGTCGAAAGCAACCATAAACTCGTCTGCAGGTGTGAGGTCAGCAGCCGCATTGATCTCAAGGTAGAGGAAACCTTCATCATGCGTCGCTCTCACTGAACTCACCGGACCCGACGGCGCGTCGGTATTGTATGGTACGAATTCCGGAACATCTCTCTGGTCAAAGCCGATAAGCCCGAAGCACTGCTCGGGCGAGGTCTCATTATGCCACAGCTGACGCGTGGGGATGGTCTCTGAGCCGCCTGCAAGCCCGTAGGCCTCAAGGTAAAGAACTATCCATGTGCGCTTGAACCACTCGTCCATCCATGCGAACATGAACCCTCCCGCACAGCCTGCATCAAGCATATTGTTAAGCATCCTCATGTTCTTCTCTCCCTGTTGCGTATCAGAGTAGCCGCCGTGATGCATATCACTGAACGACTGATGGGCGCTGCCCCAGCTCGAAGGGACTCCAAACTCGGCTATAACCAGCGGCATGCTGCCGTAGTGGCCCTTCATGTCATTTAGGTAACCCAGGTAACTGTTGGGCCCTTCACTGTCACTGAAGGCCTGATAAGATGGCTGCTGGCTTATGAAGTTCGGATAGTACGGATAGGCATGATAGCTGGCAAACAGCCCGGGAGGGGTGCCCGCCCCGCTTATCTTTGTAATGTCAAATGAAGCCACATCCTCATCGGTGTGTATCTCCGTCGGATGGACGAGAGGGTCAAGGGTGGGCCAGCTCGAGAAGCTGACCGGCCTGCTGACAGAGTATTCCGACTCCTCAAACACTATAACCCTGTCAAGCATCTCTGTAACAAATACTTCCGAGGCTGTGCTGCCGGAAATGCTGAAATGGGAACCTGTATATGAGGTGGTGCCCGGATGGAATTTATTCGTTGAGTCAACCTCCTGTGACGCTACCTCCCTGCCAATGATATATCCCGCAGTCCAGCGCGAGACGTCAGTCCTGTAAATGCCGTAGGCCTTCCCATACCTGAATGCGATGTCACCGTTACCGTTGATGCAGTCGATTACCTCTGCTATCTCCCTGCTGAAGGCAGGACGCCGGTTAATGAGATCATAAGACGAAGGATCCGAACCGTCTTCGATCTCCTCAAGCCATATTCCCTGGAACAGAAGCAGCGGCTTGTCGGGGTGCCGCTGGTTGTATTCGGCAAGTTTCTCATAGAAGACCGGCGGATGGAGGGTGTATACCCTGAGCGAGTTGAAACCGGCCTCTGCCATCCGTCTGATCCACTTCTCATACATCTCAGGCTTGATGGCGTATGCTATCTCACCGGGGAAGTATCCGGGAGGCGATGATCCGAGATTTATACCCTTAAGTATCATTGACCTGTACCCGCCGGAGAGCTGCCTTGCAATATGGTCTCCCGACACCCTGAACGGCATTGCACTCCTTGGAGTGAGAACAAAATCGATAACTGTATCGCGGGCAAGGGTGATGTCGGTCAGCCTGACAGGATAATACTGTATGGCGGTGACTTCAGATGTTACCGGGAAACGGTACGTGGGCTCCGGGAGGCTCAGCTCCGGCGGCATCATCACCGGCTCAAGCCCGCTGCCCGGGGAGAGTGACCCTCCTCCTGAGGTCTTCACCAGCCTCCCGCTGTAGGTCCTCCCCTTGAAGGTGAGCGCATAGATGTAGAGACCCGGGCTCATCGGCGCATTGTCCTGCCCGCAGCCGTCCCATACGACATTATAGCTTCCCGCAGCCACCTCAGGGAAGACCATAACCCTCACCTTTTCCCCGGCGAGGTTGTATATGTTCAGCATCACGTCGCCATCAAGGTTGATGATAAAGGGAATATTGACACTGCTGTTGAAGGGATTGGGATAGGGGGTGCCTACCCGGAACTGACCGGCGACATCGCTGTAGGAACCGGTGATCTTCACGGAATAACGGCCGTCGGTACCTGTCACGACCCTGTACTCAGTTGTGTTGAGAAAAAATGAGACCTTCGCGTTCATGACCAGTGCACCACCCTCGTCAGACACGGTGCCGGTCACCGTGATATCCTCCGATGAAACGGCCTGAAGCAAAGAAAACATGGAGATTAATACTGCCGCAAGCCGGCCGGATACCTGGTTCAATCTGATCATTCCGCGAAAACCTTAAATACTTTTTTGCCTGTTTAAGCCCAAATGTAGCAAAAAGCTCTTTTAATTCATTAATTTGTTTTCCACACCCTGTTTGATTTGTCTATTTGACCGGAAAATTTTACATTTATACTCTGCTGCCAATTCTTGATTATGGAGAAGTATATTATCGGAGAGACCTCTAAAACCCCATCAGTATATTTTGATCCGGAGAGTGGGCTCTTTGAGATAAAAGGCAAATCAATACCCGAAAACTCAACAGGCTTTTACGGACCGCTGTTCGAGTACCTCGAGAGGTACAGCGCGAGCCCTGCTGATCGTACGGTGCTTGAGGTCAAGCTGGAGTTTTTCAATACAAGCTCTTCAAACAGGATCCATTCCCTCTTCAAGAGGTTTGAAAGGATCTATCTCGGCAACCGTGATGTGCTTATACGCTGGTTCTGCGAGAACGGTGATGAGAATATGCGTGACGCAGGGAAGGATTTCAGGACCATACTGCAGGTGCCATTTGAAATAATCGAGGTGGATGAGTTCTGATTTTTCCACGGTGAGATTATGATAAGAAATTTTCCCTATTTTTAGAATCTGAGAATTTTCCCCGGATGGCTCTGAATTATATCTGGATCGCCTTTTTTCTGATAGGGTTTGTCTTTGCCCTGGCACAGCTTATTTTCAGCGGTGACACTGAGATATTCAACAGGATGGTTGACTCCACCTTCTCAAGTGCCAAAACCGGCTTTGAGATCTCTCTCGGGCTTACCGGCGTACTCACTCTGTGGATGGGTCTCATGCGTGTGGGGGAGAAGGGTGGCGCAGTGAGACTGCTATCGAGGGCCATCGGACCCCTCTTCAGAAAGCTCTTTCCCAAACTTCCGGCCGAGAGTCCTGCCAATGGTTCCATGATGCTTAACGTGGCCGCCAACATGCTGGGCCTCGACAATGCCGCCACACCCATGGGGCTCAAGGCGATGAAGGAGCTGCAGGAACACAACCCGGACAAGGAGGTGGCGTCTGATCCGATGATCATGTTTTTGGTCCTGAATGCATCAGGACTATGTCTTATTCCTGTGACCATCATGGTTTACAGGGCGCAGCTCGGAGCCGAAAACCCGGCAGATGTCTTCATCCCGATACTTATCTCCACTTTCATAGCCACACTGGCCGGCCTTATCGCCGTTGCAGCAGCTCAGAAGATCAACCTCCTGAACAGGGTTGTGCTGGCTTACCTGGGCGGTCTTACGGCCATAATTGCCGGAATAGTATGGTACTTCAGCACCCTGCCACAGGAGACGATAAACACATTGTCAACCTTTGCTGCCAATTTTATTCTTTTTTCGATCATAATCTCCTTCATAGTGATGGCGCTGGTGAAGAAGGTCAACGTATACGAGGCATTCATCGAAGGGGCGAAGGACGGATTCAAGACTGCCATAACCATCATTCCATACCTTGTTGCCATTCTTGTTGCCATAGGTGTTTTCAGGGCCTCAGGAGCAATGGACCTCCTGGTTGACGGCATCACTGCAGTGGTGGCCTGGATGGGTATTGACACAGCCTTTACGGAGGCACTGCCCACTGCCCTGATGAAGCCCCTGAGCGGCAGCGGATCACGCGGCATGATGATCGATGCCATGACCATCCATGGCGCAGACTCTTTTGTCGGACGCCTGGCTTGCTACCTTCAGGGCTCTACCGATACCGCTATTTTATGTTCTTGCTGTCTACTTTGGATCGGTGGGTATCAAGAATTCGAGATATGCGGTTGTCTGCGGGCTGATAGCCGACATAGTCGGGTCAATTGCAGCCATTTTTATAGCTTACCTCTTCTTCGCATAGCCCGCTCATTTTTTCACTGCCCTGATTAAACTTGTCTGACCATGTTGTATTTTTGCCGGACTTAATTTCATGATTAAAACAATATCTACTTTATCGAACCTTTATCCTTTAACCTTTAACCTTTAACCTTACCTGATATGGGACGCGCATTTGAATATCGCAGGGCCTCCAAGGAGGCAAGATGGGACAAGATGTCGAAGCTTTTTCCCAAGCTGGCAAAAGCAATCACAATGGCTGCAAAGGAGGGTGGCAGCGACCCTGAAGATGAATCCCCGGCTCCGTACTGCCATTCTCAATGCCAAGGCGCAGAACATGCCCAAGGATAATATCAGGGCTGCCATTGAGCGTGCTTCGGGAAAGGATACTGCAAACTATACCGAGGTCACCTATGAGGGAAAGGGCCCCCACGGGGTGCTCATTATTGCCGAGGCAGCCACAGACAACAACACCCGCACCGTCGCCAATGTAAAGGCCTATTTCAGCAAGAACGGAGGCACACTTGTGCCTACAGGGTCGCTTGAGTTCATGTTCTCACGCAAGGCTGTCTTCGAATTTGATGCGCCGGAGAATATCTCACGCTGATGACCTGGAGCTTGAACTGATCGAGGCAGGCCTGGAGTCAATTGAAGAGTATGATGGCACCTGGTACATTTACGGCGATTACACTAATTTCGGTTCTCTCTCAAAAGCACTGGAAGAGAAAGAGATAGAAGTCAGGAAGGGCTCCCTCGAACGTATCGCGCTCAATCCCGTCAACTCTTACCGAAGAGCAGTTGGCTGATGTGGAAAAGCTTATTGACCGCCTTGAGGATGATGACGATATACAGGCGGTCTTTACGAATATTGCTTAGTGGATGGATGACAAAAGTCCACAGTCCTCAGTCCACAGTCCTCAGTCCACAGTCCTCAGTCCACAGTCCAAGAGACTGACTATCAATTCTTAATTCTTAATTTTGAAGTTTCTGCCGCAGCTCACGAAAATTCGGAATAATAGTTCCCAGCAAAGCGTAGTACTCCTTACTGTGGTTGTGGTGCACGAGGTGGCAAAGTTCGTGGATGATTACATAATCAATCAGTTCCTGCTCCTTTTTTATCAGCTCGCGGTTAAACCATATGGCTCCGCCTGAATGGCATGTTCCCCACCGGCGCTTCATTTTCCGGACGTTCACCGGTCCCGGTGCCGGCAGCAGCGACGAATGCAATGCGGCCAGCACTGCTGTGCGTGAGGTGAAATAGCGTTTTGCCTCCCGGAGATACCAGGATTCGGCAAGAGCAGTGATCCTCTCCGCAGAAACAGCTCCGGCCAGGGTCAGGTGCAGCTCATTTCCCTTGAGAACGGCTGAGTTCCTGTCGCCAGCAGTGGCCATTACCGTCACCTGACTGCCCATATATGGGATAACGCTGCCCTTCTCAATCGATGAAGGCAGGGCAGGAGGCCTCACATCCTTCATCCTCATCAACTGGCGCTCTATCCATGTCGTCTTCTGACGCACGAACTGCATCAGCAGGTTTACGGGAACATACCACGGGGCCCTTATAAGCACGGTGCCACCGGGCTTTACATACAATGCCACCGTGCGCCTTGATGACCTTACAATGTCAATCTCCACCTCCTGTGAGGAAAGGGTGACAGTCCTTTTCTTCATTCGAATGCGGAAGTACTATTTTTGAGCCTTTTTTTCCTTCTCCAGTCTCACGGGACTGGCGGCGACCTTAAAACCGGTAAGAAAACCTGCTTGTGACACCTTCAGCAGCTTATCGAAATCAATAAATTCGAAGTCGTCCGAAGGCTTGTGGTAATCACTGTGCAGCCCGGTGAAGAAGAAGAGCACCGGGATGCCCTTCCTGTAGAACGGGAAGTGATCTGACCCTGAGAAGTGAGTACCCTTGCCCTCGTCAACCATATGGATTCCTGATTTCGTGCATGCATCAGTTGCAATGGAGACAAGTTTCGGGCAGTCTTCGTCGGAGATGACCTTAATGGTGTCAGGCCCCGTGATATCTATCCTCCCGTTCAGCGAGGCACCCACATCGGTTTCACGACGAGATCTGCCTATCATGTCGAAATTAATGACGGCAACGGTCTTTTCAAGCGGAAATAGCGGGTTCTCAGCGTAATAGGATGAGCCGTGGAGTCCCTCTTCCTCTCCGGTGGCCCATAGGAATATCGTGCTTCTTGCAGGCTTTTTCTCAAGTGCGGCAAAGGCAGATGCAATGTTGAGCAGTCCCACACTTCCGGAGGCATTATCATTGGCTCCGTTATAGATGTTTCCGGCAACGTCCCTGCCCACATGGTCATAGTGGGCGGTGAACATGACAGCCTCATTCCTGAGAACGGGATCGGATCCTTCGATGTAACCAATTATATTTGAACTTGTTACGGTGTCCTTGGCCACGGCTATATTAATATCAGCCCTCACCCCGGGAATAATGAATGATGCCGGTTTCCTGGTAGTGGCAATGCTGTCCTGCATCTGTTTCAGTGTCACACCTGAGCTTCTCAGGAGCACGTCAGCGGTCTCGGTGGAGATGGCATAGGCGTTAAGAGCGAAATTGAACAGCTGAGTCTTGAAGAGAGGGACAAGCTGGTACGAGCTGCCCATTGGCAAAAGATTAGCGGAGATGTCACTCCCCAGCGCCGGGTCTGCGACAAAAAAGACAGCCCTGGCTTTCTGAAGCATTATCATCGGCAGCTTGCGCACCTCGGTCATCTCGCTGATGTTTGTTCCCCACGACGGCATACCCGAGCCGTGGAGCTCAGGAATCCTGGTCATTATGATCACTATCCGGTCGTTCACGCTTATCCCGGCGAAGTCATTGTACTTATCCTCGCCGCTCATATAGCCGTACCCGCCGAAGACGACCTCCCCGGTCAGGCTGACGTTATCATTGGGAGGCATAAGGGGCATCACTGCCGACCTGTGCAGGATGTTGCCGGTTGTGTCTTTAACCATGACTTCCGAGCCTCCCGGGACTGGGGTGATCCGTAAGTATTCAAGGGTCTGGCGGAGACCATCGTGACCCGGAAGCGGTCTGACGCCTGTTTTGAGGGCAGCGGTACTGATGTATTCAGCAGCAATATTGTTGCCATCACTGCCGGTTCTCCTCCCTCAAGACTGTCGGAGGAGAGGTATTTCATGTGTATCTCTGAGACCTCCCTGGTAATGACCCTGAGAGCTTTCTCCTGTGAAAATGCGGGGATAGCCGCGATCAGGGCGGCTGCTACTAACAAATGTTTAAATTTCATTCCTTCCTTAAGAATAAAAGACAAAGGTAAAAAAAAGTTCATTCCGGTGTCACAGTGAGAACGACTATTTCAGGCGGCATGAAGAACCTCACGGCCATGCCCATGGTTCCAAGGCCGGTGGTCACGTAAAGATGGCTGTTTCTGAGCCTGTAATGTCCTCTCCAATGCTCATGGTACTGTGCGGCCGGAGAACTGCCTCCCCCCGGCATCCCGGCCTGCATGCCATGAGTGTGGCCGGAGAGTGTGAGCTGGGGCATGCGACCTTTTACTGCGGTCAGGAGCCATCCTGCCGGGTCATGAAGCAGCATGACCGTAAAAAGGCTGTCGGGGACCTGCCCCATCACCTTTTCAAAGTCACCGTAATTCATGTCAAGACGGTGACCATGGGTGACGACGCCCGCTATAGCGATCTCTGCGCCGTTATGACTTGTTGTCACAACAGTGTCTGAGAGAAGCTGATATCCTGACGCCGCTATTTTATACGCCAACTGCTCACTGTTTTCGGCGCCGTAACCCTCATCATAGTCCGGATGGTATGTCCCGTCGTCGTGGTTGCCTACAACTGCAAAGGCACCGCTGCCGGTACCAACCTTACGAAGGATAGTGTCACAGCTGCCGTACTCCTGCCATCCAAAGGTTATGAAATCGCCTGTGTTCACCAGGAGGTCAGGTTCCTCGTTGGATATCAGCGCCATTACCTCTTCGAGCTTGTCATAATGCCTGTGCCATGATGAGAGATGGAGGTCGCCTATCAGGACTATCTTCATGCCACTGAGGGCAGGGTCCAGGTCTTTTACCGGAATCTCCTGCCTGGTGATCCTCACGTCAAACCTCTGCCTGAAGAAGCCGTCGGCAAAGAGGGTCACAACCAGCAGGAAAATAATTATGTTTACTATACCGGCCCCCCTGAGCTTACGCTTCAATAACCTGGCCGGAAGCCAGGTAAACAGGACAATTATAAGATAGAGTGAGCCTGCTATTATATTAAGTGCTGCCAATGCCCCGAAGACAATTTGTCTGTATGCGTTGGCAGGTTCAGCAAATTCTCCTCCGTATGCCGCTATCCTGATGACAAGGTAGATGAGAACCGCAGAAAGAGTTGCCTTGACCGCAAGCACAACCGCCCTGAGCGCTGTGTTGCGCTTTTTAAGGTCGGTTAGGAGCGCGTACCAGAGCCATATGTCTGCCAGCAGGGGGATTAAGAAAATAAGCATAATTTCGGTTTTTAACAAATTTAATATTAAACAACGGACCGTGTACAATGTTATCGTTTGAGTTAAATTTACCGTATGGTGAATGTTGAACAGATCTTTACGGACAGTGAGCCGGGAAAGATCATATGTGGTTATTGCGGCCAGGCACAGGGGCGGATGGCTCTTTGTCAGGCACCGCCGCAGGGGAGGCTATGAGCTGCCTGCCGGTCATCCCGAACCGGGAGAAGATACCGTTGATGCGGCGGTGAGAGAGCTGACGGAGGAGACGGGTGCATGCGGGTTTGTAATGGAACCGGTGACATACTATTCCGTTGACAGTGGCACAGGCAGGCAGTACGGCAGGCTCTTCTATGCTGACGTTGATAAACTGGGTGATGTCATTGACACATCGGAGATTGAGGCTGTGAAGATATTCAGGCGACTGCCGCGCGGGCTCTCGCTGCCCGAGGTGATGACCTTCCTCTGGGGCAGGGCGAACGAGTTTTTCAGATATAATCGATGCTGACCAGTTTCATCCACTTATCCTCGAGGATACGGGCAATACGCTTGACAACCGTGCGTCGTATCTCGAGATCGACTGGCAGTGTCGGATCCTGGTGAGCGACATTGATGCGGGTCCCGACAAGAAAATTGATCTCATCGCTCTCCATGATCAGCCTGACGATCTTGTCGGCCGGACCTTTGCCTAGCTTCACGCTGTTCTTATAGCCCTTCAGCAGTTCATTGACCTTCTGAAGCGTGAGGATACCCTCGGTGACCAGGTCAATGCCCTTCCATGAAACTTTCCGGAGGCAGGTCGGGGTCTTCGAAGATCAGCTCGTCAACAATTTTCCGGTTCAGTTCGCGTGCTACTATGTCGGCGGTGGTGCCTCCGCAGAGTATTACCTTACCGTTATAACCTGCGACCCTGGCAGCCAGCTCACTGTCCTTCTCTCGTCATAGGGCGGCCCGTGAACAGATCAGCAGGTGGCGTGGTTCCCTGAAATAGAGGATGGCACATGAGATGTCATCCTTGGCCTCATAACTGTCATACTTATAGGCCATTGTCACTATCTTCCCGGCCAGGGTGGTGCTGAGATGGAAGGTTCCCCGGCTGACAAGTGAACAGTATACTGCTGACACGTTGTCACGCTCCCATCCCAGGGGCCATGCGTTGCTGCCCATGCCGCTCTGGGCCACGCCGTCCGAGAGAAGTATTATCCGGTCCTCCTTGGCGGGGTAGAAGGTGCATTTGCGGAGCTTCTTGCCGGCATTCTTGCCCTTATCCAGCACCACATCCTTCCAGTCAGGCTCAAAGGGCTGGTTTCCCCTGAGTATGATGCAGCTGGGGATTGTCATATTCGAGGATGTTGGCACGACCGTCGCTCTCAATATCGACTATGGAAAAGGTGGCATAGCTGATCTTCCGCTCTGAGCAGACGGGAAGGGTGTTCATGATTATCTCGGCAATGCGGTCAGGCTCCTTGTGCTCACGGGTGAAATTGAGTGCCATCGTCGAGGTGAGGGTGGCCAGGATGTTTGCCTTGACACCGTGTCCCATGCCGTCGGAGAGGACAGCGATGATCCGGTTCTCCTCACGTACGTTCTTCGAGAGGAAGACGTCACCGCAGATGCGTTCACCATGATGGTTGCGCTGCTGGCTGTTGACCTCTATGAAGAAATCCCTCTCCATACTGTCGACTGCTATTTTGCCCTTCACGATTCTTTCTTCTGACGGAATGATTCGACAATGGAGTTAAGCATCTTCTCGGTGTCGGAAGCTCCCTCGCCAAGAAGGAACCCGATCTTCTGCACCATCTCGAGGTTCTTGTCGATGACGTCAGATACGCGGGTGATCACCTCCTCACGCTGCACCTCCGGCGAGAACAGGTCACGGATGACAGCCCCGGCAATTTTGTTCTGCCTGATGGGGAAGATCGAGATGTTGAACATACGGTCTTCGAGCTGCACGTCGCGACTTATGACCGACTCATTTTCGCTGGAGGACAAAGGAGAATATATTGTACACATTGAAGGGGAGCAGGGTCTTGAGATCGGCACCCCTGAAGTCCCGGGATGATCTCTGCAATCGCCCTGGCGTCTTCACCTATGATTTCAAGGAACCGTTCGTTGGAGTGAAGTATCTTCAGCTCATTGTCAACTATTACCACTCCGTTGGGCAGCTTGTTGAGCATGCTGTTCATCGTCTCTGAGGCATCCTGTGCGGCATCCTTCTCCCTCATTGCCTGCTCCTCCGACTCCTTGAGTGCCTTTTTTGTCTCCGAGAGTTTTTTGTTGGTCTGCCGCAGGGTCTCGATATATTCCTGTTTGTTCCGGAGGTTATAGGTGTGGCACATCTCCGGCACCGCAAGTCCCTTTGCCACCGTGGTGGCAGAAGTCGCGGCACGAGCCGTAGCCGCAGGCATTGCAGTTGATCTCTTCGGAACTCCTCTCCTTGCCGATTATCTTCATAACCTCATTGACCGCTTCCGGGGAGGGCTCAGGAATGCGCTGGTCATTGGGCATGAATGAGCGGGTAAGGTCCAGTGATGACCATCGCTCCAGGTTCTTCTGCCACTGTTCTCTTGTCAAGAGCCTCACACGCTTCTTCTGCGTACTGCTTGACGAGCGACCGTCTCCTGAAGCGTTCATCGTGCCTTATCATGCCCGGCCCCAGCATGCAGCCGGGGCAGAAGAAGAGGTTGAAGTGATGCCTTATGGTGTCAATATGGTGGTCGAAGTCGTTGATAGCCTCCTTCACGTCTTCAGCGCCGGAGGCTGTAATTACATGGCTTGATACCAGGTCGCG
The DNA here is from genome assembly GCA_963696805.1 of uncultured Rikenellaceae bacterium. GTDB lineage: Bacteria > Bacteroidota > Bacteroidia > Bacteroidales > VadinHA17 > SR-FBR-E99. Next base: position 122,416 of record CAVOLF010000002.1, read on the forward strand.
CTTGATGCCGGCGGCCTGAAGGATGCCGGCAGGGTAGGGGTAAAGGGCTCCCCAGTTGCCGAAGGGAGGATCAAACTCGGCCATCTTCACAGTCTTTTCCTGTATCTCGTTCTCGACGAACATCTGGCGGATCTCAATGAAGGTCAGTACCGCCTCAACAAGTTCTTTTCCCTTGTAGAGCTCAGCCTCTGCCTTGATATCGATGCACGGACCGATGAAGACGTTGGCAACATCTTCCCCGTAGAGGTCACGGGTGACCATGGCAGAGGCCACCATTGGCGAAACCAGCGGCGCAAGATTGGGCACGAGGTGGGGATGATACTTCTCAACCATCTCAACTATTGCCGGACAGTTGGAGGTGATGTAATACTTTCCGCTGGACTCCTCGAAGAGCTTCTTGTAGGCATAGGCGACGAGGTCGACACCGAAGGAGACCTCATGTACATAGGTGAAGCCAAGCTTCCTTATCATGCCGACGAACTTGCGGTAGTCGGTGATGTCATCAAACTCCGAGGCGATGCTGGCAGCTATGAGCGCAGCTGTCTTGCGGCCCGAGGTAAGCAACTCCCTCACCCGTATCCTCGAATCCATGAACTCTATGGCTTTAGGGGAACATGAGAGGTAACAGAGCCCGCACCCGATGCACCTGTCGGCTATGATCACGGGGTGCCTCCTCTCGGGCCTGACCTCGATGGCATTCACAGGGCATGCCCTGACACAGGAATAAGAGTTGCGGCACTTATCCTCATTTATGTAAATAACCTGATCGGGAATGTTCATAATCAATGCATTAAGTTCGGATCCCGGATTATAACAGCTCCTTCCCGAGGATCTTTTCTATATCCTGCACACCTATCTGTGCAAACATCTTTCCGTTGATAATTATAAAGGGTCCCTCGCTGCAACGGTTCATACAACGGGCTCCGCGCAACACCACCTTGTCATCGAGGTGATTCTTCCTCAGATAATCCCTGAGAACCTGCACTACCTCCCTGTTACCTCTTGAAAAACAGGAACTTCCAAGGCATATTTCAATTTCGTACGATTGTCCCAACAGCCCTCTTGAATTTCATATTCACTCAAAAGTACAACAAATTTCATTCGCTCCCGAAAAACTCCACTCAATTTCTGTGGTCAATTGTTAATAAAATAACAATGTTTTTGAAATAACAACAAAAATAAGTAGTTTTGCTGTAATAACGTCAGGCTACAATACTTTAACCGCTATGCGGTATGAACGGGAGGATAACATTGACCTGTAATACTTTAACCGCTATGCGGTATAGATCACTTTTATAATGAGCAAGATAGATGAAATTCTGAGTCGCTACAGGGAGGGGAGCCACGAGAACCTCATACCCATCCTGCAGGATGTACAGGAGGCAGAGGGATATCTGTCTGAAAATGCGATAGTTCGCATTGGCAGCTTCCTTCACATGTCCACCACAAAGATATTCGGCCTGGCAACGTTCTACGATCGCTTCAGGTTTTTCCCGGCCGGGAAAGTCCACATGAGGATTTGCAACGGTACCTCATGCTTCATCAACGGTTCAACACCGGTCATAGCAGCAGTCCGCGATGCCATGGGCATTGAGCCAGGGCAAACGACGCGTGACGGCAGGTTCAGCTATGAACTGACGGCTTGCATGGGCGGATGCAATGAGGGTCCCGTAATATGCACCGATGACACGTATCATACGCATGTACGACCTGAGGATATCCCTGAAATGATTACAAAACTCAAAGCACTGGCTGACCTGAAATGAAAGAGAAAAGAGAAGGCGACACCAGGGAATTCCTGGTCAGGGAGGTTCTGATGCACGGTTCTGACACCCTGCCGACCGCCAGCGAACAACGGCTCGCCGAGATACGGCGCGACAAGCCCTCGGTGCCTGTCATCTATGTGGCATCGGGCTCAGCCGCCCTGATAGCGGGAAGCGCCAGGAGCGCCGCGGCAGCGGAACTATACCTGAACGAAATGGATATCCGGGGGCTGGTGGTGTTAACAGGCTGCCATGGGCCGGCTGCCTTCGAACCTATGGTATGTGTCCATCTGCCCGGAAAAAACAAATTGATATTCAGAAATATAACTGAGGATAAGATTGAACCGCTGCTCAATGGTGTTTTCCATAACGACATGCCTGAAGAAGATATGGTGGCTCAGACCGGATCAACAGGTTTCGAAGCCTGGCATGAGATCCCGTTTCTGGATGAGCTTCCTTTCTTCAGGCTTCAGAAGAGAGTAGTACTGGATAACTGCGGATTTTATGACCCCGAAAGCATAGAGGAATGCATTGCACGCGGCGGCTACAGGGCCTTCCTTAAGACAATACGCAACTATACCCACGAAGAGGTATGTGACATCGTTGAAAGAAGCGGCCTGCGGGGAAGGAGCGGCGGCGGGTTCACCACCGGGCTGAAATGGAAGTATGCCCTGAACTCTGCCTCAGACAACAGGTACCTGATATGCAATGCCAAGGAGAGCGACCCGGGCTCTTATGCCGACAGGTCGGTGCTCGAGGGAGACCCCCACAGGCTGATAGAGGGGATATGCATTGCATCATATGCCATAGGGGCATCGAATGCGGTGATCTACCTGAAGACCGGATCACCGCATCCACTGGCACGACTGAGGAAAGCACTGGAGGCGGCACGTGATTACGGTATTATCGGCCATAACATCCTCTCCAGCGGATTCAATCTTGACATAGTTATCAGGGAGGAAGCCGGAGCGTTTGTATGCGGTGAGGAGACGGCGCTGATAGCCAGCCTCGAGGGCAAGCGCGGCATGCCGGAGCTGAAGCCCCCCTATCCGACTACAAGCGGTCTTTATGGTAAGCCCACCGTAATAAACAACGTAGAGACCCTGATGAATGTCCCTCTCATCATGTCTCACGGTCCGGAGTGGTTTCGCACCATGGGTACCGCCGGCAGCAAGGGAACAAAGCTCTTCGCCCTGGGTGGCAGAGGCCGTTATACAGGTCTGATTGAGGTGGAGATGGGTACTCCCTTCAGAACCATCGTCGAAGGCATCGCCGACGGCATCAGGGAGGGAAAGGCATTCAAGGCACTGCAGATAGGAGGACCTTCCGGAACATTCATCACAGCACAAAACCTGGAACTGCCTGTAGACTTTGACGTGCTGAGGGAGAATGGCATAGCAATGGGCTCAGGAGGGCTCATAATCATTGACGAGACCACGTGCATGGTCGACTTTGTAAGGTATTACATGGAGTTCATCCACAGGGAGAGCTGTGGCAAGTGCATACCCTGCCGTGAGGGCACGGGGCGCATGCAGGAGATACTTGAGAATATCATCCGCAAGCCCAATACCGAAGACTCCAACGCCACCCTCGAGAGGTTCAAGGGAGTAATGCAGCTTGAGACGATAGCCTCGGTGATGAAGGACACCTCGCTGTGCGGACTGGGACAGACGGCCCCCAACCCGTTCATCAGCGCCATGACCAATTACCGTGAGGAGTTCGAGGAGCATATCTTCGACAGACGCTGCCGCGCCAATGTATGCCGCGGGCTCAGGACATTCAGCATTGATGTTGATAAATGCACGGGCTGTACGGTCTGTGCTGCCAAATGCCCGGTTAACGCCATCTATGGAACAAGGCTGCAGCCATTCTTCATCGTTGAGGACAAATGTATCGGCTGCGGAATATGTTATGATGTATGTAAGTTCAGCGCCGTAACGGTAAAATAAGCCATGCAGTTCACAATAGAAGTAAATAACAAGAGTATAAAGGCGGAGAAGGGAGAGACCATCCTCTCAGCCCTTAACCGTAACGGAATCATGATCCCCACTCTCTGCAGGATGGCGGAGTTCACGCCGACAGGCGCCTGCCGTATGTGCGTCGTGGAGGTCGAGGGTCGTGACAGGCTGGTCACCGCCTGTTCGGCTCCGGTGGAGGAATGGATGAAGATCCGGACACACTCACCGCGTGTTATTAAGGCAAGGAAAACGATTGTTGAGCTTCTTCTCTCGAACCATCCCGACGACTGCCTCTACTGCGACCGCAACCTCGATTGCGAGTTGCAGCGGCTGTCGGATGAGATGCAGGTGAGGGAGAGGCGCATACGCGGAAGCAAGATCAAGCCCCGGCGCGACCAGTCGAGCCCCGCCATTGTCAGGGAGCTGTCAAAATGCATCCTGTGCGGCCGCTGTCTAAGGGTCTGTGAGGAGGTGGTCACAGCCACCTCGATTGACTTCATTGGCAGGGGACGCTATACCCATGTGGGACCTGCAATGGACCGCGACTTCAACTTCTCAAGCTGCATCCACTGCGGCCAGTGCGTGCTTGTCTGCCCCACAGGTGCCCTTCATGAGAAACACTATCTCTCGGAGGTGCAGGAGCAGCTCAGCAAGAACGACGTCATCAGGGTGATACAGTACTCACCGCTGGTCCCCTCCGCACTTGCCGCAGAGATGGGTGTGAAATACAACCGCGATTTTGACAGGCTCCTGAATGCCGCACTCAGAAAGACAGGCTTTGACAAAGTTTTCCTCTCAGGAGCAGGGACGGATATCCTGATTACCGAGCTTGCTGATACCATGATTGAAACTAAGGAAAAGACCGGCAGAAAACCTCTCATCGTCTCAGCATGTCCTGCGTGGGTCAAATACTGCGAACAGTTCACCCCGGAACTGATTCCACTTCTGTCGACACTCAAGACTCCACAGCAGATATCCGGGGCAATCATCAAATCCGTTATCCCGGTGTCAGATGACAGACCACGCGTCTATACCGTGTCTGTGACCCCCTGCACGGCAATGAAGTTCGAGGCACGCCGTGACAGCATGACGAGGAAAGGGATCAGTGACATAGACACCGTCCTTACGGTCAGGGAGCTGGCCAGGCTGATCATACTTTACGGGATTGATATGACGAACATCGATCCGGAGCCTGCGGATGAGCCCATGGCCCTCCGCAGCTCTGCATCGCTCCTTGCCGAGGCCGCGGGCGGCATCACCGAGTCTGCCCTGCGAGCCATCGCTGTCAGGGCAGGAGAGAAGGAGTGCGACAGGTCGGCAGTGAAAAAAATACGCAGCACCGGAACCTTCCGTGAGGCTGTGGTGACAACCGGGGGAGCAACCTGGTCAGTGGCGGTGGTAGACGGGCTGAAGGGCCTTGAAAAACTGAGGCAGATGCTTGACGGAGGCGCAAATTACGACCTTGTTGAGGTCATGGCCTGCCCTGGCGGATGCGTGAACGGAGGAGGGATGCTCCCTGCCGGATCAAGGGAGGCAGTGCGGCAGCGAACGAGATTCATCTGGCAGACCGATGACCAGGAGGCCGTTCGCGGTCCGGAACAGTCTTCCTCGGTGGCAGGGTTATATGGGAATGTATTTGATCAGTTCCCGGAACTCGCTGATAAAAAGCTGTTCCACACACATTACGGCAAGCGCGATGTATTGCTTTAACAGTTAGGATCATGCTGGTATATACTATAAAAGAGCTTTGCCGTACCTGTTACACCTGTGTCAGGGAATGTCCGGCGCGCGCCATACGCATAGTGGGCGGACAGGCGGAGGTGATAACAGAAAGGTGCGTGGCGTGTGGCAACTGCACCAAGGTATGCAGCCAGGGAGCCAAGGTGTTTGTAAACACCGTTGACACGGTGATGAAGGTGCTCGCAAAACCCGGGAAGAAGGCTGCACTGGTGGCCCCAAGCTTTCCGGCAGAGTTCCACGACGTTACTGACCACAAAAAGGTCGTGGGAATGATCAGGGCGCTGGGCTTTGATTATGTAGTTGAGGTATCATTTGGTGCCGATCTTGTGGCATACCGATACCGTAACCTGATAAGCGAGGCAGGAGCTGAAAACTATATCTCATCAGACTGCCCGGCAATAGTATCCTTCATCAGGTTCTATCATCCTGATCTTACCCGGAATCTTATCCCGGTTGTCTCACCCATGGTGGCAATGACAAGGGTGATGCGGAAAAAGCACGGTGATGACCTGTCAGTGGTATTCATCGGACCCTGTGTTGCAAAGAAGTCGGAGAATCCCGAAGTGGATGTATCCATAACATTCCTTGAGCTGCGCGAGATGTTCGAATCCTCAGGCATCACTCCTGAGACTACCCTCCCCTCTGAGTTCGATCCGCCCCTGGGAGGCCGCGGTGCAATATTCCCCGTAACAAGAGGCCTGCTTCAGACAGCCGGGGTCAATGATGATGCCATAACAGGGAATATAATTGCTGCCGAGGGAAGGATAGACTTCCAGGAGGCCATCAAGGAGTTCGAGGAGGGGATGATAGGCGGGCAGCACCTCGAGCTGCTCTGCTGCGAGGGATGCATCATGGGTCCCGGGATGAGCAAGGGAGGAAAACAGTACAACAGGAGGGCCCTGGTAAGCACCTACGCACAGCAGAAGATGTCAGGCCTCGATATGGACGACTGGAGGAACAACCTGAATATATATGATAAACTTGATCTCTCTGCCCGCTTCCGGCCAGAGGATATGAGGCGCGACATACCCGAAGATGATGAGGTGAAAAGCGTACTGGCATCTATGGGCAAACTGACGGCCAAGGATCATCTCGACTGCGGAGCCTGCGGATATGAAACATGTGTAGACCATGCAGTGGCCATAGTAAAGGGACTGGCAGAGGAGGAGATGTGCCTCCCATATACAATTGAGAAGCTTCACAGGTCAGTGCAGGACCTGGCGCTCTCCAACGCCAAGCTCACCACCATGCAGAACGCCCTCAAACAGTCGGAGAAGCTCGCTCACATGGGCCAGCTCTCCGCAGGCATAGCCCATGAGCTCAATAACCCGCTGGGAGTGGTGATCATGTACAGCAATATACTCCTCGACGAGTGCAAACAGGATGATCCCGTACGGGAGGATATTCAGCTCATCGTCGAACAGGCCGCACGCTGCAAGAAGATCGTGGGCGGACTGCTTAACTTTGCCCGGAAGAACCAGGTGAACCACCAGTATATCGATATAAGAAAGCTGACGGAAAACAGCATCGGAGGCGTGGTTTTTCCTGAAAATATCACGGCAGTCATTGACGACCGTACCACAAGCCCTGATGCTGCAATAGACTCGGAGCAGATGACCCAGGTGCTTACCAATCTCTTCAGAAACGCCATCGATGCAATGCCCGGCGGAGGCACGCTGACGATCTCCCTTGAAGATACCGTCAGTGACGTTGTCTTTGTCGTCTCTGACACCGGCACAGGCATTAAGGAGGAAGATAAACCGAAGATCTTCGAACCCTTCTTCACCACAAAGGGAATCGGCAAGGGAACCGGACTGGGACTGGCAACCACCTACGGCATCGTCAAGATGCACAAGGGTCAGATCACGGTAGAGACAAACAGTGACCCGGCCAAAGGACCAACCGGGACAACCTTTAAAATAATGCTTCCCAGGAGGCCAGAGTAAACATAGTGCCGCCTGTGCGACGGAAAATGAAAAATACTAAATTAACATACATAAATAATGAGTAGTAAAATATATACTGTCCTTCTTGCTGACGATGACCCCGACTATCTCTTCCAGGTAGCTTTCTTCCTTCGCAAGGCGGGCTATGAGGTGGTGGCTGTTGAGAGCCAGGCGGAGGCAGAGCAGGTCATCGCAAAGATGAAGCCTGACATCGCCGTATTCGACCTGATGATGGAGAGTGATGACAGCGGCTTTGTCCTCTGCTACAAGCTTAAGAGAAGATATCCCGAGGTACCTGTCATACTTGCCACTGCAGTGTCAAGGGAGACAGGTATCACCTTCGGACTGAACAGCGGCCAGGACCGTGACTGGATACGGGCTGACCTCTACCTTGAGAAAGGGGTGAGACCCGAACAGCTTGAACTGGAAATAAAGAAACTACTGAAGATATAGAATGGCACAGCTTAAAATTCTTGTCGTTGATGATGAGCCCGGCATCAGGTCAGGCGTGGCCCGTATACTGAGTAACTTTCACGTTACTTATCCATTCATGGATGAGGACTATACCTTTATTATTCTTGAGGCAGCTACGGGCGAGGAAGGGATAGAGATTATTGAACGTGATATGCCTGATATCCTTTTGCTTGACAACAAGCTGCCCGGGATACAGGGGGTGGAGGTTCTGGAGTATGTGCGGAAAAAGAACTATGACATCGTTGTGGCCATGATAACCTCTTATGCATCAATTGACGTTGCTGTCAGGGCCCATAACGACGGCGCCATCGATTTCATCCCGAAGCCGTTCACCCCGCAGGAGTTGAAGGCGTCGATAGAACAGATCACCAAGCAGCAGTACCTGAGGAGGATAACCCACAAGCTGAAGGTGGAGGGGAAAAAAGTCAGGTTCCAGTTTCTCTCCGTACTCTCTCATGAGATGAAAGCGCCACTGAATGCCATCGAGGGTTACCTGAAGATGATGCAGGAGAGGCAGCTGGGAGAATCACTTGATGATTATGCATCAGCCATAGAGCGATCGCTGCAGCGTATTGACAGCATGCGGCACCTGATAATGGACCTTCTCGATTTCACAAAAGTGAGTTTTGAAAGGCAGATGGAGAAGATGCAGAATGTCAACCTCAGGGAACTGGTCTCCATGGCTGTGGTTACCGTCAGTCCGTACGCAATACACAAGGATATCCACTTTGTGACCGATATCAGGGGCTGCGAGACAATATGGGCTGATCCCAATGATTTTGAGATCATTATGAACAACCTGGTTTCGAATGCCGTTAAATACAACAATACTGGCGGAACGGTGACCATAACCGTCGATTGCAATGACAATGAGTTCACCCTCTCTGTGGCTGACACAGGCATCGGCATTAATGCTTCAGAGAAGGATATGCTTTTCGAAGAGTTCTCGCGCATAAAGAATGACAAGACCCGCAATATCAGCGGCAGCGGTCTGGGCCTCTCCATTGTCAGGAAGGTGGTGGAGCTCTACCACGGGGTCATTAACGTTGAGAGTATACCCGACAGGGGATCGGTATTTACAGTGACAATTCCAACACTACAGGTAACTAATATAAAGAGTGAATTATGAAAACACTTCCCGGAAAGACTGTTGAACGTCTGAGTCAGTACAGGCGGGCCCTGTCCGCCTCACTTGCGGCAAACCGCAATTATGTCTTTTCTCATGAGCTGGCCGCCCTGCTGCACATAACTGCAGTTCAGGTCAGGCGCGACCTCATGCTTATCGGTTACGGAAGCGTCATGCGTAAGGGCTATGACGTGAGAGAACTGATCAGGACCATAGGCTCAATAATTGACGCCCCCAGCGGACTGAATGTTGCCATAATCGGTATGGGTAACCTGGGTCGTGCCATCACAGGCTACTTCAGGGGAAAACGCACCAACATGAATGTGGTGGCCGCCTTTGACGTCGACCCGCAGAAGGTTGACAAGGTGGTAGCGGGCGTTAAGTGCTTTCACCTTGATCAGATAAAGAGGCTCAAGGGCGAACTGGATATATCAATTGCCGTACTCACCGTACCAACTGACCAGGCAGTAACAGTGGCGACCATGCTGGTCAGCAACGGCATAAAGGGGATTATGAACTTCACAACGGTGCCTCTGAATGTCCCTGACAATGTATACCTCGAGGAGTTTGACATGATAACATCAATCGAAAAGGTTGCCTATTTTGTTAAGGAGAAGCAGTAACCGGCCGGTAAATGAGGATATTCAGAAGCTTTGAGGAGGCAGCGGTGATCAGTTCGCCTGTTGTGACGACAGGTACCTTTGACGGGGTGCATATCGGGCACAAGACAATTATAAGGCGACTGAAGAAGCTGGCAGCCGACCATGGAGGAGAGAGTGTCCTCATCACTTTCCATCCCCACCCCAGGGTGGTGCTCTATCCGGAGTCTGCCGGTAAGGGGCTGAAGCTTATCTGCTCGCCGGAGGAGAAGATCGAGCTGCTTCGTAAGGCCGGACTCGACAACATCATTGTCATTGAGTTTACCCGCGAGTTCTCGCGTATCACCGGCGAGGAGTTTGTCAGGGATATCCTCTGCGGTGTCCTGAAGGCAAAGGTGATAGTGGTGGGCCATAACCACCACTTCGGGTTTAACCAGGAGGGCGATTACAGGACTCTGTGGGAGTGGAGGGGAAAATATGGTTTTGAGGCGGAAGAGATACCGATGCAGGAGGTGCAGAACGAAACAGTCAGCTCAACCCGTATCAGGCAGGCTCTTGCAGAAGGATATATCCAGCGCGCCAATGCCTATCTTGATCATTTTTACCTGGTAATAGGCACGGCTGTCGAAGAAGACCCGGGCTTGAACCCGGATGTGCCGCTAATAAGGATCCCGGTCACCGATGAGACAAAACTGGTCCCGCCACCGGGACTCTACGCCGTATCATGCGCTGCTGAAACATTCTATTCGAGGGGATTGGTTTATATCACAGACAATGGCTCTTTGCTTCCTGAGATATATCTCCACCTGGAAAACTATGAGGATGATATCCCGGGAAAACGAATGACACTCTTCTTTCATAAACGGCTTGATGCATCGCGCGCCGATGTGCCTGCCGGAACGCTTCTTTCAATGGGTGTCAGGGAGATGCAGGAGCTTATTTTCTGAGGCTTTTAAGGATAAACTGGTCTTTTAAAGCCTATCTTTGTATGTTAATCCGAGGGGGAGGAATTTAAGAAATAGGAAATGAAATTCAATCCAGAAAAACTAAGTATACCCGACCGCCGGATGGAGCCTTTCATAGACCCGTCCGAGATATGGTCGATATTGAATAACGCGAAGGCTGATAAGGTTAGGGTCAGGGAGCTGATCGCAAAATCACTCTCGAAGGAGCGTCTCACCCTTGCCGAGACAGCGGCTCTTATTAACGCCGCGGATGACGATCTGGTTGAGGAGATCAAGGCCGGAGCGCGCGAGCTTAAGAAAAAGGTATATGGCAACAGGATAGTATTGTTTGCTCCTCTGTATATCGGTAACAAATGCAGCAACAACTGCCAGTACTGCGGCTTCAGGGTCACAAACAAAGAGGCAAGGCGAAAGACCCTCAGCGACACTGAAATCACTGCTGAGGTTGAAGCACTGGAGGATAACGGCCAGAAGAGACTGATACTTGTCTACGGCGAGCACCCGGAGTACAATCCTGAATTTATTGCCCACACTGTAAAACTGGTATACGGAATAAAGAAGGACCGGGGTGAGATCCGCAGGGTTAACATCAATGCTGCCCCTCTTGACATTGACGGATTCCGCACTGTGGGCCGCGCAGGCATCGGCACATACCAGATCTTCCAGGAGACTTATGACCCGGATGCATACAGGCTGTACCACCTCAGCGGTAAGAAAAGCGACTACAACTGGAGGCTCACCGCCCTCGACAGAGCACAGGAGGCTGGTATAGATGACGTTGGTATCGGAGCCCTGTTCGGCCTGTATGACTGGAGGTTTGAGGTAATGGGACTTGTCAGGCATACAAACCACCTCGAGGCCTGTTACAATGTGGGCCCGCACACTATCTCGTTCCCGAGGATCAAGGATGCTTCCATGCTTAACCTGAACGGCAAATATTATGTCAGCGATGACAATTTCAAGAAGCTGATTGCAATATTGCGCCTGGCCGTTCCCTATACCGGGCTGATCCTTACGGCACGGGAGACAGCTGATGTGCGACATGAGGCGATGGCATTCGGAGTGTCACAGATTGACGGCGGAACGAAACTTGAGCTCGGTGGCTACTCGGCTTCGAAGAACGAGGAGCAGAACCTGAACCGGGAGCAGTTCAAGATAAACGATGAGAGATCGCTTGCCGATGTCATTGACGAATTGATCGACAATGATTATATACCGTCATTCTGCACTGCCTGCTACAGGCTGGGACGTACCGGTGAGCATTTCATGGAGTTCTCCGTGCCGGGCTTCATCAAGCGTTATTGTACGCCAAACGCAATGCTGACACTGTCAGAATATATCGTTGACTATGCATCTCCTGAACTTGCAGAGAAGGGATGGAAGGCCATTGAGAAGAACATGGCCGACCTGGATGATGGGATGAAAGAGAGTATCAGGAAGAAGATTGACCGCATCAGGAACGGTGAGCGTGACCTTTACTACTAAACTAATGTATTATGGTCAGGGTAATAGGAATTAAGATCACAGACAGGATCAAGGAGGCAGGGCTGGTTCAGAAGGCCCTCTCGGATCACGGCAGTGTCATCAGCACGCGCCTTGGATTCCACGAGCTAAGCAACGAGGTCTGCAGCCGTGAGGGATTTATGATCATTCATCTGGCAGGGCTCCCTGACGACTGTGATGATCTGGCTGAGAAACTGAAAGGGATAGAGGGCATCTTTGTGAAGGAGATGGCTTTCTCGCACGGCACCTCCGATGCCCCTGTGGAATGCGACGGCGTTACGCTGCTCGGCGCACTGGTACCGCGCCGTGATGATCTGGGAATACAGGTCCAGTCCCTGCTGACTACTTACGGCTGTGTCATCAGGACAAGGCTGGGAGTGAATGAAGTGTACTTTGGCGAGCCCGCGGGACTGATAATCCTCGAGCTGGCCGGCGACAGGACACAGTTTTCCTCACTTGAGAAAGCGCTGCGTGAGATAGAGGATATTGCTATTGGCCGTATCTGTTTTCCTGCCTGAGCGTCTGTCCGAAGAAGACAGCATTGGCAAGAATCTTTGCAGTGCCGAACCATACAGCCCTGAAACTCGTTTCGTCATAGATCGAGATCACCCTTCCCGGCCCGGGTTGTACACAGGCAAATACACTGTTGCTAATCCTGGTGAGGTTTTCCTTTGAACAGTAGCCGCTCAACAGAGGGGCAGAGGTATACCTTACCGGGGCGTTGTATGTGTTGCCGGTCAGTTTCACTGCCGTGGCGTCACTCTTGAATACCGGCAGGTATTCACCTGTGTATCCGTAGCAGAGCGGGTGTGTCAGGTCAATCCTTGTCAGGAAAATAGAGCCGGGAATCATATGCAGAGCCCTGTCGGCCTGCCTGTCGGTATACCTGCGTTCGGCGCTGGCCGGAACGGAGGCGTTCTCAATGTAGTCTATCTCCGCAAAACCGTTGCCCGCAAGCCACCTGTTGCCACCCTTACATGCGATAATTGTACCGCCGGTGCGGTTCCACTCCCTGACCCGGTCAACAACCGTCTGGGGCATGGAGGGATTTCCTGCAACGATAATGACATTGTACCTCGAAAGGTTTGCTGATACCAGCCTGGAGGCAGGCATCAGGGTGACCTGCATGCCGTACCGCACATCAAGAAGGTGCCATATCTCTCCCGCATCATCGGAAGGAATGCCCTCATCGACCAGCAGCATCACCGAAGGCCTGGCAAGAGGAATGAAGTCATTGCTGCCCAGGTCAATGCCCGCAGGAGTAAGTCCTGTGGATACGCCATAGATGGTGATGCCGCACTCATCCGCAACCCCTTTCATTATGGCTGTCATCTCCTCATCAGTCCGGTGGTTTTCGGGCGAGTGAACCATGATTGTTCCATAACCGAATTTCTTCTCTTTTCCACCTGTGGAGACAGTGAATGGCCTGGCTGACACTCTTGCGGTCAGTCCGGCACTCTGTATCATGTAAAGGGCACGCGGAGCGTAGGAGTCACTCCACTCAAAGAGCCATGCATAGGGTTTTTCATCTCCTGTCACATTGCCGTGTGGCAAAGGAGGCTCTGTCACCTTTTCTCCTGTCATGCCGGTAACCTCGGAACCGTTAAGTGTGCTGTAGCTCAGGTTGAATGCCATAGGCATGACCCAGGTAGAGATATCATAGAAGACTGTGTCGGCAAATCGGGAGACAGGTTCGAAGAGGCTCCTGACAAACCGGTACTCCTTCTGTTTAAGGGGAACAAAATAACTGTCCGTGCTGCTGAAGATCACACCGTTTTTTGTGATGTTTCGTCCGCTCCTGTAGATCTCTATCTTATGCCTCAGAAGGTTCTCAATGAACTTCCCCGCCGCACTCCTGTCGTCACCTGTTCCGAATACGAAGCCCTTTACCGTGGAGGCCTCCGCTTCACTTATCGCTGAGAGGTAAAAGTCGCGCTGCATGTTCAGCAGCTTTGTTCTCATTGCAATTCCGGCCTCAATAGTGGACAGGGTCACCGCAAACTGGTTTCTAATGGCGAATGGAAATGAGAGAAGCCCTCCGGGCACTTCCCGGAGATGTCCTTTCACGCCGGCCTGCTCATAAAGTATGCCGACAGAACCGTGAATGTCAGGATAGGATGATCCTTTGCCAAGGTAAAAGTCGTCAAAGCTCTCCTCTGTATAGTAGAGGCTTCCGATGCTGTCAAGGTGTCTGGCATGGTATTGCCCGATCACGGCCGTCAACTCCTGGTTTTCCGGAGGGACCATCGGGTTATTTCGCGACTGTACGCCAGGCTGGAAGAAGAAGGTGGAGTTTGCGCCCATCTCATGATGATCATTGTTGATGTTCGGCATCCAGCGGAAGAAGGCCTCTACCCGACCAACGGTCTCAGGCTGCTGGAGCATTATATAGTCACGGTTCAGGTCAAACCAGTAGTGATTGGTTCTGCCACCGGGCCAGGCTTCGCTGAACTCGCGGCCTGACGGATCGGTGGTGAGGGTCATCCCCCTGTACATGTTGACCCATGTTGAGTGACGCTGCAGGCCGTCAGGGTTGAGCGACGGGTCGATCAGGATTACGGTGTTGGCCAGTATTTCATCAATCGCGGGACCCTGTCCGGCAACAAGATAATAGGCGGTAAGCAGGGATGCGTTCTGTGCGCTCGACTCGTTGCCGTGCACACCGTATCCCAGCTTGATGACCAGTGGCATGTCATCAATCCTGACCCCCTTTGATACCGCAGGGTCAGACAGCTTAAGGTGTTCCAGCCGTATCTCCTCAAGCCTCTCTATATTCTTCTCAGATGTGACTATCAGCTGCCCCAGCGGCCTTCCTTCCCAGCTCTTTCCGTAATCCTCCCAGACAGCTCTTTCCGATATCCCGTCGAGAAGCTTCATATAACCCACCAGCTTGTCATGGGTCACATGCCATTCGCCTACATCATGGCCTATAAAGGAGGAAGGTGGGGGAATTGCCGGGTTGAATTCAATGCCTGAAGGCAGGTAATAGCTGAGACCGGGCTGCGCATTCATCATCAGTGAACCAAGAAGCATCACTGATAAAAGGAGGGTTCTTTTCATCATGTAAGGTTTGAAAATGTTCAGCAATCTCGGAAAAAATGGGATCGGTTGTTACGCCGCAGGTTTGTTATGCAGCATATCAGGTTCTGGCCATCCTTCTGCTGTAGTGGGGTGTGTCTCCCCATATGCCCAGTGCAAGTGTTGTCCCGGGTATCAGATTAAAGTTGAGGCCGCTGATGTTTGTCTCATTTATTTCACTGTAGCCTGGCTTTCCCTCATAAATCCTGTATCCATTCCTGTACCGTGACGGAGTGAGGTTTGGCATCACCACATTTGCGCCGCATGCAATAGCCTTCTCGCGTCCTGCGGCGTCAATGGTCTGCATGGCTGTGGAGGCTACGATGTTGATATCCTTCATTACGATCCTCATTATAGCTATCATCCTGAGGGTCAAATTAAAACGCTCCTTGATAAAGAGATTGTCGGTACCCCTTACACCTAAAGGTGTTTCAGAGTGTTCAATAAACGGTCCCATGCCGCACATGTCTATGTCAAAATCGCGCATGAAAATTACATCGTCTGCAAGGTGACTCATCGTCTGGTAGGGAAGCCCCACCATTACTCCCGTACCTGTCTGGTATCCCGTCTCCTGTATTATTTTGAGACACTCGAGTCTCCGGTGGTACCTGTGCATATTGTCATCAGGGTGTACCCTCCGGTAGAGTGCCTCGCTGGCAGCTTCTACCCGCAACAGGTATCTGTGAGCTCCGGCAGCAAACCATCGCTGGTAGGTCTCCCGGGTTTGCTCCCCCAGGGAGAGTGTTATCCCCAGTTTTCCTCCGGTAAGTTCCCTGATAGTACGGATTAGCTCCTCCATGTTGTCTGCATATCCGCTGGACGGATTCTCTCCCGCCTGGATGGCTATGGAGCCGAATTTGAGCCTGTATGCGGTCATGGCCGCCTCAATTACCTCTTCGTTGGTCAGCGCATATCTGTCGACTTTGTGATTTTCCCTTCTGATACCGCAGTAGAGGCAGTTCTTGCCGCATATATTTGAGTATTCTATCAGCCCCCTGAGAAAGATACTGTTGCCGATGTACATGTCTCTGACGGCAGATGCCTTGCGGAAGAGCAGAGGAGCCTCATCCTCACTGCACTGAAGCATGGCCAGGATGTCTGAACGGTCATGTTCTTTTTTATCGAGTATTGACGCTAAACCTGAAGCCATGATAAAATTAAACATATAACTAAAACAACCCTTTGGCGGTTATGTTCAGCTTTTTTCTTTTTTTCTCAGAAACCTCTTCCGAACATCTGCCAGAGGGTTCTTTTCATCTCCTGCCAGCGGGTCATTGAAGCGAAGGCAAAAGAGTTGGTATACTCTGTTACTGCCTTTTTGGCTTCGTCATTTTTCCCTTCCTTCACAAGAACTTTTACTCTCTCTTCCAGTGCGGGCATTTCGGCCAGGGCTTTCTGTTCCAGTTCTGCGACCGCAGGCTCAATCAGTTTGCGGCCCCGCTCCCAGTTCACTGTAGAGAGCCTGTTGGCTTCGCGGAAGGCCCAGATTGCTGCATCTTCGCGGTAGCGGTGCTGACCGCATATGCGGAAGCTCTCAGGCAGTGACATGGTGCCTGAGAAGATGGGAATACGCGGGCTCTGTCCCGGGTTGTCAAATGAGAACCATGCCACGGCGCCTACCTCTTCAGGCAGCCAGTCGCGGCACTGTATGACGTGCGAGTACGAGCAACCTGCAATGGCGATGGTCCTCTGCCTCTCGATGGTGCTGGGCTTGAGTTCATTGACCAGGTTACGCATGTCAGTGCTCATCCAGTTGAAGGCAATGGGCGACTTAACGGTGTCTGTAACCTCGTTGCCAGCCTCATCCTTGCGGGTGACCTTTACCAGTAGGTTCTGCGTCATGTCGTATGGGGTGCCCTCATAGGTCTCACGGAAGAAGGCCATTACATCACTTACCGAGAGTTTCTTGTGAGGCTTCACCGAGAAGGGAAGCTCATCCATCTCCATTGTAAGTCCGAGTTCAGGCGCCAGGGTGTTAAGCACAAAGAACTCCCTGATTGCGTAGGGTTTGCCTGTGCCAATTACCTTATAGAATTTGAAGGGCTCCTTACCGTCCCAGTAGCCCAGTTCCTTTGCTTTCTTACGCAGTTCGGACGAAGTCATGAAGTGATCAGGGTCATTGAACTTCACGTCGGATATTCTGGGTATGTTGGCGGCGATGCCCACATGGTCATCGGGGATCCTCTGCGCGACCCACAGTGAAGAGGGTTTGCCCGGTCCTGATCCGGCTATCTCAAGCTGCCAGACCTCTTTCGGGTCTGCTATGGTGATGCACTCTGCCATGTCACCGTAACCGTACTGCTCTGCCAGCGATCCAATCAATGCAATGGCCTGCCGGGCGGTTGTGCACCTCTGCAGGGCAATTTTCTCAAGCTCCTCAATGAGAAACAAACCATCTGTATTAATGAGTTCCTTGCGCCCGTAGATGGTTGTTTCTCCAATTGCAAGCTGCTTCTCGTTGAGGCAGGGATAGGCAGTGCTCAGGAAGGCGAAGGTCGATATGGCCTCCGGGATTTCGCCCTTGCGGGTCACGTTGGTCATATCCCAGGCGGCCTCGGTCTGCAACGTTCCCCAGTAGACATGGTGCACAGTATCCCTTTCGAACTTCATGGCGGGAACAACCTCGAGCCAGGTGCGGTACCTGCCATCGCAGGTGTGCGAGGTCATGACCGAGCCGTCAGTGGAGGCCAGTCTGCCGACCATAATGCTGGTACAGTTTTCGGCGTAGCCGGGGCCATCAGGATCAATATCCTTTTCGGACTGGGCAAAGGCGATAAAGGGAAGGGAGAGCAGCAGTGCGGTCACCGCGGCAGAGATGAATCGGAAGGAGGGTTTCATTATAATCAGTGTTTCAGTTTAACAACAAAAATAGTCGGAACGGCCGAAAAGATGACCTCAAAGATAATATTCTGCAGCATAATCTCAGTCTTAAGTCTTCAGTCGAATGCCGGTTGCCGACTGTTGACTGCCTTATGCCTGACAACCTGCATCCTCAGATACCGTTACAATCATTTGTTATATTTTAAAATGTTTCTACCTTTCGTGAAGAACTCAAACACGGATAATGATCAGTGATAAGCTATTGAATCCCAGGAGTATTGCTATCATAGGCGGCTCCGATGACATTACCAAGGCCGGCGGGAAGGTGCTGAAGAATCTGCTCGGTGGCGGTTTCAGCGGAAAGATTTACGTTGTCAACCCTAAAGCCTCTGTGGTGCAAGGATTTCCGGCTTTTCATGATGTGTCACTTCTTCCTGAGACTGATATGGCTATCCTTGCCGTGGCCTCTAAATATTGCCCGGCAATTGTGCATACGCTTGCCCATGAAAAGAAAACTGGTGGGTTCATCATTCTCTCTGCCGGGTTCAGCGAGGAGGATGAAGAGGGAGCCGCTCTTGAAAGGGAGATAGTGGAGACAGTCAGCCGGACGGGTGGATCGCTGATCGGCCCCAACTGCATTGGTTATCTGAATAACAACTATCACGGGGTATTCACTGAGCCCATACCAAAGCTCTCACGGCAGGGCATCGATTTTATATCCGGCTCGGGGGCCACGGCGGTATTCATTCTTGAGGCAGCTATCACAAGTGGACTTCCCTTCTCAAGTGTATGGTCAGTGGGCAACAGCGCCCAGATAGGAGTAGAGGACGTGCTGGAGCATCTTGATCTTACTTATGATCCAGCAACCAGCTCGGCAATAAAGCTGATGTACATCGAAAACATTGCAGACCCCGCCAGGTTCCTCAGGCACTCCGCATCGCTGATACGCAAGGGATGCCGCATCGCCGCCATCAAGGCAGGCACCTCGGAGGCAGGGTCACGTGCAGCCTCATCGCATACCGGGGCAATGGCATCACCCGATACTGCCGTTGAGGCGCTGTTCCGCAAAGCCGGGATAGTCAGATGTCACAACCGTACAGAGCTGGCTTATGTGGCCGCGCTATTTACCTACAAACAGCTTAGCGGGAAAAGGATAGCTATCGTCACTCATGCCGGCGGACCGGCAGTGATGCTTACCGACGCGCTGAGCGAGGGAGGGATGGAGATACCGCGTCTCTCCGGAGAGGTCGCAGACCGCCTCCTTGAGAAACTCTTCCCCGGATCATCGGTGGCAAATCCCATCGATTTTCTGGCCACAGGCACAGCTGAGCAACTGGGCATTATCCTCGATGCTTGCGAGAACGATTTTGACGAGATCGATGCCATGGCTGTCATCTTCGGTAGTCCGGGACTCTTCCCAGTTGACGATGTTTACAGTCTTCTGCATGACAAGATACGCAGCTGCAGCAAGCCGGTTTATCCCATAATGCCGTCTGTCATCAATGTTAGAAGGGAGATAGCGGAATTCATAGCTCACGGGAATGCCATATTCCCTGACGAGGTGCTCTTCGGAAGGGCGCTGTGCAGGGTGAATGCCACATCCGGACCCTCGGTCACAGAAGTTATTAACGTCAAGGCTGACCGGGCCGCAATAAGGACGGTGATTGACGAAGCCGAGGATGGATATTTGCCTCCTGAAAAAGTGACTTTGCTGCTGAATGCTGCAGGTATCCCCACCGCCACTGAGAGTGTTGCATCAAATTCTAAAGCTGCTGTCAGGGCGGCAGAGGAGATGGGGTATCCTGTGGTGATGAAGGTGGTTGGACCGGTGCATAAGTCTGACATCGGAGGAGTTAAACTGAATATTAACAGTGCCTCAGAAGTACAGGCCGTGTTTGGCCGGATGATGAAGCTGCCCGGTGTCACAGCCGTGCTGGTGCAGAAGATGATCAGCGGCAGGGAGCTCTTCTGCGGCGCCAAACGGGAGGGAAGGTTCGGACACCTCGTGATGGCAGGAATGGGGGGAATATTCATTGAGGTCTTCAGGGATGTGGCGACAGCCCTCGTGCCTGTGTCGGAGCAGGAGGCCATGGCAATGATTCGGTCACTGAAGTCATATAAGATAATCAAAGGTATCCGCGGCGCCTCAGGGGTGGATGAAGAGGCTTTCTCCAGGGTGATCACCTCGATCTCTGACCTGCTGACAATGGCACCGGAGATCTGCGAAATGGATATCAACCCCCTTCTGGGTACACCGGAGCAGATTGTGGCGGTGGATGCAAGGATCAGGATTGAGGAAATAGGCAATAGAGAATTTTCGATTTAAGATTTTCGATTGTCGATTTAATCAAAATCCGCAAATCTCAAATCGTACATCTCCGATCTAAATCCGCAAATCGCAAATCTCCAATCTCCAATTCTAATGAAACGTTCTGATATACTGTTTACCGTTGTTTTTGTCGGATTGTTCCTTCCATTCATTCTATCCCAAAAACTATATGAATTTTTCCTCTGGTTCAGTACCGAGTGGGCTTTCACCGCCAGTTTCATAAAATTTGCGCTGCTGGCAACCATGGGTGAGATGCTCGGCAGCAGGATCCGCAGCGGACATTACCTCCCTGAAGGATTTGCACTGATTTACCGTGCAGTAGTCTGGGGATTCCTGGGCATGACCGTCAAGGCTGCCTTTATGATCTTCGGCGGCGGCGTGCCCCTTATAATGTCACACCTGGGAATGGAGAACCCGCAGGCAGTCATGGCCGGTCCGGTCACAGGTGCCAGGGTGCTGCTCGCATCTGCCATCAGCATCTTCCTGAACATCTTCTATGCCCCTTTGCTGATGGTGACCCACCGGGTCAGCGACCTCCATATTGCATCGGCAGCAGGCGACAGGCGCAAGCTGCTTAAGGCACCTGATGTAACCAGGCTGCTGGCCTTAATCGACTGGAACAGCATGTGGGGCATCGTCCTGAAAAAGAGTATCCTCTTCTTCTGGATACCCGCACAGGCGGTAAACTTTCTCCTCCCCGAGGAATTCAGGATACTCGTGGCTGCGCTTTACAGCACGGTGCTGGGCGTGATACTTGCCCTGGCGGCGGGAGCAGGCAATAGAAATTGAGATTTTCGATTGTCGATTTTAATAATCGCAAATCGCACATCGCAATTATGACAAATAACAGCAATCGTTGTCTTATAAATTTTTACCTTGGTGCCACAGATGAGGGCTCTAAATGGAAAATTTATGAAAAATACCCCCATAAATCGTCAAACAGTAAGCAGGGCTGTCACATCGAGCGGCATCACCGATCTTAATTATGCAAGCATCCGCGAGATAGTCAAGCTGGTAAATGTACTGATTAAGGAGACCGGTGTTGAATTCATCAGGATGGAGATGGGTGTGCCCGGACTGCCTTCGGCCGAGGTTGGAATAAAAGCCGAGATAGAGGCACTGAATAATGGTGTCGCATCCGTATATCCTGACATCGAAGGGCTGCCGGAAATGAAGACCGAGGCAGCCCGCTTTGTGAAGAACTTCCTCGACGTGGATGTACAGCCCGATTGCTGTGTCCCGACAGGAGGAGCGATGATGGGAGGGATGGCCAGCTTCATGGTTGCCAACAGGAATGACAGAACCAAGGAGGGAACCCTCTTCATTGACCCGGGATTCCCGGTGCAGAAGACGCAGACACGGATCCTCGGGCAGGACTACCGTTCCTTCGACGTTTACAATTACCGTGGTGAAAAACTTGGACCTAAACTTGAATCCCTCCTGCAATGCGGAAAGGTCTCTACCATACTCTATTCCAACCCTAACAACCCCTCGTGGATATGCCTCACGGAAGATGAGCTACGCACCATCGGAACACTCGCACGTAAATACGATGCAATCGTGATTGAGGACCTGGCATATTTCGGGATGGACTTCCGGGAGAATTATTCAGTCCCGGGGGTGCCTCCGTTCCAGCCAACCGTGGCAAAGTACTGTGATGACTATATTCTGCTGATATCAAGTTCAAAGATATTCAGTTACGCTGGGCAAAGGATAGGTCTGCTCGTCATGTCAGACCACCTGTATAACCGCAGATATCCGGACCTCCTCAGATATTACAGGACGGATATCTTCGGCAGGGCGATGATCTTCGGAGCCCTGTATGCCCTCTCTTCAGGGGTTGCCCACTCGGCCCAGTATGGTTTTACCGCAATCCTCAAGGCTGTGAACGACGGTTTGTATAACTTTGTCGACAACACCAGGGTCTATGGAGAGAAGGCTGCAAGGATGAAGGAGATGTTTGTCAGCAACGGATTCAGGATAGTATACGATATGGACATTGACAGGCCAGTGGCTGACGGCTTCTATTTCACAATATCTTACCCCGGCATGACAGGCGGTGAGCTGTTGCAGGAGCTGCTTGCCTGCGGTATAGCAGCCATCACGCTGAATATCTGCGGCAGTGAGAGGCATGAGGGGCTGAGGGCCTGCGTCTCGCAGGTGAGAAAGAAACAGCTGCCCCTGCTTGAGGAGCGGCTGAAAATTTTCAGGGAAAATAATCCCGTAAAGGATTAATCATATATTTATCACGGAATTAATTAAAAAGAGATGGCTAAGATAAAAGGTGCAGTAGTTATAGACAAGGAGAGGTGCAAGGGATGCGAGGTGTGCGTAGTCACGTGTCCCACCCAGACACTGGCTCTTGCAACGGAGGTGAACGCCAGGGGATACCACTTCTCATATGCAGCCTTCCCCGATGCATGCATTGGCTGTGCAAACTGCGCAGTCGTATGTCCTGACGGGGTAATCACAGTCTACAAGGTAAAAGTGGGATAAAAAGAAAAAGAAAACGATAATTTAATGGAAAAGGAACTGAGACTGATGAAGGGCAACGAAGCCATCGCCGAGGCGGCGATACGCGCAGGTGCCGATGGTTATTTCGGGTATCCCATCACTCCGCAGAGCGAGATACTTGAATATCTCATGGAGGCCAATCCGGAGACTACTACCGGAATGGTGGTGCTCCAGGCAGAGAGTGAGGTTGCCGCAATAAACATGGTTTACGGCGGCGCTGCATGCGGTAAGAAGGTAATGACTTCATCTTCATCACCGGGCATAAGCCTCAAGCAGGAGGGCATCACATATATAGCAGGCGCCGAACTGCCCTGCCTCATCGTCAATGTTGTACGCGGCGGACCTGGCCTTGGCACCATTCAGCCGGCTCAGAGCGACTATTTCCAGGCAACCAAGGGCGGCGGGCACGGAGATTATCACCTGATAGTGCTTGCACCTGCATCAGTACAGGAGATGGCCGACTTCGTTGAGCTGGGCTTTGACCTTGCATTCAAATACAGGAACCCTGTGATGATACTCTCCGACGGAGCCATAGGACAGATGATGGAGAAGGTGTACCTCAAGCCTCAGAAAAAGAGATCGGAGGAAATATTGCCCTGGGCAACCACCGGCAAGCCTGCCTCACGTCCGCGAAATATAATCACTTCGCTCGACCTTGACCCGGAACGCCAGGAGAAGTTTAACCTGAAACTGATCGCCAAATACCGGGAGATAGAGGAGAAGGAGGTGCGCTATGAGGAGTTTATGACTGATGATGCCGAGTACCTTTTCGTAGCTTACGGCACCAGTGCAAGGATATGCCAGAAGGCATTGCAGCTGGCTCGGGCTGAAGGTATAAAGGCCGGACTGCTCAGACCTGTAACCCTCTTCCCTTACCCGAAGAAGAGACTGAATGAGCTGGCTGACAGGGTCAAAGGAATGCTCTCGGTTGAGATGAGCGCAGGACAGATGGTAGAGGACGTTATGTTGTCAGTGAACGGAAAGATAAAGGTAGGCCACTACGGAAGGATGGGAGGAATGATCCACACACCGGAAGAGGTGCTTGAGAACCTTAAACTATTTATTAAAGGATAAACGATATGGCAGAGATAGACATAAATCAAATTGTAAGGCCTGAAAACCTTGCTTACGTTAAATCGAAAGTCCTGACTGACAATATAATGCATTACTGTCCGGGCTGCGGTCATTCCACAGCCCACCGCGTGCTGGCAGAGGTGATAGAGGAGGAGGATCTGCAGAGCAGGACTGTTGGCATCACCCCAGTAGGATGTTCGGTACTTATGTACAATTATATCGATATTGATTTCCAGGAAGCTGCCCATGGCAGGGCACCGGCGCTGGCCACCGCCGTCAAGCGCCTTATGCCCGACAAGTTTGTATTTACATACCAGGGCGACGGTGACCTGGCCGCCATCGGTACGGCAGAGACCATCCACACATGCAACAGGGGCGAAAACATACTGATGTTGTTTATCAATAACGGTATCTACGGTATGACAGGCGGGCAGATGGCACCTACAACACTTGCAGGCATGAAATCTTCAACATCACCTTACGGCCGCGACATATCCACTATGGGTTCTCCCATCAAAATGGCCGATATCGTTGCACTGCTGCCCGGCACATGCTATGTCACACGCCAGAGCGTCAACACCGCCGGAGGCGTCAGGAAACTAAAGAGAGCCCTTAAGAAAGCCGTTCAGTATCAGAATGAAGAAAGAGGGACTTGCTTCATAGAGGTTGTCTCAAACTGCCCCTCGGGATGGAAGATGACCCCGGTGGAGTCAAACAAATGGATGGAGGAGAACATGTTCCCGTTCTATCCCCTCGGCGACATAAAGGTTCCAGCCGAAAAATAAACCAGCAGGAGCGAAGATGCATAACACATCTCTGAACGATTGCAGAAGTAGTTTTAGTTAAAGATCAGATCATGACAGAAGAAATAATCATAGCAGGCTTTGGCGGACAGGGTGTTCTCTCAATGGGCAAGATCATGGCCTATTCGGGCATGATGCAGGATATGGAGGTGAGCTGGATGCCTTCATACGGCCCCGAGATGAGGGGCGGGACAGCTAACGTCAACGTGATACTGAGTGATGAGCGGATAAGCTCTCCCATACTCAGGAGCTTTGACACGGCCATCATCCTCAACCAGCAGAGCATGGACAAGTTCGAACATACCGTCAAACCCGGAGGCACGCTCATCTATGACGGGAACGGCATAACAAGGCATCCTGAGAGGAAGGATATAACCATTTACCGCATTGATGCGGCAGAGGAGGCCTCGAAGTTGAAGATGCAGAAGGTGTTCAATATGTTTGTCATGGGAGGCTTCATGAAAGTCAAACCCATACTTAAGACAGAATACGTTATCAAAGGCCTGAAGAAATCACTCCCCGAAAGATACCATCATCTCATCCCCATGAACGAGGAGGCCATCAAGCATGGGATGGAAATAATCAGGGAAGTCTGAAGATCAGTCTTCAGTCTTCAGTCTTCAGTCTTCAGTCCACAGTCTTCAGTCCACAGTCTTCAGTCATTTACTGGCTGCGATTGCTGACTGCTGACTGCCGACTGCTGACTGCCGACTGAGGACTGCCTACTCATAGAAGTGCATCTCCCGTATGTACCGCCATGTTGGTGCCGGAACGAACCATGAGACATCCTTGCCCTCTTTTATTGCATTGCGTATGAAGGTGCCGGATATATCCATCACCGGTGCATCAATCTCCTTTACTGACGCCATGGCGAGGATCTCCTCCAGCCTCTTGCTGCTCTTCCTGCCAGGATAAAGACGGGGATAAACAATTATTGGGTATTGCTTAACGAGCATTTCGGCATTCTTCCACTTATGCAGGGTGGTCAGGTTGTCTTCTCCCATGATGAGAGTGAAGCTTCGCGCCGGGTATTTTTCGGTCAGCCATGCCAGCGTATCAACGGTATAGGAGGGTTGCGGCAGGGTGAACTCGACATCCGATACCCTGAAACGGGTGTCGTCTCCGATGGCAAGCTCCGTCATGTAGAGCCTGTCGCGGTCCTTTAACAGTGACTCCTTCGCTTTAAGCGGATTATGCGGACTGACTACGAACCAGATCTCTTTCAGTGACGAGTACTCGGCTATATAGTTTGCGATAGCCATATGCCCTATGTGCACCGGGTTGAATGAACCGAAGAATAACCCTGTCTCCATCACCTCTCCCCGATGAATTCCGTAACAACCTCCAGTATTTCGCTGCACGCCTTCTCCAGCCCGTCATTGACAATAACACGGTCAAACCTGTCTGCCAGCATGATCTCCGATGCTGCCTTCTCCACTCTCATTTCTATCTTTTCAGCAGAATCGGTTCCGCGCTTTAGCAGCCTTGCCCGCAGCTCGTCAACTGAGGGCGGCATGATAAAGATGGCCAGGGCATCCTTCCCGAAGATCTCCTTCAGGTTGATTCCCCCCTGCACGTCGACGTCAAAGAGGGCTGTTTTATCTTCTCCGGCGATACGTTCTATCTCGCTCCGGAGGGTGCCGTAGTAATGATCGCTGTAGACTTCCTGCCATTCGATGAATTCGCCTTTTTTGATCTTATGTCTGAATTCAGCCGAGGAGATGAAATAGTATTCCCTTCCGTCGACCTCACTGCCCCTCGGTTTCCTGCTTGTTGCCGATACCGAGAACATGAGTGGCAGGCCGGCATTCAGGAGGTATTTAACAAGAGTGGTCTTGCCGGCTCCTGAGGGAGCGGAAATGATAAGTACTCTCTTGCTCTTTCCTCTTTTCATGAGCCTAAAGCACATTCAGGGTCAGTTCCTTTATCCGTTCCAGCTCATCTTTCATCATCACCACCAGCTTCTGCATTGAGGCGTCATTGGCTTTGGAACCGATTGTATTGATCTCGCGCCCCATCTCCTGCGAGATGAAGTTGAGCATCTTGCCATTCTGCCCGTCGCCGCTCATGGTTTCAATAAAATAGTCGCAGTGTTTCTTCAGCCGCACCTTCTCCTCATTGATGTCCATCTTCTCAAGGTAGAAGATCAGCTCCTGTTCAAAGCGGTTCTTGTCGATGTTTTCCGATCCTACGGTCTCCTGAAGTGTTGCCGTCAGCTTGTCGCGCATGCGTGTCATACGGTCGCCCTCTACCGTGGTAAGGTTTTCAAGGTACCGGCTGATACTGGCGACAGACTTTGTGAGGTCAGCCTCCATCGCCCTGCCCTCCTCAAGCCGGTACAGGTCGGCCATCGAGAGTGCATCATCGATCAGTTTTACGGCCATACTCCATTCCTCCTCGGTAAGCTCAGCCCTCTCGGTCCTGAGTGTTTCGGGGAGCCGCATCACAATGCCGAGCAACTCACTGTCGCTTTTGATGCCCAGTTCGTTGCCTATCTCCCTGAGCTGATTGTAGTAGTTTTTAACAATGTTAATGTTTATCACCGGTGCCGGCTCGTCATTCATGGCGTCGAAGGAGATCATCAGGTCGATCTTTCCTCTCTCCAGCTTCCTTATGACCATGTTCCTTATCTCCAGCTCTTTCTCCTTGTAGACCCAGGGCATCTTGGTGTTGACGTCAGCCTGTTTGCTGTTGAGCGATCTGATCTCAACGGTGATCTTACGGTGCGATGTCTCGAGCATGGCTTTGCCATAGCCGGTCATTGATCTTATCATGATGGTGCAGTTATGCCTGAGGCAAAGATAGGTTTTTTATGTCAGGTGAGCAGGTCGAGTTCAACGGTGAAGTGCCTCATGATCGGGGCTTCCCATTTGATGGTGAGGCCCCTTGTGATCCGGTTTCTTCTCTCCCAGACGTTGCATATCGCTGCTGCCACATAGTCCATGTGGTTATCAGTATAGACCCTCCTTGGGATGGCAAGTCGCACTAGCTCCAGCTCCGGGTGCCTGTTCAGGCGTGTAACCGGATCGCGGTCGGCCATCAGGGTTCCGATCTCCGCACTTCGTATGCCTCCTTCCAGGTAAATCTCAACTGCCAGCCGTTGCGCAGGGAACTCATCCGCGGCGACCTGCGGCAGGAATCTGCCTGCATCGATGAAGACGGCATGACCGCCGCAGGGCACCTGCACAGGTATGCCTGCCGCGCTGAGCCTCTCACCCAGGTGCGCCACCTGCCGGATACGTGACTCAAGATAGTCAAATTCAGTGCCCTCGAAGAGGCCCACTGCAAGTGCGTTCATATCACGGCCCGCCATGCCTCCGTAGGTAAGAAAGCCCTCGAACATGATATTGTAGGTCGATGCCCTGCGGAACAGCTCCTTGTCCCTGAAACCAATGAATCCGCCTATGTTGACAATGGCGTCCTTCTTCGAGCTCATTGTCATGCCGTCAGCATAGGAGAACATCTCGCGGGCTATCTCCCTGATGCTTTTATCAGCGTATCCCTCTTCGCGTGTCTTTATGAAGTAAGCGTTTTCAGCAAAACGCGCAGAGTCAATTATAACAGGCACGTTGTACCTGTCGGCCAGTTCTCTTACCCCCCGCAGGTTGGCCATGCTTACAGGCTGCCCCCCGGCAGTGTTGTTGGTGACGGTCATAACGATGCATCCCAGCTTATCATGAGGTGTCTCTTTCAGTACCTTTTCAAGCTTTTCAGGATCGACATTGCCCTTGAAGGGATCAAGGGCATTGATGTTCCTTGCGATCTCTACGGTACAGTCAACCGCTGTGGCCTTCCGGAACTCGATATGCCCCTTGGTGGTGTCAAAATGGGCGTTGCCCGGGATAACGTCACCCTCCTTAACCAGCACCGAGAAAAGGACGTTCTCCGCAGCCCTGCCCTGATGCGTGGGAAGGAAATATTCGAATCCGGTAATCTCTTTGATTGCCTCTTTGAGCTTATAGTAAGATGAGGCGCCGGCATAGCTCTCATCGCCGGTCATGATGGCACCCCACTGCCTGTCACTCATGGCCCCTGTGCCGGAGTCGGTGAGGAGGTCAATGAATACCTGCTCTGACCGCAGGTTAAAGAGGTTCCAGGAGGCTTTCCGTATCCATTCCCGGCGCTCTGCGAGCGTACTCTGACGGACAGATTCAACCATCTTTATCTTGAAGGGTTCACAGTATGGAAGGTTCATGGGAATTTCGATTTGTGATTTTCGATTGACGATTAAGAAATATTAACATCCGGGAGAAAAGGGGCGAAAAAGCATGTAGACATGCAACCCCCGGGGTTCAGAATGCGTCCCTGTTCTTGATGTTCCGGAATATCAGCTTCCGGTTTCTTTCCGACAGAAAAAGGAAAATCATCGAAATGGGCTATTTTTACAAAGATAACTTTTTTATGTTTGGGGTATAATCCGGAATTGTTTAAACATCGTGAAATGAGATTGAGAACCGTTAAGATTCTTTTAGTTTTATATTGCATGGCTGGAAGCATAATGCTCTCCGGACAGGTTGTTGATGTACCGGCGACCCTGCCGGTGACCGTACCGGCGGTGTCCGCCGACACTCTTGAGACCACGTCACCCCTGCTGAAACCCGTCAAGGGTGCGCCGGTGCCAGCCATCAACGGTCCGCATGATATAAAACTTGACAGGGATGCCTCGCTGCGGTATCTTGAAAAAATCTATTCTGCAAACCAGATGTGGAGGAAGAGTAATGACCCGTTGCGCGAGGCAATCAGGACCCTCATATGGATTGCATCGAGGCCTCCGGCCGACTCGGTGATGAGCTACCTGTCGGATTATGAGTTTGAGAAGATCAGGGTGCCGGCTGACAAATACTTCATATTCGATTCCATTCGGATTATTCTGCCGGTCATTCAGACTGACTCTTCAGCGACCGACAGTGTCACCGGGCATCGCAGGGCGGGAGAGATGTTCATCGAAACTGGCAAGAAGCTCGAGAAGGTGATACTCTCGGCTGATTCGAAACCGGTAACGAGGAATGACACCCTGAGGCTGAATGATTCAGTATACATTCTGATAAGAGATTTTATCCCTGCACGGTTGCCACACCAGGCTCATGACACAATATTGCTGGTGATAACCGATACGCTGCCCGAGGCATCAGTGTACCAGGGGGACTTCCCGTTCAGGTATCTGAAAAACCCCTATGTGGGAGACTCACTTGAGGCAGCTGTCAGTTCGCTGATAGGCTACCTTGAAACCCGCGACTCGGTTCTGCTTAAGGTCACAGGGGAAACTGGCAGGGGGACAGACCTCTGGCTCAACAGCCAGTCCGACAACCTTGTCAGGTTCTGGCTGCCTGATGGCAAAGGCGATTCAGTGACTGTCTGGCTGGGAAGCCCGATGAGAAACACCATATCTCTCAGGGCGGAAGAGGGCGTGCAGTTCAAAAAGCAGATCTGGTATGACAGCTATGCCAATACGCGCGTAAATGTCACCACGGCAATGGAGGAGGATCTCCGTCGGGTCGCCCTGAGCAGGATCAAGCCCGATCTGTGGAAGTTCAAGACTGACCTGTCATACCTGCTCTCCCAGGGGGTGATCTCCAACTGGGCAAAGGGGGGCGAGAATAATATCTCATCGGTCCTCGATGTCACCTCTGCCATTAACTACAACAACAAGGTGACGAAAGTGAATTCAGCCACCTCTGCCCGTTTCGCACTCGGACTGCAAGCCTCCGGCAAATACGGAGGCATAAGGAAAAACCTCGATATCCTTGAGATCAACTCGAAGATCAACCACAAGGCATTCGGCAAGTTTGACCTCTCCGGTATATTCCAGTTCAAGTCGCAGTTTCTGCCGGGGTACACATATCCTAATGACACGACATCAGTCATGGTGTCAAAATTATTCAATCCTGCCACCTTCATCCTTGGTTATGGATTGGAGTACAAACCAAACAAAAACACATCCATCAGTTTCTCGCCTGTATCCTATAAGGGAACTTTCGTGAACGACACGGCGAACATAAACCAGACTAAATACGGTATTGCTGCCGACAGACGGTCGAAGAACGAGCTGGGAGCGTACCTTACCGTCAACAGCAAACTCGTTCTGTTCGAAAAGATTAACATGACCAACAGGATTCAGCTCTTCAGTAACTTCCTCATGAAACCGCAGAATGTTGACGTCGACTGGGAGATGGTCGCCACCATGCCGCTCAACTGGTTCACCGATCTGAGAGTGAATACTCACCTGATTTATGATGACAACACCATGCTGCCCGTCTTTGACCGGGGCGAGCCGGTGATTGGCACTGACGGCAAACAGAAGAAGGCTCCTATGGTGCAGTTCAAGGAGCTGCTCGGAGTCTCTTTCGTCTTTAAATTTTAGAAGACCAGGAGGTCAATTATCACAGCAAGGCCGAATATGACTCCTGCCACTCCGTTGGTGGTTCCGAACGCCATATTCACCCTGCTAAGGTCATCAGGCTTCACCAGCAGGTGCTGGTAGACCAGCATGCCTGAAAAGATCAATGCGCCTGCCCAGAAGATGATGCCTGCCTGCCCGATGATCCCGGCAACCGAAACAAGCATGAACGAAACTGAATGCAGCGACACCGACACTGCCAGGGCTTCTCTCCTTGATAATGATGCAGGAATGGAATGGAGTCCCGTCTCTCGGTCAAACTTATCATCCTGCAGTGCATATATGATGTCAAAACCACTGACCCAGGTAAGGACAATAAGCGAATAGATGAGGGGCAGGAGTGCAAATGCGCCTGTGACGGCAATATAAGCCCCTATGGGTGCCAGACTCAGGCCGAGGCCGAGAACCAGGTGGCACAGGGGAGTAAACCTCTTGGTGTAGCTGTACCCCAAAACGATAATAAGTGCCAGGGGCGACAGGATAAGCGTCATCCGGTTAAAAAAAGCTGCTGAGACAATAAAGAGCAGTGAACTCGCAATGACAAATAACAGGGCATGACGTTGCGGGATCCTCCCGGAGGGTATCTCGCGCCCGGCGGTCCTGGGGTTCATGCTGTCAAAATGCATATCGGCATAACGGTTGAACGCCATGGCGGCGCTGCGTGCAAAGACCATGCAGGCGAGCACGAGCAGCAGGGTCTTAAGGCTGAAACCGAAGCCCGGTTCAACGGATCCGAGAAAATATCCGACAAGGGCAAACGGCATGGCAAAGACAGTGTGACTGAACTTGACAAGAGACAGGTAATCATTTGTCCTTCCCATCAGCTTTTTCATCTCAGCGTGGCCCCGAACTCACGCTCAAAGGCTTTGATGAAAGCGCTCATCACCTTTTCAATATTCTTTTCGGTGAGGGTCTGCCTCTCATCCCTGAGTATGAAACTGACGGCGTATGATTTCTTATCACTGCCCATCGCCTCGCTTTCATATACGTCAAAGAGGTCAACCTCCTGAAGAATATTGCGTTCAGTCTTAAATGCAAGATCACGTATCTGGCTGAAATTAACTGATTTATCGACCAGCAGGGCCAGGTCGCGACGGACCCACGGGTACCTGGGGAGTTCACTGAACCGTATCTGTTTGCCTTTGAGGAGTTTCAGGATGTTTTCCCAGGTGATCTCACCGTACCATACATCCTGCCTTATGTCGAACATGGCAAGATACTTTTTCGATATTCTCCCGAATGATGCCAGATCCGTTCCTCCGGCGCTGTATTTCATGCCTTCAGCGAACCATCCGGCGCTCTCCCCGGTGGCGGTGATCTCCCGTTCTGAAATGCCAAAGCGCGAGAGTACCATCTCAATATAACCCTTCATGTGAAAGAATCCTGCCGGGGTCGCGGATGTGTTCCATCTCTTTGCGTTAATGTTCCCGGTGATCGCAAGACCCAGCAGCTGACGCTCGCTGAAGTTATCAGTGATCTCCATTGTACCCCTGCCCTGTTTACTGGCGTAAACGTAACCAAGCTCAAAGAGCCTGAGGTCACTGTTCTGCCTGTTAAGGTTCCATGATATGGTGTTCAGTATTCCGGGGAGGAGAGACATTCGCATGACATTGAGGTCGCTGCTGAGCGGATTGGCAAGCCGCACCATGGAGGCGACGTCGAAATCACCTGTTGCTTCAAACCATGCTGCCGGGGTCAGCGAGTTGCACATTATCTCTGCGAAGCCGTTACCGGTAAGGAGTTCGGCCATGTTGGCCGCCACCTTCTCACGGTCAGGCCTGGCAGTATGTGAAAGCATCGAGTGCATCTCGCTGCTGATGCCAATGTTGTCATAGCCAAAGATCCTGAGCACCTCTTCAGTCACATCGGCTTCGCGGGTCACATCAACCCTGTAGGAAGGGATCTCGAGGCTCAAAATATCAGGTGTCTCATCAGTAATATGTATGTCGAGGCTGTATAGGATGGTCTTGACCGTCTCAGTGGGTATCTCCTTGCCAATCAGCTTTGTCATTCGGTCGAGCGAGTATCTTATGACCGCCTTGCCCACGGGTGATGGATAAATATCTGTGATATCACCAGCTATTTCTCCTCCTGCCAGCTCCTTCACAAGCAGTGCAGCTCTTCTCAGGGCATAGATTGTCATCTCGGGGTCAGTGCCTCTCTCAAACCGGTAGGAGGCGTCGGTGTGCAGGTCATGCCTGCGTGAGGTGCGGCGCACTGACACCGGGCTGAAGGTGGCACTCTCGAGGAAGATATCAGTGGTGGCACCGGTAACACCCGACTTCTGCCCGCCGAAGACGCCGGCTATACACATCCCTTCCTTCTCATTGCATATCATCAGGTCCGATGATGAGAGCTCACGCTCCACGCCGTCGAGGGTCATGAATTTCGTCTTCTCAGGCAGTTTCTTTACGATTACCCTGTTACCTGCAATTGCTCCTGCATCAAAAGCATGAAGAGGCTGCCCGGTTTCATGCAGAACGAAGTTCGTGATATCCACAACATTATTGATGGGGGTCAGTCCTGTTGCCCTGAGCCTGTTCTGCAGCCATGCAGGTGAGGGACCCACTGTTATGCCCCTGATAGTCAGGCCGGAATATCTTATACAGGCCTCTGTTGCCTCGACAGTGACACGGATGGCTCCGTCAGCCCGGTCATTTCTGAATGCGGGCAGGACAGGCAGCTTTGCCCTTACCGGCTTCTGAAGGTTGAACCAGGCTGCCAGGTCGCGAGCTACGCCGTAGTGCGAGCTGCAGTCAATACGGTTGGGTGTCAGCCCTATCTCAAAGACAATGTCACTTGTAACCCCGAAGTAGTCTGCTGCCGGTGATCCGACCCTTGCGGAGGGGTCCAGGACTATGATGCCCTCATGTGCCGTTCCGATTCCCAGTTCATCCTCGGCGCAGATCATCCCCTCAGAGAGTTGTCCCCGTATCTTTGAACGTTTGATTTCGAACTGTTCATCTCCATGGAAGACCATGGTGCCCGGCACTGCAACAGGAACGAGCTGACCGGCAGCAACGTTGGGCGCGCCGCAGACGATATGCAGAGGCTCAGTACCGCCGACATCAACTGTGGTGACGCTCAGCCTGTCTGCATCAGGGTGTCTTTCACAACTGAGAACCCTGCCAATGACAACGCCCTTCATGCCTCCCCTGACCGAGACCCACTCACTGACACTCTCCACCTCAAGTCCCAGGCCTGTGAGTATGGCTGACAACTCCTCCGGTCCCGCATCGAAGGTGAGATACTCCCTCAGCCAGTTATAAGATATCTTCATGGCGGTAAAATTTTCTCTGTTTTATGACATGCAAAAGTAAGGAAAAAAGGTTAGAGGCATCACCGCAGCCCTATTAAATGGATGATCATTATCGTTATATTTGCACGTGAAGAAAATGCCAGATGAAAGTAGAGGAAAATGACAAACTGATACTCATAACCAATGATGACGGACTGTATGCCAATGGTATAAAGACACTGATCAGCATCATGAAGGAGTTCGGCAAGCTGGTTATCATTTCGGCCACGGAGAGCCGCAGTGCAATGTCGCAGGCACTGACGGTAAAACACCCTCTCAGGGTCAAGCTGCTGCTCGAGGACGAAACCCAGAGGGTCTATGCCTGCAGCGGCACCCCCACCGACGGTGTCAAGCTGGCTGTGAATCAGCTCCTGGAACGCAAGCCTGACCTTATAGTATCAGGGATCAATCACGGCTCAAACGCTTCGGCGAGTGTCCTCTATTCCGGGACTATGGCTGCAGCGCTGGAGGGTTGCCTCTATGGCATAACCTCCGTTGGATTTTCGCTGAACAGTTATTCTGCCACGGCAGATTTCTCAGCATGCGAAGGGTACATCCGGGAGGTTTGTAAACTGCTCCTTCGCGAGCCGCTGCCGCAGGGTATATGCCTTAATGTCAATATTCCGGCATTATCTGCACCACAGATAAAGGGGATGATGATCGCACGTCAGGCAATGGGGTGCTGGCAGGAGGAGTTCGAAAAGAGAAAAGACCCGGCCGGAAAGACATATTACTGGCTCACGGGAAGATTCATAAACCATGAGCCCGATTCAACAGATACCGACGAATGGGCACTGCGGAACGGA
This sequence comes from uncultured Rikenellaceae bacterium, assembly GCA_963696805.1. GTDB lineage: Bacteria > Bacteroidota > Bacteroidia > Bacteroidales > VadinHA17 > SR-FBR-E99. The sequence goes on from CAVOLF010000002.1 coordinate 157,609, forward strand.
TATGTTTCAGTTGTTCCGGTATCTACCGACATGACCGCTCATTCATTCATCAGCACCCTCAAAACAAAACTCTGACATGCTCTTCAGCCAACGGTACAATAATGCTCTGACCGGTGTCATTTCCGGGATCCTCATGCCGGTAATAGCCTTTTTCGTCTTTTTCCTCCTGACCAGGCACGGTCTGACACTTGATCTCTTCATCCGCAGGATGATCGATGTTGATAAGGTCACTGAGGTGATGAGCATTTCAGTCTTTACCAACATTGTGATCTTTCTGCTGTTCAATCGTTTTGACATGCTCAGAGCCTCCAAGGGGGTATTGGGTATTACAATAGTATGGGCCTTCCTGGTCTTCGGTATAAAGCTGTTCTGACATGAAGTATTTTATCATCGCCGGAGAGCCTTCAGGCGATCTTCACGGTTCCACCCTTGTCAGAAACCTGATCAGAGCTGACCCGGCTGCAGAGATCTCATGCTGGGGAGGCGATCTGATGAGGCAGGCAGGAGGCAGGCTGCTTAAGCACTACCGTGAGACAGCTTTCATGGGTGCCTGGGAGGTGCTTAGGAATATCCGCCGGGTAAGAGCCAATTTCAGCGATTGCCGGCAGCAGATAGCAGAAATGAGCCCCGACGTGGTGATCCTGATCGATTACCCAGGTTTTAACCTCAGGATAGCCCGCTACGTAAAACATCTGGATATCAGGGTGTACTACTATATCTCACCGAAATTATGGGCATGGCGCGAGGGCAGGGTAAAGCAGGTAAAGAAATATGTCGACAGGCTCTATATAATTTTCCCATTTGAAAAGGAGTTCTTCCGTCGGCACGGGTACAGCGTCACTTTCCTTGGCAATCCCCTGGTTGACCATGTGGAGACATGGCGCGTTGCGGCGCCTGACCGGGAGACCATTGCAGCTTCAATGGGGCTTGATCAGAGGCCTGTCATAGCCCTGCTGGCAGGCAGCAGGCAGCAGGAGGTCGCAAAAATACTGCCAGCAATGGTCAGCGTTGCGGCAGGCTTTCCTGATTACCAGTTTGTGGTTGCAGGGATGGATCATCTCCCGGCTGAGCTTTATGAAGGTATTACAGGGTCTCTTCCCGTCAGGGTGATCAACGGCAGGACATACGATCTCCTCTCTGTGGCCGAGGCCGCACTGGTGACCTCCGGGACCGCCACCCTGGAGGCTGCTCTTTTTGATGTGCCGCAGGTTGTCTGCTACAGGACAAGCGCTGTCACATACCACCTGGCGAAAAAATTTATCAAGGTACGCTTCCTCTCACTCGTCAACCTGATAACGGACAGGGAGGTTGTCAGGGAACTGGTACAGAATGACCTCAACCAGGCGAGGCTGCACTCTGAGCTGCAGGATATCCTCATCACCGGCTACAGGCATGAGATAATTAAAAGAGACTACCGAGAGCTCCGCGAGCTCCTGGGCGGCATGGGGGCCTCAGAAAGGGTTGCGGAAGACATGTTGAGAAACCTTCAGGAAAAGAGTACTGAATGAAGGCAGTAGCAGTCATAACCTTGTTGATCGTGTTTCTGCCCCTGGCTGCCGAAGATGAGGTTTCAATACGTATTTTTGCCCGCACAAAGCCTGTGACAGTGGTGTTTACACCTGAACGGGGGGAGTATATCCTCAGTGACGGACTTCGCGAAGATATCAGACTTTTTCCCGGTGAGACCGTTGCTGTCACGCGTTATGACGGCAACGTAAAATACAGGACCTTATCCGGCAAATCAGCGGTGGCGGATTCCCTGACCTTTGTACCTTTAGCCGTAACTTCTCTCTTCAGGCTGCGTGCTCCCGGAAAGGAGGAGGCCGTGAAGACCCTTGACGGCGTGCTGAAGATTAAGTCGTTCCCGGGATCACTTCAGGTGCTTAATGTCACCTCCGTAGAGAGTTACCTGCCCGGGGTGGTCAGGGCGGAGGCTGGCAAGTACGGCCCGCCCGATTACTTCCGGGCACAGGCTGTGGTGGCGCGGACCTATGTCTACCGGAACATCAGCAGGCATGAGCTCGATGGCTATAACCTCTGTGATGACATACACTGTCAGGTTTACCCGGGAATGATCAGCGAACTGCCCATAGTTGATGCATGCCATCTTACTGCAGGGCAGGTACTGGTAGACGGCGACAGCATGCTTATTGTGGCTGCCTTTCACGGCAATTGCGGCGGCGTAACGGCGTCATCGGCTGAAGTATGGCTTGCAGGATACCCTTACCTGGTAAGCGTCAACGACCCGTGGTGCGGCTATTCGGCTTCTTCTGTGTGGAACAAAAGCATTTCGCTGACAGACTGGAACAGCTTCCTGAGGTCGAAGGGTATTGCCGTCGGGAGAGGAGTCCGCCCTCTACTCAAACCCTGGAACCCGGCCGGTCAGGAAGATGGACCGCTCTGTCGCAGGAAGACACTTAACCAGCGAGGAGATCAGGATGCGTTTCGGACTGCGGTCGGCATACTTTACGCTGACACCTTCAGCAGACAGCATACTGGTGAGCGGCAGGGGATACGGACACGGCGTGGGACTCTGTCAGGACGGAGCAAAGGCGATGGCAGAAAAAAAGGTGACCTATGATAAAATAACCGGCTTTTATTACCCGCGTACACGGATAACTGACATCAAAAATGCCTGGAGGCCGGTGAGGCCATGAAACTTTTAGATATTTTTACAGCAAACTTGAAGTTATGTTCACTCTCTTCAGAAAAGAGATAGCAGGTTTTTTCAGCTCGCTCACAGGCTACATTGTCATGATCGTCTTTCTCCTGGCAAACAGTCTGATCATGTGGATCATGCCTGGTCAGTGGAATCTGCTTGACAGCGGTTATGCAGGGCTCGACACACTCTTTGTCCTCTCACCATGGATATTCCTGTTCCTGGTACCTGCCGTCACCATGAGGCTTTTTTCCGAAGAGCGCCGGTCGGGCACAATGGAACTGCTGTGGTCTCGCCCGGTCGGTGACGGTGCCGTCATATACGGCAAGTTCCTCGCTTCAGTGGCGCTGGTGCTGCTTGCGCTGCTGCCCTGTCTCGTTTTTGCTGTGTCAGTATGGGTCCTGGGAGAGACACCGGGCAACCTCGACAGGGGAGGAACAGCCGGATCATTTATCGGACTGCTGATGCTGGCAGCAGTCTATTCTGCAATAGGACTCTTTGCTTCGTCACTGACGGAGAACCAGGTCATCGCCTTTATCATTGCAGCAGTACTCTCATTCATAATGTTCACCGGTTTTGATTCCCTCTCACTGGTGCCAGGGCTCTCATCGATAGGTGAAGAGGTGTCAGCGATGGGCATCAACGAACACTACAAGTCCATCAGCAGGGGAGTGCTCGATATCCGTGACGTGGCATATTTTGTTTTTGTGACGGTTCTTTTCAATGAGACGGCACGCCTGACTCTTCGCCGCAGTTCATGGAAGAAACCCCTGGCAATAGTCACTGCCGTGGCAGCGGTCAGTATACTCATCTCCCTGGTCCATATAAGGGTTGACCTGACGGAAGACCGGCGCTTTACCCTTGCAGAGCCGACAAAAAAGATCCTCCGCGACCTTGACAGGGAGGTACAGGTTGATATATTCCTCGATGGCGAGATGCCCGTCGGTTTCCGGAAGCTGAGGCGCAGCGCCTCACAATACATGGATGAGTTCCGTGTCACATCAGGGCGCAAGGTCTCGTATGACTTCATCAACCCTTCAGGGTCATCTGACCGCGCGGAGCGTGAGAATTACCATAATCTTCTCATCAGCCGCGGACTGATGCCGGTGAATGTAATGGCCTCCGACGGCGAAGGAGGGAGAACACAGAAAAAAATATTCCCGTCACTCACCGTCACATGCGGAGAGACGGTAATACCGGTCAATTTCCTGAGGAACAATCCATCACTTCCCGCTGAGACCAATCTCCTTCACTCAACTGAAGGACTTGAATATGAGATCATACAGGCTATTGCCACTGCTACGGCGGATACGATCCACACGGTAGCGTTCATCGAAGGTCACGGAGAGCTTGAGGAAGCCTATGTTGCTGACCTGACCCTTGAACTGGCCAAGTTCTACAATATTGACAGGGGCGTTATCGGAGGGAGACCCGGTATCATTGACCGTTATGCTGCGATAATTATTGCAGCCCCCGAAAGGGCATTTGATGAGAAGGACAAGTTCATCATTGACCAGTATATCATGAATGGCGGCCGTGTAATGTGGCTGGCCGAGGAGGTGAAGGTGGATGCAGACAGTCTCACTGCCGGATCAACTGTGGCATTGTATGAACCTCTAAGCTTCAGCGATATGCTCTTCAGGTACGGGGCAAGGATCAATCCTGTGATAATACAGGATGCCGAATGCATGCTCATCCCCTTGAAGGTGACCAATCCCGGCGGTGAGGCCCAGTATGTTCCGGTCCCCTGGATCTACTACCCCCTGCTGCGGCCGTCTGACGGACACCCCGTGACGCGCAACCTTAACAGGGTGAAGGCTGAGTTCGCCGGTACGGTAGACACTGTGGGCCGTGACCCCGGAATAAAAAAGAGTGTTCTCCTCTATACCTCAGGACAGACCCGGACGGTCACCCCCCCGCTGGTCATCTCACTTGAAGAGGCAGACGAGATGCCCCCGCGGGAAATGTTCACTGCCGGTGCACTGCCGGTGGCTGTACTGCTGGAGGGGACTTTCCACTCAGTGTTCACCAACAGGATGACCGAGAGCCTTATGGGTGAGGCAGGCAGAACAATTCTGACAGAGAGCAAGCCCACAAAAATGATCGTCGTCGCTGACGGTGACATCATCAGGAATGAGGTCAGCTGGCAGGGCGGAGTGGCTGAGCCGCTTACCCTGGGCCTAGACAGGTATACCATGCAGACCTTCGGCAACAAGGACTTTCTTGTCAACAGCATAAATTACCTCGTTCATGACAACGGGCTCATTGAGATGCGTTCGCGCGAGATCAAGCCCAGGCTCCTCGACCAGGCCAGGATAAAGAGCCAGAGGACCATGTGGCAGCTTGTGAACACCCTGGTGCCGGTATTAATTATCATCCTTGCCGGAGTTGCCTACAACAGGCTGAAGCGAAGGCATTATATTTCAGTGAAATAAATTTGTTTGAGGGTAAGATTTTTTTTTGTAATATTGATAAACCGGATTGTAAAGCAGACAGCTCAGTAAATCAATGAGTTGCCGGTTAATATCAATGTAATTAGGGATAACTTAAAAAATGACAATATGAAATTTGTTGTATCAAGTACAGAACTGCTGGGTCATCTGCAGGCTATAAGCAGAGTGATCAGTTCAAAAAATACCCTTCCTATCCTTGACAATTTCCTTTTCAACATCAGCGGCAATGATCTGGAAATAACGGCCTCCGATCTTGAGTCGACGCTTATCACACGCATGAGGCTTGACAATATCACGGGAAGCGGCACCATAGCACTGCCTGCAAGGATACTGCTTGATACTCTTAAGGAGTTTTCCGAACAGCCCCTTACATTTGATATCAATCCGGATACGATGGCTGTGGTCATCAATTCGGAGAACGGTCGCTTCAGCGTTGTGGGCCAGAACGGAATCGATTTCCCGGTATTGCCGGTCATCAAGAAGGAGAAGAAGTTCGGATTCACTGTCCCGGCCGATGTGCTGCTGTCAGGCATAACCAGGACTCTGTTTGCCACTGCTGATGATGAACTGCGCCCGGTCATGGGTGGCATTCTTTTGGAGGCCTCCACCGAAAAGCTTACCTTTGTCGCCTCTGACGCCCACAAGCTGGTCAGGTACCAGAGGAGCGACGCCAGGGCTGATGACAACGCCTCATTCATCCTCCCGAAAAAACCCGCCTCGCTGCTTAAGAACATCCTCCCGAAGGAGAGCGGAGTGGTGTCAGTTGAGTTCGATGACAGGAACGCATTCTTCAACCTCTCTGACTATAAGGTGGTCTGTCGTCTCGTTGAAGGCAATTATCCGAACTACAATTCGGTGATACCCAAGAACAACCCGCGAAAGGTGCGCATTGACAGGCTGGAGTTTTATAATATTCTCCGCCGGGTATCCGTCTTCTCTAACCAGGCCAGTAACCTGGTCAAGCTCCAGTTCACCCCCAACCAGATTACTGTCTCAGCCCAGGATGTAGACTTCTCCATCTCTGCTTATGAGCGTCATACCTGCCTCTATGAGGGAGACGACATGGAGATAGGGTTCAAGTCAGTCTTCTTGATTGAGATTCTCTCGAACATTGCATCACAGGATGTTGTCATCGAGTTGGCAGACCCGACCAGGGCAGGACTGTTCCTTCCCGCGGAACCGGCAAATGAGGAGGAAGACCTCCTTATGCTTCTCATGCCTATGATGATCAACGCCTGAGACATCAGCAATTATGGAGCTTAACCTGAGAAAACCCCTGGTCGTCCTTGATCTCGAGACCACGGGGGTGAGCATCGCTTCTGACCGCATCGTTGAATTCTCCGCCCTGAAGGTTTCACCCGGAGGCGCAGAAGAGTGGCTGACCCTGAGAATCAACCCCGGCATACCCATCTCACCTGAGGCAACACGCATTCATGGCATCACCGATGCTGATGTTGCCAACGAGCCGCATTTCAAGGATGTCGCAAGGAAAATCGCCGCCTTTGTTGAGGGCTGCGACCTGGCAGGGTTCAATTCAATGAAATTTGATATCCCCATCCTCTGCGAGGAGTTCCTGAGGGTGAATGTCGACTTTAACCCGGCACGCCACAGGTATGTTGACGTACAGGTAATCTTCCACAAGAAGGAGCAGAGGACGCTGGGGGCAGCATACAAGTTCTATTGCCAGAAGGAACTGGAGAATGCCCACAGCGCCCAGGCTGACACTGCGGCCACTTATGAAATTCTCAAGGCCCAGCTCGACAGATACCCTGACCTTGAGAATGACATCGAGAAGCTCTCCGCGTTCAGTGCGTTCAACAACAATGCCGACCTGGCCGGCCGTATCGTATTCAACGAGCAGGGAGCGGAGGTATTCAATTTCGGCAAGCATAAGGGCAAGCCTGTAGAACAGGTACTGAAGGAGGAGCCTTCCTACTATTCCTGGATGATGAACGGCGATTTCCCGCTGAACACAAAACAGGTGCTTACTGCCATCAAGCTGCGCTCATTCGGGAAAGCCTGACAACAGGATGAAAATAATCTGCGTTGGCCTTAATTACCGGAAGCATGCAGCCGAGATGAACCGCCCGGTGCCGGCTGAGCCGATGATATTTCTCAAGCCCGATTCGGCCATACTTAAAAAGAATAAGCCCTTTTTTATACCAGACTTTTCCGAAGACCTTCAGTACGAGGCCGAGATAGTACTGCGCATCTCAAAGCTTGGAAAAGGCATTTCCGCAAGATATGCCGGACGTTATTTTGATGCCCTGACGGTGGGGATTGACTTCACGGCGCGGGACCTGCAGACTAAGTTCTCTAAGGCCGGCCACCCGTGGGAACTCTCAAAGACCTTCGACGGTTCTGCACCACTGGGCACTTTCATTGCAAAGGAGAAATTCACTGATATGGCAGATATCAGCTTCACCCTTGACATCAACGGTGCCCGAAGGCAGAGCGGCAACACATCAGATCTTATTTTTTCATTTAATGAGATAATATCTTATGTATCAAGATATTATACCCTGAAGACCGGAGACCTGATCTTTACAGGGACTCCTTCGGGCGTTGGCCCAGTTCATAAAGGGGATAACCTGGTTGCTTCACTCGAAGGTGAGACCGTGCTGGATTTTTTTGCCAGGTAGCTATTGTCTTTGCGCCGCTGCCTGATATCTGTCAGGAGCCCTGAAACTTCCAGGCAGCTGCCTTATACCCTTTCAGGGGTTCCCCTGCAGTTGTTAAGAAGACTGATTATCTTCTCAGGGAACTCCGGCGGCAAGCTCCGCCCCATGTCGCTTTATTGAACCGATCAGTCTGCGGAGATCATTTTCATCAGTCATGGCATTCATAAGTGCGGTACGCAACCAGATCGTCCCCTCAAGCTCCGTCTGGACGAGGTAGAACTCACCGCTCTTTACTATCTCCTTTCTTATTCTCCTGTTAAGATCATTCAGATTCTCCCCGCTGCAGCCGGTTGGAGAGTACCTGAAACAGACGATATTTGATTCAGGAGTCACTGCCAGCTCCATATCACTCTCAGACCTGATATCCTCAGAAAACCTTAAAGCCAGGTCGTAGCGGCTGTCGACGTACCTGCCCAAAACTTCGTCTCCGTAATATTTTATCACTGCCCAGGCTACGATTCCAAGTGCGCTTTTAGTGCACTCCAGTGTTCTTTTAGCCCCATTGAACCATTCATTCTCGTCCTGTTTGTCAAACAGGTAACCTGCTTTCTGGGCGAATGTCTCATATGATCTCTGTCCGTCACGGAAGAGCACCATGGTGTTCAGACCGGGTGTCAGCAGCATCTTGTGAAAGTCGATGACCACGGAATCAGCCGCTTCGATGCCTCTGACCAGGTGCCGGTATTTGTCTGAGAACAGAACCCCGAGTCCGTGCGCCCCGTCAACATGGAACCAGATATTGTTCTCACGGCAGAAGGCACCGATCTCCTCTAGATTATCATATGTGCCTGTTGCCGTGGAGCAGGCGTTGGCAGCCACACATATCAACCTGACGCCCTTCTCTTCCGCCTTCTGCTTAGTCTCCATGAGGAGCTTCGTCTGCATGGCATAGCGGCTGTCATATGGAATGCGTATCACCGAACTCCCTCCGAGACCTATTACCTTTGCATTGCGTGAGACACTGTAGTGCGACTGGTCGGAGATGATGATTCCGACCTGTCTGTCATGTCTCACACCCTCCTCCCAGATGTTGTACTCACTCATCGCCTGTCGTGCTGCAAGGAGTCCTGTCAGGTTTCCGGCGCTTCCTCCATGGGTGAAGATGCCGTCAGCCTCATTGCTGAAGCCGACGAGCCGTGCCATGTACCTTATGACGTTACGCTCTGCAGCCATGGCTGCCGGTCCCATCTCGTAGACGGCTACCCCGTTATTCAGGAGTGTTGTGCACATCTGCGCTATGATGCCTGCCGTAAGGGGAGGAGTATTCTGATGCCCCACAAAACGGGGGTGGTGCATGTGGTTCATGCTGGCAATGACCTTTCGGACGAAGCCGCTCAGCGACAGGCCGCTATTGGACGGGTTGTCGAAAGAAAACTCCTCAACAAGGTCTTCAGGCTCCACATTCCTGAGTACCGGCATCTCACTGCGCGAAGAAGTCTCCATGAGGTAGTCGGCAAGAATATCTATCAGCTCATGACCCTGGCTGCGGAACTCTTCGCTGTCATAGGTGTGGTTAAGGCCTTTGGCTGTCATAAATATCACTTGTCGCCATGTAAAACATCTCCTGCCTGCATGATCCTGCCAACAGGATATAGCCTTGTCCTTTTCTCGAGTTCGGATACCGGAGTGTTCTGGTACAGCCACTGAAGCTGCACTACGGGGTCGGCGGCCATCCTCTCATCCTCACTCCTTGCCTTGTCAAAGGCAGCCTTCAGAACGGGGTCATGGTCAAGCAGCTCCTTCAGGTGACTTTCAAACCCCCATACCGAATACCAATCCTGTCCTTCAAGAAAAGAGTCAAAGAAGTTCCATGCAAGGAAGCCGGATTCGCTCTGCGGCTCCATCATGGTGACAATATATTTGTTCGCCCTCTGGTTCAGGGGAATCAGGTAGTCTCCCTTCAGGTAGTCTACCTCCTGAGTGACCTTCCTCAGTTTAATGTTACTGTTGTAGAAGTGCCCCTGGGTGGCTCTTTTGGCCGGCTCATAGCTCTCTATATAATACGACTCAACGGTGACGGTTGTGTCATGCTGAAGCTGGTGCATCACTACTTCGTTTGCCTGAAGCCGTTCAATGACCTCTTCCCACGCGAAGGGAAGGATATATGCTTCCGGGGCAGTCACAGTGACAGACGGATTGAAGTAGTTGTAGTATCTGATAGTGTCCGTGTAAGGCTTTTCATGGTTATAAAAACCTGTCTTCCTGCCGGTGATGGGGGTGACGGTCTCCTCATAGGTGTAGCCGTGGTACTCAACCAGGTCCCACCTGGTGGAATCCTGTTCCCAGTCAAGCACGTACTCGCCTGCGTTCAGGGTCCGGCTGTTTGCTTCAGCCCTTAGCCTGAGAATCTCCTTATGGTTCAATGAGGTGTAACGCACCAGCTCGGCTATGAACTGCCTCGTTCCCTCAACACGCTCAGGGTAAGGCTTGTAAACAAGGGTCTCGGTCATGAAGCCGAAGGAGTTGAAGAGTGAGGAGTATCCGGTTGAATAGTATGCATGCTCTTCGAACCCAATTATAGCTTTGATCTCGCCTCTGTCTGTGTACTGGACATACGGCACCATCTCATTCTTATGGACCCATTTCATCCGGTCGTAGAGTTCGGGAAGCATCCTCCCCCGGAAGAACGCCTGCATCTCGGGGTGCATCTTCTCGGGCTGGGTAGCTATGAGCGTGACTGTGAACTGGTGGTCTGAACCGTTGGTGGTATGTGTATCAAGGAACACATCCGGATCGAGGTAACTGTAGATGGCGGCGAAGGCTCGGGCGTCACGCGAATCCTGCTTGACGAAGTCGCGGTTCAGATCGAGGAACCGTGTATTGCGCCTGGCTCCCTTTTCATCGGGCCCGTTCTGGTTAATACGCCAGTACTGGCTGCGTGTCAGGGCTCCTCCTATGTTGTAAACCGGGATGATAGCCACCACGGCGTTATGAAGGTATTTCTTCATACCCTCCTTGTTGGACAGGATGTCTTCAGCAAACCGGGCGCTGGCATCGATGCCCTCCGGCTCACCCGGATGGATGCCGTTGTTGATAAGCACAATGGCTTTGCCCTTACGGCGTATTGCCTCCGGTTCAAACTCCCCGTCATCGCTGATGATGAAGAGGTGCAGCGGCCTGCCGGCATCGGTCATGCCCATCTCAATGAGGGTGGCCTCGGGATAAGCCCTGTCAAGTCCGGAATAAAAACTGACAGCCTCCTCCCAGGTGAGACTGTGGTTCTCATCATACCTGAGAGCAGATGTGGCACTCCTATCCTGAGCATTGAGACCCGGAGTCAGAATGACCGAAAGAAGTGTGATGCATAGTTTGTGGTTCATTTTGATTGTTCTGTGAAGCGGTTGGTTACGGTAGTGGTAATCAGGACATGAAAAAAGGACATGAAAAAAGCAAAAGTAGGAACTTTTGCTTTTTGTCACCTGTCGGGGTACGAATTAGCGTTGCAGCATACTTTCTGCAAGGTCAAGTACTGTTGTGTCTTCTATGGTGACTATGCCCCCTTCAGGTCCTTTTTCTATGTGGATCCCGGCACTCAGCCCACGATCAAAGTTCCAGCCTCCGAAATAATTCCTGACGGTCTCCTCAGACATCTCAAGCTTATCTGCTATCTTCCGTATGCTCCCGTCAGGAAGCTGGTCCTTGATCTTTCTCAGATCTGAAAAAGTGATTGTTCGTGCCATGATTGTAAATGGATAGATTTGTCCAAATATACAAAATAATTTATTGATCCGGTAAATAAATATTCCTCTTTAAGGATATTTTAACATTTTAGATTTCAATTGATTGAACATCTCTGACGATGTAGATGTCGTAATCGCCCAGGTACTCAAATCCGGCCTTTTTATAGAGTTTTACTGCTGCCATGTTGGTTCTGTGCACTTCGAGTTTGACCTGGTATCCTTTTTCCTTTACGAACTTAAGCGATTCCTTCAGGAGCATTCCTGAGAGGCCCCTGCCCTGGTATGCCGGAGTGATCCCGAAGTGATGCAGGTGGATGCGTCTGCCGTCGAAGGTCAACCATGAGGTACCGATTATATTTTCCCCGGCATTTCCGTCGCACATGACAAGCATTGCTCCTCCCAGGGCGATGCTCCTTTCTACCGCAGTCTCATCGTCGCCTCTCTCGGGCCTGCTCAGCCCGGTGGCAGTCCAGAGCTCCATTATACCCGGGAAATCGCCCTGGGAATATGGCCTGACATTAATCCCCTTCATGGATTCTCAACTCTTGTCGGCAGGCACCACGTAAAGTTGTCCCTGCTCTTCCCTTCTGACGGTTATTTCCGTTCCTTTTGTGATGAAGCCGGTCTCAGCCACGGCAGGATATACATCGCCTCCTATCATCACCTTTCCTGATGGTTTGAGTACGGTGTGGGCTTTACCTGCGCTGCCAACCAGTGCTGACAGTTTTTTGGTGTCAAAGCTCACAAAACCGTCAGCCGTGTTTACTGATGTCTCGAGCGCCAGGCTTCCGAAGAGCCTGTTCGGCGAAAACAGCTTTCTTGAGAGCCAGAGCGACAGGATAAATGAAATTATCGCGGCCAGCGCCACTATGGCAAACGCTGCAACCACCTCCCTGACACCGTCACCTGAGGGGCCGAACCGGAACACTATCTTATCAATCATGACAAATGCCAGCCCGGTAACAATGCCTATGACACCCAGCACGCCTGTGACGCCGAAGCCGGGTATGGCAAAAATCTCTACCGCCACAAGGATAATCCCTACTATGAAGATCATGAGGTGCCAGTTGGCGGCCACACCTTCAAGATAAAGCGGGGCAAAGTAGAGAAGCGCTGCCAGCACAGCTGCTGCCAGGGGGAATCCCACGCCGGGTGACTGCAGCTCGAAGTAGATGCCGCCGATGATCAGCATGATGAGCAGACCTGAGACAACAGGATTGACGAGGAACATGATTATTTTGTCAGCCGCTGAGAGTTTCAGCTCTTTTATTGTATAATTTTCTATGCCGGCCCGGGCTATGACATCCTCCACTGAGGCTGCCTCTCCTTCGCAGAAGCCATACTTTATTGCTTCAAGGGCAGTGAGTGTCAATACCTGGCCGGTGTCGACGATACCTTTCAACACTATTGACGGGTCCACCATCGCCTGTGCTATCTCCGGATCACGGTGCCACACCCATGTGGTGTCACCGTCCTTCACCACGGGCTTTTTGCCGTGAGCCTCCGCCGTGGCACGCATCATGCCGCGCATGAACGACTGGTACTTGTCAGGCAGCTTTGCTCCGGTCTGGTCTACTACGGTGGCGGCACCTATGCTTGCCCCGGGCCTCATGTAGATGCTGTCAGCCGAGATAGCTATCAACGCCCCTGCAGAGATGGCCTGGTTGTCAATGAAAACCAGCACGGGGATATGATAGTTCAGGATCAGGGTGCGCATGGAGTCGGCTATATCCACCTGACCGCCGTAGGTGTTCATGTGAATCAGCATGAAATCAGCTTTCAGCGAGTCGGCCTCATCGAAACTCTTCTTCACGCTGCGCCACAGCGGGGCCGCTATCATCTTGTCAATTTTTACCTTGTAGACCAGTGTGGTGGTGTCAGGCCCCGACTGCGCCCTTGTTGTGCCGGCAGCGACGGTAGCGATGAACAAAAGGGATATGAGTTTGAGGGTGAGCTTATTCATGGATTTAGTTTTAGTTCCTTAATATAGCCAATAAACTTCGTCAGAGCCTCCCGTTTACGGTCATCAAGACGAAAGTCGATATTGTGGTTCAGGTAATGGATGATCTCCTCCGGTGTGGCTGCCGTACCCTCCTTAAGAAGGGCAACGGCCTCGTTTCTGCGGTCTAGGCCCTCACTGAGAGCCTTGTTGAACAGTGACGTGAACTCCTCAGGGAGCACCCTTGTTGAAACCCAGCAGGCAAAGACAAAGGGGAGGCCGGTAAATTCTTTCCACTCGAGACCCAGATCGAGCCTCAGGGAAAAGAGGTGAGCATACTCAAAACAGCGGTCTCCGATCATGACAGCAGCCTCGCCATGCTTCATGGCCGTGATGTCAAACTTCTCCGATGCCGGCAGCCAATCAAATTCGCGTTTCCACGACATGGCGGCCAGGATGCGGCAGAGGGTCACCGAGCTCCTCGACCGGTAATCAAGGTAAATCCTTGTTATCTGATCAAACGGAGTGTTGCTTACCAGAAGCACCGTGCGAACCTCGCCGTTGGTGCTCAGGCAGTAGTCGCTGACAATATGGTACTCCTTCATCGAGGCGATCGTGGCAACGGGGATCAGCCCTATATCGGTATCACCGGCCACAAGCCTGTCGGCACATTCGGAGGGATGACACACCTCGAGGTCTATCATCATTGCCACTTCGCTGTCACGAAGGCCTATCATAAACGGATAACTGTTAATGTATTTTACTGCCGATACCCTTATCTTTTCCATCTCATTTGTTCCGCATGCAGATAAATGCAAAGGTTCAATTTTTTTACACCAGTACAAAATAGTATTTTTGTTTTTTGATTCATTGATTAAATCACGGTGAGGAAATAATATCATGGACCGTTTAAAGGCAATTTCACCCGTCGACGGCCGCTACGGTGAGCGGGTGACAGAGTTGATTCCCTACTTTTCGGAATTTGGACTGATGCGCTACCGTGTCCATGTTGAGACGGAGTACTTCATTGCCCTCTCGCAGGCCCGGCTGCCGCAGTTTGAAGGCTTTCCGGATGGGAAAGAGCAGGAGCTGAAATCGGTGTATCGTGATTTTTCAATTGCCGATGCTGAATATATCAAGCAAAAGGAGGCTGTCACCAACCACGACGTCAAGGCTGTTGAGTATTTTGTCAAGGAGAAGGTGGGGGCGCTTGGCCTTGACAGATGGAGTGAGTTTGTGCATTTCGGCCTCACCTCGCAGGACATAAACAACTCTGCCATGCCGATGGCTGTCAGGGACTCGGTGAGGGAAGTGATGATACCCATGCTTGTCACCCTGCGCGAAATCATTGAAGCCATGTCTGAGGAGTGGTCCGATGTACCTATGCTGGCACGTACTCACGGTCAGCCTGCAACGCCCACCAGACTGGGGAAGGAGCTGGCGGTCTTCAGCGAGAGACTTGACGCTGAGATGATGACCCTGATGATGACAAAATACAGCGGCAAGTTTGGTGGCGCCACCGGAAACCTCAATGCACACAAGGTGGCATACCCGGCAGTCAACTGGGTTGAATTTTCCAACCGTCTGCTCAATGAACAGCTGGGCCTCGAGAGGCAGCAGACAACAACACAGATCGAACACTATGACGGACTGGCAGCGCTGTTTGACAATTTAAGCCGGATCAACACCATTATCATTGATCTCTGCAGGGACCTCTGGAGTTATATCTCACTTGACTACTTCAAGCAGACGATAGTTGCCGGAGAAATAGGTTCATCAGCCATGCCCCACAAGGTCAATCCCATCGACTTTGAAAACGGGGAGGGGAACCTTGGCGTGGCTAATGCACTGTTCGGGCACCTCTCATCAAAACTGCCCGTTTCGAGGCTGCAGCGTGACCTGACAGACTCAACCGTGATAAGAAACACCGGTGTGGCTATGGCGCATACACTCATCGCCTGGAAATCAGTTAAGAAGGGCCTGTCAAAGCTTATGCTCAACAGGGAAAAGATAATGAGTGACCTGGAGGATAACTGGGTGGTGATTGCCGAGGCGCTGCAGACTATACTTCGCAGGGAGGGTTTCCCGAAGCCCTATGAGGCCCTGATGGCATTGACCCGGACCAATGAGAAGGTCACAGGTGAGACCATTCATAAATTCATTGACTCTCTTGACATAAGCGAGGTTGTGAAAGATGAGATGAAGGCCGTCACCCCATTCAACTACACAGGCTTCTGACCAGAAAGAATGAAGAGTATAAAGATACTCCTGCAGTACCTCAGGCCATATAAATGGCTTGCGGTGCAGAATATGGGATTTAATATCCTGAGTGCCTTTTTTGCTCTCTTTACCTTTACACTCATCGTTCCCTTCCTTCAGATACTCTTCAGCAGGATAGGGGAGGCTCCCCATCCGGGGTCGTTTTCTTTTACAATGAAATATTTCAGCGATCTGGCTGACTGGTTCTTCTCTTCACAGATAGCCCGACACGGCGAGATGAGGACCCTCCTTGTCGTGGTCATCCTCTTTTCCATCGCCAGTTTCCTTAAGAACCTCCTGGTCTTCCTGGCCAACAACTGTATGGCCAGCCTTAGGGCCGGCACGGTGAAGGATGTCAGGAAGAGGGTTTATGATAAGATTCTTAGATTGCCCCTCTCATACTTTTCCGAGGCCCGCAAGGGCGACCTCATGACCAGGGTATCAAATGATGTTCAGGAGATAGAGATATCGGTGATGTCATCATTGTCGATGATGTTTCGCGATCCCTTCACGATAATTATTTTTGTCACCTACCTGGCTGTCACCAGTCCACAGCTCACGCTCTTCGCACTGTTCATGCTGCCGGTGAGCGGCTGGCTCATTGCCCGCATCAGCCGGTCTCTCAAGAGCGCCTCCTTTAAAGGCCAGCAGGAGCTGGGAAGGCTACTATCAGTGCTTGAGGAGACCCTGACAGGCCTGCGCATCATCAAGGGATTCAATGCAGAGGGGAAGATGACAGGGCAGTTCGCCAGGGCAAACGAGAAGTACACCAACACCTTCCGGCGTGTGGTGCGGAGAGCATACCTGGCGCATCCCGTCAGCGAGTTCCTGTCTACTCTGGTGCTGCTGGCAGTGATCTATTACGGGGGCATGCTGGCGCTGAAGGGCACCGGCAACATGTCGCCTGACAGGCTCATTGCATTCGTGGTGGTCTTCTCACAGATCATACAGCCTGCCAAGTCTATCTCTACCGCATGGTTCAGCATACAGAAGGGGATGGCCTCCATTGACCGCATCAACCAGGTCATGGATGCCGAGGAGACAATAAGAGAGAAGCCTGATGCGGTCAGGATAAAAGACTTCAGTGAGAGCATCGAGTTCAGGAATGTATGGTTTGCATATGACCATGAGCCGGTTCTGAAAGACGTCTCGATTATGATCAGGAAGGGTCAGACGGTGGCTGTCGTCGGCCGTTCGGGAGGTGGCAAATCGACTCTGGTGGATCTGATACCCCGCTTTATAGACCCTGACAGGGGTACTGTACTCATTGACGGTGTTGACCTGCGCGACGTAAACATCAGGGATCTGCGGCACCTTATGGGAATAGTCAGCCAGCAGGCTATTCTGTTCAATGATACCTTTCATAGTAACATCTCCTTCGCCCTTGATGAGGAGGCAGATGAGGAGAGTGTGCAAAGAGCGGCTTCGATTGCCAATGCTCACGAGTTTGTCATGGAGACGCCCGGAGGATATCAGAACACCGTGGGCGAGGGCGGCAACAAGCTGAGCGGAGGGCAGAGACAGAGGATCAGCATAGCCAGGGCCATCATGGCCAACCCGCCGATACTCATTCTTGATGAGGCTACATCATCACTCGATACCGAGTCGGAACGACTTGTACAGGACGCCATGTTGAAGCTCATGGAGAACCGTACCTCGATAGTCATTGCGCACCGTCTCTCTACCATACAGCACGCAGATATAATAGTGGTTATAGAAGACGGACGCATTGAGGAGTACGGCACCCACGAGGAGCTGATCAGGAATCCTGACGGAATCTACAGGAAACTGTATGCGATGCAGACGTTTTAGGCAGTAGAGGCGGAAGGCCTTAGGTTGTAGCTGGCAGCCGGCAATAGTAATTTAGAATTAAGAGTTATGAATTAAGAATTAATAGTCTGTTTCCTGGACTGAAAATTGAAGACCGAGGATTTCACTATTGCCTATTGCCTATCGGAAGACTGAAGACTGACTGGCAGAACAAATTCTAAATGCAATTGTTAACCCGTAATATACCTGCATAAACTGAAAAATGATGGAGACGAAAAACACCACTGACATCTTGAAGGAGGCGATATTGCTCGAGCAGAGAGGTAAAGCCTTTTATTCAAACATTGCCGCCCAGACGAATAGCGACGCTGTAAGGAGGATATTTACCATGATCGCGGAAGAGGAGGAGCAGCACATTCGGTTTCTGTCGGATCAGTACAGGCACTACCAGAAGCACAATTTCTTCATGGACATCACCTTGCAGGCCGGAAACGCCCCTGACGAGGTGGCAAGGAAGGTTCTCTCGGAGGAGATGAAGAGTCAGATCAGCGCTGCAAGCTTTGAAGCTGCAGCCATAAGCGCCTCCATGGATTTCGAGGCGAAGGCCGTCGAACTCTACTCATCGCGTGCAGAGTCGGCTGCTGACCCCAATGAAAAGGAGCTCTACCGTATGCTTGCTGAATGGGAGAGGGGACACCACAAGTGGCTGATGAGGATCGACAAGGAACTGAGGGAGCAGGTGTGGTATGACAATAACTTCTGGCCCTTCTAGAGTATAAAACTGTAGCCAGCAGAGAGTATCGGTTTCCCTTGCCAAACCAGACTGGGAGCTTCGGATTTCCTGTTCAGGAGGTTCCCTCGTCAGGGTATTACTTTGATACCGATTATTCTTCCGGGATGGAAGTCATTCGTGGAATTGTTAAACCATCCGCCGGAATTTAGCAGGGACTCTCGATTCAAAGCGCATCTCCTTCCCGGTGACAGGATGGATGAATGCCAGCACGCTGGCATGAAGTCCGAGTCTGCCAATAGGACTGGAGGAGGCTCCGTATTTTTTATCCCCCGCGACACTGTGGCCCAGCTCCTGCATGTGCAGTCTTATCTGGTTCTTCTTTCCGGTCTCCAGCATTATCTCCAGCATTGTATAATCCTTGTTGCTCTTTATTTTTCTGAAGCGGGTGATGGCAAGATCGCCCTTTTCAGGATTACGCGTTGTGTGCATCATCAGTGCCTTGCTCTCGTAGATATATGATTTGATCACCCCTTCCGGCTCGGCTACCTCGCCTTCCACCAGGGCTACGTAGGTCCTCGCGGTGACGTTGTGCTTCCAGTCGCGCTGCAGCATACTCTGCACCTTCTCGCTGCGTGCGAACATCATCAGTCCCGATGTGTCTCGGTCAAGCCGGTGAACGATGAAGATCCTGTTAGAAGGCTTCTGCTGTTTTACGTAGCTGCTGAGTATGTTGTATGCTGTCAGGTATTTCTCATTGTCAGAGGCCATCGAGAGGAGCCCGGCGTTCTTGTCGATCACTATGATGTATTCATCCTCAAAGACGATGCGCAT
Organism: uncultured Rikenellaceae bacterium; assembly: GCA_963696805.1. Classification (GTDB taxonomy): domain Bacteria; phylum Bacteroidota; class Bacteroidia; order Bacteroidales; family VadinHA17; genus SR-FBR-E99. Next base: position 176,614 of record CAVOLF010000002.1, read on the forward strand.
GTTGCGGGCCACGATACCGTCAGCCTGCCTCTCGCCTTTGACTGCCACCTCGTCGCCTGCCTTAAGCTCATGGTTGAACTGTGTCACAGGTTCTCCGTTGACCAGCACCTGGCGGTTGCGCAGAAGTGACTTGATGTTATCGCGGCTCTTGTTCTTAAGTGATCCGAGAAGGAATGGCATGAGGGTGGTGGCTTCGCCGACAGTCATGGGTATGTCTTTGTTCATCTTGGAGAAGGTTGGTGCAAAGATAGCACAAATTGTACTGGGCGAAAAGCACACAAGGAGCGGAGCTAGGCAGTCCCGCACAGAGGGATGGCACAGGGCACAGAGTACAGGGCACAGGGTTCATGGTGCAGGGTGCAGGGCACAGGGCGCAGGGCACAGGGCTTACAAGGAATAAAGCGACGCAGTCCCAAATAGCGTGAGACCGTGCCGCATCAGGCAGGCCGGCTTTTACCGGTATAATGCCTTTTGTGGCCAGAACTCATCTTCAGGGCCATCAAACTGCAAAAGTTCTACGGGAGCACCGTTCTCGACAATGAACGCCACAGTTATCCCTTTTGACGGACTGTTAGGTTCAATAAGTATCTCTTTTCCCTTCAGGGCTTCCGTTAGGTCGTCGACAACAAAGGCAATATGCGGTACCGATTTTACAAGATCAGGCACCCGGCAATCATCATCGAAATTCATCCATTCGATACCATAGGAACTTTCTTCAAATCCGGATGCATAAATTTTTAAATGCGGAATGTAATCTTTTTCAGGAAGTATCCTTTTTGTAGGGATTCCCAGATGATGGTATTTAAGTTTGCCCATTTTGAAGTTTTCGATTTGCTGATTTACTCATTGGCGAACGAGAAGTGCATCTGCACAATGACCCAATTGCCATTACGTTTTTCAAGCACCCCTGTCCAGCGCGTATTCTCCCAGTTTGCCGCCTGGCCCTTCCAGGTATTGATGTCGTCGAGCATACAATACCACCAGGCGACTGTCCCGGATTGAGAGATATTAATTGTCATATCCCTGGTCTCAAACCGCACCGCTTTAAACTCGGGATGCATCCAGAATTCTTCCGCCTTTTTAAATTCGGATATCCCTCTGACCACCCTGTTGGTTGGCTGTACTTCTATGTAGCATGAGTCATCGGCAATTACGCTGTACAGCAGCTGAAGGTCTTTCTCCTTTGCCCAGCCTATACTGTTTCGGATCACTTTCTCAATGATTGCTTTTTCTGCATCAGCATTGACATTGCTGGTTCTCTGCTCTGCGCAGGACAGAATTATCAGTGCTGCAAGGCTAATGAATACCACTTTCATGAGCGATGTTTTCATATGTTATTGTAAATATACTGATTATAAGACCGCCGGCCTGTTCTTATTCCCTAAAACCAGACGAGAGTCTTTAAAGTCTTACGAAACACCATCACGGATTCCAAATCGCCCGTAAGATATATTCTGTAATTTTGACCCAGAATAAGTTCAGAAATGAAAAAGACCTATAAAAAAGCTGTACGGAAGGCCCTGGAGCGCACAAGGATCATTAAAAGTGAAACGCTGACCGAAGAAGATATTCAGCACCTGCCCGCAATTGTCCAAAAGTATCTTCATTACTCCGGATCGGTCGGGAAAGAAAGAGTATTGAATTTCAGGGCTGAATTTACAGGGGGAATCAGATCAAAATCCTCCGAAGAGTTTATGCCTCTTAAATCAGTACAGTATAACTTCACTGACAAACCTTCCCGGTTTTTTTACATTGTTGCAAAGAAAAAAGGAATTCCTGCAAATGGGATTCACCTTTACAGGGATCAGACAGCAATCATGCTTGTAAAAATTCTTGGACTGTTTACGGTGGTTGATGCAAAAGGTGAGGAGATGAATCAGGGAGAGACTGTAACACTGTTTAACGATATGTGTTTTATGGCACCGGCTTCACTAATTGACAGAAATATAGAATGGAAGGAGATTGATGCCATAACCGTCGATGCAAAATTCACCAATGGCAATATTACTATCGGTGCAACTTTGTATTTCAATGAAGAGGGCGGGCTCGTAAACTTTCTGAGCAATGACAGATTTGAGACAACAGATGGGAAGACCTACAGGAACTATCCCTGGCTCACTCCGGTGACAGGTTATTCAAATGTAAACGGATACCGTCTTCCTTCAGGTGCAAAACTAATATATAAACATCCTGATGAAGATCTGTGCTATGGTGAGTTCGCCTTAAAAAGTATAGAGTACAACTGCAGGGATTTAAAATAAAGTACGATCGCACAAAGCGGACAATACAGGCAAGTTGTTTCCCGCTGAGCGGGTCAGGCTTTTACATTTCTTGCTTATGCGACTCCATCGGGACAAATTCGTAATGTCCGTATTTCTAACTCATGTAACGGGGTGCAAGAGGGATTACCTTCGGTGATCCCTTGGGGGGGGGAACCAGCAGACCACAGCACTCACTCATGCACCTGGGTGCATAAGGGATTACTCGCTCATTTCATTCGCTCGTGATCCCTTGGGGGGGAACCAGCAGACCACAGCACTCACTCATGCACCTGGGTGCATAAGGGATTACTCGCTCATTTCATTCGCTCGTGATCCCTTGGGGGGGAACCAGCAGACCACAGCACTCACTCATACGCTGAAGCGTATGAGCCTCTTTTTATTTTCCGTCATCCCTCAACCGGGCTAGCCCGGCTCGGTATGCCGTAAAATAAAAAACCTGTTCCGTCACGGACGGAACAGGAGTGCTGTGGTCTGCGGAGAAAGAGGGATTCGAACCCCCGGTCCAGTCGCCCGGACAACGGTTTTCAAGACCGCCGCAATCGACCACTCTGCCATTTCTCCGCCGCAAATATAGTGTTTTTTTGTTTTTTGCTCCCGCATACAAAAATTTATGCTTTTAAGTCATTATTCCCTGCGTCTCAAATTCCCCATAAATGGGCTTCTGACACACCCCCGAAAGCTCTTCTAATCATTTTATGGGGACTTTTTGCCTGTAGAAACTCTCATTTATCATAAAAATCGGCATCTCAGCATAAAAAAAAGCCAAAAGACTTGCTTTTGAATAAGAATGAAATAAATTTGTATGCAGATAGGAAATTCGTCTAACCCTAAAATTGTATTGACTATGACAAAAAAAGAATTAGTAGGCAGCATTGCAAAAAAAGCAGGTCTTTCACTTAAAGATGCCAACATTGCTTTGAACGCTTTCGTTGGTGCATTCGGTGACGCCATGAAAAAAGGCCAGAGGCTCCAACTCCCCTCAATGGGTACTTTCAAAGTTGAGAAGAGAAGTGCAAGAGTTGTTCGCAACCCCCGCACAGGTGCCAAACTGAATGTACCGGCCAAGAAGGTCGTTAAGTTCAAAGCTGCTCCGGCTCTTACAAAAGGCCTGAAGTAAAAGTTTCAGGGGTGCACCAGCACCCCTTTTTAATTTCCTGAAAATGATGCCGTCATGTACGGCATTCCTTTTTTTTAATAAAACTCAAAATTTCCGGGCGGTTATCAATTCTTATTATTTTTAGTATATTTGTTAACCACGCTTTGAACACAACCGCAAAGTCCCGTAATGAATTGTATTATCGTTGATGATGACCCCGTATGGCTCAGAACCCTTGAAGAGTTCGTGGGCAAATCCTCGTCCCTCTCCCTGGTCGGAAGCTTCACGGAATCCTTGTCGGCACGCAATCTCCTGATGTCCCGCAGGGACATTGAACTGATTTTTCTCGATATCCAGATGCCTGAGATGGACGGGTTCGACTTTCTTTCGAGCCTGGAGAATCCTCCCCATATAATATTTGTATCGGGAAGTGAGGAGCATGCATACAAGGCTTTCAACTACAACGGCATCGATTATCTCCTAAAACCCATCACCTACCCCCGCTTCTGCAGGGCAGTGGAGAAGATCATGAAATACTATGCCCCGCGCCAGGCGCCCTCAACCGTCGGCGAGGAGGAGATATTCATCAAGAAGGCATCATCGCTCGTGCGCCTTAAGCTTAAAGAAATTCTTTATGTGGAGGCACTGGAAAACTATGTCAGTGTCATTACGCGCGACGAGAAGTATACCATTCATTTCACCATGAGGGCCATCGAACAGCAACTCCCGTCAGGCCTCTTTGTGAGGATACACCGGTCGTACCTCGTAAATAAAAGCGTAATCAGGTCTATCAGCGAAAACAGCCTGACCATATTTGTCGGTAACACCCCAAAAATCCTGCCCGTCGGAAAATCTTACCGTGACGGGATAATGAACTATATCAATATAATGACGCGTTGAATGCCGTCACTGAGGCAACTCTTCCTTGATCATCTCGGACAGACCTCTCCCACACCCCTTATGCTTGAGATAGAGAGGGCCGAAGGATCATTTCTGTATGACAGGAACGGCAAGGATTATCTCGACCTTATCTCGGGTGTATCGGTGAGCAACACCGGCCACCGGCACCCGGCCGTGGTGGCTGCAGTCAAAGAACAGGCCGACCGTTACATGCACCTCATGGTCTACGGTGAGGTGGTGCAGAGCCCCCAGGTACACTATGCGGAAAAACTGGCTGCCCTGCTGCCCCCGTCGCTGGAGTCGGTCTTCTTTGTCAACTCAGGCAGTGAAGCCATCGAGGGTGCCCTGAAGCTGGCACGCAGGCATACAGGCAAAAACGAGATTATATACTTCAGAAACGCCTATCACGGCTCAACCACCGGGGCACTGAGCGTACAGGGTTCAGAGACCTACCGCAATGCATTCAGGCCACTGATGCCGGCTACTACCATGGCGGAGTTCAACTCGCCGAAGGCTGTCGCCATGATCACGGCAGACACTGCAGCCGTTCTGGTTGAGCCTGTACAGGCTGAGGCCGGGGTGATTGCGCCTGAAGGGACTTTCCTCGCAGACCTGCGCAGTGCATGCAACAGACACGGCGCCATGCTGATATTCGACGAGGTGCAGACAGGCTTCGGACGTACAGGCTGCCTCTTCTCAATGTACAGGTATAATGTCATCCCCGATATCGTCGTCCTGGCCAAAGCCCTTGGCGGCGGAATGCCGCTCGGCGCCTTCATCTCCTCAAGGGAGATAATGTCGTCACTCTCCCATCACCCTGTATTGGGCCATATAACCACCTTCGGCGGTCACCCGGTATGCTGTGCTGCAGGACTGGCTTCGCTGGAGGTGATAGTGAGCAAGGGTCTGACCGCAATCAGCCCTTGAGAAGGAGAAGCTTTTCAGAAGTGAGCTGACAGACATGCCATTCAGGGAGATCAGGGGCGAAGGACTCCTCCTGGCAGTGGTGCCGGAGAAGCCTAAGATCATCCCGGCATTGGTGGCACAGGCACCGGCACACGGACTGATGCTTGACTATTTTCTCTTCTGCGACGAAGCGTTCCGCATCGCACCTCCGCTGACAATATCGCCAGACGAGATACGCCTTGCCTGCCAGCGTCTGAAAGCACTGTATCAGGCAGTAAGCAATAGGCAATAGAATTTTCGATTTCAGATTTTCGATTATCGATTTAATCGCAAATCGCAAATCGCAAATCCTTCAGACTTTCAACTTTACAGACTTTATGGACTTTCGACTGCCCGAGGCAGACTGACACTCTGTCATACTTCCTGCCGCGGCACGCACTTTGAAGATCAGGGGCAGGATAATCACGAAAACTATATCATATGGAAAAGGGTAAAATTGGAGTTACTACAGAGAACATTTTTCCGATCATTAAAAAATTTCTCTATTCAGATCACGAGATCTTCCTGAGGGAACTGGTTTCCAACGCAGTGGATGCCACACAGAAACTTAAGACACTTGCCTCAGCAGGCGAATTCAAGGGCGAACTCGGAGATATGAGAGTCAGCATCAGCTTCGATCCGAAAAAGAAGACCATAACCGTCTCTGATAACGGTATCGGCATGAGCGCCGAAGAGATCGACAAGTACCTCAACCAGATCGCCTTCTCAAGCGCCAATGAGTTCCTTGACAAGTATAAGGACCAGGCAAGCGCCATAATCGGCCAGTTCGGACTGGGATTCTATTCGTCATTCATGGTCTCAGACAGGGTGGAGGTAATATCAAAGTCGTACAGTGAAGATGTAACCTGCTGTGAAATGGAGCTGCGACGGCAGTCCTGAATACTCGCTGGAAGAGACTGAAAGAGAGAAAGGGGCACTGATGTAATACTGCACATTGACAAGGATTCAAAGGAGTTTCTTGATGAACAAAGACTGGAACAACTCCTGAAGAAATATTGCAGGTTCCTTCCTGTGCCAGTCGCATTTCGGCAATGAGAAGGAGTGGAAAGACGGCAAGATGGTCGATACGGGAAAACCGAAAGATGATCAACAATACACACCCGGCATGGACGGTCAAGCCCTCGGAGCTGAAGGATGAGGATTATACCAAATTCTATCACGAGCTCTACCCCATGGGAGAGGATCCTCTGTTCAACATCCACCTCAATGTTGATTATCCTTTCAAGCTCACCGGGATACTCTATTTCCCGAAGATCAGGAACAACTTCGAGATACAGAAGAACAAGATACAGCTCTACTGCAACCAGGTATTCGTGACCGACTCCGTTGAGGGTATCGTGCCAGACTTCCTGACGCTTCTTCACGGAGTCATCGACTCGCCTGATATTCCGCTGAATGTATCGAGGAGCTACCTTCAGAGTGATTCAAATGTGAAGAAGATTTCAAGCCATATAACCAAGAAGGTGGCAGACCGCCTGGCTGACATATTCAAGAAGGATAGGGAAAACTTTGAAAAGAAATGGGATGACCTCAAGCTATTTATTGAATACGGCATGATCACCGAAGAGAAGTTCTATGAGAAGGCTTCAAAATTTGCCCTGTACAAGAACACTGACGGCAAGTACTTCACCATTGAGGAGTATGATAAGATAATCAAGGAGAACCAGACTGACAAGGATAAGGCCCTGATACATCTCTACACCACCGATCCCGTGGCGCAGCATACCTACGTGGCAAAGGCGGGAGAGAAGGGCTATGACGTCCTGGTGCTTGACGGACAGCTTGACACCCACCTGATCAATGCTCTGGAATCAAAGGATCAGGGTTCAAGATTCGTCAGGGTCGACAGTGACGTCGTGGAGAACCTTATAAAGAAGGATGAGAGCCATGAATCAAAGCTGTCCAGGTCACAGTCTGATGATCTTACGCAGGTGTTCCGCAGCCAGGTGGCTGACAGCGACAAGGCACGATTCCAGGTGAGAGCCGAGAACCTTGATGAGAATGACCTTCCGCTGGTGATCACCCAGAGCGAGTTCATGCGCAGGATGAAGGACATGGCACAGTTCGGGGGAGGATACTCATTCTACGGCGAGATGCCAGACAGCTTTGACCTCGTACTGAATACCAACCATCCGCTTTTGGTCACTCTTGCCGGGGATATTGACAAGGAACACGCTGACGAGCTTAAGAAAAACAGCGCAGGGATCGAAAAGACCAGGGTTGAGATTGATTTTATGGAGAAGGAGCACGGCAAGAAGAAGCCCGAGGAGATCCCCTCTGTAGAAAAGGATGACCTGGAGAGGCTCAGGGGTGAACTTAAACAGCTTGAAGAAAAGAGGAAGAATTCTACTTTCAGGTTTCGGGGGAGAACACAAAGCAGTTAAACAACTGATTGACCTCGCCATGCTGGCCAATAACATGCTCAAGGGAGAGGCGCTGAGCGCATTCGTCAAACGAAGCATCAGCCTCCTTTAGAAGAGTCTCTGGTAAAACTGACAGATAAAGGGACGCCCGTTGAGGGCGTCTTTTTTTTATCCCATTATCCGGGCAAGCTCCGATTTGATATAGGTTATGGCAGTCCGGCAGGGCTCCGTATCCATCTCCATCACCTCCTCGATGAGAAGACGTGAGAGCTCTTCACCAGATGCTGTCGGAGGAAGCTGCGTGGCAACACCATTGATCATCCTGACCACTGTGCCGCGCGCATTCTTCACCATCTCCCACGCTTCATTGCTCATGTAGATCTGCTGCGAGAGGTTGTGCTCATATTCGCTCCTCACATTGCTGACAAGGGCCGAATGAAGCTGCTGGGCGCTCATATCCGGCTGCGCCGTCCGCATGATGAGAGACTCAGGCGAGATGCGTTCCAGGAAAAGAACCACCCTCTCGTACGCCTGCAGCTTCACAGGCGTAATGGTCTTAACCGTCTGAAGCAGGAGATCCTGCCGCCGGCGGTCGTGGTCATCACGAAGCATGTTGCGTATCACCAGCCACGCCGTGGTCATCACCAGCAACGCAGGGAGCAATATTTTGAGTATCTCAAGGAAGGTTTCCATGTGAAGGATGATTGGATTGTTACAGCATGCAAATTAATCATTTTTATTCAAGCCCGGTTATCTCTCCCGGGCCTGTTATAAACCCTTTTCTTTTTCACTTTTAACAATTACATTTGGCCTTTCCGTAAAACGACACCAATAAAAATCTGACACAATGGAGCATATCAGCAGGAGGGTGAAGGCACTCTCGGTATCCCAGACTCTTGCCATGGCGCAGAAGAGCCGCGAACTGAAGGAACAGGGCATAGATGTGATAAGTCTCAGCCTCGGGGAACCTGACTTCAATACTCCTGATGACATAAAGGAGGCGGCGAAGAAAGCCATCGACGATAACTATTCTTTCTATCCACCCGTGCCCGGGTACGCCGACCTGCGGCAGGCAATATCCCGGAAATTCAAAGAGGAAAACGGACTCGACTACTCGACTGAACAGATAATAGTGTCGGCAGGAGGGAAACATACCCTCATCAACATAATGCTATCGGTGGTGGACCCCGGCGAGGAGGTGATACTGCTTGCCCCCTACTGGGTCAGTTACCTTGATCATATCACCTTTGCCGAGGGCATCCCGGTGATAATACAGACAACCATTGACAGCGACTTCAAGGTCACCCCCGGACAGCTTGAGGCGGCTCTGACCCTTAACACACGCCTTCTGATCTTCAACTCCCCCTCAAACCCCACCGGGATGGTCTACACCCGTGAGGAGATGGCCGGACTGGTGAAGGTCCTTGAGAAATTCCCCCAGGTCATCATTGTCTCCGATGAGATTTATGAACATATCACCTTCACCGGCCAGCATATCAGCCTGGCAACCTTCAGTTCAATAGCCGACAGGGTTGTGACAGTCAACGGTGTCTCGAAAGGGTATGCCATGACAGGATGGAGGATAGGTTACATGGGAGCTCCCCTCTGGTTGTCGAAGGCATGCAACAAGCTTCAGGGTCAGTTCACTTCAGGTGTCAGCTCCATAGCCCAGCGGGCCGCCCTGGCGGCTGTGACCTCGAAGAGTGACTCAAAAGAGAGGATGCGCGAGGCATTCCTTCGTCGCAGGGACCTGATATGCAGGCTGCTGGGCGAGATACCCGGACTCAAGGTCAGGGTGCCGCAAGGCGCGTTTTATGTCATGCCTGACATAAGCAACTTCATTGGCAGGAGCCATAACGGCAAGGTGATGAAAGACGCCGATGACCTTACCTTCTTCCTGCTCGAGGAGGCCAGGGTGGCGATGGTGAGCGGCAGCGCCTTCGGGGCTGAGAACTGCATTCGCATATCCTATGCCACCTCTGACGAACGCATCACCGAAGCAGCGAGACGTATAAAGGAGGCGCTGGCGAAACTGGATTAGTAACGGTTATAAGATATTATCTCTTCGGGTGGCTTGCGCGATTTGTCCCTGAGCCGGTTTTCGGTGTAACCGACGGAGATGACCAGCTCAACCTTCTTCGATGCCGGTATACCCAATGCCTTTTTAATACCCTTCTCATCAAACCACCCTATGATGCACGTCCCCAGTCCCTCTGCGGTAGCCTGGTATATGATCGAGGCCGCTGCAATACCTATGTCAATCACGGAATAGTCCTTCTGCTTTATCAGGTCTCCTGCCCGTGAGGTGAAATTGGATTTCTCCCGCACCACAACAATCAGCACTGGCGCCTGCCGGACAAAGGTGTTCATCCGCAAGAGCTCAGATTCCGTGGCGGACGCCACCCTATCCCTCACTGCGGGCTCATCTACCACTATTATATGCCAGGGCTGACCGTTGCATGCGGAGGGTGACAGTCTGCCTGCTTCGGTGATCCTCTCAATCTTTTCCCTCTCAACTGGTTTGTCAAGATACTTTCTGTCACTCTGCCTGCTCTTCATCAGGCTGAGCATACTGTTGCCGCTGATCATTTCAGGGAGATAATGATCAATAGTTCTGAGCAAATTCCTCGAAGTAGTTGTACGGATGGAGGCATGCCGGGCAGTTCTTGAGAGGCTTGGTTCCGAAGTGCACATAACCGCACTTGCGGCAGTACCAGAAGATCTTCTCCTCGCGTTCGAAAACCTTGTTGCCCATCACGCTGGAGAGCAGCTTTCTGTAACGCTCCTCATGCACCTTCTCTGCTGCTGAGATGGCCTTGAAAGCTGTCGCTATCTCCTTGAATCCCTCTTCCTCTGCTACCTTTGCAAACGCCGGATAGAGCTCAGACCACTCCTCGTGCTCACCATCGGCAGCTGCCTCGAGGTTCTCGCCGGTGGTAGAGATCTTGCCTGCAGGGTAGGCAGCGGTGATCTCAACCATGCCTCCCTCGAGGAATTTGAAAAAGCGCTTTGCATGCTGCTGTTCCTGAAGCGCTGTCTCAAGGAAGATGGCTGCTATCTGTTCATAGCCCTCTTCCTTTGCCACCTTGGCTGCAAACTCATAACGGTTCTTTGCCTGTGACTCACCTGCAAATGCCTTGAGGAGATTCTGCTCCGTACGGGTTCCCTTTATACCTTCCATATCTGTATGTTTAGATTGTTTGTATGATTATGTTTGCGCTAAAATTAGCATAATTATTTTAAAAGAGCAAAGCCGCAAACCCACATAATTATCATAAATGCGAAGCTTCAGACCCGGGGTGTGCCAGGGCAGAATGATCAGCTCTTTTTTCTTTTCAGGAATTTCTTCTCTTCGCCCCTGATCAGCCTTGAAATATTTTTGGAGTGTGTTGCCACAACAGCTATGGCGACCAGTATTGCGAATAGCTTAAAGAGTATTGAGGTAGTATGAAAGACCGTCAGAAGCAGCACCGGGAACATGATGACTGAAATTATCGATCCGAGCGAGACATAACCTGAAACCAGGAGTACTACCAGGAAGATGCCGGCGCAGGCGAGTGTCAGCCAGGGCTGCAGGGCCAGCAGCACCCCGAATGTTGTTGCCACTCCCTTGCCGCCACGGAACCCCGCGAAGAGCGGAAATACATGCCCGATAATTGCAGCCATGCCGCATAATATCTGCAGCACCATCATCTGTTCTGAAGCGTCAGGAGCAGCCTCAAGGAGCCTGGGCAGCGAGGCTGCCAGCCACCCCTTGAAGATATCAAAGATCAGCACCGGGATACCGGTCTTCCACCCGAGTACCCTTACGGTATTCGTAGCTCCGGCATTGCCGCTGCCATGCTCCCTGACGTCGATGCCGTGAAAGAGCCTGCCAGCCCATACGGCACTGGGTATCGATCCGGCAAGATAGGCCAGTATCAGCGCCAGAATGGATAGGGTTAATAACCATTTTTACTTCTGTTGCGGGTTAGGACCCGAAGATACGAGTTTTGCCGTTTCCGTGTTCGATGTGAACTTGCTGAAATTCTTTATGAATTTCTCTGCCAGCGACCTGCTGCAGCTCCGTCCCATGCCTCCCGTGTGCCCCATGCACGGCGCGGGTCAAGCAGTCCGGAGATACCCCCGGTACTGACAGAGGTATGCTCAGGTTGAATACAGGCAGGTTGACGAATTGTAGGCTGTCAAGAGCTCCTGTTGAGAATGGCATTGATGATATTTCTTGTTGAGGGGAGATCAATACGTTTGCCGGTTCCATAGGCTCCTCCGTTCCAGCCTGTGTTCACCAGCCATGCCTCAGCACCGTGGGTATTCATCTTGCGTGTCAGCTCACGGGCATAGATCAGGGGATCGAGCAGCAGGAAGGCGGCCCCGAAACAGGCAGAGAAGGAGGGCTGGGGCTCAATGACCCCGCACTCGGTTCCTGCCAGTTTGGCCGTGTATCCGCTCAGGAAATAATACTGTGTCTGCTCCCCTGTCAGTCTGGCGACCGGAGGAAGAACGCCGAAGGCATCCGCCGACAGGAAGATGACTGTTTTTGCATGCCCTGCCTTCGATACCGGCCTCACAATGTTGTCAATATGGTATATGGGATATGATACCCTGGTGTTCTCTGTCTTTGCGGCGCTGGTGAAGTCGATGCATCCCTTTTCGTCAACCACCACATTCTCGAGGAGGGCATCACGCTTTATAGCCCGGTATATGTCAGGCTCATTCTCCCTGCTCAGGTTAATGCACTTGGCATAACACCCTCCCTCGAAGTTGAAGATGCCGTCATCATCCCAGCCATGCTCATCATCACCTATGAGCACCCTGTGCGGGTCGGTGGAGAGCGTGGTCTTGCCGGTGCCCGAAAGACCGAAGAAGATGGCAACATCACCTTTCCTGCCGACGTTGGCCGAACAGTGCATCGCTGCAATCCCCTTGAGCGGCAGGTAGTAATTCATCACCGAGAAGATCCCTTTCTTCATCTCTCCTCCGTACCATGTGCCTCCTACCAGAGCCATGTTTTCCGTCAGGTTGAAGAGCACAAAGTTCTCCGAGTGCATCCCGAACCGCTGCCATTCAGGGTTCACGGCCTTTGATGCCATCAGCACCACGAAATCGGGAGTGAAACTGTCAAGCTCCACCGTGGAAGGCCTGATGAACATGTTTTTAACAAAATGCGCCTGCCAGGCTACCTCCATGATGAACCTCACCCTGATCCGTGTGTCGGCATTGGCCCCGCTGTAGCAATCGACCACGTAAAGCTTCTTTCCTGAAAGCTGCCGCACCGCTATCTGCCTGCAGTGCTCCCACGCTTCAGTGCTGAGAGGCTTGTTGTCAGAGACAGTGGCTGTCTCTGACCTCCACCAGACTGTGTTTTCAGTCTTGCTGTCACGTACAATATACTTGTCTTTCGGCGACCTGCCTGTAAAGACGCCGGTATCAACCGTTACCGATCCCGTGTCGGTCAGTAGCCCCCTTTCAAAACCGGATAGATCAGGAGAAAGTTCGGCGTCATAGAGATGTTGATAGGAAGGATTGTACTCCAATCCATTTACATGGGTTATACCGTATTGCTTTAAGATTTCTTCTGACATCATAGTCGGGGCGGTGTTGATGTCCCTCAAAGTTAATAATATTAAGTATTCCAGCACCCTGATAATTGTCAGAGCCGTGGAAGTAAAAAATTCAAGGTTGGTTTAAATACTAAATAATTATCTTTAAGTGGCAATACACAACGAAATGAGGATAATAATTATTTTAATGCTCCTGGTTCTCTCGCTCACGGCTAAAGCGCAGGAGATCAGGGTAAAGGGAGTAAAAATGGTGACGCCTGAAGACAACGGCTCATACCTTCTTACAGGGGTGGTGCCGGGGTCACGCAATCTGTTGGTGGCAGGCGAGGGATACAACGGGTTGTCAATGCTTGACACGCGCAGGGGGAGGATCAGGGTGATAAGCAGCGAACCCGGGGCCGGTTATGAGCCCGCAACAACAGACGACGGCATGATGGTGTTTTACAGGTCTGACAGCTTTGAAAACAACAGGAAGCACTCATCAGTCTACAGCTTCAACATAGCCTCAGGCGAAAAACGGCTCCTGGCAGATAAGGAGAGAGGCGTTCTTCCGCCGGCAGTATCTGGCAATGCGGTCTTTGTGAAGTCTGACGGCAAGATGCGGGTCGAGCAATCGGGTACTGTTCTTCTCAAGGGAACAGGAGGGGAGACCTTCCTGGTCATTGAGGAGATGATGCCGGTCCTCTATAGCGGAGAGGAGAGAAAACCACTGATGCCCAACGGCGATGGATTCTATATATGGGCTTCACTCTCCCCTGACGGTTCCATGATACTTTATAATTACCAGGGAAAAAATACCTGGATCTGCGATACCTCAGGAAAGGTGCTGCACGACCTTGGAAGGGTCAATGCCCCAAGGTGGCTGAACAACGATTTAGTCATCGGAATGGATGACAAGGATGACGGTCACATGATAACCTCGTCGGAACTGGTTTACTATTCATTGCCGGAAAAGAGGAGAAGCGTTCTTACATACACGGAGGAGAGGTCGGAAATGTTCCCCTTCCCCTTTGGAGACGGCAAAAAAATCGCCTTCTCCACAGACAAGGGTGAGATCTACGTGATGAAAATAAGGATCAGATGAGGCGGTGGATCGGACCGGTGATAATGGCATTGCTCACCTTCTCCCAGATTTCATTGAGCGGGCAGAGAGCTGACTTCAGCGGATTGAAGATATTTGTCAACCCCGGCCATGGAGGTAATGACGGCGACGACAGGCATATGCTGGAGACTGACTTCTGGGAGTCGGAGGGGAACCTGGAAAAGGGTCTCTTCCTGAGGGAACTGCTGCAGGCGCGGAACGCAACGGTATACATGTCGCGCATAACCAACTTCACCTCAGATGACCTCCCGCTGTCAACCATAGCTGCCATGGCCAACACCGCTAACGCCGACATCTTCCTTTCAATCCACAGTAACGGCTATGACGGCACCCGTAACCAGCCACTGGTGCTCTTCAGAGGATATGATAACCAGCCTGTTTATGCGGGAGCAAAGGTGATGGCTGAAATACTGTGGGAAAAACTCTTCGAGAAAGGAAACTGCTGGACTAATACCTTCGCGTGGGTCAAGGGCGACTGGACATTCTATCCCGATTGGGGTACCCAGGGTCTGGGAGTCCTCAGAACCCTTAATATGCCCGGGGTGCTCTCTGAAGGATCATTTCATGATTATGTGCCTGAAGGATGGAGGCTCCGCAACAACAACCACCTGCACCATGAGGCGTGGGCCATGCTCAGGGCCCTGGTAGTTTATGAAAATGTAGTTCCGGAACCAACAGGCATAATTGCGGGAACAGTCAGGGATAAGCTGACATCACCCGGTTACTACTTCAAACCCGGAACAAAGGATGAGGCAATACCGATAAACAATGCCGTGGTCACTCTTAATCCGGGCAATATATCACTGACACTTGACAATCTCAACAACGGGTTCTTCATGTTTGATTCGCTTGCCCCTGGAAATTATGAACTTATCTGCAGCGGTATCCCTGAGTTCTTCAATGATACGATAACCACCACGGTTTATGCAGGCAAGACGACACTGGCAGATTTCCTTCCCCAGTTTGATACCACTATGACTCCTGCGGTGACAGGCTTCATGCCATCGACAGCCGACAGTATTCCTTTCAACCAGGCCTTCACATTCACCTACAGTATTCCGATGGACAGGAATGCGGTGCAGGCAGCATTTGTGATTGAGCCGTCGGTGAATATGCTTTTCGAATGGGATGAGAAGGGAAGGGTGATGACTGTCAGGCCTGAGGTCGGCTTTTCCAGCAAGACCTCCTATGTCATCAGGCTGACAACGGACGCATGCTCTCAATGGAGTGTGCCACTGCAGGAGGAGTACGAGGTCAGCTTCGTGGCCAAAGCACGGACAAAGCTTGCAGTAGAGAATATCTGGCCCTCTTCCGGCCTTACTGGCGTCACTCTTTTCCCAAGGATAACCATCAGTTTTGACGCTCCGGTTGACCAGGCGTCAGCCACCCAGGGTGTCAGGCTGCTGAACAGCCAGTCGGTTGCCATGGGCAAGGCACGCGAGATTTTTACTTCATCAGAAGGAAAGGGCACCTACAGTTTTGAGCCTGCAGAAGCGCTCCAGCTGAACGGTCAGTACCAGCTGGCACTTGACGCCGGCATAAAGGATCTGTCTGGCGTTACCCTGGGATCTGAAGCTGCGATCAGCTTCACCGCCCGCACCAAATCTTACCCGACAGGGAACATAGTTGAGTCGTTTGACAATATTTCGGCCTTCTGGGATCCGGAAACCAGCGGCAGCACCATCGGGACTGACAACCCCGTGACCACCTTCACGGCCTCATATGATATCATAAGGTCAGGCACGTCGGCGGGGAAGCTGAATTATACCTTCACAGGAGAGAACGGAGGGGTGTGCCGGGTATTTGATACATCCAAGCCGGGAATAGGGAGCAATACCAGCCAGCTGTTCGCAATGTGGGTCTACGGTGATCTCAGCCACAATTACCTTGAATACTGGTTTTATTCACCGGGCTCGGTGAACCAGATCGTGGCCGCTGCTGTCATCGACTGGGCAGGATGGGACCTGATCTCGATCCCCATGGGCAATATCGGAGGCAGCGGCGAGTGGCAGTACCACAGCATAGTGATACGGCAGGCTCATGGCGCGGCAAAGAGCGGAACCATGTATTTTGATGATGCCATGGTCATCACGCCGACGGGGATTGATGAAGAAGAGTATACTGACACGGATCTGCTTCTCTATCCGAACCCGGTCTATACGCAGGGAAGGGTTACCTTCTTCCTCCGGTCGCCCTGTCAGGCTGAAGTAAACTTATACTCCTCCGATGGCAGCCAGGTGATGAACCTCTTCAGCGGCCCATGCGGATCAGGACCCCATACGGTGGAATGGAGTCCCCCTCCGGCCATTGCTCCGGGTGTTTATACCCTCAGGCTCAGCCTGCAGGAGGAGGGGAAGACCGGTTGGCAGCATACCTCCAGGAGGTGGGTCGTCGTTAAATAAAAAGTCCCCAGTCTCCAGTCTTCAGTCCGCAATAAACCTACTACTTACTTACTGCCGACTGCCGACTGATGACTGCCGACTAAAAGAAAAGGAGGCTCCAAACGTGCCCCCTTTTCCATAATTATATGAATCCGGTTTATTTCCTGTTCGCCCTGATGGCTGCCTGTGCTGCAGCAAGCCTGGCTATAGGCACCCTGAAGGGTGAGCAGCTTACATAGTTGAGTCCGTTCCTGAAGCAGAACTCCACCGATGCAGGGTCACCACCCTGTTCGCCGCAGATACCAATTTTCAGGTCAGGACGGGTTGCACGGCCCTTCTGCACTGACATGGTGATGAGCTGTCCCACACCGTCCTGGTCAATCGTCTGGAACGGGTCAGCGGCAAGCATCTTCTTGTCAAGATAGTCATGCAGGAAGCCTCCTATATCATCGCGGCTGAAGCCGTAGGTCATCTGTGTCAGGTCATTGGTACCGAAAGAGAAGAACTCGGCTGTCTTCGCCATACGGTCGGCGAGGAGGGTGGCGCGGGGAATCTCGATCATGGTGCCATACTTTTGGTCTATTTTGCTGAGACCGAACTTCCGGCACACCTCGTCATAGACCCTGTCATAGATCTTTTTCGTTACATCCAGTTCTGACACATCGCAGGTCACAGGAACCATCAGCTCCGGGAGCGGGTTCCTGCCTTCCTTCAGCAGCTCAGCGGTAGCTTCAAACATAGCCCTGATCTGCATCTCGGTTACTTCAGGATATGTTATCCCGAGACGTACGCCGCGGTGTCCCATCATCGGGTTCGACTCATGCAGCGCCTCACCGCGTTTTGCGATAGCTTCAACGGAAATGCCCAGTGCCTTGGCCAGTTCAGCCTGCTTCTCGGCGCCCTGCGGCACGAACTCATGCAGCGGCGGGTCAAGGAGACGGAAGGTAACAGGCAGTCCGTCCATGGCCTCCATCGTACCCTTCATATCTTTTTTTACATAAGGGAACAGCTCATTGAGGGCGCTGACGCGCTCCGCTACGGTATTGCTGAGTATCATCTTGCGAAGGAGGAACAGAGGCTGTTCGGCTCCTTTGCCGTAGAACATATGCTCTGTACGGAAGAGGCCGATGCCTTCAGCTCCGAACTCGCGGGCAATCCTGGCATCATCAGGGGTGTCGCAGTTGGTGCGGACGCCCATGGTGCGGCTCTTGTCAACCAGCTTCATGAAGGTCTGGAACCTCGGGTTCTCAGTTGCATCCATGAGTGTTATGGCACCTGCGTATACATTTCCTCTGGTACCGTTGAGAGTGATTACATCACCTTCCTTCAGCACGGTATCAGACCCTGCCAGCTTCACTTTCTTTCCTGCCACGTCAACGTGCATTCCGCCTGCGCCGACGATGCAACACTTGCCCCAGCCGCGTGCCACGAGGGCAGCGTGTGAGGTCATGCCACCGCGTGCGGTCAGAATGCCTTCAGCTGCGCGCATGCCTTCAACGTCCTCAGGGTTGGTCTCCTCACGTACAAGGATCACCTTCTCACCCTTGCGGTTCCATGCCACAGCGTCTTCAGCGGTGAAGACGATTTTGCCGACGGCGGCACCAGGGCCTGCGGGGAGCCCCTTGACCAGCGGAGTGACTTTCTTTTCCGCTGCAGGGTCACATATCGGATGGAGAAGCTCGTCAAGCTGTGCGGGATCAACACGCATAACGGCTGTCCTCTCGTCGATGAGGCCTTCCTGAAGCATATCCATAGCCATGTTCAGGGCTGCGGTACCGGTACGCTTGCCGGCGCGGCACTGAAGCATGAAAAGCTTGCCTTCCTGGATGGTGAATTCGATGTCAAGCATGTCATGGAACGACTTCTCAAGAATGTTCCTGATATCATCCAGCTCCTTGTATGTGCCGGACATCGACTCCTGCATGCTGTGCAGATGCTTGTTCTGCTCGTTCTTGGTGTCGTCATTGAGGGGGTTCGGGGTGCGGATACCGGCAACCACGTCTTCGCCCTGCGCATTGACAAGCCATTCACCGTAGAAGAGGTTGTCACCGGTGGCCGGGTTACGGGTAAAGGCTACACCGGTGGCCGATGAGTCTCCCATGTTACCGAAGACCATGGCCTGAACGTTGACGGCTGTGCCCCACTCATCAGGAATCCCCTCGATGCGGCGGTATGAAACGGCTTTCTTCCCGTTCCAGCTCTTGAACACTGCCTTGATGCTGCCTTCCAGCTGCTCACGTGCGTCATCCGGAAACTCATTCCCGAGTGACTGCCTGATCCTCTTCTTGAACGCCTCGGCAAGATCCTTAAGCTCATCTGATGTGAGATCAGTGTCTGACTTGTAGCCCCTGGCGTGCTTGAACTCGTCAAGCATCTCGTCAAGCTGCTTGCGGATGCCTTTGCCGTCAGCCGGCTCCATGCCTTCAGCCTTTTCCATCACAACATCAGCATACATCATTATCAAACGACGATATGAGTCCCAGACAAAACGGGGGTTGCCTGTTTTTTTGATGAGGCCGGGGATGGTCTCCGAGCAGAGACCTATATTGAGAACAGTGTCCATCATACCGGGCATCGAGCTGCGCGCGCCGGAACGACACGATACCAGGAGAGCATTCTCCCTGTCGCCATATTTCATTCCCATGGCCTCTTCAGCCTTCTTCATCGCTTCCCATACCTCAGGCATGAGCTCTGCAGGCAGCTGATGGCTGTTCTGGTAATACTCCGTGCATACATCTGTGGTGATTGTGAAACCGGCCGGTACCGGAAGGCCAAGGAGGCACATCTCAGCCAGATTGGCTCCTTTGCCGCCAAGCAGATTCTTCATCTCTGCCTTGCCCTCGGCTGTCCTGTTGCCGAAGGAATAAACGCGCTTAACTTTTGACATATTCAATCTGATTATTTATTAATAAATCTGTTTTTTTTCGAACCGCAAAATTACAATAAAAGTGGAAATTAAAAAATACCCTTTCATTTATGTTTTGCACGAGGGTGATACATGAGCATGGTATCCCTGAGGTAGCTCCTGTCAATATGAGTGTAGATCTCGGTTGTGGTGATGGACTCATGGCCCAGCATCTCCTGCACCGCCCTCAGGTCGGCACCTCCCTCCACCAGGTGAGTGGCGAAGGAGTGTCGGAGAGTATGCGGACTGATGCTCTTACTTATGCCGGCTGCAGTGGCCGTCTCTTTGATGATCATGAAAACCATCACCCTCGAGAGCTTCTTTCCCCTCCTGTTCAGAAAGAGCACATTCCTGTCGGTGATGACGGACAGCATCATCCTGCGCTCCATGTAGTTGTCTATCTCTTTCAGCGCCACAGATCCGAGGGGCACCAGACGCTGCTTGTTTCCCTTTCCGGTGACGCTTACGAACCCTTCATTGCGGTGTATGTCAGTCAGACGCATGTTCACCAGCTCGGAGACTCTCAGGCCACAGCCATACATCGTTTCAATGATAGCCCTGTTCCTGTGCCCCCAGGGCGTGCTGAGATCAATCGATGCTACCATCCTGTCAATCTCTGCCACAGAAAGTACCTCCGGCAGCTTCATTCCCATCCTGGGCGATTCGAGCAGTGCAGAGGGGTCATCGGCAATATTGTTTTCAATGAGCATGTACCGGCAGAAGGACCTGATGCCCGATATCTGCCTTGCCTGTGTCCGGGCCGCATCATCGTTGCCTGCCGTGAAGGCAATGAAGTCGCTCAGATCGCTGTAGGTGATCTCTGAAGGCAATCTGCCATCCTTATGTTCAACCATGTAGTCTTTCAGCTTGCGGACATCATTGAGATAGGCAGCAACACTGTTGGGAGAGAGCGAACACTCTATCCTGAGGTACCTCCCGAACCCCTTCACCGCTTCTGCCCATGGTATTGTCATATGGTCGATTGTCCGGCTTCAAAGTTATATTATATAACGGTCATAAATCCGCTCATTTCTTTATTTTTGCAGTACCGGCAGTAACCATTGCACTTAAGTCAAATTATGAAAATAGCGATAATCAACGGGCCTAATCTCAACCTTCTCGGCAGGAGAGAGCCGGGGGTATACGGAACAGAAGGATTTGATACAGTTCTGCGAGCCCTTACGGCCCGTTTCCCTGAAATACCCTTCACCTTTCATCAGTCGAATATCGAGGGTGAGATCGTGACAATGCTGCAGGATGCCGGAGTGCATTCAGACGGAGTGATAATCAACCCCGGCGGATATACCCACACCTCGGTTGCAATAGCTGATGCGATTGCTGCAATTGGTATACCTGTCATAGAAGTACATATCTCAAATCTCCTTTCGAGAGAGGAATACAGACATACCAGCATCACGGGCCGCTATTGCAGGGGAACGATAATGGGACTGGGAGTTGACGGATACCGTCTCGCTGTGGAAGCGCTGAGCGGAATAGCAACGAAATAGTATCTGACATGGCAAAAGACATTGTAAAAAAGAGAACCAAGATCGTTGCTACTATAGCTGACAGAAACTGTGAGCCTGAATTTCTTCGCAGTCTCTATGAGGCAGGAATGGATGTGGTAAGGATAAACTCCGCACATCTTGACCCGGAAGGGGTTGTCAAGATAGTCACAAATGCCAGAAGTGTCTCAGACAAAATAGCCATTCTTATTGACACAAAAGGACCGGAAATAAGAACCACCAGGTGTGACGAACCCATTAAATTCATCAGGGGACAGAGCGTTATCATAGCCGGTAATGCAGAAGACAAAACGTCACAGGGGATCATTAACGTTAACTTCCGCGACATAGCTAAGTATGTGCCAGATGGTTCCCACATCCTGATTGACGACGGCGAGATTGAGATCCGTATCCTGAAGAGGGAGGGGGATACCCTCATTGGCAGTATGGAGAATGACGGCACCCTCGGTTCAAGGAAAACCGTCAACATTCCACAGGTAAGAATAAACCTCCCGTCGGTAAGCAAGCGTGACATGACATTTATTGACCTGGCGGTAAAGCTTGATATTGAGTTCATTGCACACTCTTTTGTGAGAAACAAAGAAGATGTGATCGCTGTTCAGAAGCTGCTTGACAAACACTCAAGCAAGATCAAGATCATTGCCAAGATTGAAAACCAGCAGGGGGTCGACAATCTTGAGGAGATAATGGAACATTCATACGGGATCATGGTAGCCAGGGGCGATCTTGCAATAGAGGTACCCTTCGAAAGGATTCCCGGCATCCAGAGGATGATAATCGGGAAGTGTATTGAAAAGCGCAAGCCGGTGATAGTGGCCACCCAGATGCTGCATTCAATGATAATGAGCCCACGCCCAACACGTGCAGAGGTGAGTGATGTGGCCAATGCTGTCTACAGCCAGACTGACGCCCTTATGCTCAGCGGCGAGACGGCATCGGGCAGATACCCCCTTGAATCTGTCCGTACAATGACACGGATAGCCTGTGAGATTGAATGCGAGAAGGATAAGTATGTCGAGATGCCGGCCGGATCATTAAGCGGTGAGGTCTCTGCCTACCTGGCAAAAGTCGCCGTAAAGACATCCATAAGAATCAACGCCAGGGCTATCCTTGCCGATACTGTAAAGGGCACGGCAATAAGAAATATGGCAGCATTCAGGGGCTTCAATCCGATCATTGCCCAGTGCTATACTTACCGCACAATGAGGGAACTGGCATTATCATACGGCGTGGTGCCTGTCTTTATCGAAAAGAAAATGTCAGTTGATGAGTTTATTTACGTCTCACTCAAAGACCTGCTTAAACAGTATGATCTTGATGATGAAGATATTGTTGTCGTTCTGGCCGGAAACTTCTCACGGGGCTCAGGCTTCTCGTTCATTGAGGTAGGTACTGTTGAATACCTCAAGCAGAGGGTGAGGATCAGTGAAGATGATCTGATGGCTTGATTTTTGCTGTGAAACCTGCTGTGACGGCATGAAAATATTATCACTGTTCATATTGCTGCTGATCCATCCCGTGCATGTCTCGCTCACCGGAATTGAATATGACGGCATGAACAGGGTGTGGTCAGTCTTTGTTAAGGTCTACAGTGACGACCTTCAGTCAGATATTGACCTTGGCCTGTCAGCCGGGGGAGAGATTGCAGGGGAAGAAACAGAGAGATATTTTCAATATATTGCAGACAGGTTGATGATAATGGAGGATGGCAGGAGGCTTGAGATGACACTGCTGAAGACGGATGCTGACGGACTGGAACACAGGTTTAGCCTGCAGGCTAAGGGAGGTAGGAGGATCAGCAACGTCACAGTAGTAAACCGCATTATGGCCAGACTGTATGAAGACCAGGCAAATATGCTCCTCTTCAGCTTTGAGGGGATAGATGACGGATACAGGTTCACCGCCACTGACACGATGAAGATTTACAAAGTCAAATGAAACACACTGAAATGAGAAGAAGAGTCACCGGAGCTTTTATATTCCTTTTTGTGTTGATCTCGTCCGCCATGGCCACGCATAACCGTGCCGGCGAGATAACCTACAGACAGTTATCCGACCTCACCTATGAGGTGACGGTGACAACCTTTACATATACTCTCAGCAAGGCTGACAGACCGTCGCTCGACGTTGAATGGGGTGACAATTCCATCACCAACGTGGCAAGGATATCAGAGACATTTCTGCCGAACAACTATAAAAAGAACGTGTATGTGGCACAGCACACTTACCCCGGTCCGGGCATATACAGGATAATAGTACAGGATCCCAACAGGAATTTAGGGGTTGAAAATATCCCCAACTCCGTCAACGTGGTCTTCTCAATCTCCACCATACTGATAGTAAATACTTCCCTGGGGCGTAACAGCACCCCCGTGCTCCTCAATCCACCATATGACAAGGCCGCGCTTGGCCAGGTCTTCATCCATAACCCTGCCGCTTTTGACCCTGACGGCGACAGTCTGTCATACAAGCTGACAGTCTGCACCAAGGAAGACGGCAAGCCCATTCAGAATTACACCCTGCCGCCTGCCTCCCGTAAATTTTACGTTGACTCCATCTCCGGTGATCTTGTCTGGGATGCGCCGACAGCCATCGGCATTTACAATGTTGCAATGGAGATACAGGAGTGGCGCGGCGGAATAAAGATAGGTGTGGTGGTGAGAGACATGCAGATCGAGGTCTATGAGACTGACAACAATCCGCCGGTCACCTCTCCGCTTCCCGACCTCTGTGTTGAGGTGGGGCAGACTGTCACCCTTGACATTACAGCCACTGACGTCGACGGAGACTCAATTGCACTGATTGCCACTTCCGGGATCTTCTCATCATCGGACTGCCCGGCCACCTTCACCAGCCTCGTCTCCAACGCCGGACTGTCAACGGCGAGGCTCAGCTGGGTGCCATGCCACAGCAGTGTCAGGCATCAGCCTTATGATATCATCATCAAGGCTGAGGACTCCAACGATGAGCTTCAACTGGTAGACATTGATAATATGAGCATAAAAGTGCTCGGACCGTCTCCTATCCTGACCAACGTGATTCCCCAGGGAAAGTTTGTAGTGCTCTCGTGGGCACCCTACGGCACAGATGTGATTGCCGGCTTCAGTATTTACAGACGTGAAGGCACCTCTTCACTTGTGGCTGACACCTGTTATGACGGAATACCTCCGTCGGCAGGTTTTATAAAGGTCGGATATGTCTCCGGTTACAACACCCTCACTTTCACTGACACCGATAACGGCAACGGGCTCGATACGGGCATTGAGTATGCATACAGGATAGTGGCTGTTTACCCGAACGGCACGGAGAGCAAGCCCTCAAATGAGATACTGACCTCGCTGATAACGGGAGTACCGCTCATAACCAATGTGTCAATACGCAATACTCACCCTGTGAACGGATCGCTGACGCTGGCATGGCAGAAGCCGCGCCAGCTCGACACCATCCCTGCCACCGGACCGTATGAATATCTGATCTACAGGGCAGAGGGGATAGCAGGCTCAGCGTACCAGCTCATTCATACTCAGCCGACATCCGATCTCAATGATACGGTTTACATCGATACCCTTATAAACACGCTTGACAAGGGATGGATATACAAGATAGAGCTCTACAACAACGCTCCGGGCAACCGGTTTCTGATCGGTGATCCCGGGATCGCCTCCTCACTTTTCCTCGTGGCAGCCCCAGGTGACAGGAAGGTGAGGTTTACACTTACCAGGAATGTGCCATGGATCAACACCTCATATGATTTCTTCAGGTTTGACGGTTCGTCATGGCAGCCCGTGGGCTCGACAAACCAGCTCACCTTTGTTGATGAAGGTCTTGTCAACGGCACCGAATACTGTTACTATGCGGTCTCCACCGGGGGATACCAGGGAGCAGGGACTCCCACCGGCCTCATAAACTTCTCGCAACGCACCTGCGCCATCGCGGTTGACAACGAACCGCCCTGCACTCCTGCACTGACAGTAACATCACAGTGTGACAGCCTGTACAATACGGTGCGGTGGACCATCACTGACCCTGTCTGCCTCGCAGATGTGGCAGGGTATAAACTCTATTACAAGCAGACCACGGATGAAGAGCTCGAATTACTGATCACTTTTGACGACAGGTCAATACAGAAATATATTCACTCTCTTCCTGATTATGTGGCCGGATGCTACGCAATATCCACTTTTGATGCCATTGGGAACATAAGTGACACCTCAATGATAGTATGCGTTGACTACTGTAATAATTATGAGATTCCGAACGTATTCACTCCCAATGGAGACGGTTTCAATGACTTTCTTGTGGCCAAGACCTCGTCATTGATTGAAAGGGTGGAGTTCCGCCTGTTCAACAGGGCAGGGGTGATGGTGTTCAGCACTGAGGAACCAAAACTCAACTGGGATGGTACCTACAAGGGCAGGGTAGTGCCTACCGGTGTGTATTATTACGACTGTGAAGTGTTCGAACGCAGGATTAGCGGACTGGAACAGTTCCACCTGACAGGCTTTGTTCACGTGATAGCTGAAAAGGGCGCAGGGCCTGGAATAGTGGAGGGAAAATAATGAAAGGTATGAAAAAGATAATACTGTGCCTGACAATAGTGGCCGCATCTCACCTGGTTGCAGGACAAGGAAGCTACGAGACAATCCTCAGGGCGGTGTCACTCTCCGGGAGAGGAGAGGTTGATGAGGCTGCCGACCTCCTGGCCTCATCAGGAGAACAGGCTTCCGGTTATGACTTTCTTACGGTCAGGGGCGATATATTCATCAAGGCCTCCAGGATCAATGAAGCGAGGAGAGACTTTATGGCCATGGAAAACATGCGGCAGGGGTCAGGCATGTATGGCCTGGCCCGGTGCGCCGCAGCAGAAGGCGATGCGAAGGCCGCTGCAGCATATCTCGAGGCTCACCTTAAATCACAGTACAGGAAAAGCGAACCGGAAATACTGCTTGACAATACATTCAGTCAGGTGTCATCATCACCCGAATGGAAAGCTCTGTGGAAAAAGGAATGGTACAGGGGATATGAAAGAAAAAGCTGGGAGATAGATCATTACCTCAGGATAGGGCGGTCTGACCTGGCCGGGGAGAGCTGGCGCGAACTGTCAGCACAATATCCTGACATGCCGGTGACGGATTACTGCAATGCGCGAATAATAATGGACAAGGGCAGGTACCGTGATGCCGCCGAAATACTCGCACGGCTGACTGTCAGCAAGGATACACCGGCATCGTGGCTTTACGCTCTGGCAGAGGCGCGCACCGGTGAGGGTAACTGGTATGCCGCTGCCTCGGTCTGTACCAGGCTCATGGATGCCGGCCATCCAGACCCGCAGCTGCTGCTGCAGAGGTCACAGTTGCTGATTAAGGCCGGAGACAGGGATGCGGCTAAACGTGACCTGTTGAAATATATCTCCATCGATCCTGATAATACCGGGGCACTGGGACTCATCGGAAAAACATATGCCGAGGAGGGAGCCATATATGAAGCGCTGCCATACCTGAACTCCAATGTTGAAAAGCACCCTGGCGAGCCTTCCGCCTTTCGCCTGCGCGGTGACGCCTGGATGGCCGCCCGCTCATGGGAAATGGCTGTTGAGGATTATACAATGAGCCTTGACCTTGATCCTGAAGATGGCGCGGCAAACCTTAACCTGGGAATCGCACTGATAAACTGCGGCAGGACTGACGATGCCTGCCATTATCTCCGCAAGGCGAATAAACTCGGAGAAAAGAGTGCCAGCGGGTACCTGGCAAGGTATTGTATAAAATAAGACCGGGGAGCAGGGGAGAAGCCTACCTTACATGCCTGGCAATCCTGTCATACAGGTCCTTCGGCTTAAAGGGCTTCAGAACATAATCATTAATAGCCAGGTTGTCAATCTTGTCATGAGCTTCGGACATAACTGCTGCCGTAAGTGCCACAATGGGTATCTGGCTGATTTTGTCATCCGGCGAGCTGCGTATTATCTTTGTAGCCTCAATGCCGTCCATAACCGGCATATGAAGATCCATAAGTATAAGATCGAACTCCTGCCTGCTGATCTCTTCCAGGGCAAGGCTGCCATTCTCGACGTGTGTTACGATGACACCCCAGCTTTCAAGGAATTTGTTTGCGACGAAGAAATTGATCTTGTTGTCTTCGGCAACGAGTATCCTCTTGCCCGTAAGCTCCTTCATCGTGTCAGCCGCAACCGGGTCGACAGTTTTAGCTTCGGTCTCCGGAACGCTGTATTCAATTGAGAAGGTGAAGACGGAACCTTTGTCGGGCTCGCTTGCCACACCAATAGTGCCTCCCTGCAGATCGATGAGACGCTTGCATATTGCCAGTCCCAGCCCTGTTCCCCCGTACTTGCGCGTGGTATCGGCCGAAGCCTGCGCATAACTCTCAAAGATCTCGTCAAGCATCTCCCCGGCTATCCCGATGCCGGTGTCCGCCACCGAGAACTCAAGCATCGCCCTTCCATCCAGGCGATCTTTTACTGAGACCTTCAGGGTTACGCCTCCCTCAGAGGTGAACTTCATGGCATTGGAGAGCAGGTTCGAGATTATCTGGTTTAGCCTTAAAGGGTCACCAATAAGTGAAGGAGGAAGGTCGGCTGATTTCTCAATTGTAAAAGAGATGCCTTTTTCCTGCGCACGGTGACTGTATGACCTCTTCATGTCATCAAGCATGCTGACAAGGTCAAACTCGGTCTTCTCAAAGACTATCTTGCCGGCCTCCATCTTGTTGTAGTCGAGGATGTCATTTACCAGGGTAAGAAGATGGTTTGCTGAAAAGCGGAGCGTCTTGATAAACTCCATCTGGTCTTCACGCGGATCACTCTGGTACAGCAGGTTGGTGATGCCAATAACCTCATTGAGAGGGGTCCTGATCTCATGGCTCATGGTTGACATGAACTGTTGCTTGGAGAAGGCGGCGTCCTCCGCTCTCTTGCGGGCGGTGATCAGGTTGTCAAGCATCCTTCGCCTCTGGAGGGTGAGCACAATCTGGTTGGCAATGAACTCAAACACCTGCAGGTCATCATGGTTGAAAGCGTCAACTGACTTGTAATCCTGAAGGCATATTGCACCAATGACCTCGTCATCCATCTTCAGAGGCACTCCCATCCATATTTTGCACGGTGATCCGACAAGACTGATGGCACCTGTCTTCTCTATCTTCAGGATGTCAATCTCATCAAGCAAAACCGCCTTATTGTTCCTGATGACCCATCCCGTAAGGGTGTTCTTTGCCGCAGTCTCCTGAAAATGGTCACGTTCATCGGCAAAGAACGGGAAGGTAAGGGTGTCTTTCTCCCGGTTGTAAAGGGCGATGAAAAAGTTGTTTACATTCCATAGCTTGCCGATCTCTTCGACGATGGTCGGGTAGATGTCAAAAATGTCCGAGTCCTGAAGAGCAACAGTTGAAATGTTGTACTGTATCTCCTGCATCAGGCGGCTCTTTATCTCGCGGGTTATATCACGGTATATGCCGAGGAAGGCTATGGTCTTGTCATTGGAAATAACGGATGATGCTATAAGTGAGACGTTTATCCTGTTGCCCTGTTTGTCTTTCCGGATTGTCTCCAGGGCCCCGGTGCCGTTGGCAAGGGCCACCTCATCGATTTTGATGGCTTCATCTCTCAGGTCGTCAGGGACCACCAGGTCGTCTATCATCCTGTTGTCTGCCTCCTCAGGCTCATACCCGAAGAGTATGGTGAAGCCTTTGTTTATCCTCATTATACGGCCGTCGAAGTCAGTCAGGACGATGGCTTCCGGGGCTGCGTCAATGAGGTGCTCGAGCATCGCCTTCTCGTTTGAGAGCTTCTGCTCGTATTCCTTGTGCTTGCTGACGTCGGTCAGTACGCACCTGTATCCTGTTACCCTGTTCCTGATTATAATAGGACCTGCATGAAAAAGGACAGATACATTGCGTTTAAGCTTGTTGATAAGTACATATTCATCAAAGGTGATCTGCCCCGGCATGGTCAGGTCTGAGAGCTCCTTCATGAGCCTGTCAAGATCACCCGGCAGGAACAGCTCCGGAAGAGATACTCCGTGCGTGAGGTCGTTGTTGTCAAACCCCAGCGTGATCATCCCCTGGGTGTTCATGAAGGTGACGTTCCCCCTGGTGTCTATCTCCATGATCATCTCAGGGAGAAGTTCGGCGAAGGTCTCAAAGACAATACCCTGTCTCAGGATCTCATTTTCCCTCTCTTTCTGGTGCTGTCCTGCCTCCCACGTCACAACAATGTCACCTGAAGAGAGGAGCAGCCCTATGTAGAAACCATTCTCATCGGTTCCGTCAGGAGAGACGGGGATCTTGAAGGGGCTCCTCCTGGCCTCAATATTCTCCAGCAGTGTCAGGAAGGCCTGGTTCTCTGCAAAGGGTGTCTCACTTACTTCCCTGCCAAGCATCTCCCGTCGCTCAAGCTGCTCAACATCCTCAGCCCTGTAATTGAAATCGATGATGAAATACCTGTTGTCATTCTCACGCCTGAGTATCACTGCATAGCTGCTCATGGAGTCAAAGATCTCCTTAAGAATCTTCTCCGACTCAGCCCTGGCATATCCGTCGTTCAGGGTGCTTATGTCATTGTAATAGGTTATGAGTAATATCTCCTCACCATAGAAGAAGGTGCGGGCGCTGAAGAGGAATGTACGTTCCTCGCCTGACCTCATTCGCAGCCTGATCTCAAGGTCGCTCACCTTTTTCAGGCGCGTCAGGAGCCTCATGTACTTGCGGCTCTGTATGAGATCAACATAGAGCTGGATATCCTCGGAAGTCTTGCCTACAATATCTTCCTTACTGTATCCTGTGGTGTCAAGGAAGGCCTGGTTCACCTCAATATACTGCTGGGTCTCCAGGTTGCTGAGCGTGATCAGCTGGTTGGTTGAATTGAACGCCAGTTCGGGGATGTCTGCAAGAAACTTGAGAGAGGCCGGAAATGAGGATGACTGATCAGATTCCCTGGTTTTCTCTTTGCGTTTTTCCATCTGAATGCCTCTCATGAATAGTTAACGGTTCCGGAAGTGGTGGTTGACTGTGGCAAAAATAGTTATCTCAGTCTTAGAACGATAATCCGCCGCCATTATTATCCTTTAGGCCCTGTCTCTTTCTTATAGTATGCGCACCAGCGTGTTATCCCGCACCTGCTGCATGCGGGCCTGCGTGCCGTGCAGATGTAGCGTCCGTGAAGGAGCAGCCAGTGATGTGCCAGCGCCCTCTGTTCCTCCGGTATATGCCTTGTCAGCCGCAGCTCTGCCTGCAGCGGGGTCTTTGCACCCGGAGTAAGACCGATGCGCCCGGCAACCCTGAAGACATGGGTGTCGACAGCAATGACCGGAATGTTCCAGACGACTGAAGAGATGACGTTGGCGGTCTTTCTGCCAACACCCGGAAGCTGCGTCAGATCATCCCTCTCAGAAGGCACCGCCCCTCCGAAACGGGTGACGATCATCTCCGCCATGCCCCGGAGATGCTTTGCCTTATTGTTGGGATATGAGCAGCTTCGGATAAGGTCAAAGATCTCCTCCTGTGTGGCCGCTGCCATTGACTGTGCATCAGGGAACCTCTCAAAGAGCGCGGGAGTGATCATGTTGACTCGCTTGTCAGTGCACTGCGCAGAAAGGATCACGGCAACAATCAGCTGGAAGGGGTCGCAGTAACTCAACTCCGTCTCTGCTGCAGGCATGCTCTCAGCGAACCATTCCAGAACACCATTGTACCTGTCACTGACTTTCACTTAACTTCTGATTTTCAGGGGATGAAAGTAATGTTTTTTTGTTTTTTTTGCCGGTATACCTTCATTTTGTGAATAAAATCATGGTAATTAGTTGTTCTGTTTGCTATTTTTCGCCACGATGCATAATATCAGGATAAACACGGCTGAAGGAAGGTCACTTCTGATAATGGGGGGAGACATACAGGATATCGGAACCCTGATCCCGGCCCGGGGAGTGTTCATTATCACTGACACGACCGTAAGAAGACTCTATGGCAATGTCTTCCCGGCAGGTGAGGTGATTGAGACTGAGCCCGGTGAGAAAAGCAAGACGCTGGCAGTGGCAGGCGAGGTGTGCAGGAGACTGCTGGAGGCAGGTGCAGACCGCTCATCATTCATCCTGGGCTTTGGAGGAGGCGTAATATGTGACCTTGCCGGGATGGTAGCCTCGGTCTACATGAGAGGAGTAAGGCACGCTTTCGTTTCAACAACACTCCTGTCACAGGTTGATGCAAGCATAGGTGGAAAGACCGGGGTGAACCTGGGAGTTTACAAAAATATAATAGGAACCTTCAGACAGCCTGAGTTTGTACTGTGTGATCACAGGATGCTCTCAACCCTTTCTGACGAGGAGTTCCGGTCAGGTATGGGCGAGCTTGTCAAACATGCCGTGATCAGGGACAGAAACCTCTTTTTTGATATCACGGCTTCGATCGACAGGCTCCGGGAACGGGATCCGTCAATACTCGGTGACTTTATTGCCAGGGCAGCCAAAATCAAGGCTGCAGTGGTAAGACGCGATCCTCTGGAAAAAGGCGTCAGGAGGATCCTGAACTTCGGTCATACCTTCGGACACGCTCTGGAGACATTCCACAGGATTCCTCACGGCGTCGCGGTGACGCAGGGTATGCTCATCGCCGCGGAGCTGTCTGTATGGACCGGCGAGATGCCTCATGCGGAGATGAGGATGCTCGAGGTGGCCGTGGCAGAGATGGGTCTGGACCATGAGTATGAGCTGCCGTCAAACATTGTAAGCCTCGTTTCAAAGGATAAAAAAAGCGACTCAGGCTCGCTGAAGTTCGTCCTGCTGAGATCAGTCGGGAAAGCCGTAGTACGAAGGATTTCACTCACGGAGCTGGAAGCCTTTGTGAACTATTACCGCGAGAAAAAGAGAGAAGTAAATAAGTATAAAGAGGGAGAATGAACACAATCGGTACAGTTTTCAGGGTGTCAATTTTCGGGGAGTCACACGGACCGGCGGTAGGAGTGGTTATTGACGGCTGCCCTGCCGGCCTTCCCTTCTGGCGTGAAGAGCTGATGGCTGACCTCTCCAGACGCAAGGGCCTTCTGCCCGGTACAACAGCGAGGCGTGAGAGTGATGAGCCTGAGGTTATCAGCGGCATATACAATAACTGCACCACTGGCGGGCCACTGGTTTTATGCACCCGCAACAGCGATTTCCGTCCCGGCGACTATGAACAGTTCTCCAGCATCCCGCGTCCGGGCCATGCAGATTTTACTGCAGGTTATAAATACAAGGGATTCAGCGACATGAGGGGTGGAGGCCACTTTTCAGGCCGTCTTACCTGGGGTATGGTGGCGGCCGGATACTTTGCCAGGCAGATACTCTCTCCGGCAATAATCACTGCCAGCCTCGCAGAGGCAGGAGGCGATAAGGATTCCGCTGCGGCCATCGCCAGGGCCATGGAGACAAATGATACGGTTGGAGGAGTGGTGGAGTGCGTGGTAAGGAATGTTCCTAAAGGACTTGGCGAACCGGCTTTCCTCTCCGTTGAAGCTGCTCTGGGACTTATCGCATTCGGCATACCTGCAGTTAACGGTGTGGAATTTGGCGCAGGATTCGCTTCGTCAAAAAGCTACGGATCGTTGCACAATGACCCCTTCATTGACGCCCGCGGCAAGACCTCTACAAATAACGCCGGAGGGATCAATGGCGGGATAACCAACGGCAATGATCTGATCATGAGGGTATCAGTAAAGCCGGCCGCCAGTACCGGTGTGCCTCAGAAGACCTTTGACACTGAAAAGGGAGAGATGACCGAACTGGAGATAACCGGCCGGCATGACGCCTGCATTGCAAGACGGATACCGGTAATACTGGAATCGGCAGTGGCAATCGGGCTGGCAGACCTGCTGTTGATTGACAGGGCAATAAACGGGCAGAGAGAGAGATAACAGGGCAATGTGTCAGCGTTGACCACGGACAAACCCTTCAGACAGTCAGCACCAGTATTTTTGTGGAATGACCGGTGACCCGGACCCTGTCATCGATCCTGTAACCCATAACCCATACCACCTCATCTCCCGAAAGCATCAGGAGCACCTTCTCCTTTACCGTTACAGGGATCTTCAGATCAATGAGGAAATCACTAATCTTCTTCATCTGTCTCATGCCCAGAGGCATAAACCTGTCACCCGGCTCCCAGTTGCGCACCTTCACCGGGAAGGCAAGACGGTCGAGATCAATGCAGGCAGTGAGCGGGCTGGCCGGCAACGGCTCCTCGTCTGGCTCTGTGATACGCAGGTCGGCGAAGAGGCCTGACATTCTCATCTCGTCAAGGGATGTGAAGAGATAATCAGCCGGTCCCTCCTCAACTTTCTCAGTGATCATTATCCTGCCCCTGTCAGAAAGGATGCGGTGGGTGGAAGTATAGATGTACTTTCCTGTCTGTGCGCTCATCAGGGAGATAATATCATCGGTCTGTTTGGGGGAGATGCCGAATTCCCGGAAGAGCTCGTAAATATGCGGTGCCAGCGGATTCAGTGCTGAGAGGCTCTTTATTTCAGCTTCAAAGCCCTCTTCCGTCTGCCTGAACAGAGTCTCCTTAAGCCCTCCGATATATGCTTCAACAATCTCGGCGGTCGAGGCCAGATGACTCATGGTGTCGGTGATGGCATTGATGACTCCGGGATTCACTCTCTCCATTTCCGGGATGATCTTGTGCCGGATCCTGTTGCGGGTGTACTTGATCTGTGCATTTGAACTGTCTTCGCGGAAGCATATGCCATTCTCAGCGGCAAAGGCTGCGATATCGTCTCTTGATGCAAACAGCATGGGCCTGATTATGTCGCTGCGATGCTGACTCATGCCGGTAAGCCCGCTGATCCCCGTGCCCCGGAGCATGTTGATGAGAAAGGTTTCGACATTGTCATTCAGGTTATGGGCAATAGCCACAGCATCGAACCCCTCGTGGCTTACAAGTGAGCTGAACCATTGGTAACGCAGTTCGCGGGCAGCCATCTGTACTGAGATCTTTTTTGTGGCAGCATGGCCAAGGGTGTCGAACTTCATCGTGTGGAAGGGTATGTTGTGCTCAGCCGCATAAGAGGCCACAAACTCCTCGTCGCCGTCTGATTCCTCACCCCTGAGGGAGAAGTTGCAGTGAGCTATCTCATGATCTGTACCCGCCTTCCGGAAGAGGTGAGACATCACCATCGAATCAACACCCCCGCTTACGGCAAGCAGTAACCTGCTGCCCTCGCTGAAAAGCCTTTCACGTTTTGAAAAATCCAAAAACCTCTGAAACATCCCCGTTAGCATTCTGCAA
This sequence comes from uncultured Rikenellaceae bacterium, assembly GCA_963696805.1. GTDB lineage: Bacteria > Bacteroidota > Bacteroidia > Bacteroidales > VadinHA17 > SR-FBR-E99. Next base: position 210,968 of record CAVOLF010000002.1, read on the forward strand.
ATTTACGCATCATTAAGGAAAATATCATTTCCATGCTATAAAAAGAGGGGTGTCAGCAGGTTTTCAATAGAAAGGGGTCACTCCTGGCGGGTCAGGCAAGAAATCAGGTGGCTTCAGCCTTAAGATGCCGTCGGCAGCAATCCATGATTTATAAGAGTAAGGAGGTGCGTTCGGATACCAGGCGAACCTGATCTGAAGGGTGTTCATCACAAGCTGGTCATTCCTGATCCGGATGCCGGCACCGAGTGCCGCAACTGAATAATAACCGCCGTCAAACAGCCCCTCCCTTACAAGCAGACCATAATCTGCAAAGGCAAAAACAGCAAACCTGAAACCGAGGGCAGCCTTGTTGATCAGCAAAACAGGCTCGAGAGAGAAGGCCAGGCGGGTGCCTCCGCTGATGGAATCGTTCCTGAAGCCCCTGACCAGGGTATTGTTCCTTAAGTAGAGGCACTCATCGGTATACCTGTTGAATCCCCTTGTGTAATATGCGTTTATGAAAGTCCTCATCTTTGACCTGCCGGCCGGAATAAGCGGCGTGAAATACCGGAGGCTGGCGTTAAGCATCCCCTGTTCCGTGCTCCCCTGGTTGTAGAAGGTTGACAGGGCTGCTCCACCATAGATATAACCGAATCTTGTGAAAATATTACCGTATGAGACCTTCAGCCCTGCATATGTCCTCCATTTGAATTCATTCTTTTCCCTGCCGCCCAGCATCTCAACCATATAGCCATAGGGAATATCTTCGGTTCGTCCGTAACTATATATCAGAGAGGTATTTATGAATCTCTGTGAAGAAAGTGCCAGGCTACCTGTCACCAGTCTGTAATTCTGAAGACGGTAATATGAGAAGTCATCAATCACAGGTCTCCTGAAAACGTTATTGTGCATGTACCTTCCGCTGATAATAAGCCGGGTAACACTGTTGCGTTCAAGCATGAATGACCGGGCTGCCCAGTAATCATTCCATGTGAACCTCAGAGGTACCGGCAGCAACATTGTATCGAGATCCTCGCTTGTTAAGGTCATTCTGACGGTGGCCGACCATGCATACTTTGTCTCCGAGGTTACGAACTCCCGGCTGTATATGCCTCCGATAATGGTCGTTCCCAGGCCGTCATTGAATTCCAGGTCAAGGTCGGAGAAGGAACGGGCTATGTTTCTGATTGAATATTTGATACCGAAACCGGGATATTTATACTTATTGAAGTCATAAGGCATTGCAAGGGAAAGTTCATGAGCCAGTCCGGCAAAGTTCCTGTCATAGGCCCTTATCATGCCGCTCTTTACATCATCGATCCGCACCTCTGCTCCGTAAGGGTATTTTTCCCGGACGATTATTGCAACATCAACAAGGTTGCTGTCAACAGGCATTATCGTTATACGGGCATCGTCAATAAACGGCAACTCCCTCAGAAGACGTTCATTATCTGCAAGTCTCAGTGGTGATATGGTGTCTCCTTCCCTGAACAGGAGGTACTTGTTAAGGATCAGGCGTTTGGTCTTGGTATATGATGAATTAAGTAGTCTATCAGTCCTGGAGGGGTCATTCTCAGAGGGGTTGTCGATATTTGTACCGAAAGCGTTAAGCCTGATGATCTCCTTCTTCCTGATCACCCTGCCCGCATATGGGTCAAACGACGAAGTATTTCTCATTTTTTCCCTGGCGGAGCCCGGCGGTGCCGGGTTGACGATGATCATATCATACAGGAGGCTGGTTATCTTGCGCCTCTCAGCCCTGACCTTGAGGGAATCATAAAATACCCGTGACAGCGTGTCATTCAGGGGCACAACCTGGGAATGTATCACACGGCCGGGAGTTATAAGCAGCAGCGAGAGAAAAACTAATAATCGGAGAGCAATAATTTTACTGATGCATGGCTTCACTGTGTACTTGAATTGGCGTCAAGAACATCGTCAGAGTTAAACTGAAATCCCAGCCTTTTTCCAGTTATCAGCCTTGAGTGCTGGATCTTTGATTCCGCCTGTCCGACAGAAGCAATCTTTACCGCGTCATACGGTGGTACCAGAAGGTCAAAGTCAAGAGAATAGTTGATTGCGGTATATACTATTTTCTGCAGTGACTCAATGCTGAAGGCTTCATTGCCGAAGTTGGTAAAGAGCATGCCCATCTGTCTCTTGCCTTCGACAAAGTACTGGTTCTCATGGTTGATGAAAATACGGGCGATGAGATACCCCAGGTCATCAAGCCTTGAAAACTTGAATGAATCAGCCAGGAAGTTGTAAATGTTTATTATGCCGCTGTACGCGTTGAACTTGTTCTTCTGGATGTAGGCTGTCTTCCATGCCGGATGCTCGCGGTCAAACTGGAAAATGTTGGAGTGCATGCTGAAGAGAATCATGTCTGCGGCAACCATCAGCTGTGCATCAAAAGAGCTCCTGTCAGTATATTCCATGCGTACCCTGGGATCCACGCCCGTGAGGTTGCTGTTCACCTCCTTCGACAGGTTCTTGAGGATCTCCTTGACCATCATGAATGCCGTTGCCGTATTGTCAAACACCTTTTGTTTAAGTACTGATTTATTCCTGAGGGTGTCAACTATTATTACCTTTTTCTGGGTTGTCTCGTCAGTCATGGTAAGGATATTTGCTCGACCTACTAAATTAATATTTTATTTGAGATTTAAACAGTATGCGGCGTATTAATACGCCCTGGCGAAGAGCACTCTTCTGTCAGAGGGTTTGCCAGTCAGGATGCACTTTCCCTCCTCAACGGGAGGATTGAACGGTATTGCCCTGATGGTGGCTTTGGTAAGGTTCTTGATCTGCTCCTCGGTCTCCGGCGTGCCGTCCCAGTGTGCCATGATAAACCCGCCCTTGTTTTCAATGATATCCAGAAATTCATCCCAGGTGTCTGCCTTATAAGTATTCTGTTCCCTGAACTCAGTGGCTTTCCTGAAGATGTTTGCCTGTATCTCATCCATGAGGGCGGCCACATGCTCAACAATTTTTTCACGACTTATTGTCTCCTTGGTCAGGGTGTCACGGCGGGCAACCTCTACTGTGCCTTCCTGTGCGTCACGCGGACCTATTGCCAGCCTTACCGGAACACCCTTCAGTTCATATTCGGCGAATTTGAAGCCAGGCTTCTGCGTGTCGCGGTCGTCATATTTAACCGTCAGTCCTGCCTTTTCAAGCTTTTCCTTAAGGTCAAGGGCTATCCCTGAGATGTCGTCAAGCTGTTCATTACCCTTGTAGATAGGCACTATAACCACCTGGATGGGAGCAAGCTTCGGCGGCAGCACCAGTCCGTTGTTATCAGCATGAGCCATGACCAGCGCTCCGATCAGCCTTGTTGTAACTCCCCATGAGGTGGCCCACACATAGTCGAGCTTCCCTTCCCTGTTGGTGAACTGCACGTCGAAGGCCTTTGCAAAATTCTGCCCGAGGAAATGACTTGTGCCACCCTGCAGGGCCTTGCCATCCTGCATCAGCATCTCAATAGTGTAGGTGTCAATGGCGCCGGCAAACTTTTCACTCTCGGTCTTGACCCCCTTTATCACAGGCACAGCCATGTAATTCTCCACAAAATCAGAATAGACTCCCTGCATCCTCAATGCCTCCTCCTGAGCCTCTTCCATAGTGGCATGGGCGGTATGGCCTTCCTGCCAGAGGAACTCAGTGGTACGCAGGAAGAGCCTTGTACGCATCTCCCACCTGACCACGTTGGCCCATTGGTTTATCAGCAGGGGAAGATCACGGTATGAATGTATCCAGTCCTTGTACGTATTCCAGATGATGGTCTCTGAAGTAGGCCTTATGATGAGCTCCTCCTCAAGTTTGGCATCAGGGTCCACAACTATGCCCTTCCCGTCAGGTGAGTTCTTGAGCCGATAATGAGTCACGACGGCGCACTCCTTCGCAAACCCTTCAACATGAGCAGCCTCACGGCTGAAAAACGATTTCGGGATAAAGAGCGGGAAATATGCATTCACATGCCCTGTAGCCTTGAACTTCCTGTCGAGCTCGGCCTGGATCTTTTCCCATATCGCGTATCCGTAGGGTTTGATGACCATGCAGCCCCGCACTGCCGAGTTCTCGGCCAGATCGGCTTTTATCACCAGATCATTGTACCATTGTGAATAATTTTCCTCCCTGTTTGTAAGAAACTTGGCCATTCTTCAGTTATAGTATTTGTATTATTGTTACTTCGCAAAAAGATTGCGTAAAAATAGACAAAACTTGCGAACCTGAAAGACAGCATGTGATGATGAAGAAAATTTTGCTCGCGACGATAGCAGCTGCAGCCATGGCAACGATGACCGCTGCGGCGGACCGGGACCCATCGGGGGCAGGAACGGGATCAGCCAATGGCAGCCAGCAGTTAATTGTGAACAACTATTACCTGCAGGGCGGATATGAATACACCTCCAGATTAAAGCGGTTTCACACCTCCTACGTGACTTTCGACTTCTACTCTCCCATGTACACCGAGGTCTACTGGTACAGATACACGCCATACACATGGGGTGTGTCAATCTATGACGACTGGTACTACTATGGAGGTAATGTCTCCAGGTATTCATGGACCAGCGGATTCGGAGGCTCTTACTGGTGGGGATATGAACCGTGGTGGGGTTACAGCTCCAGGATTGGTTACGGGTGGAGTTCATGGTATGCTCACGGCAACAGCTACAGTGTGAACTTCTACCTCGGCAGGCCGCACTACCATTATCCGGTTGCATACAGTAGCTGGAACAGTCACCGCTATGGGAACTACTCACGACCCCTGACAGTGATCAACAACAACACCTATAACTACTATTACGGGGCAGAAAAGAGGAATAGCTACCAGGGCAGCACAGCAGGGTATAATCCTGCTAACCCTTCCACTTCCGGGCGCAGGTTGGGATACACAGCAACCGGAGGCAGGAGTTCTTCTGCAGGAACAGCCCCGGCCTCTTCCGGCAGCACCGGCACGCAGACCGGCACCCAGTCCGGTACACGAACCGGAACCAGGAGCAGCGCTCAGACCGGAACCAGGAGCAGCGCTCAGACCGGCGCACGCAGTACATCTCAATCAGGTAGCCGGGGTAACACTAAGACTGATAGCCAGGGCGGTATTACGGGCACCGGAGAGACGGCCGGTGAAAAGGACAAGAGCAACAATGGTCTCCGCATGGGACAGCACAGGAGGGGCGTTGCCGATCCCCCCGAACCCGGAGACAACGGCCTGCCCCGTACCAATAACCCGAATGTCAGTGACCGCACCGATCCGGGCAGGGAGCAGGGCAATGCCACAAGCAGCAGCGGAAGCCGGCAGACCTCTGCAGACCGGGCACCGGCAGGCGGTACCCAGTCTCAGAAGACACAGGGTTCTGTGAGAACCACATCGCAGCGTCGCGAGACGGTCATGCGCCAGGGAAGTACTTCCGGATCCAAAACACCCACAGAAACCTCGGCTAAGCAAAAAAGAGAAAAGAGTAGCGGAAAGTCCTCAGAGGCAACAACTCCTGCCAAAGAATCGAAGAAAACAACCACTCCGCCTCCAGGAAGACGATAATTGTGCGCCCTCCACGTATAATTGGTACGAAATTTGTATAATTTTGAGTTAGATAATTACAGGAGGGTAAAATGAAAAAGTTTTGGTACATAATTCCGGCAATATTTGTGACAGCAAGTTCATGCACATCACTGAACTTTACCGGCACTTCCAATGACGACCTGTACTACAGGCCGTCAGAACAACCGGTTACTACAGCACAGAGCCCTGTACAGGCCGCAGTAGGTGACCAGATTTACTATGACAACATCTTTGCTGCTGATACGCTCATCGCTGATGAGTATATTCCTGATAATGAATACATGGCATACAATGCTGATGCCGGGACAACAGTGGTAAACAACTACTATGGCTCCAGCGCAGCCGAAAGAATATACCTCTTCAATGATGATTATTTCTACCCTTACTGGAGAGACCCGTTCTATTTTTCGCCTTTCTCGGCCAGACTCGGCTTCGGATACGGCTACTGGGGATCGTACGGATACCCTTACTCATGGGGTTATGATCCCTTCTTGTCAGACTGGTACTCCCCCTGGTCATATTACAGCCCCTACTCTTCATATTGGGGCCGATATCCTTATTACAGCTACTACGGGTACAACAGTTTCAATCCCTGGTATTCGAGTTACATGTATTCCAATTACTACAGTAGCTATGAAAACCAGAGAACTGTCGGACGCAGGGGTGGCTACAGCACAATGTCAAGGGGAGCATACACTGCCTCAGACACCAGGAGCAAGTCAGGATATGCCCCTTCGGGCACTCTGAGCAGCAGGAGGACCCCCGGTACATCAACCGATACAAGAACTCCGGCAGGAACCACAGCCACCGGAACCCGCAGGACTGCACAGGAGCCAGGAACATACACCAAGGCTGGATCAACCGGTGCAGGTACAATTTCTCGGCCTGAATATACCCGCCGTGATGCAGCAGGAAATACTGTACAGACACAGACGCAGACGAGAACCCAGTCAACTATCAGGCCTGAGACCCAGTCTCAGACCAGGACCCAGTCTCAGACTCAGTATCAGTCGCCGGCCAGAACACAGACCCAAACCCAGAGTGTGAACAGACCGCAGTACCAGACTACTGAAAGAACTTACACACCGAGCTATGACAACCCGAGGGTAAGCTCAAGGCCTTCTTACAATACCACCCGCAGCAGCGGAACGGTGCAGAGCACAAGTCCGGTTTACAACAGGAGCACACCCGCACCTGCTCGCAGCACATCAGGATATTCACCCTCAAAGTCATCGTCACCTTCTGTACAGTACACGGCTCCGTCACGCAGCAGCTCATCGCCAAGTTACAACAGGAGCAGCAGCGGTTCATCATCATCGTACTCCGGAGGCAGAAGCAGCAGCTACAACTCAGGAAGCTCATCATCATCGGGCAGCAGCTATAGCTCAGGGTCATCCTCATCATCGTCTTCCTCATCCTCCTCATCATCCTCTTCCTCCTCATCTTCAGGCGGCAGAAGGAGATAATATAACATTCTGATAACTAGTGTATATGTTCCGTATTAAGCAGGAGCAGAAGGGATTTTATATCTAAAAAGAAACAGAAAATGAAACTTGCATGACCAATATCTCATAAAACGACTTGAATCTTAAATTTCATGCAAGTTCCATTCGACCAATGAATTAAAAATTTAACATACAAATGAAAAAAATAATAATACTTGTAGCCGCAACAGTTCTGATGCTCCCGGTACGGGTCAGCGGACAGAACCTGGATGATGTAGTTAGATACTCAAAGATCTTCTACCAGGGCACTGCCAGGTTTAACGCAATGGGTGGCGCTTTCACCGCACTCGGCGGCGATATCTCGGCTATTGCACTGAACCCTGCCGCCGCCGGCGTATTCCGCTCAACGGAATTCAGTGTCACTCCCGTGGTCTTCTTCAGGAACCTGAATACAGACTATAACGGGTTCAACAGTGATGACAGCTACTCGGGACTGACACTTGGACAGATTGGATTGGTTTCATCTTTCGGCACCGGCAATGGTTCCGGCTTGTCAAACCTTAGTTTTGCCTATTCATTTAACAGGACAAACAACTACTACCGTCATTCTGTGATAGATGGCATCAGTGAGAACGGCTCCATGGCTGACTTCTGGGCTCTTCAGGCTGACGGATACAGAACCGGGGAGCTTGACGGCGCTGCGTGGATGGCTTATGAGGCTTACCTTATCGATACCCTCCCGGCTTACCTCGACCAGTATGCTTCAATATTTTCATACTACGGAGAGACAGACCCGGCATATGGCCAGCAGGTGAAGAGAACAATCGACAATGCAGGCTTCAGCAACGAACATAACATTACACTGGGTGCAAATATCAATGACAAACTTTACCTGGGTGCAGGCTTCGGAATCACAAGCATCTCCTATACCGGCCACTATGTTCACACAGAGGTGGATGAGGCACAGAATGTATTTGATTTCGTCAATTTTGTCTATACTGATCACTTCAACGCCATCGGTTCAGGCTGGAATTTCAAGATTGGCGCAATTGCCAGGCCCATAGAATCGCTTCGCATCGGGTTCAGCTTCACTACGCCTACTATCTACACTGTAGAGGAGGTATTCTATAACAGTCTCACCGCGAAGCTCGACTATGATACGCCGAATGATCCGGGTGACGACGTTAACCCTGCCATCAGCCAGGACGACATGAGCTACCGCTACCGAATAACCACCCCTTACCATATCAATGCCGGAATTGCGTACCAGGTGGGTAGCATAGCCATGATCAGCGCCGATTACGAGTTCATTGACTATGCCTCAGCCAGGTTGAGCAGGGGTGAAGACGGTTACGATTTCAATGATGAAAACGAGGATGTCTCATCTGAACTGGGAAGCAGCGGTAACCTGAGACTGGGAGCAGAGGTACGCCTGGGCAGTCTTTATCTCCGCGGAGGATACAGCTATTACGGCTCAGCATTCAATTCAGGAACCCTCAACGAGGAATCCGATTCCAACGGCTTCAGCGCCGGAATCGGTTACAGGCAGAATAAGTTCTATGTAGACATGGCAATGGTCTGGATGAACAGTTACGAGTCGTATATGATGTACCCTGATGACCCGCGGAGCGCTCCCCTCTACAGTAGCGATCCTGCATACCTGAGTACAAAAGACAAGTACCTCTCTTTAACGGTTGGACTGAAATTCTGATAGTTGGTTAACTATTTTCAGTATCCAGGGACCCCTGCAGCAATGCTCCGGTCCCTGGTCCGTTATTCAGCAGCATGTCAATGATGCTCAACCGCCCTGTAAAACCAAACTTATCGCTGAAAACCTGCGTATATGGTATCAGCGAATACCCGCCGGCATCCGGTGGTCTCTTTGGTGATATTGAGTACCTGTAATCTTCTTTAAGGATTCCGGCAGGGATGAATTCACCGCTGAAGGATATTTCCGCTGAGAGTCCTGCTGCTTCGCAGACCGCTGTCAATGCCTCAGTATTGAGATCAAGCAGAAAAGTGAAAGGCCTGTTAATGACCTGGCTGATGGCATCGTAATAGTACTCGAAAAAAGGTGCGGCGGCATATGCCGATCTGATCCCCCTGAGGTGCAGCTCTCTCCATCTCCTTCCGTTGTCAATCTTCAGATCGCTCAGCGCCGTCTTGTGAAACGAGCCCCGCATCACCGGCACGATCAGTGCCAGAGGACCGTTGGCGCCCAGTATTACGCACCTGTTGCGGTAGGTCTGCTTGAGGTAATTCTCATGTTTTTCGATGATGACTTTACGGGCACCGGCAACCAGGCTGAAGTATTCAGCCGGAGGAAAGTAGGCCGTCGAAAGAAGCACCTCCCCGCTCATGGTCTTCTATAGCCTGTTTATCCTGCTGGCTGAGAATCCGGCTCCGAATCCGTTGTCAATATTCACAACCGTCACCCCTGCGGCACAGCTCGTGAGCATTGCGAGAAGTGCCGAGAGGCCACCGAAGGAGGCACCGTATCCTACGCTGGTGGGCACGGCTATGACCGGCATATTCACCAGTCCTCCCACAACGCTTGCAAGGGCCCCTTCCATACCTGCAATGACAACCGCTACCCTGCACCCGCGTATCTCAGGCAGCTTGTCAACCAGCCTGTGAATCCCTGCCACCCCTGCATCATAGATCCTTACAACACTGTTCCCCAGCAGCTCGGCAGTGACGGCAGCCTCTTCTGCCACCGCCATGTCGGAGGTGCCGGCTGATATGACCGCTATTTTTGACGGCGGAGGAACAATCTCCTTTCTCCTGATGCTGATTATGCGGGCAATTTCGAAATAGACTGCATCCGGGAAGAACGGGCTGATGTATTCGAACATCTCCCTCCCCGCCCTGGTGCCGATTATATCATTGCCGTGACTCTCCATCGCCCCGAAAATGGCCCTTACCTGTTCGTCAGTCTTGCCGGCGCAGTAGACAATCTCAGGGTAGCCGGTCCGGAGCTCACGGTGGTGGTCTATACGTGCAAAGCCAAGATCGGTGTATGGAAAGTCACGCAGCTTCTCCATCGCTTCATCCACACTCACAGATCCGTTTCTGATCGATTTAAGTATATTCTCAAGCTCACTTGCATTCATAATCCTATATTTTTTTGTTCATGCTGCCGCTGCGGTAACCCTCAGCATCTATTGTAATATATTTGTATCCCAGTTTTTTGATGGCGGAAGTCAGCACTTCCCTGATATCATCATTCATTATTATGGCAAACTGATCACGCCTGAGCTCGATGCGCACCAGCTCTCCATGGATCCTTACGCGTGCCCCGGCAAATCCTATTTCCGCTGTAATACGCTCAGCCTCCTCTGCCCTGCGCAGGTTCTCCTCCGTTATTGATGTGTCATGAGGGAACCGTGTGAGAAGACATGTGTTCGATGGTTTGTCGCTGATATCGAGGCCCGCTTCCCTGGCCAGCTCCCTGATCTCACTCTTGGTCAGCCCCGCCTCCGCAAGAGGACTCCGGATGCCAAATTCCCTGAGCGCCTTCATGCCGGGACGGTAGTCGAGGAGGTCATCTGCATTGGTGCCGTCAAAAACATATGCATATCCTCTTTCCCTGGCTGCATCGGTTACAGCCTTCATCACCTCCCTCTTGCAGAGGTAGCACCTCTCGGGTGGATTGGAGACAACAGTTCTGGGCATAGCCATACTAATCTCCATGTGTTTCATGCCTGCACTCTTGCAGAACGATACGGCGTCACGTATCTCGGACGAGAACATATAGGGAGTGGTGACCGTCACGGCCATCACCCTCAGCCCTTTGATCCCTGCGGCAAAACTGGCCAGGTAGGTACTGTCAGTGCCTCCCGAGAGAGCTATCACTGCTGACCCTGCATCGGACATAATGGCCGTCAGGCTGTTTGTCTTGTCTGCTGGTCTCATGATGATTGCAGTGCCTGTGCAGTTATCTCGTGCATCACCTGCTTCATGGGCAGCCCGGTCTCCCTCGCGATGGCTGCGCACCTGTCGGCCTCAGGCTTGACCGATACCAGTCGGTCTTTATAGTATGATTTCTTGATGACGACCTTACCGAAGCGCGTCTCAATCTCCTCAAACTCGCGGTGCAGGGTCTCCTTGCTGAAGGGCGTCACCCTCAGTCCGATCGTGGTCGACTCGGTGAAGAGAATCTCCCTTACCGCATTTTTATGCTCTTCCTCGCAGATGACACTGATGGTGAAAGCAGGCCGCCCCTTTTTCATTATCACCGGGGTGAACCATACATCACCGGCCCCGGCAGAAAAGAGCCTCGCCGATATGTAGTCCGACAACTCCGGATTCATGTCATCTATATTGCACTCAACCAGCAAAGCCTGGTGACCATTCTCTTCTTCAGGCTCTGTTTCGGCCAGAAAGACCCTTAGAATATTCGGTCGTGCGGGATTATTCTTCTGCCCTATCCCATAGCCTGTACGGATGATGGAGAACTTTATCCCTGGCGGCAGAGGCCTGGCCAGCGCAGCAATGATTGCGGCTCCCGTAGGCGTGGTGGCTTCAAAGCTGACCCCGCCGGTGTGCACGGGGAAACCGGCTATGATACGGGCTGTGGCCGGCGCCGGGACGGGCAGCAGGCCATGTTCACACCTGACCATGCCACTGCCCAGCTCAACGGTTGAGACATAAACCCTGTCAACACCCAGAGCATCATAGCAGATGGCAGAACCGACAATATCAATTATGGAATCGATGGCGCCAACCTCATGGAAATGGATCTCATCTACCGGCTTGTCATGAACGGCTGCCTCCGCTTCGGCTATCAGTGTGAATATCTGTATTGCCAGATCAGTGACCTTGTCGGAGAGGGAGCTTCCCTTTAATATTTTCCTTATGTCAGACAGGTTGCGGCGGCCGTGACGATTATCATGCCCGTTGTCAGGGCCATTCTCATGTTTATGGACAGGTTCATTTTCATGGTTGTGTGCATTGTCATGGTCATGGTCGTGTGCAGGTTCATGGCCCTGTCCGTGACCGTGCAAATGGCTATGGTCAGCGCTTTCCCCCTCACCAGTAAATACTGTGACCCTGGTGCCGGTAATCCCGTGCCTCTGATCGTTTGTGATATCAAGCCTCCAACCCCCGATATTCAATTTCTCCAGTCCGCTGACCAGGGTTTCACGACTTACTCCAAGGTCTATCATAGCCCCAAGGTTCATGTCACCGCTGATCCCTGAAAAACAGTCGTAGTACACAATTTTCATTTTCATTTAGTTTTTTTAACAGTTATTGATCTCCTTGCACTACTGCGGAAGACCGCCTGATCAGGCCGCTAATATAAGAATACGGTGGCGATATATTAAAAAAAATGTTTACTTTGCATCTTCTCATTTTGGGGTAATATTAGAGATTGAAGGGAATGAAAAGACGAAATTTTATACGCAGTTCGGCAGGTGCCGGACTGGCAGCAGGAGCTTTACTCAGTTTTGGACGTTATGAGAAGGTACTGGCCGGCAAGCCTCTTCCGGCAGGGGCTGATTATGATCTTGTCGCTGTCATGGGTGGCGAGCCTGCTGCCATGTTTGACATGGGCATTCAGGCACTCGGAGGAATGGGAACATTCGTCGGTAAGGGACAAAAAGTACTTGTCAAACCAAATATAGGATGGGATGTCGTTCCCGAAAAGGGAGCCAACACCCATCCAGCACTTATAAAACGGATAATAGAGCACTGCTTCAGGGCCGGGGCAAAAGAGGTCTATGTATTCGACAATACATGCGATAACTGGATCAAGTGCTATAAGAACTCCGGAATTGAACAGGCTGTCAAGGATGCCGGTGGAAAGATGGTCCCCGGCCATTCCGAGAGCTATTACCAGGAGGTGACCATCCCCAACGGCAAGATACTCACCAAGACCAAGGTGCATGAACTTGTGCTCAGCAGTGATGTCTTCATCAATGTTCCGGTGCTTAAGAACCACAGCTCCGCAAGGATGACCGGCGCTCTCAAGAACATGATGGGTGTGGTATGGGACCGGGGTTACTGGCACAGTAACAATCTTAACCAGTGCATAGCTGATTATGCTCTCTACCCGAAGAAGCCTTCACTCAATGTCATGGATGCATATAATGTGATGATGCGCAATGGCCCCCGGGGGGTCTCGAAGGAAGACCTGTCGAATATGAAGTCTCTGATGATTTCGACCGATTGGGTGGCCATTGATGCCGCAGGGGCAAAGATGATGGGGAAGGAACCTGATACAATTGAACACATAGCCCTGGCAGCTGCCATGGGCATAGGTAAGATGGACCTGGCAACAATGAATATCCACAGGATGAAAATGTAGGTGTTCATGAAGTCGTCGGCACTTAAACACATACGTACTGTATTTTCCGCCTTTGTCCTTCTGCTGTTTACATTCCTGTTTATTGACTTCAGAGGTATACTTGGGGAAAAGGCCTTCGGCCCGATCCTCTACCTGCAGTTCGCACCTTCGCTTCTTAAATTCTTTATTGCCGGAGTGGCTACTGCCACGGGCTTCATTGTGGTGATTGTCCTGACACTTCTTACCGGCAGAACTTACTGCAGCTTCCTCTGTCCTCTGGGCATCCTCCAGGATGCCATAAGCCGTGTCGGAGGCCTGTTCAAGAGACGCTTCCGCAGGTACGGATACAAGAAGCCATATACGATACTGCGCTATTTCATCCTGGTACTTACTGCAGGAATATTGTTTCTGGGAGGAGTATATGTCCTTACTATCCTTGATCCGTACAGCACCTTTGGCAGGTTCATGACCTATTTTGCACAGCCGGCAGTTCTGTTTATCAATAACCTGCTTGCTTCATTGCTGGGAAAATTTGACATATACGCAGTTTACCGGGTTGACATCAAGGCTTATGAGCTCGCAGTTTACATCATACCGTCTGCCTTCCTGCTGCTCATTGGGTTCCTGGCATTCAGGTACGGCAGGCTCTATTGTAACACCGTCTGCCCTGTGGGAACACTGCTTGGCCTTCTGAGCAAATTTTCACTGTTCAGGGTCAGGTTTGAAGAGGAGAAATGCACACGCTGCGGCAGGTGCTCCATGGCATGCAAGTCATCGTGCATAGACTTCCTGAACAAGCATGTTGATTTAAGCCGGTGTGTTAACTGTTTCAACTGCATTGACTCCTGCAAGGAGAATGGTATGTCATACGGTCTCGTCAGGCTGAAGCGTAAAAGCATTGAGAAGGACACGACTGATGCCTCGAGGCGTAATTTCATAACCGGATCGCTTATAATGATAGCAGGAGGATCACAGATTGTACGCGCACAGACCACCACCCCTTCCCCCACAAAAGATTCAACGGTGAAGGAGGACCGGCTTTATCCTGTGTCGCCTCCCGGTTCGACAGGTCTTGCTTCGTTTACGTCAAGATGCACTGCCTGTACCCTCTGCGTAACAGCATGCCCCACACATGTCATCCAGCCCTCCGTCAATGAGTATGGCTTTGCCGGCATCATGCAGCCCAGGATGGATTTTCACAGGGGATTCTGCAACTTTGACTGCAACCGCTGTACCGATGTGTGCCCCACAGGAGCAATAATGCCGCTGATGATAGAGGCCAAGAAACTGACCCAGATAGGCAAGGCTGTCTTCATTAAGGATAACTGCATTGTCCAGACTGAAAAGACAGCCTGCGGTGCCTGCTCGGAACACTGCCCGACTAAAGCGTGCCATATGGTCCCCTTTGAAGGTAAATTGCTTATCCCGGAGGTGAAGGACGATATCTGCGTCGGATGCGGAGCATGTGAATATGCGTGTCCGACCAAGCCATACAAGGCGATCTTCGTCGACGGAAACCCCATCCATGAAGCGGCTCTTAAACCCGAGACAGAAGAGCTTGATGCCGCTCCGGTAGATTTCCCCTTCTGAAAAGTCCCCCTTCTGAATAGTTCCCCTTCTGAACCCATTTACCGCCAGCGCTGAACCCTCCAGGTTATTGGTTTGAACAGCGGTTCAATAAATTCGAAAAACATGATAATTGTCCTGTAAGGCAGCGGTTAATTCCATTAATTTGCGCTATCTTTTTTTTGCGAATCTTAAAACTGGTTTTATATGAAACCCACACATATTGAGCACATTGGAATTGCTGTCAATTCGATTGCCGATGCGATCCCGTTTTATGAAAGGGTCCTGGGCCTCAGATGTTACAACATTGAGGAGGTTGCCGATCAGAAGGTTAAGACCGCCTTTTTCATGATTGGCCAGACCAAGATAGAGCTTCTTGAATCAACGGACCCTGAAGGTCCCATAGGCAAATTCCTGGAAAAGAGGGGAGAGGGTATACATCATATTGCGTTTGCTGTCGAAAACATCGAAGAGAGGCTCCGCGAGGCTGAAGCCGCAGGGATAAAGCTGATTGATACGGTGCCACGGCAAGGTGCGGAAGGACTGAGCATCGCCTTCCTGCATCCGAAATCCACTCTGGGTGTGCTCACGGAGTTATGTGAAGATAAGAATAGACAAAACAACAAATAAAAAGATCCGATGAACAGTCAGGAAAGAATCAAGCAACTCCTTGATTACAGGGATAAAGCGCGAAAGGGCGGAGGTGATAAACGCATTGATGATCAGCACTCCAAGGGAAAACTGACCGCCAGAGAGCGCATAACCATGCTCCTTGACGAAGGCAGCTTCGAGGAGTATGACATGTTTGTCACGCACCGTACCGAAGACTTCGGGCTGGCCGACAAGAAGTATCTCTCTGACGGTGTGATTACCGGGCATGGCACTATTGACGGCAGGGTGGTTTATGTCTTTGCGCAGGATTTTACCGTCTTCGGTGGCTCGCTTTCGGAGACATTTGCACAGAAGATATGCAAGATCATGGATCAGGCGATGCAGGTTGGCGCCCCGGTCATAGGCATCAACGACTCCGGCGGCGCCAGGATACAGGAGGGTGTAAGAAGCCTGGCAGGATATGCCGAGATCTTCGAGCGCAACATTCTCGCTTCAGGTGTGATACCCCAGATCTCCGCCATCTTCGGCCCCTGCGCAGGAGGTGCCGTCTACTCGCCGGCGCTGACCGACTTCATTGTGATGAGCCGCAAGAGCAGCTATATGTTCGTTACCGGACCGAAGGTGGCCAGGGCTGTCACGGGTGAGGATATCTCTATCGAGGACCTTGGCGGCGCAACGGTCCATGCCACCAAGTCAGGAGTGGCACACTTCACTGTAGAAGAGGAAAAAGAGGGCCTTGACCTGATAAGGAAACTTCTCAGCTTCATGCCCCAGAATAATCTTGAGGAGCCTCCCCAGACCGAGTGCGATGACCCGATAGACAGGCTTGAGGATGACTTGAATGACATTATACCGGAAAGCCCCAACCAGCCATATGACGTCAAGGACGTTATCACCAGGGTGGTCGACTACCACGATTTTACCGAAGTGCATGAGGCATATGCAAAGAACATTGTCGTTGGTTTTGCAAAGTTCGACGGCATGCCTGTCGGCATAGTAGCCAACCAGCCGGCCTGGCTTGCGGGGGTGCTCGATATCGAGGCATCGAGGAAAGCGGCCCGCTTCATCCGATTCTGCGATGCCTTCAACATCCCCATCGTGACCTTTGTGGATGTGCCGGGGTTCCTTCCCGGATCAACGCAGGAGTACGGCGGCATAATAATCCACGGTGCCAAGCTGATGTTTGCCTACGGTGAGGCCAACGTGCCGAAAGTTACGGTGACACTCAGGAAATCATATGGCGGCGCCCATTGCGTGATGTCATCAAAACAACTCCACGGCGATCTTAACTATGCATGGCCTACCGCAGAGATCGCAGTGATGGGCCCCCAGGGAGCCATAGAGATCCTCGACGGAAGGGAGATAAGCGAGATTAAAGACCCGGTTGAACGCAAGGAATTCGTCGCACGGAAGGAGGAAGAATACCGCTCGAAGTTCGCCAACCCCTATGAGGCCGCAAAATTCGGCTACCTCGATGACGTGATCGAACCGCGCAACACACGGTTCAGGGTCATAAGGGCTCTCAGAACACTCTCGACAAAGAAGGATCCCGGTCCAATGAAGAAACACGGCAACATACCACTCTAAACATTGAATTATGACATCCCAGTTGTTACTTTCAGTACCCGCTGCCGGGCTTGAACCCATAACCTGGACCATAGTCGTGGTGGGAATAGGAATCGTCTTCATTTCACTGTTGCTGGTTTATCTTTTCTTCAGGTATGTGCTAACCTTCATCCTGAACTTCAGGCTCCGCAGTTTCGCCCGCAGAAAGGGAATAGATCCCACAGAGATCCATACGGTTAAAACAATACAGTCAGGGGAGGTCAATGCCGCCATCGCCATGGCTCTCTACTCTTACTTCAATGAGCTCCATGACGTGGAGAGCGGGGTGATCACAATCAAACGTGTCTCCAGGAATTACTCTCCATGGAGCTCCAAACTGTATAACATGAAAAATCTGTAAGATCATAATTAGACGATTGCGAGATGAAAAGTTTCAAATTCCTGATAAACGGTAACCAGTATGAGGTTGATGTCCTGGATGTGGACGGCAACATGGCAAAGATAGAGGTGAACGGCACGGTGTACGATGTGGAGATGCAGCGTGAGATACCCAAGATCAAGACAGCGGTGACACCGCCTCCGCAGGCAAGGGAGGTAAAGGAGGCCAAACCGGCAGCTGAAAAGAGTGCCGGCACGGGCCAGGATGAGGAAGTGAGAGCCCCGCTGCCGGGAGTGATACTCCAGGTGATGGTCAGACCGGGTGACGATGTGAGTGCGGGGCAGACACTGTGTACCCTGGAAACCATGAAAATGGAAAACGCGATCAAAACCGAAAAGACAGGCAAGGTGGCCTCGGTAAATATTGCGCCGGGACAGTCGGTACTGCAGGATGAGGTGCTAATCGTAATCAACCAGTAATGGCAAAAAGAAAAACATGGACCATGTTTGCCCTGCTGGTGATTGTCTCACTTGCATGGCTGGCATTTGTAAAACCAGAACAGGATAAACAGCAGGCCCTGGCAGACAGCGGTGCCGTTACAGACACCTATGTAGAATACATCCAGGCACCTGCGGAGGCAGAACCGAAGTTCCTCGATGGACTCAAACAATTCTGGGCTTTCACCGGCTTCAGAAACGCCACCTCGGGACACCTTATAATGATGGTTATCGGACTGGTATTTATCTTCCTGGCAATCAGGTATGAGTATGAGCCTTTGCTGCTTGTACCTATCGGAACAGGCATCCTGATCGGGAACATTCCCTTCTTCACTGACGGAGGCATGAACCTGCAGGTAGGAATTTACCAGCAGGGGAGCGTTCTCAACTACCTCTATTTCGGGGTCCTCAAAGGGATCTACCCGCCTCTCATATTCCTGGGCATAGGTGCTATGACCGATTTCTCTTCGCTCATCTCCAACCCGAGGCTGCTGATGCTTGGAGCCGCAGCACAGGTAGGGATCTTTGCAACATTCATCGGGGCACTCCTGCTTGGTTTCAATATGCCTGAAGCCGGCGCCATAGGCATCATTGGAGGAGCTGACGGCCCGACGGCAATATTCCTGTCATCACGACTTGCTAACGGGGTAAATTTACTTGCTGACGGAACGACAGTCAAGAACCTGATCGGTCCGATAGCCATAGCTGCCTATTCGTACATGGCCCTGGTGCCCGTGATCCAGCCTCCTATCATGCGTCTGTTCACCAGCAAAAAAGAGAGGCTGATACGCATGAAGCCGCCGCGCGCAGTAACGAAGACCGAAAAGATACTCTTCCCGATATTCGGGCTTATTCTCACATGCTTCATCTCACCGGGGGCCCTTCCTCTGCTTGGAATGCTCTTTTTCGGAAACATACTTAAGGAATCAGGTGTGACAAAACGCCTGGCCGAGACTGCACGCACTTCACTCATAGACATCGTGACCATAATGATAGGCCTTACCGTTGGTGCTTCCACACAGGCCGACGTTTTCCTCACCAGGGAATCAGTGCTTATTTTCGGATTGGGAGCTGCGGCATTTGCCGTGGCTACAACCTGCGGCGTGCTCTTTGCCAAGGGCATGAACCTCTTCCTGTCAGGCGACAATAAGATCAACCCGCTCATAGGAAACTCGGGAGTGTCGGCAGTACCTGACAGCGCACGCGTGTCAGAGGCTGAAGGACTCAAAGCTGACAAGACGAACCATCTGCTGATGCATGCCATGGGACCAAACGTTGCCGGCGTAATCGGTTCAGCTATTGCAGCAGGTATCCTGCTGAGTTATCTCGGATAAATACTTAAGTTTGTTAATAATTCACCATCAGAGGGAATATGAAACAGGCTGTGACAGGAAACGCCGGACCTAAAGTGAGGTCCGATATCGAAGTGAGGCTGGAACTCACTGACAGCGGAGGCATCGAACTGAGTCTCAAATCAAAGGTCAAAAGCATGTACGGCAACGCCATTGAAGCGCAATGCCGCGAGCTGCTCGGTCTCTTCGGGGTAAGGAACGCAAGGATGACCATCAATGATTCCGGAGCACTGCCATTCGTCATTGCGGCGCGCGTTGAGGCTGCGGCAAGAGCCCTGACAGGCACGGAAGCCTCGTTCCTCCCGGACATGATCGCTGAAAACAGTTGCACATCATCACGTGATAGATTCAGGTTTTCAAGGCTCTATCTCCCGGGAAACAGCCCGGGTATGTTCCTCAATGCAGGACTTCATTCTCCTGACGGAGTGATCCTTGACCTTGAAGATTCCGTCGCCCCGGACAGGAAAGACGAGGCACGGATTCTCGTGAGAAATGCCCTGCGGGCTGTTGACTTCTACGGCGCCGAACGTATGGTACGTATCAACCAGGGTGAACGGGGGCTGGACGATCTGGAATATGTGATCCCCCATAATGTCCACCTGGTTCTGATCCCTAAGTGCGAAACCGCTGAGACGGTAAGGCAGGTAGATGAGAAGATCAGGGATATAAAGAGGAGAGAGGCACAGGACGAAGCGGTATTCCTGATGCCCATCATTGAGAGTGCCGCAGGAGTCGAGAGAGCTTATGACATAGCCACAGCCTCCACTTCGGTGGTGGCCATGGCGATAGGACTTGAGGATTACACTGCTGATCTGGGGGTGCAGCGCACAAAGGAGGGCAAGGAGTCACTTTATGCCAGGAACCGCCTGGTGGTGGCAGCCAAAGCCGCCGGCATTCAGCCCATTGACTCCGTCTTCTCAGATGTGGGTGACATGGAGGGGTTGCTCGAAAACGTGATCACCTCCAAAGCCATGGGCTTTGAAGGAATGGGATGCATCCACCCGCGCCAGATAGCCGTGATAAGGGAGGGATTTTCTCCAACGGCTGACGAGATTGAAAAAGCGAAGAAAATAGTGGCTAGCCTTCCGCGAGGCCCTGCAGAAAGGCCTCGGGGTGGTGGCTCTCGGCACAAAAATGATTGATCCCGCCGGTGGTGGCGAGGGCAGAGAAGACAATAACCCTGGCCGTCAGGCTGGGCCTGCTGCCCGAAAACTGGGCCGAAACAGAGGCAAAGCAATAACATAAATGCAGACCTGGTCATGAAAATGGTTAAGAATGCTGCCGGCCGCATGGTGCCGGATGAGATAAACGGCACCAAAGCCGTTCCGTTCAAGGGTGTTGGCAAACACCGTCCTGAAGGAAGGAAGTATGCACCGCCAATACCCACCTGCATCGATTACCCCGGAGATAACAACAAGGTGGTCTCTTCACTCAGTGAGGCTCTTGAACGCTGCGGCCTCAAGGACGGTATGACCATATCAACCCATCATCACCTTCGCGACGGCGACCTGGTAAGCAACCAGATCTTCCGGATAGCCTCCGAAAAGGGTATAAAGGATCTTGTGTGGCTCCCGTCAGCATCTTTCCCATGCAATGACCCGGTGATAGAATACCTTGAAAACGGGACCATAAACCGTATTGAAGGAAGCATGAACGGCCCTCTCGGGATGTTTGTCTCGGAAGGCAGAATGAAGGGAATGGCTGTGCTCAGATCGCACGGAGGAAGGGTTCAGGCTATACAGGACGGCGAAGTGAAGATAGACATTGCCGTGCTGGCAGCCCCGGCTGCCGATGCCTTCGGCAACGCCAGGGGAACAGGAGGTCCCTCGGCCACGGGAGTGCTGGGATATGCCAAGGCCGATTACATGTATGCCGACAAGGTGATCATTGTAACCGATAATCTTGTTGACCTGCCATGCTTCCCCATGGAGATAGAGGGCAATTACGTCGACTGTGTGGTGGTGGTTGAGAAGATCGGTATCCCTGAAAAGATAGTCTCCGGCTCAACACAGGTAACCAAGAGTCCTGACAGACTGCTTATTGCAGAGCTGACGGCATCATTTCTCGAAAAGTCAGGCTTGCTGCGCAACGGCGTGACCATGCAGGCAGGAGCCGGAGGCACCAGCCTCGCCATTGCGGTCTTCGTGCACGAGATGCTCAGGAAAAAGGGATGGAAATGCAGCTTCGGCTTCGGAGGCAGCACCAAATATATGGTGCAGATGCTGGAAGAGGGACAGATGGGGTATATACTCGATGCGCAGGCCTTTGACCTTGATGCCGTTAGAATCGGTTGAGAAGAACCTGAACCATATACCTTACTCCGTCTTCAACGCATACAACTATCATTCGAAGGGGAACCTGACCACGATGATGGATATAATGATTCTTGGAGCGACAGAGGTCGATACCGGCTTCAACGGCAACGTGGTGACGCACTCTGACGGACTTCTCCTTCACGGGATAGGAGGGTGGCAGAACTGCCTCCATGCCCGGAATGTCATCATCCCCGTTCCACTCTTCCGCGACAGGATTCCGGTGATTGTTGACAGGGTGACCACACTGTGCGGACCAGGTGAACTAATTGACGTGATCATCACCGAGAGGGGTATTGCCATCAACCCGCGCAGGCAGGACCTGTTAGACTCTGTCAGGGGCAAGGGACTACCGCTGGTGACGATAGACGAGCTGAAGGAGATTGCTGAAAAGATCTGCGGAAAACCGGAAAAAGCAGCCTTTGATGAGAGGGTCGTGGCGGCAATCAAGTGGGTTGACGGCACAGTGATAGATGCAGTTCATAAAGTAAAAAGATAAACCTAAATACTTTTTGAGATGAAGAGATACAGGTGCCCTGTCTGCGGGTATATTTATGACCCCGCTGCGGGCGATCCGAACAACGATGTTGAGCCCGGGACCGCTTTTGATGACCTTCCTCCCAGATGGTCATGCCCTGTCTGCGGTGCCCCTCCCGATGAGTTCGAAGAGTACGATTAGGAATCTTCTTCAGGGATGTGTCTCAGCACATCGATGAGCAGATCCCAGAACATCTGGACCGTCTCTATCTCTATCCTCTCCTCAGGTGTATGCGCTCCCCTGATGGTGGGCCCGAAGGATATCATGTCAATTCCCCTGTATTTTTCAAGGATAAGTCCGCATTCAAGCCCTGCATGAATTGCCTTTACCTGTGGCACCTTGCCAAAGAGCTTGCGGTATGAGTCTATCATCAGCCCTAGTATCGCTGAGTTCATGTTCG
The DNA here is from genome assembly GCA_963696805.1 of uncultured Rikenellaceae bacterium. GTDB lineage: Bacteria > Bacteroidota > Bacteroidia > Bacteroidales > VadinHA17 > SR-FBR-E99. The sequence goes on from CAVOLF010000002.1 coordinate 233,469, forward strand.
GCTTCCATCCCGGGTAGCCGTCTGAATGGGTGACCTTCGCACCGGCAAGGTCAAAGCTTGCCTCGGCTTTCATGGCTGCATAGTTCTTTTCCTCATCCGACGAGCTTCTCTGAGTTGTGACTACATGCAGGGTGTTATCACCGGTAAGCCGTATAGTAGCCAGGTTGCTCGATGTCTCAACGAGGTCAGGTATCTCCTTTGACCACCCGAGCACACCGTGAGGCACTATGCTCAGCGCCCCGAGAAGACGGTGCTGGGTTGTCGGATCAATGACGGTCTCCGGCAGGTCGGCCGGAGTAGCAGACACTTTAAGGTCAGGCTCAAGAGTGCCGAACTCATCCCTGACGAGCAGATTGTAGGAGGCAGTGTCGGCAAGGATCTGCTCCTCATGGGCCGGATTGAAAGTGACGGTCACAAAAGCCTCTCTGGGAATGGCGTTGCGGAGATTGCCTCCGCTGAAGTTGCTGATGAGTATGCCGTACTTCTTCTCAAGATCCTGCATCAGCCTGGAAATGATCTTTATCGAGTTGCCGTATCCCTTGTGTATCTCATCCCCTGAATGACCCCCGTGAAGACCGGTGACGGAGATGTTCATTGCCCTGTAGCCTGCGGTTACTTTTGCCGGCGTATAGGGTAGTATTGCCTGTGTGTCAATGCCTCCGGCACATCCTATGAACAGGATACCCTCGTCTTCAGAGTCAAGATTCAGCAGTATGCGCCCGGTGAAAAAGTCGGGCTTCAGGTTTATCGCTCCCGTCATCCCCGACTCCTCATCAACGGTGAAGAGGCATTCGATGCGGCCGCACTGCAGGTATGGATCAGTCAGTACCGCCATCTGCGCAGCTATGCCAATCCCGTCATCCGCACCCAGGGTCGTACCGCTGGCACTGACCCACTTGCCGTCGATGACAGGGATAATAGGATCTGTATCCCAGTTATGCGGATGTGAGGCATTCTTCTCACCAACCATGTCAAGATGGCTCTGCAAAACAACTGTGCTTACCTTCTCCTTACCGGAATCAGCCTCCCTCGTTATAAGTATATTCCCTACACTGTCTTCACTGGCCTCAAGATTATGACCTCGCGCAAAATCAAGCAGGTATTCCCTGATACGCCCCTCATTCTTGGATAACCTGGGTATCCTGCAGATATCCTCGAAGTAACTCCATACCCTCCTTGGTTTTATATCCCCCAATTCGCCCATTCTATTATTGAATTAAAAATGTGATATATAGGTTAAGCGGCAAATATAGTTTTTTTCCATCGCAACAGTCATGAATTTTACCTGTTGAAACTCTTTTTTTTAACACAATAAAAACTATATTTTTACGGCGAACGAAAAACACAGTAATACAGGTAAAATTATGACTAAACGTACAATTGTGGCACTACCGGGCGACGGCATAGGTGCCGTGGTTCTTGAAGCAGGCCATTACGCGTCCTCGATGCAGCAGGATTTGAGGCTGATTATGTTTACGGTGATATCGGATGGGACTTCTGGTGCAATGAGGGCAATCCTCTGCCGCAGCGTACCATTGACCTGATTGCCGAACATAAGATTGCTCTCTTTGGAGCAATAACATCCAAACCCAAGGATGATGCTGCCGCCGAACTGTCACCCGCCCTGCAGGGCAAGGGATTTACCTACAGCAGCCCGATTGTTGGCCTCAGGCAGCACTTCGGACTTGATATCTGCGTAAGACCATGCTGCAGCTACAAGGGCAACCCCCTCAATTTCATCAGGCGAGGAAAGGAGGGCAATCCGGAAGAACCAATGGTTGATGTGGTGATATTCAGGCAGAATACTGAAGGCCTTTACGGAGGAGTTGAATGGTCAAACCCGCCCCAGCAGGTTTATGATGCCCTGATGACTCATCCGAAGTTCCGTGAAAATTTCGGATGGTGCCCGAAAGAGGAACTGGCTATCTCAACCAGGATCTTTACCAGGAAATACACTGAACGTATTGTCAGGGCAGCATTTGAGCATGCCAGTGAAGTTCGGATACAAGTCGGTGACCGTATGCGAAAAACCAAATGTCATCCGCGAGACATCAGGGCTCATGTGGAAGATAGCCAAGGAGATGCAGAAGAACGATTTTCCGTGCAATCCAGCTCTGGAATACCAATATAGATGCACAGATGATGTGGCTCACAAAGAACCCTGAGGATTATGGTGTTATAGTCGCCGGAAATATGTTCGGTGATATCGTCTCTGATGCCTTTGCCGGACTGATAGGCGGCCTTGGATTTGCCTGCAGCGCCCAGTTCTCGGAAGATGGTATTGCCGTATTTGAGCCAACGCATGGTTCAGCACCCAAATATGCAGGTTACGAGTGTTCCCATTGTGAATCCTGTTGCAATGATTGAGTCAGCATGCATGATGCTTGACTATATAGACGAGAAGCAGACAGCCTCCCGCATACGCAGGGCAATTGCCGAAGTGATTGAGGAGGGAAAGGTGACAGAACCTATGACATGATGAAGATGTACCGGCAAACAGGAGGTGATTGACATGGGAGCAGCCTCAACCATAGTCAGATGACTGATGCCATAATTGCAAAACTAAAATAGCTCTGCCATGACCGAAGAGATAAAAAAACTGTGGCCCGAGCTTGAATGGATCAGTGATCAGCGACCTCAGGGAGAAGACTGCGCACACCTGGGAGAGTGGCGCTTGAAAGAAGTGTCCTGACAGCTGATGACCTCAACAGGATTCCCTTTACCCTGCTCTGCGGACCTGATCTGAAGGTGAGTTTCATGGACTCATAAAAGATGCGTGGTTCATGTTGCCAGGGAGGCCGGTGAAAAGATGAACGAGCTTCTTCAGCAATGAACTGCCTGTGAATATGGATGTCCTGATTGCAGGAGCAATTCTTGCCGATGTTGGTAAGATGCTTGAATATGAGCTGGATGCACAGGGTAAGGCTGTCCAGGGCAAATATGGCCAGTATCTCAGGCATCCCTTCTCAGGCGTAAGCCTTGCAGAAGAGTGCGGTGTGCCGCCTGAGGTCTGTCATATAATCGCAGCCCATGCTCACGAGGGTGACCTGGTAAAACGCACCACCGAGGCATATATAGTTCACCACGCTGACTTCATGACCTTCCTGCCATTTAAGAGCAGATTGATCGTCTGATTAGTCTTCAGTCTCCAGTCTTCAGTCTTCAGTCCCAGTCTTCAGTCAATCAATATGTTACTGACTATCGACTGCCGACTGTGGATTGCCGACTGTGGACTGTGGACTGGCCATCGCCTTCCGCACGTTTTCAAAGCCCATCTTGTCAACCTTGCGGTCATAGGTCATGAGCCCGTTGGTCTCGGTTTCCACATCGGTGGTCTGCGTGTAGACTGAAGCGCTGAGGCCTTGCTCAGCCACCATTTGCCTGACAACTGAGTAGAACTCCTCATATTTTCTGAGAAGGCCGGTGCTGTCACTCATCTTCTCATAACCCCAGTTCTTCTGCTCCCAGGTGTGTCCCTGTATCGGCAGTCCCAGTCCGCCGAACTCACCCAGCACTATGGCTCTCTCCTTTTCGGCAGTCGGAGCCACAGGCTCCGGGTAGTGATGCACGTCAAGCACATGACCAGTCCCGCGGTCAGTCCATCCGGAGGCGCTGTTGATCAGCCTTGTAGTATCGGATTTCATGACATAGTCAGTCACTGCCGCCGTGTTGTACTGACCCCATCCCTCATTATAGATGACCCACATGACTATTGACGGGTAATTGAACCTGGTGTCAATCATTCTTGACAGTTCTGTCATGAACATGGCTGAGTCGGAGGCGCTTTTTGTTATATCAGGCTTATCTCCCCAGACATATTCATCACCGCTGGGCATATCCTGCCATACGAGCATCCCCATACGGTCAGTATGGTAATAAAATCTCCGGTTCTCCACCTTGACGTGCTTTCTCATCATGTTGAACCCCATCTTCTTCAGCATCTCAATATCGTATCGCATTGCCTCGTCAGAAGGAGGAGTGTATAGGCCGTCGGGCCAGAAGCCCTGGTCAAGCGGACCGTTCTGCCATACAAATCCGTTGTTGAGCATGATGCGCGTGAAGCCATCTTCGGTGACACCAAGTGAGATCTTGCGCATGCCTGCATATGAACTGACACCATCGGTCACTATGCCTCCTGTTATCAGTCTGACTGTGAGATCATAGAGGAAAGGATCATCAGGACTCCAGAGCCTGGGATCAGAGATATTCAGGGCGATGGGGGTGCCTGCCACACCTGATGCTACGGCCACCGTCTCATCTCCTGACTTAACAGTAACCTCTGCCAGTGATGGTGCCATGTCAACAGGCGGGCACGCCTCAGGTCCGTGGCATCTCTCTTCCATGACGGTAACGGTCAGAATGCCTTTGTCAACGTCAGGCACAATACGCAGGTCACCGATCCATGTCTTGTCGACAGGCTCAATCCATACGCTCTGCCATATGCCGCTGGTGGGTGTGTACCATATGCTGCCGGGTGAGGAGACCTGTTTGCCCCTCGGCTGCCGGCCCCTGTCAGTCGGATCAGTCACTTTTACAACCACCGTATGCTTACGGCCTTCTGAGAGAAAGGGCGTGATATTGCAGGAGAACGGATCATATCCTCCCTGGTGGCTGACGGCAAAATTATCATCTATCCAAACGGTTGTCTCCCAATCGGATGCCTCAAAATTGAGTATCAACTGCTTCGCTTTCCAGTTCTTCGGCACAGCAAACTCACGCGAATACCATAGGGCCAGAGAGTCGGTCAACCTGAGCCTGACACCTGACAGTGCAGATTCGACGGGGTAGGGGACAAGTATTTTTCCCTGGGGAGCAGGTCGTTCTTCCTCTTTGAGGCAGATGGCGTAATCCCACAATCCGTTGAGGCTCATCCACTCCTCCCTGACCAGTCCCGGCCTCGGGTATTCAGGCCACGGGCCGGAGGGGTCAACATTCATGCCCCATTCGGTAAAGAGAGGATTTTCGGCAGGTTGCCATTCCGGTTTGTTGTCAGTAGTACAACATGTAAGTACCCCTGCTGCAACAGCGAGGGCCAGAAAAATCTTCAGCTTCATGACGGAATTATTTAAGGGTCAGCCGAGTTTCATCTTCTCGACCTCTTCCATATTGCGTTCGTTATATGCTATTTTGCCTATAGGGGTGTACAGCCATTCGATCAGGTCACTGTACCTTTCTGTTATCTTTCCCCTGACGATCTTCATGGTTGAGTTCATCATTCCGTTCTCCTCATTGAAGCTTTCATTGAGTATCCCAAGGGCCACCGGAAGCCAGCGATGCGGGAACATGTGCCCGTACTTGCCGTTTATCCTGTATTCATTTACCTCATGTTCAATCAGGTTGAGAACAGCGCGTTTTCCCTCCTCGGTAGTGGCGGAGAGGTTGCGCTCCTCAAGATAGAGCTTCAGCGTATGCTGGTTTGGAACTACCAGAGCTATGGTATATGGCTTCTGGTTGTTGTACAGCATACACTGGTCAATGTACTTTGACTGTTCGCTTATTGCCTCTTCGATCCCTTCAGGACTGAACTTCTCCCCGTCATCCGCGATCAGAAGGCTCTTGAAACGCCCCATCACATAAAGGAAGCCGTCTTCGGACATGTATCCCATGTCTCCGGTATACAGCCATCCGTCACGAATAGCATCCCTTGTAGCGGTTTCATTCATCCAGTAGCCGTGCATGACATTTCCTCCCCTGATCACTATCTCTCCTTTTTGTCCGGCGGGGAGTTCATGGCCCTCATCATCACATATCTTCAGTTCCATGTTGTTCACAAGGAAGCCTGACGATCCCAGCTTATGCTTTTTGGCGGAGTTTGACGAGATGATCGGGAGAAGCTTCCGAAAGACCGTAGCCCTGGTACATGGGCACGCCAATGGCGTAGAAGAAACGCTGCAGCTCAATGTCGAGAAGGGCGCCGCCACCTATGAAGAAATCAAGCTCTCCTCCGAACGCTTCACGGACTTTTGCAAAAAGGATTCTGTCAAAGAGAATGATAAGCGGCTTTTTGGCCCTCTGTATGCCCTGCCCCTTGTTGTATCCCTCCTTATTGTAGGAGTATGCCATATTCAGGGCGAAGTTGAACAGCGCCTCAGTCATCTTACCCTTCTCTTTTATCGCTTTTTCGATTGACTTCCGGAAGTTCTTTGCCAGTGCCGGCACGCTCATGAGCAGGTTGGGCTTGATCTCCTTCATGCAGACTGGGATATTTCGCAGGGTCTCCATCGGGGTCTTGCCAACCTTGACCGAAGCGATGCTCGCCCCCTTGCCCATGAAGGCGTAAATGCCTGCCGTATGCGCAAACGAGTGATCCCACGGTAGAATGAGCAGGGTCTTATAGAATTGCGGGATGTCCATCAGGCTGTATGACTGGTAAACGTTAGTCACGTAATTGCCGTGTGTCAGAATAATGCCTTTGGGGTCTGCTGTTGTACCGGAAGTGTAACAGATATTGGCAAAATCCGAGGCCGTGACAGATGATGAGAACTCCTCGAACGACTTTCTGTTGACTGGGTTCTCAAGCCACTCACGTCCTGTTTTCCTGACCTCGTTGAAATGCATCTGTCTGTCAGTATACTCTTCCCGGGGATCCATGAAGATGACTATTTCCACATCGGGGCACCTGTCAATGATCTCCAAAATCTTCGGAGCCTGGGTGCTTGAGGTGATGACCATCTTCGAACCTGAATGAATAAGACGGAACTTTATCTCCTCTGGGTTCAGCTTCACAGACAGTGGAACGTTCACACCCCCGGCATAGAGTATCCCCAGTTCTCCAATGACCCAGCTGTTGCGTCCGTCAGCAAGCATGCTGACACGGTCACCCTTCTTTACCCCAAGCTGCATGAGCCCGGCACCGAACTCCTGTACCTGACGTTTGGTCTCCTGGTACGTGGTGCCCTCATACTTATCCTGCATCTTCTCCCAGAGGTAAATATTGGATGCATATTTTTCAACATTCTCTTCAAAAAACTTTATCAGTGATTTCATCTGAAACTGCATTAGGTGGTTCTCATAATCGCGATCTAATATAGAAAAGAATTGGAGAGTCTCGCCACGTTTCATGAATTTTCATTGCATTTTTGAGCTTTAATCCATACCTTTATCCTTAATTATCATGAAAAACTGTCATCTATGAAGAAACTATCCTTAGTGCTGCTTGCGGGGATATTGCTGCTAACCCCTTCATGTGATTTTATGAAAAGCATCAACCCTTTCGGAAAGAAGGCGAGGGAGGCTGAAGCCCTGAGGCAGCAGCAGGAGGCATTTCGGATTGCCGACTCCATCCGTGTTGCCAACGATAGGCAGGCTGAGGCGGAGCGAGCAAGACAGTCTGAGATTGCCCTCGCGGCTGAGGAGGCATCACGTGCAGCATCAGGCTATCATGTCATTGTCGGCAGTTTTCTTACTCCTGCTTATGCTGACGAATGGCTCGGGCATATAAGGGGATTAGGTTATGATGCCAGCCTGGTCGATATGAACGGCGGAAGATGGCAGCTTGTCTCCGCAAAATCTTTCCCTGACCTGCATGCCGCATGGAATGCTCTCGGCACTATCCAGGATAATATTAACGGTGAGGCCTGGGTTTTCAGGAAGGAGTGATCCTTACCTGTAGATGGTGGCCGACCTGTCAGGCCCGACTGAGACAATGGTGACAGGCACACCTGTCTCCTTTTCAATGTATTCGATATAATCCTTCAGCTCAAAGGGCAGTTCGCCCCAGTTCCTGCATCCTGTAATATCACCCTGCCATCCGGGCATGGTCTGGTAAATGAGAGAATCAATATCATTGAGGCAATAGGGCAGTTCGCTCACCTCACTGCCTCCGACGGTATATGAACTGCATATCTTTATATTGCTGAACCCCGAGAGCACGTCGGCTTTCATCATGAAGAGACGTGTCACCCCGTTGATCATGATGGCATATTTCAGTGCCGGCAGGTCAAGCCATCCGCAGCGCCGGGGCCTGCCTGTCGTAGAACCGTATTCATTGCCGCGGTCACGCATCATCTGACCGTCGGCATCATCAAGCTCCGTAGGGAACGGACCGCTTCCTACCCTGGTGCAGTATGCCTTGAAGATGCCAAAGACCTCTCCCGTGCGCGCAGGGGCAATGCCAAGGCCTGTGCAGGCACCCGCAGCAACAGTGTTTGACGAAGTGACAAACGGATAGGTGCCGAAGTCGATGTCAAGCATTGTCCCCTGGGCCCCCTCGGCAAGAACACGCTTGCCATCCCTGAGGCTCATGTCAATATGATAGTCGGCATTGACTGTCGTGAACTGCCTGAGAAACTCCACTGCCCCGAACCACTCATCCTCCAGCTTCTCCAGATCATTACTCAGGCCATAGCCCCTGAGCATCCTGAGATGTTCGTCGGCACGTACCCGGTATATCTCCCTGAACTCTTTCCTGAAGAGATCACCTACTCTTAGTCCGCCACGCGAAGCCTTGTCTGTATAGGCAGGTCCTATGCCCCTGAGTGTAGACCCTATCTTTCGATTCTCCCAGTGAAGCTTCATGGGCGGCGTCAAGAAGCTTGTGAGTGGGCATGATAAGGTGGGCCTTCAATGAAATGAGCAACCGCTCCCGTACCTTGTTGATGTCAATGCCAAGACTTTCAACCTCATGGCGGAAAACAACCGGGTCAATCACAAGCCCGTTGCCGATGATGTTCGTCTTGCCATCATGAAATATCCCCGAGGGGATGAGGTGAAGCACATGCTTTATACCGTTGAACTCAATGGTGTGTCCGGCATTGGGACCGCCCTGGAACCTCGCAACAATATCATACTCCGGTGTTAAGGCATCAACTATCTTCCCCTTACCCTCATCGCCCCACTGGAGACCCAGTAAAATGTCAATCTTCATTATTCTTGTAAATCCTGATAAGACAATCAGGTTCGAATTTACGAAATAAAACTCTCCCTGCCGGAGGTATAAACCCGATTGTTAACAAAAAGAGAGCACCATCTTACGAGAGGCCCGGCAATACAATGCAACCTGTGTTAAATGGGTATGAAACATAATAAATCAGGCTTTTTTGAGTTACATCTTTATTGAATACTAATCTTAAGAAAGAACTGCGATGAAGAAATTAACCTGTTTGCTGGTATTGGTCCTGGTATTAATCATGTCAGGTAACAGGACATTTGCCCAGGGGTCAGAGTCAGACAAGGATTTCAGGTTTACCGTAAAGACCAATCCACTCTCGGTGCTGGGCGGACCCCTGTATGCCCTTTGGGTAATTCCGCTGACTAATGAATACAAGGTATACTTTGAGGCTCAGACGATGTCCAAGCAGTCAGTACAGATTGGTTTGGGTTACCTTGGAACAAGTCCGTTGATCAAGACTTTTCAGGACATGGCGGAGACCGAGAATGATACCACTGTAAATTCGGGTGGCTTTCATGGTCAGCTATGGTACAAGTTTTTCCTTACAGGTGATGACGCACCCGCCGGTTTCTACATCGGCCCTCATTTTTCATACGCCTGGGCAAAGATGAAGAACAGTGAGGACAATTCACAGTATGTGACAGCCAGTAAAATGAACATCCACCTGGCCCTGGGTTATCAGATCATTTCCAAGGGGGGATTTGCCCTGGATATCTATACGGGTTTCGGGGTGAAGAACAAGACATATGAAACTCCGGATGGCGAAATGGAGGGGTGGCTTGATGACCTGAACCTCACCAATAAGTTTACGGTGAGCGTTCCGCTTGGCTTCACCTTCGGATACGCATTCTGACATCCCCGTTTCCGCGGGATCCGGTCCGTTATTTACTCCTTCCCGACCTCTCCGGAATGCCGAAGACATAAAGTGCATAGTGATGCAGGACGAATGAGTTCTCCTCACATGCATTTTTTATTATGTCATTTATTCTCGGATCGCTGAACTCTATCACCCTGCCTGATTCTGTATCGATAATATGGTCATGCTGGCCTGCCCTGTAGGTCTTTTCATACTGGGCCTGGTTGCGGCCGAATTTGTGCCTGGTAACAAGCTTGCAGTCGAGGAGAAGGTCAATAGTGTTGTACAGGGTTGCCCTCGAGACACGGTAGTTTTTGTTCTTCATGAAATTGAAGAGTGAATCAATGTCAAAGTGTCCGTCACGCGAGTAGATCTCATCAAGTATGGCGAACCGCTCAGGTGTCTTCCTGAAAGACCTTGCTCCCAGGTATTCAGTAAAGATCTGTTTTACTACCGATCTGGCATCTTCATTTGACATTGTACCATTCAGTTTAAACGTCAGACACTTTTTATTCGATGAATTCCTCTACCCTTTTAACACTTGCAATACCCTTCACGTTTGACAGCTGCAGTATGAGGTTGTTGAGGTCGCGGGTATGGTGCACATACAGGTCGATCGTCCCCTCGAATATGCCGTCGTAAACGGATACATTGATATTGCGGATGTTGACATTAAGTTCAGTGGAGATAACATTCGTCACCTCGTTTATGAGGCCTATCCTGTCTATACCGTTGATGCTTATCCTTGCAAGGAAGGAAGCCAGCTTGTGTATTGTCCACCTGACGGGAATGATCCTGTTGCCCTCGCTTGACATCAGCTTGACGGCAGCGGGGCATTTGGGCTTGTGAACGATGATGGAGTTGGAAGGGTCGACATAACCGACCACCTCATCTCCGGGGATGGGTTTGCAGCATCCGGCTATCACATATGAGTTTCCGGTGTTGTCAACATTCTCTCTCAGCAGGTAGGGTTGGCTCTTGTCAATGGTTCCCGGGACCGGAGGACTCTCCTTTTCGTCGGGGCTCTTTCTGGTCACTCCTCCGATCGCCAGCTTCCAGTATTTGCGCAGGCTGCCTTCAGGAGCCTTCCTGAGCACCTTGCGAAGCTCGTCAAGGTTGATGAGACCAAGCCCTATTCGGGAATAGAGCTCATCCTTGTTCAGGAGTTCATAATTATCAAGCAGTTTCTTGATAATGTCCGAGTTGGGCAGTATGCCAAGTTCGCTCAGACGCTTCTCTAGCATCTCCATGCCCTTCTGTATGCGGTCAGTCGATTCATCCCGGAGAACATCCTTGATGGCGTTCTTCGCCTTTGCCGTGTGGGCATACTCCAGCCACTCCTTCTCAGGCTTGGCGATGTTTGAAGTGATGATCTCAACCTGGTCACCGCTCTGAAGAGTGGTTGAAAGAGGGCAGAGCTTGTAGTTGACCTTTGCACCGATGGCCTTGTTGCCTATGTCAGTGTGTATCTCGAAGGCAAAATCAAGTGCCGAGGCCCCTTTGGGAAGGTTTACCAGCAGGCCTTTCGGCGTAAAGACCATTATCTCCGACGAGAAGAGGCTCATCTTGAATTCATCGAGGAAAGTCAGCGGATCTGACATCGGGTTGGCAAGCATCTCGCGTATGTGCTTCAGCCATTTGTCGAGCTCGCTCTCTGACTGCGAAGTATCACCCTTGTATATCCAGTGGGCTGCAAATCCCCGTTCAGCGATGTCATCCATGCGCTGGCTTCGTATCTGTACCTCCACCCATCTCCCTTCCGGCCCCATCACCGTGAGGTGCAGAGCCTCGTAGCCGTTCGACTTCGGCCTGCTCACCCAGTCGCGCAGCCTGTCAGGCTTGGGAGTGTAAATGTCTGTGATCAGTGAGTATATCTGCCAGCACTGCGCCCTCTCACTCATCTCGGGACCGGGTTCGAATACGATCCTGACAGCGAGCAGGTCATAGACCTCCTCAAAGGGTATATTCTTTGATTGCATCTTCTTCCATATCGAATAGATCGATTTGAACCTCCCGGATATGTCAAAGATGATGTTGTTTTCATTCAGCTCTTCAATGATCGGCAGACTGAACCTGTTGATGAGTGCCAGGTTCTTTTTCTCATCCATCTTGACCTTGCGGGCTATCTCATCATAGATTCGCGGATGCCTGAACTTGAAGCTGAGATCCTCAAGCTCGGTCTTGATGGCAAAAAGCCCAAGGCGGTGTGCCAGCGGAGCATAGAGATAGACGGTCTCGCCCGCTACCTTCATCCTCTTGTGCTCAGGCATTGAATCAAGGGTCCGCATGTTGTGAAGCCTGTCAGCTATCTTTATGAGAATGACCCTGATGTCATCAGACAGGGTCATTAACATCTTGCGGAAATTCTCGGCCTGAAGGGAATTTGTCTCCTTGTTGTATGTGCCCGATATCTTCGTCAGCCCGTCAATGATAGTGGCTATCTTCGGCCCGAACTCCTTCGATATCTCCTCAAGGGGTATGTCCGTGTCTTCAACCACATCATGCATCAGGGCCGCTGCCACTGACCGCGCTCCAAGCCCTACCTCCTGGTTTACTATGCGGGCTACATTGATCGGGTGGATAATGTAGGGCTCCCCTGAATTGCGGTACATGTCACGGTGAGCCTCATTGGCAAACCTGAAGGCCTTGTCAATGAGCTCCATGTCTCCCGGCTTGTCACATCTGTAGAGGTTGTCTCTGAGCAGGCTGTACTCATACTCGATGCGACTTACGTCGTCGGAAGTGAATATTTTTGTCTTCGTTTTAACCATCAGTGATTGCCTGCAAAGGACGAGCAAAGATAAGAAAATCGGGGCATTCTTGCCGAGCCGGTTATGGAAGTATGGTTACCGTGCCTTTCCTTGCCTCTGTTCTGCCTGCAGGGGTAGTCAGCCTGAGGGTGTACAGGTAAACGCCTGCAGGAAGTACCGTTCCGTTGCTGCGTCCGTCCCATCTGGTTGCATAGTCGCTCGTCTGAAACAGCAGTACTCCACCCCTGGAGTAGACCCTGAACTCATATGTCACCGGGATGAATGAAAACTCAGGCCTGAAGAAGGCGTTCTCTCCTCCGCGTTCAGGTGTGAAGGCATTGGGGATGAATATATTCTCCGTGGCTGGTACAGTGGTTACAGACGAGCGGTGAAGAGGTGTTCCAACAGGTGCATCAGGTGACGTGGCGGTGACCTGGTAAGCCACCTCTGCAGCTTCAACATCAGTTGAAAAAAGTGAGTAATCATCTGACCAGGCAGTGTCTGAGAGATGTGAAGCCACCTCAATCCAGCCACGCCCGGCCTCACGCCAGACGGAAAAAAGGGCTTCACCCTCAGGAAAGGGATTGTTCCAGCTAAGGGCTATTATTGTTCCGGTAACAGCTGATTCAAGTACCATGTTTCTGATATTGCCTGATGATGCCATGGTAACATTGCAGTTATTCAGGATCGTGATACGGTAAAGACTGACTCTTCCAGTGTCAGCTCCCGGGTACGATAAGCTTAGGGCCCCGTTAATACCACTGGCACCGGCTGCATTCTCCCATGATGCAGTAACAGGATTAAACTGCAGAAGGGCAAAATCATCCATGGTGGTAGTCTGGTCATAGCTTACAAGGAACTGCAGCGCCTTCCCGGCAACTGCCACGGCATCCACTCTGATAAAGGAGGGAGCTGATTCACTCCCTGTGGTAACACATTCCCTGTTGGAGGAGGAGAGCCCCGTACCATCATCTGAAGCAGTGATATAAAAGCAATATTCAGTTCCGGGGTCATAGCCGGAAAACAGATATGTTGACTCATTGGAAGGAAGGGTTTCATGCAGTATGGCCGCACCGTTGCCGGTGGCTATCCTTACTTCGTAACTCCCGGCCGGGTGGAATGAATTGTCATATGGGGTCCAGGCAAGATTGATCGTGCTGTTGCAGGTATCGTTGACGGAAGACAGAAATATTGTACTTAGGCCGTTGCTGAGCGGACTGATGTTCAATGAGGAATCAATAGCGGCAACGACATATGTAATGCTCCTGTACCTTGCTGCGGATGCCGTATGAGTGTACATGGTTTCATAGGGTGATCTTACAGTGTCAATGGCACTGGCCGTACCGTCGCTGAATGTATAGACAACATAGCTCGCCACATCAGGTGAGGCTGACAGGAACCATTTTACCGTGGCAAAACCGGTGATGGGGTCTACGGTTACCATGTCAAGCTGCGGTGATAAAGGCTGCGTTTCGTCCTGACCTGCAAGGCAGGGCATGAGAACGATACAAAGCAGAGACATTGATATAAGCCTTGCTGATTTCATTTTGCCCCGGCGATGATCTCAAATGCATCACCGATATTAAAATACGTATTGAAGAGTTCTTTTATTTTACCAGGCGATATGGTTCTTACTGTATCGGCAAAGCGGGTATAATAATCAGCTCCGCACTCATAGTCTATGACACCCCTGATTGCTTCAGCCACGGAAAATGGTCCGTCAAACATCCGGGCGAGTTCACCCATCAGATGATTTCTCACCAGTGCCATCTCGTCGTCACCGGGTTCCTTCTCCCTGAGACTGTTTATCTCCTTCCTGATCTCCATGAGCGTCTCTTCGCGGTAGTTGTTGGCCACATCAGTCATGATAGTGATGTAACCGATGTCGTGAAAGGCCCCTGAGACGGCATGGATCCCGTAAGTATAACCCTTTTCTTCGCGTATGTTGCGCATAAGACGTGACCCGAAATATCCTCCGAGTATCATGGTGGCCACCTGCAGCGACTGGTAATCGGGGTGATCACGTTTGATCCCTTTCCATCCCATCCTCACGGTACTCTGAACCGAGTTGCCTACCTCCCTGAAAACCCTTCCCGGTCCGGCAGTTTCAAACTGCAACTTGGGTATGAGAGGTTTATGCCACTTTACGGTGGCATCTGCTGAGAAGTGCTTCTCAAGCACCGGAACAGCATGTTCCGGGTTACGCCCTGCAACTGTAATGTACATATTGTCAGGAGTATAGTGCTGCGAATGGAAAGCCCTGATGTCTGCCGTGGTCAGACCGGTGTAGTCACCGGCAGTGGTGATGCGGCCGTAGGGATTTCTCTCGCCGCAGAGAGCCTGATAAAAAACCTCCCTTGCTATCACAGAGGTCTTTTGTCTGCCGGTAAGAAATGATTGCAGCCGCTTATCCTTAAGCATCCTGAATTCATTTTCAGGGAATGATGGATGAAAGAGCACCTCCTCTGCCAGATTCATCACCTCCTCAAGTTTTCTTGTCAGTGTGATCACCACCAGCCCGGCGCTGTCCTTGTCAGCCGTATGATTGAATATGGCGCCCGTGCTGTCAATAAGATCATTGAGAGAGGCTGCGTCATGCATGGTGGTGCCTTCAGTGAGCATGGCATTTGTTGCTGAGGCAGCCAGTTGAACACTCTCCACAAGCTGCCCGGCATTGAAAACAAACTCGATCCTGAGAAGATCCACGGCCCCGTTGCCAAGAAGGTAGACCGGCACTCCGTTCCCCAATCTGGTCATCTCAGGGAATGAAGTGTCACCTGGCGAGGGTGTGATGATTTCGGGCGCTGTTGTAATACCTGATGCTTTCATATCTCCTCCGCCAAATATTGTATCACACTGCAGTTCCTGGGACTGAATACCCGTGCTGAAGTGGCTGCGATCTCCTCCGCAGTAACGCTCATGTATTGCTCTGTCTCACGATTTATTCCTTCTGCATCGCCGAGCAGTTCATGAAAAGCAAGGCTGAAGGCTTTACTGGCAGCATTGAGATATGACATCAGCCTGTGAGATTCATAACGGTTACGAGCCTTATCGAGCTCCGCGGCAGTGACCCTGCCGGTTGTAAGCAGACCCAGCTCCTCAGTCACCGCTGCCTCTGCTTTTTTAATATCAACCCCGTTCTTTAGCCTGCCACTGAAGATAACCAGTCCCGGGTCGATCTCGCCGGAGAGATAGATGTCAGCCTCGGCAAAGAACTCTTTTCTTCTCACCAGCTGCTCCGGGAACCGGCCTGAGTCGCAGCCTGCGAGAATATCTGTAAGCAGGTCGAGGATGTAAAATTCACGGCTGTTTCTGACGTCAGTATGGAAGGCCATGATCAGATGGGTGGCCGGCACCGCGCGGTGGACAGTTATCTCCCGGCGTTCATCCTGGGGTGGCTCCGCCGGCAGGATCCTGCCGTTACTCTCCCCGGGCGGAATAGAGCCAAACCATCTGTCTGCCATCCTGAATACTTCGTCCGGAGCGACATTGCCGGCAACACACAGGATGGCGTTCGAGGGGTTATAATACCTTCTGTAGAACCGCCTGAGCGATATGCTGTCAGCTCTTTCAATGTGACTTATATCCAATCCTATTGCAGGCCAGCGGTAAGGGTGCACCTTATAAGCGAGAGGCCGCAGCAGCAGCAGGATGTCACCGTAGGGCTGGTTAAGGTACCGCTGCCGGAACTCCTCGGTAACAACGCTCTTCTGGGTAATCAGTCTTCCTTCAGACAGGTCGAGGCCCGTCATCCTGTCTGCCTCCAGCCAGAGCGCAGTCTCCAGGTTGTTTGCAGGCAGTGTGATATAGTAATTTGTAAGGTCATTGTTGGTGAATGCGTTGTTTTCACCTCCCGCCATCATCACCGGTGCGTCAAAAACGGGTACATTGGCCGTGCCTCCAAACATGAGATGCTCAAAAAGATGTGCAAAACCTGTAGCTTCAGGATCCTCGTCGCGTGAACCGGCATCATACAGGATATTTGAAGTGACCATGGGAGTCGCTTCATCATGGTGCGCAATCACCCTCAGCCCGTTACCAAGCGTATACCTCTCAAATCTGATCATACAGCCAAAATATTTCAAACTTACCAAAATAAACATCTGCTCCTCATTTTATTCTATATTTGTGTCAGGGACAGGCTTTTTATTTAAACGGGGAACCTTGAATACTCTGATAATAAGAAAACTAAGACAGTTCAAATCTTTTTTTGCCGACCAGCAGACACTGATTTACCTGCTCAGTTTCGTGGTGGGCCTGGTCAGCGCTCTGGCAGCGGTGTTGATGAAAAATGCCATTCATTTTACACATGAGTTGTTCACCCAGGGAGTTATGAAAGGAGCAGGGGGTATCCTTTCGCTTGCCTATCCTCTTTTTGGTATCTTCCTCACGGTGCTGGCTGTCAGGTACCTGGTGCGTGACAATATCTCTCACGGGGTAAGCAGGGTGCTCTATGCCATATCAAGACGCAAAAGCTATATCAAAAGACATAACAGCTGGTCATCAATACTCACCAGTTCCCTGACAATAGGATTCGGAGGTTCAGTGGGAGCGGAGGCTCCTATTGTACTTACAGGTGCCTCCATCGGCTCAAATATCGGACGATATTTCAACCTGAATTACAAATATGTGACCCTCCTTCTCGGTTGCGGCGCTGCCGGTGCCATCTCCGGGATCTTCAAGGCCCCCATTGGCGGCATCCTTTTTACCCTTGAGGTGCTGATGCTTGACCTGACCATGTCATCAATAGTGCCACTTCTGATATCTTCGGTCACGGCTGCCACAGTTGCCTTTTTCTTTATGGGTGACAACGTGCTCTTTTCATTCCAGGTAAAGCAAAGCTTTCTTCTCAGCGAGCTGCCTTATTACCTCATTCTGGGCGTCTTCTGCGGACTCGCGGGTATTTATTTCACGAAGGCTACAGTTGGTATTGAGAAGATATATAAAAAGATTAAGAATCAATGGGTCAGATTGGTAATCGGAGGATTGATTCTCGGAGGGCTTATCTACTTTCTGCCCCCGCTCTATGGCGAGGGTTATGATACGGTGATGCTTCTTCTTAACGCTGAGAGTGGCATGGCACCGGGCGCCACAGTTTTTGGAGCTCTGGCCTCCCGTTTCTGGGTGTTTGCAGCCCTGCTGGCAGCGCTGCTCCTCCTGAAAGTCGTTGCCACCGCCTCCACCAACGGCGCAGGCGGTGTGGGAGGCATAGTTGCTCCGACTCTCTTCACAGGGGGTGTTGCCGGATATTTCTTCTGCAGTCTCATAAACCATCTCTTCGGACTTTCCCTGGTAGAGAGCAGCTTCACACTCACGGCTATGGCAGGCGTTTTCGCCGCTGTGCTCCATGCACCACTGACGGCAATATTCCTTATAGCTGAGATAACAGAAGGGTACGGACTGCTGATTCCGCTGATAATGACCTCCACAACGGCCTTTGTCACCGCCAGAACCTTTCAGAAGCACTCTATCTATAGTGAACAGCTGGCTGCCAGCGGTGAACTGATAACCCATGACAAGGACAAGGCTGTGATGATTTTGCTCGACTGGTCCAGGGAGGTTGAAAAAGACCTTCTGACAGTCAGCCCTGAAGACACTCTGGGAGACCTGGTAAAACAGATATCGAAGTCAAACCGAAACATCTTTCCGGTGGTTGATGAATTCAATATCCTGGAAGGAGTTGTACTGCTTGACGATGTACGTGACAAGATGTTCAACCCGGACCTCTATGACAAACTCACTGTCAGGGATCTGATGATAATACCTCCTTCATATATCGATTTAAGCGAGAGGGGAGATGCGGTGCTGTCAGCATTTGAACGAACCGGGGCCTGGAACCTGCCGGTGCTCGACAAGGGACAGTATGTGGGATTCATCTCCAAATCAAGAATCTTCACAGCATACCGTGAGCTGCTTAAGCAATTCTCGGAGGAGTGACAGCAACAAGGGTGCCATGGATAAAATTAATTTTTAAATGTATATTTGCTCCTGATCTTGCTGCGATAACCATTCCGGTGTCCGGTAGCACATTCAATTATTTAAGGAAGCATCATGGAAAGAGACAAAACCATATTTGATCTGATCGAAAAAGAGCGCAGACGTCAGACTGACGGCATTGAACTTATTGCGTCCGAGAACTTCGTCAGCCCGCAGGTGCTTGAAGCCATGGGTTCGGTACTCACCAACAAGTATGCGGAAGGTTATCCGGGAGCAAGGTATTACGGTGGTTGCGAGGTGGTTGACGAAGTCGAGCAGCTGGCTATCGACAG
The DNA here is from genome assembly GCA_963696805.1 of uncultured Rikenellaceae bacterium. GTDB lineage: Bacteria > Bacteroidota > Bacteroidia > Bacteroidales > VadinHA17 > SR-FBR-E99. The sequence goes on from CAVOLF010000002.1 coordinate 252,234, forward strand.
ACTCAAACAGCTGTTCAGCGCAGCTTATGCAAATGTGCAGCCTCACTCGGGCGCACAGGCCAACATGGCTGTCTTTCTGGCCGTGCTTAAACCCGGTGATACCTTCCTGGGACTTGACCTTTCACACGGCGGACATCTCTCTCACGGATCACCGGTGAACTCCTCCGGAATCCTTTACAGGCCGGTATCGTACGGAGTCAGGGAGGAGACGGGAAGGGTTGACTATGACATGATGGAGGAGATTGCCCTCAGGGAGAAGCCGAAACTGATCGTCGGCGGCGCCTCAGCATACTCCAGGGAGTGGGATTACGCAAGGATGCGTGAGATAGCTGACAAAATCGGAGCCATGCTCATGATCGACATGGCTCACCCGGCAGGACTGATCGCAGCAGGACTGCTTGACAATCCTCTCGGGTATGCTCATATAGTCACCTCAACAACACATAAGACACTCAGAGGACCCCGCGGCGGAATTATTCTGATGGGCAGCGACTTCCCCAACCCCTGGGGGGTAACCACACCCAAGGGTGAGATAAAGATGATGTCAGCCATGCTTAACTCAGCCGTCTTTCCCGGGATACAGGGAGGACCGCTTGAACATGTCATTGCCTCCAAGGCAGTCTCATTCGCCGAGGCCCTGACACCCCGGTTCCGGTCATACCAGCAACAGGTAAAAAGGAATGCGGCAGTGATGGCTGAAGCGTTCATGACACTGGGATATAAGGTCATCTCAGGAGGCACGGACAACCACTCCATGCTCATCGACCTGAGAACCCGATTCCCGGAGATCACCGGGAAGAAGGTCGAAAACACACTCGTAAAGGCTCATATTACAGTAAACAAAAATATGGTGCCGTTTGACTCACGCTCGCCTTTCCTGACTTCGGGAATAAGGGTCGGTACTCCGGCCGTCACCACTCGCGGACTGGTGGAGGCCGATATGGGTAAAATAGTTGGGTTTATTGATGAGGTTCTTGAAAACATAGAGAACGAATCTGCAGTTTTATCCATTGGTGAAAGAGTGGTAAAAATGATGAAGGACTATCCTTTGTTCGCAGTCTAGGATTTAATTAATCCCTTTTGTATTTTTGATGCCATGGAAAAAGTGAGACCCGAAACCGACAATCTGATCTTTGTGGTTGATGATGATCCTGTCATCACCGGCCTGGTTGCGGCCCGGTTTGAGGGTGCAGGCTACAGGGTCAGATCGTTCGCCTATGCTGAGGAGTGTATAGCAGCTCTTGATGAAATCCCTGATATTATTATCCTCGATTATTATTTCCTGAAGCATGGAGAAGTGCCTATGAACGGCATGCAAGCCTATGATGAGATCACCAGACTGGCTCCGGAAGTTCCGGTTATCATGCTCTCCGCCCAGGAGAAGGGAGAGGTTGTGCTTGAGTTCGCCCGGAAGGGCATAGCAGATTATGTTATCAAGGATACTGACCTGATCGATAACCTCCTGATGGCTGTCAAGGAGATACTTGACAGATAGCCCCCTCCACTTATGGAATGGTATATGTACCTGGCCGTCATTGCCGCAGGCCTGTTTGCAGGATTTGTAAATACCCTGGCTGGCAGCGGGTCACTGATTACACTGCCCCTCCTGATGTTCCTCGGCCTGCCGGCCAATATAGCCAACGCTACAAACCGGATAGGTGTTTTCGTGCAGAGTACTGTCAGCAGCCTTAGCTTCCGCAGTCAGAAGCTCTACACCTCACGGGAAACCCTCTGGATGGCTGTCCCGGCCCTGGCAGGTTCACTCCTGGGCTCTCTCCTTGCCGTAAGGATCAACGAGCGGATGATGGAAACGCTGATTGGCGGACTCCTTATCATCATGTTCTTCATCATCCTGTATAAACCTGAGCAGTGGGTCCGTGAGCATGCCCTCACAATCACCCCCCGGCGACGCTGGTGGGTCATGGTGATATTCTTCTTCATTGGCATTTACGGAGGTTTCATACAGGCCGGAGTGGGGTTTTTCCTCCTCGCTGCCCTGGTGATGGGAGCAGGGATGGGGCTGACAAAGGCCAATGCCCATAAGGTGCTGATAGTTGCAGCGTTCACGGCCGTTGCGCTGACAGTCTTTATCATCAGCGGACAGGTAAATTATCTCTATGGAATTGTGCTTGCGGTTGGCCAGGGCATTGGAGGATGGCTTGGCTCCAGGGTGGCCGTCAGCTGGGGGCCGAAGGTGGTTCGTATAATACTGCTGGTGGCAATAATGGCTTCAGCAATAAAACTTACAGGCCTGTTTGACCTTTTAGTCAGGCTGTTCTAAAACAAGTAAATTTTATTTGAAACGGAAGTCGTAGGTGATCGTACCTTTCTGAATGATAGGGGCGTTATTGCTGCTTTCAAACTCGGTCTTAAGCGCAGCCTCCTTTGCCAGCTTAAGGAGATTCTCATCAAGGGTTGTCGACCCCTTGATACCGGGAGTCGCATCGGTGACCCTTCCTGAACGGTCGACTATGACGGCAACAACTACAATTCCGTCTTTCTGGATATTATAGGGTGGTTTGAAGAGGGACTTAGGCATCCTTCCGCCGAGGTCAAAAGATATACCGTCGGTTCCAAGACCACCTCCCGGCCCGTATTTGGGTGCATCTGGGGTACCTGACTCAACACCCTGGTTGCCCGCTCCGCCGGCTACACCCTGACTCTGGCCGGTGGTTCCTGTGTTTTGAGTGTTACTGAGAGCTCCACTGACCCTGGCTTTGGTCTGGTCAATGCGTCGCTGCTCCTCCTCACGCTTGAGTCTCTCGGCAGTCTCCTGCTCAATCCTCCGGCGCTCCGCCTCAGCCTCCTCACGTCTCTTCAGCTCAGCAGCCCGGGCTTCGGCCTGCTTCCTGAGCTCCTCCGGACTCGGCTCCTTCTTCTTAACCTCAACAGCCTCCTCAAATTCCTGCGTTAAGATCGCCTCTTCAGCAGCTTCAGCTTCAGCACCGGCCGACGGAGGGGGGGAGGGGGTGATGCAGGTTGCGGGGCGGGTTCAAACAGACCGTCACCGGTCTGGTCAAAACCGAAATTGACCAGCAAGCCCTCCTCAGTAGGCTCGGGAATCTTTACCTTGAAGGTTACCAACAGTATAAGAATGGCAAGCAGAATGTGGATCACTGCACTGAAGGCCAGACCCTGCTTCCTTTCCCTTGAGAGAGGCTCTCTGCTGCTATTTCGGAGTGGTGGCAAGTATTAGTTTGTACTGGTTTTTTGCTGCTATATTCATGACGCTGACTACATACTCAATGGGAACACTCCTGTCAGCATGCACCGATATATATATCTCGGGACTGTCTTGCACTCTCGACTGCAACGCAGCCTCGAGGTATTCGAGATCTATGGGTTGATCTTCAATGAAATACTGAAGATCCTTTGTGATAGAAACTGTAGTCATCGGCCGGGCCGAAGACTGGGTTGTACCCTTGGGCAGCAACAGCTTCAATGCCGTCGGATGTACCAGGGTGGAGGTCAGCATGAAGAAGAGCAGCAGCAGGAACACAATATCCGACATTCCCGCATTGCTGAAGTTCACACTGACTTTATTCTTGTTTCTGATTGCCATCGGTAGCTATTTTACAGGTTCATTGAGGATGTCAAGGAACTCGGTTGAGGTTGTCTCAAGCTGGAAAACCACATTTTCAACCTTGACAACCAGGGTATTGTAACCGAAATATGCGAGTATGCCAAGGATAAGACCACCGACAGTAGTGATAAGGGCTGTATAGATACCACCGCTCAGAATGCTTATGTCAAGGCTGTTGCCGGCAAGCGACATCTCATAGAAAGCCTGCACCATCCCGATAACCGTACCAAAGAATCCCATCAGCGGAGCTGCGCCTGCTATCGTCGCCAGGGTCGGGAATCTCTTCTCAAGCTTATGCACCTCTAGCCTGCCCACGTTCTCAATGGCGGCAGTCACATCAGCCAGAGGCCTTCCGAGACGGGTAATGCCCTTCTCAACCATCCTTGCCTGCGGTGAATTGGTTTTCCTGCATAGCTGCAACGCGGCGTCCACCTTTCCTTCGTACATGTAATCCTTTATGCGGTTCATGAAGTTGGCGTCACTGTGCGATGCCTTCTTGATGACAAGGTACCTCTCGATAAATATGTACAAAGCCACAAACGAAAGCAGCGTAATGAGGATCATCACCCATCCGCCAGCAAGGTAAAGATCAGCCAGTGACATAGTTGCCTCTTCACCTGCCTCGACCGCTGCAGTACCCTGTAATAAAATGTTTGCTAATATCATCGTCCTTGGTTTAATTGTTAACTATTTGACTTACTTTTTTATATCAACGCGCGAATATAATAAAAAACGTCCATTGTGACTGCTAATTATGCATATGTTGAAAAATCAGGGGAGTTGTTGAAATGTTAATTTCCCTCTTTCCCTGCCTGCTTTGCCGCTTTTCTTTTCCTCCGTTCATCAGGATTGATGAACAGGTCCTTCAGTGTATCGAAATCGCGCCTGTAAAACAATCCCACGCCCTGGGTATAGGGATGCACCTGGTAGTAAAGATTATTATTCGAACGGTTAAAGACCTTGAACCGTAACATGTCGGTGAGCCTGACCTCTATTGTGAATTCCCCGCTGATGGTACTGGCATTGGTGTTGAACTGGTTGCCTCCTACGTCGACATTGCCGTTCAGGGTCACCTTGTCATTCAGGAGCTGCGTTGAGAGGGCAACCTCCACCTCCTGGTCAGTTATCTCATTCCCCGGCCTGTAGTTGAAGCCTATGTCAAAGTCATTGCTGATCTGTGACAACCAGTTGCTGAGCTGGTTTGAAAGCATCTCAGTGGTGGTTGTGACTCCCAGTACCTCTGCCCCCGGCCCCGTGGTCTGTGAAACCTGACCTCCGGTACCTGATCCGGAGGCGCTGTAAAGAGCCGGGTCAGTGTAAAAGCTGTTCATCACCAGCAGGTACAGAAACTGCCTGCTAAGCTTCTCCTCTGTGTCAATGGCCATCCTCAGGTACTCCCTCATCCGCTCATCAGCAGTGGGAAGGAGTATATCAAACTTTATGACCGGATTCATCAGCTTGTTGCTGAGGTTGAGTACACATTCCACCGGAATCCGTTCCTGAAGCAGCGGAAAATCCTCCTTATTGTATATGTCGGAGAGCGACGCCTTGGTCCTGTACAGTGCCCTCAGGTTCAGGTCTGCATCCTCAATGGGACCATTCCATGAGATTGTTCCGCCATTCTCTACCGTGAACCGTTTGTTGAGAATATTTCCCAGGGTGAAGAGATAATCTCCGTCCCTGATGACATAGTCACCTACCATCCGCACATCCCCGCGTGAGCTCAGGCTTATATTCAGGTTCCCCTCTCCCTTTCCCCTGATGACGCCTCCGGTGGTTGCATCCAATATAAGCTGCACCTCGGCTTCAGGTGTGACTTCAAGGTCAAAATTGAGTTCTATGTTACTGCTCTGGTCCTGTCTGACAAATGTGTTCCCGATCTCTTTTACCTCCTCTGCCTCCCTTTCGGAGTCGATGAAGATAATGTAGGGATAGTTGGTCACGCTTGCCGATGAATTCAGGGGGATAAAGAACTCAGTGTTGGCAGCTGTTTTGGCCGATATATTGAAAGTGAGTTTGTTTTCGTCTCCCCTTATGCCGGCATAACCCGATGCATACGCTGTGCCGTAGAAGCTGTCGCTGTCCTTGGGCCGGGTATTCAGAACAAGCATCCTGTCCATGTTGATGTCAAAGCTTATGCCCATATCCTTGAATGACCTGTGCGAGAGCATACCGTTGATTGTGCCCTGGTTTCTCTTTTCATCATAGAATCTTATGTTCCTGAATGCGATTCCCTGTGGGGTGAAACGTATACTGTCCGAGAAATTGTACCTTGTCTGCAGGAAGTCTACCTTCAGTGAGGCTTCCCGGGCCATAACCGAACCTGATAGGGTGAACTGTTTCAGGTTCCCCTGCAGCCTCACTTTGCCTGACCCCACTCCGCGAAGGTCGGAGGAAAATGATTTCACGAAGGGATTGAGAATGTCGAGTGGCATGTCGTAGGTTGAGGCGGTAATGTCGGCACTCTTTGACGCCGGAGTGTAAGTACCACTGATGTCAAAAAACTTTCGGCCTGCAAAATCGTTGAAGACATTAATGGCAGCAACCCTTGTGTGGGGGTCCCAGTCACTGCTTACCGTAACCAGGCCGTAGTCGTTGTTATTCAACCTGAAATCACTGATGCTGATGTTGCTTTCGAAAAGAAGTTCGTCGAATGCGTCAGAGAGTGAGAGGCTTCCTTTCATAATGCCCCCGAAGGTCAGCTCCGGTGCATCAATATCCCTTGCTGGCTGGTCACTCTTCAGGTTATTAAAATATGAGAGGTTCAGACCCTCAAAACTCATGGTAAGCCTGTCTTCGGGGAAGGAGGAGAGCCTGCCGTCAAGTCTGATGAAGTTGGTACGGCTGTCTACCAGGATATTGTCAAAAAATATGCTGGTAGAATCGATTACGATACGGGCAGGGTTGACAGACCATGGAGTATTCCTGACGGTAAATCCTGATGGCAGTATCCCGACCGTCAGTACAGACCGGTTCATGTCATTAATGCTATAGTACCCCCTCGTTTTTACTTCACCAATGGTCCGCCCACCGTCCTTGTTGTCCCACCTGAGGCCCAGTTCTATCGTGTCATTGTTTCCTGTTGCACCAAGGGTGAAGTTACCCAGTACCGACTTGTCCGGCAGCAGGAGCGTATCAGCCCTGAGGCCGACCTCCATTTTTGCTCCGCTGACCGCTCCCGTAAGATGCATTTGACTAAGCTGAGTCCCTGCATAGGTAATTGCCGCCGAGGTCAGTTCGGCCTTCATCTCTGATCGTGCAGAGCTGAATAGTCCGGTCAGAAGACTTCCGTCGGAGATGCTTAATCCGGTTCCCAGGAACTCGTTAATCTTGTCAATCTTTTTGATGCGGGCATTCAGAGTGAACATGGCCTCGCTCTCCCCGTTTTTCTTAACCGGTACCGGTGCCGCGAACTTTGAAGGAAGAATCCGGGCAAGCATATCCCTGACTGTTGACCCTATGGCGTCAAAGGCGTAAGGGCCTCTTACTTCCGCATCCGCGAAGTCTGACCTGAGCGTCAGAAGCGGAACACCGCTGACCTGCCCGGATGTGATAAGGAAATCATATATGCTAAGCTTTCCTCTTGAGTTTTCCAGGGTTGAGTTGATCAGCCTCAGGTCGCCCTCAATGTTATCTGCCCTGTTGCCCTTGAATGATGCAGTGAGCAGAGCGGTGGCATTGAAGATCGAATCACCCCTTATCAGGTTTAGCTTGATAAGGTCAGCATGGGCTATGTTCATCGTGAAATCAAATTCCGGCATGCTCTTCTCCAGGTCGAACCTGCCCATGATATTCATGTTGATGTTCCGGTCTTTTACTGCCACGGTTCCGTCCCAGATACTGTCAGCATATCTCCCTGCCACTGAGACATCCCTGTACAGATAGTCATTTATCTCCACGCTGTCTATCACACCGTTGATGTTGGCTGAGAGACGTTTGAATGACTGCATTGATCCGTCAATGTCTGCATGCATCCACAGGCCGCCGAACATCTCATCGTTCCTGGTGACATAACCGAGATCGACATCTCTTGTCCTGAGGAAGCCTTTGAAGCTGAACGTGTTCCTTCCGTCAGGCTTCAATGAGAGGTCAGTCGAGAAAGTACCTCTTTCCGTGGTGAGCTCTCCAAATGATACGAAGTCGGTGGTGAAGCCGGTAAAACTGCCCTTGTAGGTGATGAAGCCCAGGTCATGAGCTATGACCGGAAGCTTCAGAGGCTTCATGCCCGGTATTGAAAAAGCCTCTGCATCAGCGGCGCTGGTTCTCATCTCCTTAAAATCAATGTACAGGTAGCTCTCGCTGAGCGACGGAAGGCCGATAATGTCATAGTCGAACCTTAGCCTGGTTGACGAGGAATAATCAATGCTTATGTTTCTTCCCTTCATCTCCGCCACCGTGCCGCTAACCCTGCCTGACACAGTTATTCTTTCACTCATGCCTTCAAGAGGCCTGACAAAGTAAGCCAGGTCAGAGGCATCAATGACTGAATGATTAAAATGGAGATCAAGCCTTACGCTGTTGATGAAATCTGCCCATGATTCGCTATCGCGGGGCATCAGGAAAATCTTTTCAGCCGAGATGGCGCTTGAATCGGTAAGGAGTTCAACCTCCCTGAAAAAGAGTCCCTTCTGGCCAACAGAAACATTCATGTCGAGGCTCCGGCTGGCAAAGCCACCTGACTCTGAGAAGGCCAGACCCCTTATGACCATGCTGACTGAATCGGGAATGATCTTCAGGTCTCTCATTTTGCCATTGATTCCACTGAGCCTCATATTACTGAAATTCACGGTGCCCTGACGAGTACCGAGGGTGTCACCTTGGTTGACAAGCGAGAAGGCTCCGTCATGCACATCGAGATCAACAAAGCGGATATCTATGCTCCGGGTGGAATCCCGTTCATTGTTTCCCTTGAGGTTGTTCAGGTACTGTGTCAGGTTAAGGACACCCGAGGTGTCCTGTATCAGTCTGAAATCGGGACTGCGGAGGTCAACCCTGCCAAACCTGTATTGCTGCTCTGACGGTTTTATCTGGCGAATTCTCAGGTCAACCCTTCCTACAGCCAGGAGCGTGTCACCTCTCTGGTCTTCGAAAAGCACATCTTCGAGCACTATTCTCCGGAACATGGTGTAGTTTATCCTGCCCATGGTTATCTTCGCTCCGGTCTTTTTCGAAACAGCCTGCGTAACCTGTTTTACTGCGAAGGTCTGAATACGGGGTGCCTGAAGGAGCAGGAATAATACAGAAGGCACCATAATCAGCACCGCTGTTACTATAAGAAGGACCCTGAAGATTTTTTTAATAATTTTGGCCATTCATACTGGAATTCCCGCCGCAGGCGAAGGTAATAAAAAAGAGTGATACAAAAATGGAGCCAGAGATAACGATCCTTGCGATAGAATCATCCTGCGACGATACTTCGGCGGCCGTTATCAGTGACGGCTATGTGCTCTCAAACCTGATTGCCAACCAGGAGATACACAAGGCTTACGGAGGAGTTGTGCCTGAACTGGCCTCAAGGGCACACCAGGCAAACATAGTACCTGTGGTTGACAAGGCTTTGTCTGCTGCCGGTAAGAGAGCAGACGAGATGAGCGCCGTTGCCTTTACACGCGGTCCGGGATTGCTTGGGTCACTGTTGGTGGGCACATCATTTGCCAAGGGATTTGCACTGGTGCGGAATCTGCCACTTATTGAAGTAAACCACCTCCAGGCTCACGTGATGTCTCACTTTGCAATGGAACACGGGAGGGAGAACCGCGTCCCCCGGTTTCCCTTCCTGTGCCTGCTGGTATCGGGAGGCCACACACAGCTGATTGTCATGCGTGATCATCTCAAAATGGAGCTCATTGGCAATACCATCGATGACGCTGCCGGTGAGGCGTTTGACAAATGTGCCAAAGTGATGGGGCTGGCTTACCCCGGTGGCCCTGTCGTTGACAGGCTGGCAGCCGCCGGTAATCCTGATGCCTTCCGGTTCGCAAAGCCACGGATACAGGGACTAAACTTCAGTTTCTCAGGACTTAAAACCAGTTTTCTCTATTTTCTGCGCGACAAGGTGGGGGAGGATCCGGAATTTATAGCAAAAAACATTAATGATCTGGCTGCCTCCCTCCAGCGTACTATAATAGAGATACTCATCGGCAAGCTGGTCCGCGCTTCGAAGGAGACGGGCATAACTGAAATAGGCATTGCCGGAGGCGTCTCCGCCAACTCAGGGCTGAGGAAGGCAGCGGAAGCAGAGGCCGCAGAACGGAAATGGAATTTATACCTGCCTGAATTCCGTTACACCACTGATAATGCGGCAATGATCGGGATCACCGGATATTATAAATACCTCAGGTCTGAGTTCACCGACCACAGCGTGACCCCGCTGGCGCGAATTGATTTCTGAATCCTGCCTGCAGGCTCTCAGCTTCCATAAAAAGCCTCCCTGCCCGGAAAGTGAAAGCGCTGCCGTGCTATTTTCTCAGGATAAAGGAAGTATTCAATATCTGCTTCAGCACACTGTCTCCCCTCACCGTCATATAGCCTGCACTTATACAGTCCGCTCTTTTCCTGCAGCATGACTAATTCCGCCTCAACTCTCACAGTTCCCTTGCTGATATAAACAGGCTTGAGATACCTGACGGTCAATGACGAGGTCACCCCGGAGGTGCCTGCGGTCACATAGATGCACCAGGCTCCGACCTCATCAAGCAGCGTGGCAATTATGCCTCCGTGCAGGACATTCACATAACCCTGGAAATGTGGAGACGGATCCCATGAAGCATACATCTTCCCGTCCTCCTCCTCGAAGGTGAGCTTTAACCCCACCGGGTTTGAAGGACTGCACCCGAAACACTTGTACGCTTCCGCATCAAACGGATTCCTTATTTTTACTCTCCCTGACATTTTTAAATTGTTTTTTTCTCTTTTCCTGGGCCAACCAGGCACTAAGGTAAAGAAGTGATATTCCCAGGTAAAACAACCCGATGACTAGTGTAACCGCAGCCAGTGACAGCGATGGCTCCTCCCTCGGAGTGAATGCAGTCTTCATGCGGTGGATGTAGCCGAAGATTGTCATGAAAATTACTGTGACGGCCAGCGCCAGGCCAAGAAATACAATAGTGCCGTCAATAGTAGTTGTACTCTGGTAGATAGGGCTTTTTCTGAAGGCGTTGTAGGTCGTCCTCGAATACGCTTCCGCTCTCTTCCGGGCCTCTGCCTGCCTGTAATCAACCCATGCCTGGTAATTCTTTCTTGACTCCTCTTCCGTAATGTTCCTGCCGTGAGGATGACTGGTGAGATACTCATAAGCCTCCGTTATCCTGATGAACATCTCCTGCGCGCCATCAGAATTATTGCGGTCAGGATGAAACTCCATTGCCTTCTGGCGGTATGCACGCCTGATCTCATCATCGGAAGCCCCCTGCCTCACCCCAAGTATTCTATAGTAATCCCAGAGATTCATTTTCTGAAAAGGTGTCACTAAATAAGAGCTTTTTTTTCACCATGGAATACCTCAGTAGGTTGTTTTTTCGTTCTTTCTTATAAATTTGCAATTTAAATTGATTCTAAATAACCCTCTTAATGGAAACTTCCCGGATTCTCTTTGCATTTGGCCTGACCCTTTTTGCAGGACTGGCTACCGGGATCGGGGGATTGATTGCTTTCTTCGCAAAGCGAACGAAGACTACTTTTCTTGCCTTTTCACTGGGATTCTCCGCCGGGGTGATGATCTTTATCTCATTCACTGGAGATACTGACTGAGTCAAGACACCTGATGGAGCAGTCATACAGCAGTGATACAGCTGCATGGCTCACCTTCCTGTCATTCGTTGTGGGTATCGGTTTGTCGGCGGCCATTGACAAGATCCTTCCCTCGGAGGGTAACCCTCACGAGCTGAAGAGGGTGGAACAGATGAACCCTGGAACAAGAGACCCGGACAAGCCGGAGTGCCAGGGCAGGAAGCAGTATCGTGGCGGACACGGACCGCGAGACAGGAAACTGATGAGGATCGGGTCTTTCACGGCAATAGCCATTGGTGTGCATAACTTCCCCGAAGGGATAGCCACGTTTATGTCAGCTATGTCTGACGTTACCGTAGGAGTGAGTATTGCATTGGCAGTGGCAATTCACAACATACCTGAGGGAATAGCGGTTTCAGTTCCCGTTTATTATGCCACCGGATCAAAGAAAAAAGCACTTACATGGTCGGTTTTGTCAGGGTTTTCAGAACCCATAGGCGCAATAGCAGGCTACTTCATACTCACACTTTTCAGCACCGATATCAGTCTCGGGTATGTTTTCGGCATGGTGGCAGGCATAATGGTCTACATCTCATTTGACGAACTCCTGCCTGCAGCACACAAGTACGGGAAGCATCATGTGGCTATTTACGGCCTTATAAGCGGGATGATTGCCATAGGTCTTAGCCTTATACTGCTGGGCTGATCATTGCATCCTTTCACTGCCGTATCTTTGCCACAGCTTCCGGCACATGCCGGTGCCTGAACAGCACGGCAAAAAGTATGGCCACCACCAGGGAATAGCCCGCGAATGCAAACCATATTCCCGGCCAGTCAAAGGCACCGCCATCAAGGATGAAGTACCGGTCTATCACTATTCCGCTGATACGGCTTCCCAGGAAGGCCCCGAAGCCGTTGGTCATCATCATGAACAGCCCCTGGGCGCTGGCCCTTATCTCCGGCGCACTCTGCGTCTCCACAAAAAGTGATCCGGAGATATTGAAGAAGTCAAAAGCCATCCCGTAGATGATACATGAAAGAATTATCATCCAGAGTCCTTCAGCCGGGTTACCCAGCCCGAACAGAACAAACCGGAGAACCCAGGCAACCATGCTTATGAGCATCACCTTCTTTATCCCGAACCTCTTCAGGAAAAACGGTATTGTCAGTATGAACAGCGTTTCGGATATCTGCGAGACAGACATGATTATGGCAGGGTACCTGACTGCAATCAGATCTCTATAAGCCGGGATTTTTGCAAAATCGTGAAGGAAGGTGTCTCCGTAAGCATTCGTGAGCTGAAGAGCAGCGCCCAGCAGCATGGCAAATACGAAAAACAGGGCCATCTTGGTATTTTTGAAGAGCTTGAAGGCATTCAGGCCAAGCTCCTCAACCAAATTCTTCTTGTGCCCTCTGGCAAGTGGCGGGCACTTCGGGAGAGTAAAGGCATATATGCCCAGGCCCAACGATGCCGCCGCCGCCACATAAAATTGCATTGAAGAGGTCTCAAAGCCAAGCAGGCTTACAACCCATAATGCCACGATAAAACCAACCGTACCCCATACCCTTACAGGTGGATAATCCCTGATAATATCCATGCCGCTGTTCTTCATTGAGCTGTATGCAACCGTAATAGCCAGTGCTATGGTCGGCATGTAGAACATCATGGTCAGTAGCAATACCCAGAAGAAGGTGTCCGGATTGTCAATGGCAGGTATGAGTGTTAGCAGTACCGCTCCGATAATGTGGAAGATGCCGTAGAGCCTTTCGGCGTTTATCCACCTGTCGGCAATTATGCCTGCAATGGCAGGCATGAAGAGTGACGCCAGCCCCATAGTGGAAAATATGGCCCCGAAATCCGTCCCTGACCAGTTTTTTGTCTGAAACCAGTATGCTCCGATCGTGAGCAACCATGACCCCCAGATGAAAAACTGGAGGAAGTTCATGATGATAAGCCGGCCCTTAAGTCCCATAGCCTTTAAATGTTTGGATTGGTTAATCTGCGAATATAGCAAGGTATTCCGTACAGCGGAACGGCATCGTGAAAATGTTGAAAAAAAGAGTTGAGGTCAGCAAACCAACCAGTTTCAGATAGTCCCGAAGAGCCTGTCACCTGCATCACCGAGTCCCGGTACTATGTATCCCTTCTCATTGAGATGGCTGTCAAGAGCCGCAAGATAAATATCCACATCAGGATGCTCCTTTTCCACGCGGTTGACACCTTCGGGTGCGCCCACGATGCATACCAGCCTTATCGTTACGGCGCCTCTCTTCTTTACCGCCTCTATGGCTGCGCCGGCGCTTCCACCGGTGGCGAGCATGGGATCGAGTACCATGATTATGGCATCGGAAATATCAGCAGGAAACTTGGCATAGTACTCTTTGGGTTCCAGTGTCTCATGATCACGCACCAGCCCGATGTGACCCACTTTGGCAGTGGTGATGAGACTGGTGATTCCGTCAACCATGCCGAGCCCTGCCCTGAGTACCGGTACGAGGATGATCTCCCTTGAGAGCTCTGCAGTAGTGCAGGAAGAGAGCGGCGTCTCAATAACCACATCACGCAGGGGCAAGTCCCTGGTTATCTCATAGGCCATCAGGCCCGCTATCTCACTTACGTTCTGCCTGAAATCGCGGGTCCCCGTCTCCTTCCTCCTGATGAGAGACAGCTTGTGTGTTATCAGTGGGTGGTTTATAAGCTTCAGCATCGGATAGTGACTACTCTGATTTCGGATAACCTGCCGCGATTATTCATGCCATTTTATTTAATGAACTTATAGGTAAGCCCTACGCCAATAACCTCTTTGAACTGAGTCCGTTTGCCCATTATGGCTTCGCCCTCTGAACCTTCGTCCACCTTGATCATGATATCGTCATCATAAAGAAGATGAGTGTTGACGGTTGCAGAGATGAATTCATTGACCTTCATGACAATAAGTGTTTCCCAGCTCACATCAATGTTCTGCGGGTTGTGAAGGTAATTAGAGAAGAGGTCAAGCTTCGTAAGAAAGTTAACGTTCTTCACTATCTCATCCTTCTTGTAGGCAATGTTGGCATAGGCGCCCAGCTCTGACCTGAACTTCTTGCCGGGGTCAACGCCGAAGGCTCCCAGTGATGACAGGTAATCATCATTCACAATGGTATTTTTTGACGTAAGCGGGGAAAGAAAAACCGATAACTCCGGCCTGGGCTTATAATCCATACCGACAGAGAACAGCAGATACGCCGGTGCCAGCAGATCAGAGATCTTATCATCCGTGTTGGGATAGTTGTAACCGGGAGTCATCTGCGTTTTGAAACTCATGAGTCCTGAATAGAACCACTTCTCTGATGCCTGCCTCCCGTATTTCGACTGGAAGTCGATCCGGTCATCGGTCTTGACCCATCCCAGGTCTGTACCTTTCTGGAGCATTTTACCGTAGCCTATGTTCAGGGCATTATCCCAGGCTGATTTGTCTTTTTTGTAATTCGCTGCCAGGTTTATCAGTCCATTGATTGCCACTGAGTTCTGCCCGCCTGCCGCCCAGTTGGTAAAAGAGCTCTGAGCCATGTTCAGCGAAAAAACACCGCTGTTGTGCCAGCCCTCAAGCGTGTCGGCATCCTGACCCTGTACTCCTGAACTTATTCCTGCAAGCAGGATTACTGCTGACAATGCAATTATCGTCTTACTCATTTCCGTTGTTTTTTTTGCAATAATAGTAAAAGTCAGGAGATCTTGTTTACTCTTTATTCACCGGGCTCTTCATGAAATCACTTACTGTCAAGTGTCCCGAAGACCTTCTGAAGAAGGGGGGTGACCCTTGCCGAAACCTCCTTCCTGATCTTTAGCTCTTCACCCTCAAGCTTCAGGAAAATCGCCTCAAGGGCTTGCCTGGTAAGGAAATCGTCAAGATCGGTATTTACAGGAGTGAATCCTGCCAGCCTGCCGGCAATGCTGTTGGCAACTGTATTCCATTTTTGGGTCAGGGTTGTCCACGACTCCTGTGCCGATATCCCGGCAATGATCTCCTTGTTCGTGGAGGTGCTTATCTTTGGTTTGTAAAGCGAATAGAGCTCGTTCCAGGTCGTGTTCCTGAGGTAGGCTGTCGCAGCATTGTCTGCCCCGTGCAGGATGTTGTAACCGTCAGATATGGTCATCTGTGTCACTGAACCTGCAAAGATGGGGGCCACCTCCCTCGCAGCATCCTCAGCCGCCCTGTTTATGTTCAGTATGACATTCTCTATTAGCTGTTCGCCACCCGGAATCCTGCCGATATTATCAACAATCACCCTGGCCTCTTCAGGCAGGGGGATCTTCACTGCCGGATCGCCGTAATAACCGTTCTCCGCTGAGAGCTTGTCGGCGGCTTTCCTGGCACCCACTGTCAGCGCCTCCTTCAGGCCGCTGATAATGTCTCCCTCGGTAAGATCCTTCACTGCTGAGGCCGTCTGCAGAATGCTCATCAGTTCAGCGCATCCCGTTAAAAGAAACAGCGACAGAAACAATGCTGCTACCCTGAATCTCAGGGTATATATTTTCTTGCTTCCCATAGTCATATTGCCTGGTATGGAATAAGGGTCTGCGTCTCTTCCTCCGGATCCCTTATGTCAAGTACCTCTATCACCACATACTGGCTCATGCCTCTCCATGGCAGCGGTTTAATGTATTCCTTGTAACGCAGCTCCACGAACTTTCCGCTGGCTCTCTCAAGGATCATGGCAAGGCTGTCATTGGTGATACTGAATTCAAATTCGTTGCTCTGTATCGATCCGGGGGTAGGGGTTTTAAACCCTGTCTGGATAAGCCTCCCTTCCCATGTCTTGAAGATGTATCCTTTTTTTACGAGGAAGTTCAGATCTCCCGCCTTTACCCCCTCGCCAAACACAAAGTAATGGCGCCACCAGAACAGGGCGGCACCAACTATCACCACAATAACAAGGAGTATCTTAAGTATTTTTTTCATTATCGGCAGATTATAATATTCAGTTAATGCTCAACAGAACTGCCCATACAAAAATCCTTACGTCTGCGCGGGCAGATTAACCTCATGCTGGATAGTGGATTTGCTGTGAGCTGACCCTCTCAGGCCTTCTTATATCTCTCCTGGTCGTCGTCCTTATCTTTCAGCTTCTCCTTTACCTCTGCAAATGTTGCCTTCATAGTGTCCCAGATGGAATCGGCACCGTCCTTTACTGCCTCCCATGCTTCGCCCCCGGATTCCTTAAGGTCCTTCAGCTTCGACTTGCCTTCATCCATTTTGAGCTCGAGCTTGTCAATATTCTCCTGGTATTTCAGTTTTGTTTCAGCTGTGGCATCCTTTGCTTTTTCCTTCAGCCTGTCAATATCAGCTCTCCATTCATCAAGCTGAGATTCAATCTTGTGCTGATAGTTTTCTTTCTGTTCCTCATTTTCCATAATCCTTATTGCTTTTACAGTGATACCCAATTTTTAGTCCGATGAAAAGGACTTAATAAAGCTTGACCGTGTTCAGCTTGTCAATATACGACTGAACAACAAGCTGTTGCTCATCAAGCCTGGCTCTCACCGCTGACTGTTCCTTCTCATTCCTTGGGATGGAGTTGTCTGCCTGGTTGATGTCTGATCTGGCCTTGTTGATTTTGTTTTCGCCCTTACCAATCTCATTTTGCAGTTTCTTGCGCCTCTTCTCGAGCTCCTTTATCTGGGCAGACATGGCATCCCTTCCGGCGCCAACCGGCATGGCCATCATCTCGTTGTTCCTGTTGATGATCTCATTTGAAAGAAGACTCAGTTCGTTGTGTTTGACAAGAAGCTTATCCTGCTCGTCATTGACCGTGTTCCTTTTGTTTTTGGCTGTCTTCTGTGAGCGGGCCTTGCTGTTTTGGAGACTCCCGAGCTCATTGTTCATGTTACGGAGTATCTTCTCTTCGGCAGCGAGCTGTTCCTTAATGACATCAATGTACTGCGACTTGGCAAATTCCTTCAGGTAATCCCTGGCGGACGTAAGCTGGATATCGCCTGAAGCAGGCTCTATATACAAATCCTTCTTAAGTTCTATGGTTACCAGCAGCCTGCTCAGCGAGTCTTCATTCATGAGCCGGCTGTAAATGTTGACGGGGGCAGGGGAGACCTGCTTGATAGTTGCTCCGAAGATCGTCATTTCACCGTTTTCGGTCTGGACTTTTGACTTGGTCCCCGTCTCCTGTAACTTTATCCAGCTCTTGAGCGTATTGTCGAAATTGGCCTCCGGTATGGTCACGTTGAACCCCGGATAGAGATAGCTGCCAATCTGGATGCTGTCTTCAAGGACTATAATTGGCTTCTGCGCATTCATTGTTGAGGTAACCGCAAAAAGCGCAAGAACAATGATCAGAGTAGATTTTTTCATAACGGAAATCATTTAGGTCATTTTATAAAGGTACTCATTTCCCGGAGAAAATGCAACCGTGTAACCTAAATAAAACTGATTACAGCATCTCCTTTACTCCTTCAAACCGAGGGCCATCCTGGTTGCCTTCTCACCGGCATTTATGATCTCTGCTGCTTTGTAGAAATCGTATATTCCATAGGAATCTCTTGATAACCTGACCATAATATCGATCTCGTGATTCTTCAGGGTAAGGGCGGCAATCTGGTTGAGCATGATGCTGATGCTGCGGGTGTTGAGGTTGAATAGTCCGATGTCGTCCTTTTTATTTTTAGGAATGTGCTTGTCAGGCCTGGAATAGATATTCTTTATCTTCCTGAGATACTTGTTGTCTTCCTCATCTCCTGCTTCCTCTAAGCGATCAGGTATTTCATGAGGTATATCGGCATTTACATCAACAACTGCAAGAAGGTCGCCTTCATGGCGTTTAACCCGGTTGATGGGGATAGGATTGACAAGCCCCCCGTCGACATAATAATCGCCCCCTTTCAGGAAGGGCTGAAAGACTGTGGGTATTGATATTGAAGCTCGTATAGCATCAAACAGATTCCCCTCGGTGAAGACCCTTTCGATACCCCTGGTTAAATCCGTGGCAACGGCACTGTAGGGTATATTGAGCTCCTCAATTCTCCTTGCCGGCACGATCTCCTTCATCCTGTCAATCACTTTTTTCCCTTTGACAAAGCCGTTGCCGCTGATGGTCACATCAGTCAGCTTCAGTACCTCCATTACGTCAAGTGAGCTCACCCACTCCTCAAATTCCTTAAGCTGGCCCGAGGCATAAATGCCTCCAACGAGAGCGCCCATCGAGGTGCCGGCTACCGAGGTGATGTTATACCCCTGGCTCACGAGAACCTTTATAGCCCCGATATGGGCAAAACCTCTTGCTCCGCCGCTGGAGAGAACCAATGCAATATTTTTTCCCATATTACTGTTATTTGTTCTGGTTATGCATACTGGCAAGCTCTCCTGCCAGGCTTCCGAAGAACCTGAGGTTTTCGACTCCTGTTCCCGGGGTCACTTCGCAACCCGCCGAAAGAATGGCACGTCCGGAAGCTTCCCTGTAAAACGAGTGACAACTCTCTCTTATAAGTGCCTCATTCCCATCCTGGATCACAGAGACAGGATCACTCTTTCCGGCAAATACCTGTCCCGGTGCAAGAAGCTTCACTGCATCCGTCACGGGACCTGTGCGGTGATCAATATCTACTATATCGGCGCCGGTGCGGATCACATCAGGGAGGATTGCCGAGATATTACCGCAGATATGGATTTTGGCGTATGCTCCCAGCGAGTGGATATGGTCTGCCAGTGCCTTCTCGCGGTCAAAACAGAACTCATTGTACAGCTCCGGCGAAATGAGTGAGCAGACGGAATCACCGATGCCGATGCAGTGAGCCCCGGCCCTGACCTGCAGCGTGATGAAATCAATTGCGCTCTCCGTAATGATATCCAGGGCCTTGTGCACCTTTTCGGGGTACTCATAGAGATCTGTCATCGCCAGGTTGATGTCTCTTATGTCACAGTATTCCGCCAGCGGCCCCTCAACCCAGCCTGCTGTGAAAAGGCTTCCGGCGGTCTCCCTGGCGTAATGAGAGATTTCGGAAAGACGCTCTTTCATACGGATGTGGTCCGCAGTCTTCAGCACCTTCATGTGGTCAATGTCACCTATATCATTGATGGCATATCTCTTCACCTTCGGGAGGTCATCATCAGGATAGGTGAGTATTGTACCGTATGCTTCGGCCTCTGCGTAAGGATCTGACATGGTGTTGACCCAGTCTGACCCGAAACTGGTGGCACAGATGATGTTTGCCGTACATTTGTGAGCAGAACTAAGGCAGAAATCCCTGTACCTGACCCCTGCATAACGTGCAGCAATACGCATCAGGATGGGATGGAAGGGAACCCTGTCAACAGCCCGGCCCTCAATGAAGCCAATCGTTCTTTCCAGTGAGTTCATTTGACAAGATGTTTTTCAGACGCCGGCCACCCTGCGCTTATACTCTGCCAGCGCCTCGTCAAGCCTCTCCCTCGCAGTGTTGTCTCCGGGCACGTTATGGCTCGGATGGATGTACAGTTTTACACCCCTGTCGGCGAGGATCTCCGCTACAGTGGAAATGGTCATCCATACACACGTTACAAATGCCATGGTCGATACCGGGCCGATCTTGTCATAATGGTTTTTCAGCTTCACTGAGGCGTCCTCGAGCGGAGCACACGTATCCACTACAATGTCGGCTATGTCAAAGATGGTCTTTCCCGAAGAATGCCTGGTCTTTTTACCCTTTGCTGCCGCCGCTGAACCAAAGACCACAACCTTCATTCCCCTTTTCTTTTGATTCAAGAGCAATGTCGATGTTCACGTTGTTGATGCCGGAGTGCGAGAAGAGCCACATGGTGTCCCGCTGATCAAAGGTATAGCCTTTCATTATCTCAACACCGTACCCTTCGACCCTCTCAAGAAACACAAACTGGTGCACCCCCATCTCTCCGGTTATGTGAGTAAAGAAACTCAGAGGGATCTCAATCATCGGATGGAAGCCGACAAACCCCCCGATCCTCGGATACATCTCCTCAATAGGCAGGGTGGCATGGCCACACCCGAAGGTATGGACCCAGCGTCCGCATTCAATGGTGTCGGCCATTGCCTCTGCGGCTATGCGAATATTATCCATCTGTGTCTCTTCAATGCGGGACATGACATCCCTGGCATTTTTCAGCCATTCCTGTGCAAGCATAATAGTCTTTTTATTAATTGATTATTTATTCTGTTTTAATCTGCTGAAGATAGCTGTAGCCATGACTACAAGGATAACAAGCTCCGCAAAAGTAAAGGTCGTCAGATGCCTTATCCCGTAATTCTCAGCTATCACGCCCATTGAATAGTTGATCAGCATATTGCCTGTCAGGGCTATGACGAGCACGAAGCTGAAAGCTGTGCCGGACAGATGGGGATACCTGTTCCCTACAAGTCCGAGCATGGTAGGAAAGCCTGCGGCGAGGCCTGCGCCGACAAGGAACAATCCGGCTGCCGCTGGCATGATCGAGCCGCTCATTCTGAAAATTACAAGTGCAACAAGGGTTATGCCAAATGATAAATAGAGCAGCCTGCTCTCTTGCATTTTCCTGAAGAGGCTGCCAATTAACAGCCTCATTGCAGTCATTCCTGCAATGTAGGCCGAGAGACCCATCAGTGCTGCGTTCTGCGGCGCAGACACCCGGTCAATCAGGTAGGTGGTGGTCCAGTTGTTGATCAGACCCTCAATGGCACTCTGGAAAAAGAGAAAGAAGGCAATCATCACCAGTGTGAGGTCTTTCAGAAGTGCCATTACCTGTTTCATGGAGATGCCCCCTGCCTGTTTCGCGGGAGGAAAGCTAACTATCAGAAAGAGGATTGCTGCCGCAAGCGCGAGAAAACCCGTTGCTGAAACGATGGCTTCGAAATCAAAAGAATGCCTGAGAACACTCAGCAGTAGTGGCATGCCCAGTGCGCCTATCCCGAAGAAGACGCCCAGAAGACTCAGATTTGCTCCCTTGCCTGTTGTGCTGATGTCGGCAACCACGGCATTTGTAGCTCCGTTAATGGCTCCGCCGCCTAGACCGAACAGGAATACTGACACCGTGAGGATCCATGACGTATGAGTGAAAGCGAGCCCCTCAAAGCCCGCAAACATCAGCAGAGCCGAGATGACAAGAAGGGTCCTGTATCCATACTTGTCGCACACCGGACCAAAGAGGAGCGACCCTGCGATGATGCCTATGGGGAGGATGGAGAAGAGCGTGCCGGCCTCAACGGCATCAAGCGAATGCCTGACCCTCAGGTCGGGCAGCACCGCTCCAAGCATTATAAGACCTATGCCGAACAATAACATGCCGAGACATGCTGACCAGAATACCAGTTTCCTGTTATATGCTCCGTTCATCTGTTGTCCTTTAATTCTTCCAGGTATTTCATTGCGAGAAAACCTGCACCAAAGACACCTGCGTCGCCGGCGAGGGCAGAAGGCTCAAAGCTGGCCTGCTTCATGCTGATGGGCTGAGCCCATTTTTCCGCCTCCAGCCTGATGGCGGGGATGAGCTCGACTGCCGGGCCGAATACCCCTCCGCCGAAGATGATCTTCTCGGGGTTGAAAAGGCTGACGAGGTTAGCAGATGCCATCCCCCAGTATTCAACAGCCCTCCGGATGATCTCCGCGGCCGCAGCATCACCCTTTTTCCATGCCCTGAAGACATCTCGGGTTGTTATTTTCCCCTCACGTGCGGTCGCAAGTTCGCCCTTATAATCGATATGGCTGTGCAGGTACTCCTCTGCCTGCCTGGTGATACCCTCACCCGAGGCATAGTATTCAAAATTGCCGCAGATTGTAAAATTGCTCCTGAAAGGCCTCTCCAGAGCCATCCACCCAATGGCTCCTGCAATGTCATGAGATCCGTGCATGATGTTGCCGCTGACGAATATTCCTGCACCTATACCCGTCCCTACGGCCAGGAAGATCGCATCAGTGCAGCCGCGCGCATTGCCCTTCCATATCTCACCTGAAATATAGCAGGCCCTGTCACTCTCTATGGTGACAGGAATATCTTCGGTAATGGTCCTTATCTCTTTTAAAAGCGGATAGTCATCCCAGCCCGGGATATTCGGTGCCCAAACGGTCCCCTTCTCCCGGCGGCTGATACCCGGCACGGAGATGCCCACAGCTTGTACGGCATCACCCTGTCTGGCCGATTTAGCCAGCATGAGCGCAGCTGTGACCGCAATCATATTTCCGACCTCCGTCCCCCTGCGGTTGTCAAGGGTCAGTGTCTCATTCTCCCTCATGTTGCCCTCATGATCGAAGAGCGCAAAGGCAACCTTTGATCCTCCCAGATCTATTCCCAAAAGTGCCATAATAATAGTTTTAATGTTCCATTTTTCCGTTAAAAAATACACCTTTCAGCTCCAGGTCGCTGTCAGTAATTATCAGGTCTGCCCTGGCCCCTGCAGCAATGACACCCCGGTCACCGGCTCTGATCAGCTGTGCAGGATAAAGTGAGGCCATCCTTATCGCTTCATACAGGTCAATGCCCGCATGACGGACACAGTTCCTTACTGCATCAAGCATCGTAAGCCTGGCGCCTGACAGAGTGCCGTCAGGAAGAGTGTACCGGTCAGGCTGCATCACATGCCGGTACGCACCCCGGTCATTCTCTTCAACGGCATCAGAAACCAGGAAGAGCCTCTCCTTCATTATCTTCTTGACTATCGCCAGCATGGTGAAGTCCACATGTATCCCGTCGGCAATTATACTGGCACGGGCAATGTCAGAATTGAAGACCGCACCCGGCAAGCCTGGGTCACGGTGATGAATGGGCGACATCGCGTTGAAGAGATGCGTTGTCGTCTCAATGCCCATGTCAAAGCCTTTGGCAGCCTCCCTGAATGTAGCGTTGCTGTGGCCGGCAGCCACTGTTATGCCATGATCCTTCAGAAGACTTATTATCTCAGGGGTGCAGACTTCCGGCGCAACAGTCATCATTGTGATGACACCTCCGGCCTCATCAAGCAGCTCTCTGACAGCCTCCTGTGAAGGCACCCTGATAAGCTCCCTGGCATGAGCTCCCCTCTTCGCAAGACTGATAAACGGTCCTTCCAGATGCAGTCCCAGCAGGGCAGGATGGGGATTCTCCCTGACAGCCAGGAATGCATTGCGGTAGACCTCCATGGTATTCGTCGGCATCGCAAGGAGAAAACCTGTGGTACCGGTTCCGATAATCGACCCGGTTATAGCCCCCAGGGCCTCCGCAGTAGGACAGCCGGAAAAGAGATACCCTCCGCCACCGGCAATCTGGAGATCGATAAGACCAGACGTTACCAGGTACCCATGACAGTCAATCATCTCCACCCCGCTGCTGAAGAAGCCGCGATCTGCAAAACCGGTAATATGATTGTCTTCTGTCAGAAGTACCTTGTCATTTAACAGCTCCGAACCGGTGAAAAAGATTCCGTTGAAAAAGGCCGTTCCGCTCATTGCAGTGTCAAGGTAGCATAATTTTATAGAACTTATTCTCGAGCGGGGAGATCTTAAGTGAGGCATTGGCCACCTCATGCCCGGTAACATCAACTTCCGCGACCGCCAGAGGCTCTCCCGTCAGCCCGTTTGTCAGTCCCAGGTCAGTCTCTTGCCCTCCTGTCTCTCTCAGGTGAATGATCAGTGACCTTCCGTTGTCATCATCAGGCCTGGCACCGATAAGGATGACATTTGACGGCCATCCGGTTATGAATGATCCTTCATGCAGGCCATCACCTGGCCCGTCACCCGGTAATATCCGCGTCAGCAGGGGGACTCTTGCACCCCACCCGAAACGCGTCGCAAAACTATCACTGTTGTCATCCGAGGAGGTCAGGTAGTAAGTCCAGGTGTGCCCTCCACGCTGATCGGCATTAAAGTTGGTCACCCAGTAATTATTCATCGGCCATGAATAGATATGTGTCGACTGGGGCGTTGCACCTGCCTTGTATCTC
The DNA here is from genome assembly GCA_963696805.1 of uncultured Rikenellaceae bacterium. Classification (GTDB taxonomy): domain Bacteria; phylum Bacteroidota; class Bacteroidia; order Bacteroidales; family VadinHA17; genus SR-FBR-E99. The sequence goes on from CAVOLF010000002.1 coordinate 276,436, forward strand.
CCTGTATTGATGGCGCCGAACTGCATAAGGGGCATCTCATTGCTTCCCATTACAATCTGCATCTCGTTATTGCGCACAGCAGTGAAATTCTGGACCGTATACCAGTCATTGGATGATCCGGGAATCTGATCCCTTCCGGTCTCAATTACGCCCCCGGCAACCTCTGTGAAATGCTTTCCGTTTTCAGCGGCAAAAGGGAAAGCTAAATAGAAGCTCTCCGGATCTGTAATGCTCTTCTTAATGATGGAGCAGGCCAGGTCTAATCTTTTGCATGTGTTGTAAAGCCTTATTTCAAATGAGTAGCCCCTCGGCCCAATCGCTGTCTCAGATTCTCCGTAAAACCTGATACTGTTCCATATTTCGCCCTGTGTCATTGAATTAAACCACACGGTATCAAGGGGCAGCCTGCTGAAATCGTTCAGCATCCTGCTCTCCATCTGTGACCTGTTGCCAAGCTTCTCAAGGATAAACTCACCAATGGCATGGGTTGCTTCCCTGTCTGCGAGCTCAAGAGATAGCTCTTTGTCAAAGAGTGACCTTATCACACCGTGCAGTTTATCTGTCTCTATCCTGTACCATCGGTTCTCCAGGATGTCATCCCTGACAGGCATGGGTACTTCCACCGCCTCCTGCGGCCTGACAATGAATTTTTTGTACCCGAAAGCCGGGATATCGTTTAACCATATAGCCCAGTAAGTGCCGTCAGACCTCGACGATACCGGTTGAGCTGCAAGACGGTTGCCCTCATTATCGTATACCCCTGCTATGCTGCCGCGGGGTATGATCTGGTGATCAATATAAACGGTTGCCACCCCTGATCTTGCCCAGTTCAGTGTGTTGAATACAACAAGTGATGGCTCCTTCTCTTTGCTGAACATACTCTGCAGGAGACCCATGGCTGATTCTCCCAGTGATGCTGTCCTCCTTGCAGCCTCCCAGGCATAAGACTCCTTGATGGCTCTTTGCTCCATGGTGGGCTGGCTGTATGGTTCACGTACACTCTCCGAGTAGCCTGTCGTATGCTCGGTGAAGAAGAGGAGAGCTTCATTAGTGAGATCTATCTTCTCCATCGTCTCTCCGGGAGGCTTATACCTGCCACCGCAGCCATCGACAGTCCTCCCATATTTGCAATCAGGGCGGATGCTGCAGTTCTGGTTGTGGCCACCTCACGGGCCCCGGCCCCGAAACCGTCAGTCCACCAGTCAGGCCATGCCCCCCGTATAACCGGGAATTCATCACCGTGATCATTCTCCATGGCCGCGAAGAAGGATTCGGCGGTTGACGTGGTAATACGGGGCCACTCAAATATCTCATTCCACCTGACGATCATATCGCTCATGCAGGTTGAAGGCGGCGAGTTGTCGGTCAGATACCCCGAGTGCTGGATCGCCATCTCATCATACGGATAACCCTTTGCATCAAGGCTGATCAGGTAGTTCAACAGATTGTTCTTGAACTTCTCCAGGTCACCGGACTGCACTTCCATTACCGTGTTGCCGGTCATGTAATGCTCCGCCCTGAAGGTAAGCATGCGCTTTCCGGAGGGTGACTCCCACCAGAACATGGTAGGCTTGTCAAAGCAGATAAGGGCCCGGTGCCCGTGTGTGCCCATGTTGAGATACCTGACGCCAAGCTTGTCATAATAGTCGTTAAGGCACCATCCGATACCATTTACATCATTCTGCATCGCCAGGGTGACAGGTATCCCGTGGTCCCTGATGTTTCCGACTGCTTTCAGCGATGCGGCCAGAATCTGTTCATCAGGCATCTCATCGAAATTGAAATACATACCTGTGACCTCTATCCTCCCTTCCTTAATGCGCCTGAGAAGTCTCGCTGTCTGTTCTTCAGGCCTGCATTTCAGGTATTCATTCACGGGCCATGATGCCTCGCATGTCCACCTGAACCTGGCATTGTCAGGATAATTGTCAGTTGCATCACAGAAATCAAGTGCATAATCAATGTACCGCAGGTGCTCAGCAAGTATCTCCGTCTGCGGCCGCGTATACCCTATGTCTGTGTGAGCATGCTGAATGAAACTGACATTCCACTTCCTTACCGGTTCAAGAGTTACCGTTTTGTTAACCGTGAAATTACCGGCGACAACTTTCATTCTTACCCTTGAAGGCTTCTGTACCGCCGGAAGCCCCAGGTTGACAGTATTGTATCCGAAGCTGAGCGTTGTTTTTTCAATTATGTTCCCGTTTGCGTAGATCTGCGCTTCCGTGCGGTCTCCAAAGTAAAATATGCCTGCCTCAATAAGCTGCAGCGGATTACCTTCGTTTTTCAGTACGGCAGGGAATGCATTCAGTGTCACACCTGTTTCAACAGGCTTCCTGTAGGTCATGTACCAGGAACTGAGATTTGCGGGGCTGCCTGTAACCTTGATTTTAACAGTACTTCCACCGGGTAGTTCGTCTGAAGGTAAGCGCAGTATCATGTAACCGTGATGGTCACCGTGCTGATCTGTCATAACAGCCCTGAAACTCAGAGAAGATCCTTTATCACCAGCAATATCCCATGACTTACGACCGTCAGTAAAAAATGATATCCGGTGGCCTCCTTCTGTTTCGAGGTCCATTCTTGCAGTGCCCGGACTTGACCCCAGGGCAGCTATCCAGACAAAGGCGGCATACTTTTCCGTTATCTCTTCAGGTACCGGGGATGTTTCCCACTCCATCATATCCTTGCCACTTGTTGACCTTACAAGAATGCTTTCGCGAAGGCCGGGAATGAAGGAATGGTACTCAAAGTCGAGTCCCGATATCTTCTGCTTAAACCCATTCACAATATGATCATCAGGCGAGAAGAATGACTGGCTGCTCGCAAGTGTAGTTCCTGCTGTCAGAAAAACTGATAGTAGTAAAATGTTCTTCTTCATTTTGCTTCTGAATTATTTTACGAATGCAATAACAAGCATGGCTTCGATCTCTGAATGATTGGTAATCCTTACCATTTCTGCTGCTGCCGCGACAATGAAAGTCTCAGCGTAACTGATCCTATTCTGTAACCCGTTTTGGGTTTCCACAGTAATGCTCTGTCCCTCCACGAGATTCATTACGAGGCATTTGTTTTCTGTGCGGATATCGATGGTTGTCTTGAAGTTGTACCTCAGAACATCGTAAAGGTGTGTTTCGTGCGTGGGAAGGTGCCATAGCTGCCAGTCGTGCCCCTCCTTCACTATAACAGGTTTAGATTTCAGGTGCTTGCTGACCTGTTCGCCTTTCCTGTCAAAAAAGAGATTCCCGGCAGCCCTGTCTATGTTCAGGTCACGTGGCCTCCCATTCAGATCCATGCGCAGCCAGTCATACATCTTGAATGTAAAGATGTAGGGTGTTGTACTAATTTCCAGCACCATGTTGTTTTTCCCTGAACCGTGGACTGTGCCGTAAGGAATCAGAAAAAGGTCGTGCTTTGCAGCTGCCTGTTTCTGAACGTAGCGGTCAACATCAGGAGACTTGCCGGTGCCGGCGCTTGTTTTAAGGGCAGTGATGAATTCATCGGGGTTTATGTCTTCCTGAAAACCCAGGTAAACAACAGCATTATCTTTTGTGTCCAGGATGTAATAGCATTCTTCCTGTGTGAAATCCTCACCGAAATGTTCCTTTGTGTACTCAGGGCGCGGATGACACTGGATCGAAAGATTGCCTCCGTTGAATGTGTCAAGGTAGTCAAACCTAATTGGAAAGTTAGTCCCGAAACGCCTGTGACACTCGCCCAGCACCTCCTTTGCCCCGACATACATCAGACAGTCAAAGGAGACCTCGAGCAGCAGTGATGAGCTCTCAAGCAACAGTCCGTTTTCAGGCGATATAAGCTCGAATGACCAGGCATAGTTTGGTACATTGGGATTTAGTCCCTTTATGTTATCCTTAATCCAGGTGCCACCCCACGGACCCGGTTCAAACCATGGCCTTGCCCGGAAGAGGTTACGGCTCATCTCCGCCAGTGCGTCTCTGACCACGCTGCCTCTCATCCACACAGGTTCATAAGGTCTCTGTGCATCGATAAAAATATCAGTCCTGGTGATTAAATCCTGCTTGTGACGGTTAAGGACAGGCCAGTCAACAAAATAGGATTGTTTATAAATGGTTTTAGGATCGGCGGGCTGAGATAAACCGAGATTATGAATTTTTCCTGCACGTGCCCTGTACTGCTGCTCATTCTTCGGCAGATCGGCATAGACCAGCAATCCATCCCAGCCGGCAAGGCTGGCCGCGGGACCCATAATTATATTCACCTCATAATCCCGATCAGGCCTGACTGATATTAATTCCGGCATACGGTAAAAATCGGCAAGCGATAGTGTGCACCTGGTCCCGAATAAAGGGTCATTGCCACCGGTAAAAGGCGATGTCATCTCCTTAATCTCCTTTTCAGACTTCAGAAATTCATTGGTGAATATGCACCTGACCCTGATGCCAGGACCGCTTACCGCGTCAATTATCTGCTGACACAGCAGGTCCCAGAGGATACCTGCATAACCGTCAATGATTACTGTCCCTGTTTCGATAATCAGCAGGACCAGAGAAACAAAACCGGTATGTATCTTCCCTTCCCCTACGTTAAATGCGGGGTAGATATCATATCCGTCGCCGGCTGGAGGTTTTCTCAGTGGCAATGGGTATTGTCCTGAATATTTGAGCTTATCTGCCATCGTCAATTAAAAGGCGAACAGGATTATAACCCGGATTTCTTTCTTCTAAGGTCCAGATCCTGAAAATCATAGCTGAAATCTGTCAGCGGCGAGACGGCCTCCATGGTTATTGCCGACGGCTTTCCCTCCCTGTCAAGGGCGAAGACTGCAAATGCGTCCGCATCCATTGTCCTGTCATCCCATCTGACAATAAAGGTGTTCCCGGAATAATAAAGCATTTCACCTCTCAGCCTCGGCGATCTGACTGCGCTGAATCTAAGCTTGCCGTTAACCTCCGAGATAACAATATCACCAAACCATAGGTCGGAGTAAGTGCCGGTGTAAAGAGAATTGTCCACCTGATTGTTTGACTCTGAACTCTGCGCCTCAACCTTTGCCCACACCTGGTCCGTGATCTTTGCGGCTTCCCTGAGACTTCTGAGAGAACTCTCCTTAAGTGTTTTCACCAGGTCATCGCCCTTCAGATCAAGATAACCGTCAATTATAGTGTATGTGATTGCATTAAAGGCTTCAGGTGCCTGCTGGTTTGTCAGAACGATGATTCCAAGCTTCAGTTCGGGCAGCATTGTAACCCTCGTTACAATGCCGGTGTGCCCGCCGGTGTGTGAGACCTGGAGATACCCGTTTATGTCTGTAAGATCCCAGCCAAGACCGTAGGCAGAGAAGTGGGTTGTGTAAGAACCACCTGGCCTTACGGGTTTAATGGTCTGCGGGGTCCACATCTCCCGGTGCACCTCGTCTGTGAAGATCTGTTTTTCAAGGTTTGGTCCGTACCTGCCGTGGTTCATCTGCATGATGACCCATTTACTCATGTCGCTTATATTGCTGTAGATGCCGCCTGACGAATTGTGAAGCCTGTTTTCCTGTTTGGCGGCGACCTGAAGTTTACCGTTGACGGGAACATGAGCATCAATGATATTCGATTTTTCTTTCAACCCCTTGAATGATGCTGAGGAGCCGGTCATACTCAGTGGCTCCATGATCATTGTCTCCACGAACTCTTCCCATCTGGTGCCGGAAACCCTTGTCACCACTTCGCCGGCAACGACATAGAGAAGGTTGTCATAATCATATTTGGTTCTGAATGGCGATGTCTGTTTGAGATACCTGAGGTTATGAATGATGTCAGCAACAGTGAACAAGGCTAAATCAGGCCACATCATCAGGTCTCCGGCGCCAAGCCCCAATCCGCTGCGGTGGGTGAGGAGGTCCCTTATCCGGAAATCTCCGGTAACGTAAGGGTTATACAACCTGAACTCCGGAATGATATTAATAACCTTCGTATCCCATGTCAGCTTCCCTTCGTCGATCAGAATACCCAGTGCTGCCACCGTAAAAGCCTTGGTGTTCGATGCGATTGCAAAAAGAGTATTCTCATCGGTCTTTTCGCCGGTGGCGACTGACCTGACTCCGTACCCTTTCATATTGATCACCTTGTCATCCTTTACCACGGCCACGGCTATGCCGGGAACGTTGAATTCCTTCAGCACCCTTTCTGTCAGCCTGTCAATCTGCTTCGGGGAGAGCGGCTGGCCTTCAGCGGCGACAACCAGTGCTGAAAACAGAAGCAGGGAAACCAGTCTTTTCATCTGCTCTCCTTTCTCTTCAGGCTTAGGTCATGGAAATCATAACTGAAGTCGGTCAGCGGCGAGATTGCCTCCATGGTGAATGCGGCAGCCTCCCCGTCTTTGTCGAGGGTGAAGACCGCGTATACGTCAGCATCCATCGATCTGTCATCCCACCTGACAATAAAAGTGTTGCCTGTGTAGTAGAGCATGTCTCCACGCAGCTTGGGCGATTTGACCGACCTGAGGCGCAGATTGCCGCCCTCTTCGGAGATTACCATGTCACCGAACCAGTTGTCACTGTAAGTTCCTGCGTAGATTGAATTATCCACGGGTACGTCGATTTTAGAACGGTTTTCCTCAACCTTTGCCCATATCTCACTGGTTATCTTTTTTGCCTCGGCCCGGTTTTTCTCAACGTTCTCACTGAGCATCTTTACCCAGTCGTTCCCAGTTACTCCAAGGTAGCCGTCCTTGATGGCGTTGGTGATGGCTGTGAAGGCAGAGCCCTCCTGCTGGTTGGTGAAGACTATGATCCCCAGCTTTAGCTCCGTGATAATTGTGACCTGCGTCACTATACCTGCCAGTCCGCCCGTGTGCGAAGCCTGCAGGTACCCGCTGACATCAGTGAGGCGCCATCCGAGCCCGTACCCTGCAAAATGGCTCCTGTAGGGGCCGGCTGACCTTACGGGAATGATGGTCTGCGGGGTCCACATCTCCCTGTGGGTTCTTTCGGAGAGCAGCTGACTGCCGTTGTTCTCTCCGTACCTGCCGCGGTTGATTTGCATCATCACCCATTTTGTCATGTCAGCCACGCTGCTGATGATGCCTCCGGCCGGATTGAGCAGGTCACTCTCATATAAAGGCACCACCTGCAGCACACCGTTGACCGGCACATGGGCATCAATCATATTTGTCCTGTCCGTTGCTCTGGCGGGCGAGGCTGATGACCTTTCCATACCAAGGGGCTTCATGATCCGCAGCTCGACAAACTCCTCCCAGCTCTGCCCTGAGACCCTCGCAACTACCTCGCCGGCAACAAGGTAAAGCAGGTTGTCATAGTCGTACTTCGTCCTGAACGGGGAGGTCTGCTTCAGGTACCTCAGGTTATGGATGATCTCTTCTTTGGTGAAGGTTGACGAATCCGGCCACAGCATCAGGTCGCCGGCACCCAGCCCCATGCCGCTGCGGTGCGTCAGGAGATCCTTAATATTGAAATCCTCTGTTACATATGGATTGTATAGCCTGAACTCCGGGATAATGTCAATCACCTTCGTCTCCCAGCTGAGCTTCCCCTCATCAACAAGAATCCCCAGGGCCGCACCCGTAAAGGCCTTTGAGTTGGAGGCAATGGCGAAAAGGGTGTTCTCATCCGTCTTCTTCCCGGTTTTGATTGAACTGACACCGTATCCCTTCATGTGAACCACCCTGTCATCCTTGACCACCGCAACGGCAATGCCCGGCACATTGAAGGCCTCCATAGTCTGCTGTGCCAGTTTGTCTATCTGGTCCGGAGTAAGGGGTTGCGACCATGCTGTGATGAAGATGAACAGCATCAGCGAAAGGGAAAGTGTCTTTTTCATAGTCTGTGTTATTTCTTTCATGAGAGAATAAAGTTAGCATAATTGCCGTAACTGACCTGGGATGTTAAAAACCGGTCGGTCTGCAGGTAATCAACCCTGAAGCCATGCCGTTAAAATGAGGCTGCAATAAGGATAAGCATGATAAGCAGCGAGAAGGAATTTATCAGAATAAATGCATTTCTGGATCTGTATTCAGCGTCAGATGCCTTTATAATCCCAATGAAGGCAGCAATGAAGGCGATGTTGAGTAGCAGCAGCAATACTGCCACTGGTACTGCAAACGGCATGAATATGCCTGCGAGAATCCACAACAGCAACGATGAACCTGTGATCCATAAAAGAGTTATCCGGTTTATCTGGTCGGTACTCATTGAACCGTATATCGTTCTGATGCCGGCTTTTTCATATTCACTTCCGTATCTCACCAGCAAAAGCCAGAAGTGAGGAATCTGCCACAGGAACATGAAGAGTGCGAACATAAGGATAACGGTATCCGTCATTACTCCTCCGGCTGCAGTATAACCTATCAGCGGAGGTACGGCTCCGACCATGGCCCCGGGGATGATGGAGAGAGCTGTTCTTTTCTTGAGTCCGGTATAGATAAAATTGTAAAGCAGTACATTGACCAGCCCCAGCATCACGGGCAACAGACCGATGTAGCCAAGCATCAGGCTCCCGGCTGCAAGGAGCGAAACAGCTATGCCAAAGGCTGACAACGGCTTCATTCGTCCCGAAGGCAGAGGTCTGCCCGCGGTTCTGGCCATGAGTGCATCGCTCTTCCTCTCGGTGTACTGGTTGAGAGCCGCAGCTCCTGCCGACAGAAGAAAGACGCCCGAAGCGACCATAATAAGCCCCGGGCCGATTGCCGCCTCCGGAAGACCCGTGCCGGCAGTACCGTCACAGATAATGTAACCCGTCACTGCTGAGAATGCCACCGCCAGCGAGAGCCTCCACTTGGTAAGCTCTGCAACCAGAACAATCATTGATTTATCAGTTGCCACCGTTGCTGAGTGTCTTCATATATTCAGTCATGATGGCGATATTCTCTACCGTGAGCAGATCGCGGTACGATTGCATGAGGTTCCGTGCATAACCCACAACGACCTCCTTATTGGGATCATAGATGGAACTGATGATATAGGCTTCGTCAGCCGTGACCGTCTTCTGAGTGTTACCCTCTTCGACAGTACGCTGCGATCCATATAATCCGGCGAATGAGGGACCTACCAGTTTTGAGCCGTCAAGAGAGTGACATGCAAGGCATCCTGTTCCGCGGAGAAGAGTAAGCCCTTCATCTTCAGGAATGTAAGAAGCAGCGACCAGCTCCTTGTACCAGGCGTCGAACTCCTCCTGATCCACGATACGGGTCTTTGAAGTCATGGCCGAGTGCAGAAGGCCGCAGTACTCCGTGCACAGTATCTCATAGTTGCCGATGTAGTTTGGAGTGAACCAAAGGTAGTTGTCATATCCCGGGATAACATCCTCCTTGACCCGGAAGGCCGGGATGAAGAGGCTGTGGTTGACATCCTCAGAAAAAAGTTCCAGTTTGACCGGTTTGTTGACAGGCAGCACCAGTTCCTTTGACCTGAGGCTGTCACTGTAGACGAATTCCCATTCCCACATCCTTCCTATGGCGGTGATGATCATCGCATCAGCCGGCACCTTGCGCATGGGGGCAAACCCCTTCCATCCGATCCAGAACATCAGCATTACAAGTATCAGGGGAACGACGGTCCATAAAACCTCCAGCTTCATGCTGCCGGTAAACTGTTGCGCTGCCTTTCCCTTCTTCCTTGAAAAATAAATCACGGTCCAGATCATAAAGGCAGTTATCCCGATAATGAAAATAAAGGCGATGATAAAGATGAAAAGGAACGCCTTGTCTACTCCCTCTGCTAGATTTGATGCCCCGTTAAACATATCTTTCCTTGTTTATCTGAAGAAATAATCAATGAATGTTATTATTACTACCAGCGCGAAAAGCAGGAACACTCCGCTGACTGCAAGCCTGAGAAAACGATTCTCAAACTTCAGGTGCATGAATTGGGTCAGCACAATTGCGACCTTTACGCAAGCGATCAGCAGTGCCACGGCAACGGTAAAAGGGCCGAGATGAAATCCCGTGATAAGGACCGAAATAGTGGTCAGCGCCAGAAGTATTGCAAGCACAACAACCAGCGACTGGTATGATGATACATGATTATCGTCGTGTTTCATTTCTCTCTCAGGTTATCAGGTAAAGAAGCGGGAAGAGGAATATCCATATCAGGTCAACAAGATGCCAGTAGAGGGCGCTGTTCTCAAGCATCAGGAAACGGCTGCTGTTCACTGTGCCCGCCCTGACCTTGACCACGTTTATTGACAGGAGAACCATTCCAATCATGACATGAAGGGCATGGAGGCCTGTCATCATGTAGTAGAGACCGAAGAAGAGAAGCTCACCGTGAGACATGTTCTTCAATACGGGAGAGCCAGGGTAGATACCGTATTCAAACTTGTGCGACCATTCGAAGTACTTGTTTACCATAAACAATGCGGCGAGAAGAATGGTCACCAGCAGAAGAAAAAGGGTCAGACGCCTGTCACCTTTCTGCATCGCAGCCAACGCCATTGCCGCCGTCATACTGCTTACGAGCAGGAAAACGGTGTTCATGGTGCCTATGAATGCATTCAGCTCCGCTGCCGCAACGTGAAAATCAGCGGAGTATTTTGCCCTGAAGATGGCATACACGAGGAATAAACCGCCGAAAAGGAAAAGCTCCGTGAAAAGAAAGATCCACATCCCCAGTTTCCCGGTCTCGCTGTCAATGTGCTCACTATGGGTCTGATGAACTGTCATGGATAACGTGCTGTTAGTTTTTATCCTTTGTGCCGAAGAAATATGGCTTTGTCGTTATCTCTGGTATCTCATCAAAGTTCTCGTGGGGCGGGGGAGAGGGAATCTTCCATTCCAGGGTAACACCGTGCCATGGATTGGCAGGTGCCTTCGCCCCGCGCCGCGCTGCATGAATAAGATTCCAGACCATCATGATCAGCCCGATAAACAGGATGAAAGCCCCTATTGTAGAGATAAAGTGCCCCGTTTGGAACTGCGGCAGATAGTCGTACGAACGCCTTGGCATACCCTGTATCCCCATAATGAAATGAGGGAAATAGAGAATGTTGAATCCGACGAAGTTAAAGAACCATGCAATGTAGGCCACCCTGTTGTTGTACATCCTTCCGAACATCTTCGGGAACCAGTAGTGTATGCCTGCAAAGAACGCGAAACCCATGCCTCCGAAGATTATGTAATGGAAGTGAGCCACCACAAAGGCAGTGTCATGGGTCTGTACGTTCGTTGCAAGAGCCCCCAGAATGAGACCGGTGAAACCGCCGATCATGAAAAGAAAAATGAATGCAATGGCATAGAGCAACGGAGGCTTCATGTCTATTGCCCCGCCATACATCGTGGAAATCCAGTTAAAGACCTTGATTGCGCTGGGTATTGCAACTATGAAAGTCAGAAATGAGAAGAACCACCGTGGCATAGTAGCTCATGCCTGAGGTGAACATATGGTGTCCCCAGACAAAATAACCTACAAAGGCAATGGCAAGGCTCGAGAGCACTATGGCCCCGTAGCCGAAGACCGGCTTCTGGCTGAAGGTCGGGAAGATCTCCGTGACAACACCCATTGCAGGCAGTATCATGATATATACCGCCGGATGTGAATAGATCCAGAACAGATGCTGGAAAAGCACCGGGTCGCCTCCCAGGGCCGGATCGAAGAAACCGATGTTCAGCACCCTCTCGGCTATCACCATCAGAAGAGTGATTCCAACTATGGGCGTGGCAAGAACCTGTATCCAGGCAGTGGCATAGATCGCCCACGGGAAAGAGCGGCATCCGCATCCATTTCATCCCTGGAGCCCTCATCCGGTGAATCGTTACAATGAAGTTCAGCCCGGTCAGAATGGAGGAGAAACCGAGGATGAATGCGGCCGTGAGGGCCCAGATGACACTGGTGGCCGACTCAACACTGTAGGGCACGTAGAAGGTCCAGCCTGTATCGGGAGGACCGCTGCCCATGAACTGTGACAAAACTCCCAGTATGGCACCGATCATGTAAAGATACCACGAGAAGAGGTTCAGCTTCGGAAAGGCAACATCCCTTGCCCCGATCAGAATAGGCAGGAAAAAGTTGCCAAATACTGCTGCCAGACCCGGTATCACGATCACAAAGATCATTATGATACCATGAATAGTAAAGAACCCGTTATAGGTCTGTGGCTCCATGATCGTCCGCCCCGGAGCAATCAGCTCTATTCTCATCAGCAATCCGAGGGTGGCTGCAACAAAAAAGAAAAATATGATGGCGTAAAGGTAGAGAAGCCCTATCCTCTTGTGATCAGTGCTCAGGAGCCATGACCATATCCCTTTGTACCTGCCCTGGTATTCGAGGTAACTTACCTCCGTTTCATTTCCCATAATCAACCCGTATTATTTTTTCCTCCTTCTGACAAGCAGGATCACCATAATCACCACCAGGAAGAATATGGTTATAACCCCTACGATCCTGGTAACCTGAAGAGTGTATGTCTTACTGGCCGGATTATAGGCAAAGCAGTACTCGAGGATACGGTTTGCCGTTGGCCTGGCTATACCTTTCTGAGCCTCAATGATAGCCATCTTGACATCAAAGGGCAGGTAGGTCAGACCGTAAAGGTACCTGGTGATCTTTCCGGCAGGGGAGAGTACCATTATCACCGAAGGATGGGCGAAATCAAGCCCCTGCGGAGTGTATTTAAACCCGGTAGCCTCAGTAATTGCGCTGATGTTTTCCTGCGTTCCTGTAAGATACATCCAGTCTTTCTGATTCTCCTTGCTTATGCGCTGCACGAAGTTCACCTTCTTCTCCCGTGCTTTCTCAGGAGTGTCACTGGTGTTGAAACTAATGGTTATTATCTTGTATTCATTGCCCAGGGTCATGTCCATCTTGCTTACCACGTCTGCAACACCGTCCATCAACGGACTGCAGAGATTGGGGCAGTCAAAATAGACGAAACACATGATCGTCGGCCTGTCTATCAGTGACCTCAGGGTCACCTGTTCACTCTCCTCATTGTAAAACCAGAGATCAAGGGGAATGGTATCGCCGAGGTGTTCAATGACCCCCACCTCCACCTCCTTCTTGATGTAACCCGCTGTTTTCAGCTCCTGCCCGTTGATCTGGACAAGAAGTAGAAGGAGGACCGCAGATAATACTATATTCTTCATATTCATTCGTTTGGATTTTTCATTTCATTTTCCGGACAGTATCCCGCTATCATCAGGGAACCTCCCATGAGAGATATGTCCTTCAGAAGCGCCATGAGAATGGGAGTCCTGTCACTGCCGTCAAGCAGATGCGGAATGTGGATCGTGACAATGAAGACAAGAAGGAGGCCTGCAAGGATCAGCGTCGACAGCCTGATGAATTTTTTGGTGATGATGCTGATGCTCACACCTATCATTATCAGTCCTGTCAGTATGATGGTGTAACCTCCAAGCGGGACAAATGAAGTCAGCATTCCCATGTAATAATCCAACATCAGGAAATGGTTGATCCCGAAAACTGCAAAGGGCAGGGCGAAGAGTATCCTGCCTACGGTTGCCAGATTTTTCATGTCTTTTCAGGTTTAATTGTTCTTTCATGTGAGGGAGAAGTCGGCAGCTTGCCCCTGAGAGCACTGCCTACCGTATATATATCACGAAGCTTCATCATCACGAGGAAAATAAAACCCCATACGGCAAGCACACCAATCCCGTAGGATAGAATTACCCACACCGGCGCTTTCCTGACACTGTTCCACATGGCCCTCTGAGCCACAAGGCTGACGGGTATGGTTACTGCTCCTGCCTTCATGACGGTGTCCTTTGCCACAACTCCAAAAATCTCCTCATCTGTAAACTTGGCGCTGAAGCTGACATTTCCGGCGGTGTCACCGGGAAAGTCGGCCGGGATGCTGAAAGCGGCAGCACCGTTAATGTCGGTGAGCTTCTCTTCATCAACGGGCATCATCCCGAAATAGCGCGAGGCGAAGAGCCTTACCCCGGCGTTGGTGACCGGAACACTTTTTGCTTCATCCGTTGCCAGGGCCGTGACGGTCACGAGGCGATCAGCTGTACTGTAGGCAAGTGACATGCTTATTACGGCGCCCGGATAGGCTGCTGAAGTAATTACAGGCATGACTTTCTGAATATAGCTTCTGTTAAAGCCGCGCACATAGGAGACTATCTTCCAGATCTCATCCGTAGTAAGCACACTGCGAAATGAAGGCATCTGACCCCTTCCGACAGAGACCTTATGGAAGATCTCACCGTCATTGTTTCTCTGTATTTTTTCAGTTGCAGGGTCTCCGGGAGATGGTACCAGGGCAATGTAATTGTTTTTCCCGGGCGTTCCGTGGCATGACATGCAGTTGATAGTGTAGAGCCTCTCTCCCTCTTTCCTCGTTTCGTCAGTGAAGGGGAAGGTGCTCAGCCTGCCTCTCCTCTCTTCAGGTACAACCCAGTCCTGACCCCTGAGAAGGGAAGGAAGCAGCATCAGGCACAATATGAAGGGAACAGTATATTTCATAAGCCGGATATTTTACTGTTTTCACGGTCTTTGTCCTTAACGGTCTCATCTTCGGCCATCTCCCAGATCGGGATCACGGGAAAGAGCTTTGACAGCAGAGTGATTATGATAAGCACAAGCACAATTGATGCCACCGTCACGGCAGTCTCTATGAGTGTCGGGCTGTAGACGATCCATTCAACCGGAACGTTCTGTATCGGGAAGATTGGGGTGTCCCTGCGGAGGCACAACAATAATGAACCTCTTGAACCAGGCGCCGCATAATACAAAAAGAGAGATCACCAGCATCGGCAGAGGCCTCCGCATCTTTTTGAACAGGAGGAGTATAACCGGTATGACCAGACCAAGCAACTGTATACCCCAGAAGAGCGGGGCGTAGTGCCCGGTGAACAGCTCCCGGAGGTGGATGGCGTCACCGGTCTTGAGCTTGTACCCCGGCACCAGGAACTCGTTCAGGTTGAAATAGAAATAGACTATTGAAACCAGAACTAAAACTCTTCCAATCTTTTCAAAGTGGTCATCAGTCAGGTATTTTTCGAGCCTGTAACTCGACCGGAAGAAATACATGGCAATTATCACTGCCGCCGTACCTGAGACGAAGGCTCCGGATATGAAATAGGGCCCGAAGATCGTACTGTCCCACCCGGTTCTTGGTGTGACGGCAAAGAGCCATGATGTCACGGTGTGTATCGCAAAAGCGGTAGGAATGATGAGGATCAGCAGGATCCGCATGGCCTGTTTCATGATCCTGTACTGCATCTCATGATGCTCCCACCTGAATGAGAGAATTTCATAGGCTTTTACAAGGAAGGCAGGCCTCCCTTCCATCCTGCTTTTTGAGATGGCAAGATCGGGTATAAGAGGAAAGAACCACAACAGCAGACTTAGCACGAAGTATGTCGTCACAACCGTTACGTCCCACAGTATTGGTGACTGCACACGGCCGTACATAAAGACGTATGGCAGCCTGTCAGGACGCCCCATGTCAGAGATGATAACCAGTCCGGCCACGGCGGCAAAGGCTATGGCAATTATTTCTGCGATCCGCGAAATGGGTTTAACCCATTGATAACCAATGAGCCCCAGTACTGAGCTGATCAGCATGCCCACCAGGCTTGTGGCCACAAAGAAGACGAAGTTGGCGATGTACATCCCCCAGCTGGTGTAGTCACGCAGGCCTGTCACACCCAGCCCTTCCCGGAGCTGGATGACATAGGCAAAAAGACAGAGGGCAAGAAGGGTTACGAGGAAACCCATCCACAGAATGAAGCTCCTGTTGATCCGTACGTTCTTCAGGATATCGGCAGCAATGGAATCGATCTTTCGCTGTTCCCCTGGTGTACTGAAGCGTGTGTCATCCATATCGACGCTTTTCATGCTTTTTCTTCCTTATAATCCCGCTTTTCACCCTCCTCGAACTCGAACAGCCTGTTCTTGGGTGGCAGGTAGTAGACCCTCGGTTTTGTGCCGAGTTCCGGCATCAGGCGGTAAGCCCCGCTTGTCTCGAGCAGCTCGCTCAGCCTCACTGTCACCTTTGGTGGTGCCGTTTGTCACTGCATCTTCATTTTCATCACCGAAGTAAAAGACTCCGTTGGGACAGGCCGAGACACAGTATGGAAGCATCCCCTCCCTCAGCCTGTCTGCGCTGAAGAGACATTTGGAGATGGTTCCCTTCTTTTGGGGTACGTTCAGTTCAACATCATATTCTTTCTCTTCCTCAGCTTCAGCCCTGGTGGGTTCCTGCCAGTGGAACATCCTGGCGGAGTAGGGGCAGGCAGCCATGCAGAACCGGCATCCGATGCATCTTTCATTGTCAATAAGCACTATCCCGTCTTGCCTCTTGAAGGTGGCATCAACGGGGCAGACGGAGACACACGGAGGATTGTCACAGTGCTGGCATGGCTTGGGCATGAAATATGCCGGGGTATTCACAGACTCCTGCATCACAAGAGTGTTTATGTGATACTCGTAGGGCCTCAGATGATGTGCACTCTGACATGCCTCCACACACTTCCTGGCATTGCGGCATTTAGACAGATCGATCACCATGACCCATCTCCGTCCACTGATGCCTTCCCTTCCTCTTGTCTGCAGCATCTTCAGGTCAGGCTTGAAATCACGCATCTGCTCAACGGGTATCTCAACAAGCCGGTTATCCTCAGTGAGCACCCTCACCATACCCTCGCGGTGCTTTGCTTTCTCAAAACGGTGTCCGGAGTAAAAGGCTGAGCCTCCCGTAACGGCAACAGCACCTGCAAGGGTGACCTTCCTGATGAAATCACGTCTTGAGTTGTCCAATCACCTTATCGAGGTCAGGCCGGTCTTTATCCTCCTCCTGTTTTTCTTTAGACATGGTTATCAGCTTGTGGTAAAACAGATATGGATGACCGGATGCTGTTATTCATTGCCGCCTGGTTCAACCGCGCTTGCCTTCAGGGCTCTGTATCCCAGTCCGTCAACGGTCTCTTTTATCTTCAGCGTGTCCACTTTGCCGGGTTCAAACTCGATGATGGCATTGCCTCCGGTATGTGACGCCGTAACGGATTTTACACCGGGGAGTTTTTCCAGATTGCTGCAGATGGTGTTCTCACACCCGGTGCAGGTCATTCCTTCAATTGCTAGGTCGATTGTCGCTGTCTGAGCAGGAGTTTCAGCGGCCTTCTGATTTTTTCCGCCTCCGCATGATACTGCAAAAAGCATGAAAGACAGAAGAATACATACTGTTAGTTGTGATCTGGTCATGGTATTTCCCGTTAGGTTAACTTATTGTTTAATCAGGCTCCATAAATATATGAAATAAAATACCAACCATAAAAATTGGTATAAATATCACTTCACAGTGGCGAATTACTCATCCGAGAGAGATGCGGCCGGATATGACTTCTTCCCATCTTCATCAAAACTTCATAATTCATATAATAACTTTCCATTTGACTGACAACCAGAAATACCTTCTTTCTTTCTTTCCATAAGTCCGTTTTAATGCAATGAAGACTGCCGGCGCCTCAAATCCGGCAGTCTTCCTCTATTATGGCATCAAGTGAACGTACTATCTGTCACTCATTAGCTTACTGTCAAGGTAGGTGTACATCATTGCCCACTTCTCAGCCCTCTGGGAATTTGTAGATGCTGCACCGTGACCGCCTTCTATCGTCTCATGATAATAGAGGGAATGACCCATGTCAAGCATCCTGGCAGCCATCTTCCTGGCATGACCAGGGTGAACCCGGTCATCCTTCGTTGATGTGATGAACAGCACCTCCGGGTAGGTTTTCTTTTTTGACAGGTTGTGGTACGGTGAGTACTTGCTTATGTACGCCCAATCCTCCGGTTTGTCAGGATCACCGTATTCATCCATCCAGCTGGCACCGGCAAGCAGTTTTGAGTACCTCTTCATGTCAAGGAGCGGCACCTCTACCACCACAGCCTTGTAGAGATCAGGCCTCTGGGTGAATGCAACACCAACCAGCAGCCCGCCGTTACTTCCCCCGTCTATGCCGAGGAACTCCGGCGAGGTGATTTTCCTGCTTATCAGGTCTTCAGCCACTGCGTAAAAGTCATCGTAGGCATTCTGCCTTTTCTCCTTCAGTGCTGCATGATGCCATGACGGCCCAAACTCACCTCCGCCTCTTATGTTGGCAATTACATAAACGCCTTCTCGCTCCAGCCAGCCTATACCTGTCACGGCACTGTAGGTTGGCCTGGTTGAGCTGTTGAAGCCGCCGTAGGCATAGATGAATGTCGGATTGCTGCCGTCATATACCATGCCGGCACTGTGCACAATAAAATAGGGTACCCTGGTGCCGTCCTTTGACACGGCTTCATACTGGTTTACAACAAGCCTGGAAGCGTCAAAATACTCCTTCTGCTGCCTGAGTACTGTTATTTTGCTGCCGCTGCCGTAATAAAGCGTTGAGGGTGTCACGGGATTGCTGAAGGAAAAAAAGAAGTCATTGGATTCATCATCAGAACTTACCAGTGCAACAGTCCCGAATTCAGGAACGGGCACGGCTTCACCTGTCCACTCCTGGCCGTTGAAGCTGAATAGTTTAAGCCTGCTCTGGACATTCTCAAGCGTTGAGACAACCAAATAATCCTTTGTCGTAAGAAGGGAGGCGAAACTAGACCGCTTGTCAGGACTGTAAATGGTCTTCACAACCCTGTTCCCGTCCAGGAATGACGCCATGCTGAAACTTACCAGTGACCCACCGGAGAAGATTGTTCCGTCAACATCCCAATCCGATTGCAGGTACAGGAGAAGATCATCACCGAACATGCCCTCGAACTCAATATCGGAAGGGATTTCAATCTTTTTAAGTCCTTCTTTTGTATAAAGGAACATTTCGTTTTCATAGAAGCCTATCCTTGAGTTGATGAAGGTATACTGTCTTCCGCCGCTGCTTATACCCATCACGAATATTCCCATCTTTGAACTGTCGACCTCGAGCAGGGTCTCTGCTTCGGCCGGATCAGTGCCTCTTGTCCACAGCTTCACCACCCCGGGATAGCCGGAGGTGGTCATTGTCCCCGGTCCGTAGCTGGTAGCCACCACAATATGATCGAGGTCAACCCAGGCTGCACTGCCCTTGCTCTCATCAACAGAGAATCCTCCCTCGACGAAGGCACCTTTCACAGCGTCAAACTCCCTTATCACCCCCTCGTCCTTGCCTCCGTTACTCACTGAAAGCAGGCATCTGCTGTAATCAGGAGCAAGCCATGAGGCGCCCTTAAAAACCCATTTCCGGTTTTCTTCAGCAGATAGCATGTCAAGGTCCAGGACGGTCTGCCACTCTGTTTTGCCCCTGATGAATTCATCGAGGGTCATCCTTCTCCAGAGACCTCTCTCATTTGTGGCATCCTGCCATAGGTTATAGACATGCCTCCCTGACACCGACGGCATAATAAGCCTCTCCCTGTCATTGAGCACTTCAAGGAATCTTTCATTGAGGCTTGAATAAAGCGGTTGTGCAGTAAAAGCTTCATCAGATATCCTGTTCTGGGCCTTCACCCATTCCAGTGCCTTTTCTCCCTCCACCTCCTCAAGCCAGAGATAGGGATCGTCAGTGGCTGAAGTTTTCGATTTCCTTTCGCCGCAACCCGGCAAAATCAATAATAGCATAATCAACGGTAAAAGGTTAGTTAACTGTTTCATCTTTAGAAAAATTGCGACTTCTGATTAATATATTGATTATTGAGGCCAGTATCAGCACTTCGCCGACAATAAAGAGTGGCCAATTGTAACTATCAGGAATATAGTTTGTTATCATAGAAACAAGGCGGTCTGCCGCTTCCGGGGAGTTCTTCGCAGCCAGTACCCCGCTCTCAATCAACAGCCTGGTGTAGTCAATGAGATAAGTATAAAGGATGATAAGCGCTCCGCCAAAAATTAGCACCCAGTCAGAGATGCTGACTTTAATATAGGAACCTCTTTCCTGCTTTCCGACCAGCAGCAGCGCCATCACGATCATTGTCACGGAGTTCAGCACCGGAGCTAGTACAGGTCCCAGCCACGATACCGGAATAAGAAACAGCAGATCCCAGGTAAGAAGGGATGCAGGCCATCCGATCAGCAGTTTAAGTGCCGCATAGTAGAAGATATCCCAAATCCCGAAGGCAAAGAGGGCATAAAGCAGCCTCTGCAGGCCGTTCCTTCCCGTGAGGATACCTACGCCGGCCAGCATTATAAGTGTGGCAAACTCCCTGATCCATTCAACCTTTACCAGCTCGGGAGACATAAGCTTCAGGGGGAAGTCAAATCCGTAAGGGTAATAGAGCTCACGCAGATATACAACCACGATGCCTTCCAGAAAGCCCATGGCTATTGCGAATACAGCGAGCCAGAAGAATCTCTGCCGGTAGTGAAGGTAACCGTTGTTCATTTCAGGGTAATTTCAGTGGAAAATTACAAAATATAGGGAAATACTGCTTTTCTTTCCCGGGGATATTCCGGGAAATAACTCCTGTACCACCTGTGATGAGACAGCGCCCTGGGTACCAGGTTGCAGAATGTCCAGATAAAGAAAGAGAAGGCAGGCAGCGACCAGCAAAGCAGGGCGTAGCCTCCCCACTCAACAATTTCGCCAAGGAAATTCGGGCAGGAGATCCTTTCAAAGAGTCCGCCCCGCGGGATCTGGTATCCGTTATGCTTGTTTTTTCTCAGATGGATGAGCTTCTCGTCAGAAGAAACATTGATCGCCATACCTGCTGTGAATACGATCAGGCCGGCAATAAATCGGGGATCAGAAAGCCATTCAGTATTGAAATGAATATGCAGTGACCCGGTATAATAACCCAGGAACCCGGCATTGACAAAATTGAAGAAGACTGCCATAATGGCCACCGCCAGTGGCATTACTTTCCCTTTGGTCCGGATCCTTAAAGGGTAAATGATTGCCCGGTTGAAGTAATGAAGCAGGTACAGCCCGGTAACAATCCATACCGTGACAGTCTTCGGTGCATCTCCTGTGACAACCAGCAGAACAAAGATCAGCGGCGCAGGGATCTCCATGATTATCCAGCCCAGCCTGTCAGGGATGGTCACTCCCCATGTCCTTTTTGAGTGCCTGCCATATGGGGCTGTCACAAAAAGCAGGACCAGAAAGATAATCAGCGCAGTGGCTGTCCAGAGCCAGACCAGAAGATCAAATGTTGGTTTCTCCATCAGATGTAGTTGTTTCCCTTGAACCACCGGATTGTGTCTGCCATGGTCTCCTCAAAGGGACGGGAACTGTATCCGAGATCCCTTGTTGCCTTTGCTGAAGAGATGTTCCTGTGGCTCTCTTTCAAAGTATCCAGTGACATTGAGGTATAGAGAGGTACCCTTCCTGTGACAGTGGCATGCATATTCAAAACGACGGCGCCAATATGTGCAAGCCACCACGGCAAAGTCAGCCGGGGTGCCTTATGTCCACCCAGTTTTTCAACTGCATTTGCCAAATCTTTGAGACTTTTCCAGCTTCCGGAAAGAAGGTAGCATTCTCCCGGCACTCCCTGATCAATTGCATTGATGGCAGCAGAACATACATCCCTGACATCCACCCAGTCATATCCCCCTGGTATCAGGCTCGGATTCTGTCCTTTGAAAAACCTGATTACAGCATTGCCAAGAAGCGAAGGCAGAAAGTCATTAGGGCCCAGAATGGCGGTTGGATTGAGCACAACAACCTCCGGCCCGGAGAATGAACCTTCGATCATAATCTTCTGCCCAAGTGCCTTTGAACGGTTATATGAAACAGTACTGCTCAGCTCAAGACCCCTGCTTTCGTCAAGTACTTCTCCAAAGGGCTCCTGACTGAAGGCATGGATTGAACTGAAATGAATTATTCTCCTGACACCTGCAGATCTCGCTGCACTGAGGAGATTTACACAGCTGTCGGCATTCACAGCCATGCATCTCTGGTCTTTTTGCCTGATGCTTATACAGGCTGCCAGGTGGAACACCACAGAGCATCCTTCACAGAGTCTCCTCAGGTCAGGTTCGGAGGTCACATTGCCTGGCACAAAATCAATATCCAGATCATCAAGACCTTCAGACCGATTGTGTATCAATGCTCTGACCTTGTACCCACGGTCAGTGAGTATCCTGCAGAGGTTGGTCCCTACATGTCCGGAAGCACCGGTGACGGCAACTTTTGTCATAGGCCTGAAATTCAATCAAAAGTAATTATCATTTTGACATTTGAAAGTCCGAATGGAAAAGCAGACCATGCGGACCGGTAATTTATTTGTTATTTTGTATCCTTATCTTCATATAACTGACAATACCATCAGGTATGTTACTAAGAGACCTGCAACTGATGAGAGGACTGATTTCCACAGTCATACTCACGATCTGTGCCAATGTAACAGCTCAACCGTACATCATTGGTCACACATCTGCAAAGATGACAGATACTAAAAGGGGTAACAAGGAAATCAGGGTTGAGATATATTATCCTGTCGGGAAAGAAAAGGCCGTTTCTGACAAAGATGATAGTTGTACCGCGAAATTTCCCGTGATCTGCTTTGCTCATGGATACGTGATGTCACCCGATTTATACGGACATATCCGGGAGGCACTTGTGCCGGAGGGGTATATCGTCGTTTTCCCTTTCAGTGAAACAGGGATGTTCCCTTCCCACCTGGCTCTTTCGGAGGACCTTGCCTTTGTTCTTGCGGAGACAGAAAAGATGGGCAGGGAAGCCGGCTCGCCTCTTTATGGCATCACCGGTGACATCAGCTGCCTTATGGGCCACAGTATGGGTGGGGGAGCACTGTTCGCAGCGGCCAATCTCTATGAAGGAACGACAGCGGTTGTGGCGCTGGCCCCGATGAATACCAAACCTTCGGCCATCCAGGCTGCCGCATCCGTTGCAGTGCCTACACTCATATTTGCAGGGGGAAATGACTGCATAACACCATCCGGAAGATATCAATTGCCTATTTACAGTTTTTCCGCTGCCGCAGACAAGACATTCATACTTATCAGGGGAGGTACCCACTGCGGGATGGCAGACTCCAGCAGGGTCTGTACAATGGCGGAGAAGCTTTCAGGGTGCAACGACGGAATCACAGCTGAAGAACAGCATCAGATACTGAAAAAATACCTTGTTCCCTGGCTGGGCTATTTTCTTAAAGGGGAAGGTGATCAGGGGATCAGCTTTGATACTGAACTGAGGTCTGACACCACTGTGACCTGGCTGCAGTCGAGGCCGCTGGTTTCAAACTGCCCTGAGCCTGAGTCCTGAGCCCTGAGCCCTTTGCCCTGAGCCCTGAGCCCTGAGCCCTGGGCCCTTTGTCCTGAGCCCTGAGCACTCCCGTCATGCGGGACTGCGTCTATCCGCTCCTTGTGTGATTTCAGCTACTTCTTCAGGCTGGCTTTCGAAAATATGTGCTCCGGTATAGGGACATTGAATTCAATATCTTCGATGATGAATTCCGTTCCCTTGCCATCCCTGAGCATATCACGGAAGAGTATCTTGCGTGGATACCACCTGTTGCCTATCCTCTGAACATCTGACAGCTCGGTTCTCTTGAGAAGCGTGCCGCTCTTGGCATACATCTCCTCCCTCAGGGGTATGCTGCGCACCTGGTCAACCCAAAGCTTCATCCTCTGGTAGGCAATGTCAGGTACAACGGCATTTAGTTCCACCACCCAGCACTGATTGCCGTTAACTGCTTCCGATCCGGTAACCTTTGCATCGTATTGTCCCTCCAGGCGGTTGTCTTCCATCAGATCCTCGTAGGAGAGGTCTGACCCCATCACCGACTGACGCAGCATATGTCCGGCAATCTGAATTATCCGGTCCGTTGATGGGGAATAGATCCAGAGCTGATCCTCCAGCTTTAGCATCTTGGTCCCCTGCTCGCGTGCAGGAAAGAGGTACTCGGTGAACGACTTCTTCTCTCCGGCAGTCCACGTCTTCATCTTCACCGTATGGGTGGTCCTCCGGCCATAGATAATCATTGAGGAGGTGAAAATCCTGTTCTCGGATGACATGTTCCTGTCAATCCTTTCGAGCAGTTGCTTCCCGTCGGGGTACTGCGCCGAAAGCGTTGTCATGCTGCATGTCAGCAGCAATATCGTTATTATTCTCTTCATGATTCAAGCTCTTTGAAAAGTTGTGCTGTCTGTCTTTTATAAATACCGGCTCCTGCAAGCATGGTGCCAATCTGGGTTGAAACAAAGCCGGGTATGAAGCCTGCCACCCAGGTCCATGGAGTGATCTGCGCCCTGAACACCTGAGGCATCATGATTGATGCGCTCTTCATCATCATACCCAGGTCAACGCCCTTCTCCTGTAGGTAAAAGGCTATCAGCATCCCGAAGACCAGTCCGGTGACGGAAGCAAAGAACCCGATGATGAGAGATTCAAGAAGCATGGTTTTATATACGTGACTTTTCTCTTCACCTATTGCAAGTCTCATGCCGAACTCACCGTACCTTCTCAGTCCTCCCAGGAGACCGGCATTCCACAGTATCAGCGACATGGCCAGTATAAAAACGGCAATGAGGATGCTTTGCAGTTTGCCGGAGTACTCCACCAGGAACCCCATATTGTTCTGCTGCGAGAGTGTCTTCATGATCAGGGAAAACTCATCATCTTCGGAAAAGTATCTGGTATTGAACCGTTCACTGACTTCAGCCGCCTCCTCGTCTGCATAGACTCCCGACCTGAAAAAACCGAGTACCTCTCCTGCGGCATCAGTCATGTTGAGGGCTTCCCTGACATCACTGAGGTCTGCAATGAGCGTACCTCTGTCAAGTGCCGTTGTTCCGAATTCAACAGTGCCGCTGAGGATGAAGTTGTACATCGTGAGCTCCCCCAGCATACTGGTCCCTACAAGGGTAAAGGTATCACCCGGATCTATTCCGAGTTTCCCGGCGAATTCATGGCTAAGAAGTGCTTCCTTCCCGGCGGCCGGAAGCCTCCCACTCCTGAGCGAGGAGGGGATGTTCATCCTCTCCTTCTCTTCATTATTGGCTGAGAGCAGGTCTATGGCAATGCCCATAGCAGGTCCCTGGGCCCTTGTCTCACCCGTGCTGTCCGGAACGTCTATCAGGCCGGCGAAATAGATGCGGCTGGCAAAATCCATCTCCGGGTAAGCCGCAGAGACCGCCTCCAGCAAAGTGTCGGTGCCAATGATGGCGAGGTCATTTGGCGACTGGGCTGCGTTTTCCGCATAAGCCTGTGTCATGATCTTGACATGCCCCGACGAAAACCTGGCGCTGAATTCAATGCTGTTGTTTATCACTCCGGTGATCCAGGCATGGAAGACGACCGTAAGCATAACACCAATGGTGGTCACCAGAAATGGAAGGAGGCTCCTGTTCCTGTCCCTTATAAGTCCTTTGAAGAGGAATTTAATCATAGCATCCTCCCCCTTAATGCGTCCGTCGGACTGAGCTTCGCTATCTTCCTCGAGGGCCAGTAGCTGACAATGGTAGTCACAATCATAACTATCAGGACTGTACCGGCTATTAGTGACAGACTGTAGACCGGATAGAGCTTCTCAGCCATCGCAATCCCGAAGTCGCTTCCGCTAACCGGTATTGAAACGCCCTTTATTGCCTGTATTGTCAGTAGCGGAATGCCATAGAGTGCACCCACTATCGCCGCCAGCACGGAATGCATCGCGCCCTCGGTGGTGAAGAGTCCCACCACCTGTCGCCTGGTCATTCCCAGTGCAACATAGGTGCCTATCTCCTTCTGTCTCCTGAAGATCGAGAGCACCTGTGTATCAAAGACGGCAAGCATGGCCATCATCAGGAGTATGCCCCAGATTATTACCCCTATCATTCCCTTGGCTTTGATTATATTATCAATATCTACCAGGAGCTCCTTCTGTTCCTTCAGAACCCATCCCCCGTCGGCAGGAAGGGGCTCCGGGGCATCGCCCCTGACAAGCAGCGTGGCCTCGCCGGGCATAATCATCATCGACTGAAGGTTTTCAAGCGAAATCCATATCTGTCCCACATCAACTGAGGGGACAGTCGTTTCAAATATGCCTGCTATCCTCACTTCCGTGGCATCAAAGGTGCCGTTCCTGTCTCTCCACCTGACAGTGACGTAATCATCTTCGCGGAGACCGGTACTTTCTGCCATTGAATTTCCAATTATACCTGCTATCTCACCGTCGTCGGGGCTCTAGAAGCCCCGTCGGCAACTTAAGTATCTGCTGCCCCGGAGGAATTCCCTTGATGAGCACCGACTGCATCCTTCCCTGTGGGTAGATCGATCCCTGGGTGATGAGCACGGGCACCAGCAGATTATCCTCTGCTGCACTCCGGTATATTTCGGACAGTGTCCCGTGACTATCATTCAGCGTGAACGGATCGTAAGGGTCATAGCTATTGTGCCAGTACTGGCCCTGACCCACTTCCCACTCTATCATATCGTTCTTCGCCTGCCGGTCCCATCCTTCAAGCAGTCCTTTTGTCCATATGATGATGATGAAGGAAAAGGAGAGCACTATTACATTGAGCCAGGTCCGCAGACCTGCTCCCAGCAGATTTCTCAGCGCAAGTTTCAAGGCAAGCATGGCAGTCTCCTCCGGTCAGTTTTTGTCAATAATCTCATCTTTAGCCACTTTGCCGTCTGCCAGCCAGATCTTCCTTCGCACATAACCTATCACTTTTTCGTCATGGGTAGCAAAAAGAAAAGTCGTTTGCAATTCGCGGTTAAGCTTCTCCATTGTCTGGAGGATGTTATGGGAGTTGGCCGCATCAAGATTAGCCGTTGGTTCGTCGGCCAGAACAATTGCAGGCCTCTTTACCATCGCCCTTGCTATTGCCACTCTCTGGCTTTCGCCTCCCGAGAGCTGCGCGGGACGCGAGTTTATCTTATCGGTCAGACCCACCCACTCCAGTGCGTCAAGCACCATCTGCCTCCTCTGGCTGCTCTCGATTTTTTGAAGAAGCAGAGGGAACTCCACGTTCTCAAAGACCGTATGCACCTGGAACAGGTTGTAGCTCTGGAAGATGAACCCAAGCTTTGACTTGCGCAGAGAGGCAGACTCCGTGGAGGAAAGCTCTCCTACGGAATGACCGAGAATCACCGCTCTGCCCTCTGAAGGATTGTCGAGAGTGCCTATGATGTTCAATAGAGTTGTCTTGCCCGAGCCGCTCGGTCCGATTATCCCCGCAAACTCACCCTTGCCGAAGGTGAGATCTATGCCGTTGAGGGCGGTGAAACTCCCGCTTCCCATGGGGAAATGCTTTTTCAGCCCTTCAATCTTTATAATTACTCCGTTTTCCATCATTATTATCTTAAATTTTTAAATGTCAAGTACAAGCATTACCTGAAAACCTTTTCCGGCAAATGAACTGCTGCCTTCACCGCTGCTGTAGGGGAGGAGTTCGTCAGGATTCCAGTAGGTCATCAGATAAAATGAAAGATAGTCATATTTCAGCTGTAGATTTATGAACCGGTACCATGCTCTCGTGTCATAGTTGTAATAAAGCAGTCCCGAGATGTTATGTGACAGCCCAAGAGGGTAGCTCATCGAAAGGGTCGAATAGTTGCTCTCCACGCTGGCCTGGTTCTCATCAGGCCTGTTTGCATACCTGAAGTACTCGGATGAAACATTCAGACCTTTGCCAAGACCGAAGGTGTAATCAATCCCGAGGCTTAAGTAACTCTCCCAGCGCGTGGTGAAGGGATTCTCCTTTTCATTCATCTTGCCGACCAGTTCAAACCATATGCCGGGACCGATATCCCATTTTCCGTCTGCTGCAAAAAGCTGCTCATTGTACCGGGTGTTCACCTGACCCGGAATCTGAACCGCCAAAGCTGAATAATCAGCGTCACGGTGATGATAACTGACCGCAAACTCTCCCCCGGGTACAGGCAACTGGAGCCTGCCACCATATTCAGGTATGTCTTCCAGGGAGGGGACAGACTCCCAGCCCTTTGTCTTCTCATTGCCGTAAAGGCTCCACAGCCATATGTTCGTGTTGTTGCTGAAGTAGTAGCGGGCGAGAAGCGCGTAAACACCGTCCGTCAGCATGAGCGGATCCCTGAAGTCCATCTTGTCAAACCACATCAGCGGCCTGAGAATGTTCGACGAGCCGAAGTTAATCTTTTGAAGCCCTGCCCTGACCTCTAAATGAGACGTGGAATACCTCAGCCAGAGACGGTAAGGTTTGAATTTATAATCAGTCGAATCAATGCCGTTGCCGCTGAACCACATGCTTCCGAAGGTATTGACTGACAGCTCTGCATCGAACTTGCCTTTTCCCCCTGCTTTAATCCATGGACTTAGTGTCGGAATGTAACGTATGCCGGCTTGCCCCGCAACATCTCCCTGGAAATTCACTCCAAACCAGGTGCTTACCTGATTGTCAAATGAGATGCCGGCATATTGTGCTGAGGTAACCCCGGTGACTATCGCCGATAGCAGCATAAAGGCAGTTCTTGCCAGTGATTTCATTTTCCGGCTTTTTTATTTTTGCCTGATATCCTCTTTAAAATCGCGGGCAGGCTGTATCTGTCAAGCATTCTTCCAGGGGTCTTGCCCATAAGAATGAACTCCGAAACATCTTCCTCGGAGAACTTCAGACCCTTATTTTTCTTCAGGTCGCTGAAGCGCAAAAGATCTTTACGCTGGGATAACCAGAAAAAGAAATTCACAGCCGCCATAAAAAGGCCGTAACGCCAGTCATGAAAATAATACCAGAGCCAGAATATCATGAGAACGTAGGCTCCCCAGCGCATCACCAGCACACTCCCGGTGATGAAGCTTAATAGTATTGCAGCCAGGTTTGTTATAATCAACCCGAACCAGTTAATTACCATCAGTGATCCTATAATGGGTGACTCACCACGGCCACCATGGAACTTGTAATAAACCGGCAGATTATGGCCAATGACGCCAAAGAGTGCTACCAGCAGATACCACGGCTCTGTTGTAAAGGCCAGTTTTGCCAGAAGCGTTGGGATTGCAACCTTTAGCATGTCAGTTACCGAAGTAATGCATCCTAGCCTGGCTCCAAGCTTTTTTGTTATAAGTGTGGCGCTGACAAGATCAGATTCAAATGTCTCATCAGAATGCGGTACGGGCTCTGCAAACGGCTCAATTGTTCTGTTGCCGGTAGCCATGAAATAGACTATCCTTGCAGATGACAATGAACCTATAAGGTATCCCGCAACCGAACAGATAACAGTGGTGAGAAGGGGATGACTATCAAGATAAATAAGTGCCTCATTCATAATCGTGAACTGTAAGAATACCGTTTGATCCGTTAACAGTAACTGTCAGACCGCTGCCAATCGCACAGGCATTGGGTACCGAAACCATCGCAGGGATACCCATCTCCCTGGCTATGATGGAACAGTGCGATAGCATCCCCCCGGTCTCCGACACAATAGCTCCTGCCTTTGCAAGAACAGGAGTCCAGCTTACATCTGAGAAAGGAATAAGAACCACATCGCCCTTCTTTACTCCTTCAAAATCCTGCACGCTCTTCACAACCTTTGTGATCCCGGTGTAGCTGCCCTGCGAAGTGCCCGTGCCGGATTGATTCCTGCTCTTTCCCGTCTCGGGCAAAGGAGCCTCTTCGCCGTATATCACTACGGGAAGAACAATATCCTTTGTCTCCTCCATCTCGCGCTTCCTGCTTCCGGCAAGATCCCGGTAATCTTTATCACCGCCAATGTCCGGGGAGTGTAAAGCCGCTCTGATTTCATCGCGCGTCAGATAAAAGATATCATCAGTTTTGTCCAGTATATCTCTTTTTACCATCTCCTTCCCGGCCAGCAGGAACAACCTGCGGAATAATCCGTATCCGTAGATGTAGAGTGAGCTTATCTGCTCACGGTAGACCTTGAACCTCCCTGCCCTGAGATAGGCTTTTCTCAATGACCTGGGGACCCTGGCACCTCTCTCCCTGGCGCTGTCAAGCGAGTACAGGTCACGGCTCCTTGTCTCGCCATCGGTGGCAAGGATCATCCTGAATACAGCCTCCGGGTCTTCCTCCCATTTGGTGTAGGAGAGGTCAGTGCCGCTCTCGCTGAGATGCCCGAAAAGCTCCATGAAATGATCTGCCTTCCTGCAGATATCTTCTGCTTCCGGAATGCTCCTCAGGGCAGCCATGGAGACACATTTCTCCCTTGCTTCAGGGGGCAGTGCCTCAATCCCTTCCTTCATCTCCTGGAGAAGCGGGAGCGGCTCGTAATCCATCAGTAGCGGAAAATCCTTCCTGAAATCCAGGAGATCATAATCCAGCCCTGCCTTCTTCAGTTTCTTCCTGAGACCCTTATGATACATTGTCGTCAGCATCGGGGT
Source organism: uncultured Rikenellaceae bacterium (assembly GCA_963696805.1). GTDB lineage: Bacteria > Bacteroidota > Bacteroidia > Bacteroidales > VadinHA17 > SR-FBR-E99. Next base: position 306,605 of record CAVOLF010000002.1, read on the forward strand.
GATGATATTCAGATAGGCAAGCCTCCGACCGGTTTCAAAGAGTCCGGAATAAAGACTCTCATAATTGTCAATGCTGAACTCCTCTTCTATTTTAAGGGCATAATTGCGACAGTGAGTTTTCAGCGGATCATACTCCCTGAGGAAGGTCTTTTCAAAGGCCATCTTCGATTTCAGGAACCTGATTATCCTGAAAGTGTGCCTGAGGGTCCTGAGGCCCGGTTTGAATGAGTGACCGCTGCTCGCACTGCCGGTCATGAATTGTTCAAGACTGTCGGGTGGCATCCCGAACCGGCTGAAGAATCTTTCCCAGCACCACTATATTAAAATATGCCTGGTAATAAAAAGGTTTGGCCAGATCTTCAGGCCTGGTGTCAAGCGGACCGGTAATCTCTTCCAGCAGGCCTATCCAGGTGCTGTTCACCATCGGGATATTTACTGACCAGACCAGTGGCTTGACCTGTCCGGGCAACATCTCTTTGGCCATCTTGCTGGAATATATCTGGATATCCCGTCTGGCGGTTATTTGCCTTAACTGGAGATAGTATAGTTGGTTGCCATCGTAAACCCATTCAATATCTATGTGCTGGCCGTAATAGCGCCTTAGCCTGACCGTATCGGCAGCCACTTTCCTTATGACGTGATACAGGTTGTAATGCTCGTTCCCCTCTGATACGGTATCCTTCCTGATCCTCCAGCGCATAGGGGTCATACCCTTCTGCACCAGCTCTTCCCCGGCCCCCTCGACGGCCTCAATGACAGTCTCATTCTGGTTGGTAACGGGATTCCTGCTGAAGCTGACGCCTGCCAGACGGGCAGGGATCATCTCCTGGATTATTACCCCGCACCGGACGCCTGACACTCCTGTTTTTTTTACGTAGTCATTGACATCTAGCATTGAGGCTGACTCCCAGACTTTGACCACCGCATCCAGCATCTTTTCCTTGCCGGTCACATTGATAAAGGTCTGAAATTGTCCCGCAAAGCTGAATTCACTTGAGTCCTCGGCCGTGGTTGACGATCGCACCGCCCAGGTCCTGTCAGGAAGGGTTTTCAGTTCCCTGGCCAGGCAGTCAGGGCACGACCTTGCCTCCGGCCAGGTATATGTCATCGGCTCTTGTAGTGACCAGGTAGGTCAGGGGAATCGTGAATCCGTAATGATGCAGGAAAATCAGTGAGTTTGCCTTGTTGCCGGTCTCATCAGCCTTGAGACCTGCCCTCAGTTTCTTTATGAGGGGCTGATGCTTCATTTGCGGAGCCTGTAATATGGGTGAGGTCATGGAATTCACTGTTTGTAATGAAGCATCATCGAATAGCATGGTATGAACCTGCAGTAACAAATATAATACTATCAGTTTACACTTTCAAGAAGTAATCCTTTTTATCATGCCCCTGAAAACAAGTTCATGCAGTGGCATCACGGAGTACCAGTAGAGCCGGCCTTTCAGTCCCAGCGGCCTGAATGTTGCAGTCTGGATCAGCGTCCCGCCTTCTATCCTGAACTCCAGCCATGCCTCTCCGGGGAGCTTCATCTCGGCATAAAGAAGCAGCCTCTTTTCTTCTCTGTCAGCATATAGAACCCGCCAGAAATCAAGCGAGTCACCGGGCGAGATCTCACTGTTGTTTTTCCTTCCCCTTCGCAGACCCACACCGCCCGAGAGCTTGTCAATGAATCCCCTTATCCCCCAGAGCCAGTTGGCATAGTACCAGCCTGTTTTGCCGCCTATTGCCCAAATCCTGTTCAGCACCGCGTGCTCATCGGTTACCTTTCTTTTCCTGATATCATGAAAGCATCCGAAGATGGAACCTTCACAAGGTCTGAAAGTCCTCTCTCAAGCTGGGGTCCTGAAAGTGCATCGGTCCAGCTTGAGTAGACCTCATGATGTTCAATCCTGTCAAAGGCGCTCCTGACGGCCTCGTCAAAGCTTAGCAGCCTGATGCCCAGCCTCAGGTGCAAATCGTTCTCCCTGCAGATCACCTCAACCTTCATGCTGTCAACAAGGTTGACGGCCAGCTTGTAAGATGTCGAGGTGACAAAATAGAGCCAGTAGGAGGAGAGCTTGGGTGTCATGACCGGTACAACCCAGATCTTCCGCTTAAGCCTCCTGACAGAGGCGAATCTGAGAAGCATCTCCCTGTAGGTCATAATATCCGGACCGCCGATATCAAAATTGTTGCCGAAGGTATCTTCTCTCATCAGTACGCCACTGAGGAATTCGACCACGTTGCTAATTGCTATTGGTTGTGATTTCGTATTCAGCCAGCGCGGCGCCACCATCACCGGGAGCTTCTCCACCAGGTCCCTCATTATCTCGAACGAGGCGCTTCCCGAACCAAGAATGATTCCCGCCCGGAGAGTGGTCAGATGCCAGGTGCCTTTTTCAAGCTCCTCCTCAACTGCCTTGCGCGATCCAAGATGTTTTGACAAACTCTCATTGTTTATTATTCCGCTCAGATAAATCACCTGCCTGACCCGGGTCTCGTTCAGCCTCTCCCTGAAATTGATTGCTGACTCCCGCTCCATAACATCGAAGCTGCCGACTGAAGTTGACATGGAATGAATGAGATAGTAGGCGGCGTCAATATCATCAGGGATCACGGCAAGAGATTCAGGATCAAGGAAGTTGACCGTGATCACACTCAGTCTTTCCTTCCCGAATCTTGATGTGTCAAACCTGTTGGCATCACGTACGCAGCAGACTACTTCGTGCCCCTCTGCAAGCAGCACCGGAAGGAGGCTTTTGGCAATATATCCGGTTGCACCGGTGAGGAGTATTTTCATTTCCGCATACCTTTTTAAAGATTAATTCGCAAGCCAACCATAATTGATTCCGTAGTGAAGGCCAGGTTTATTCCCTCCATGAAATCCAGCCTGTAATCCCTCATGATTCCGTACATCACCAGGTCAAAAACCAGGAGGAAGGCTCCCTGCATAATCACTGAATTACCGTATCCTTTAAGCAGATCTCCTCTTTTTACAGAGCCCGCTGAAAGATGTCTCATCAGGAAGCCTGCCCCTATATATCCCACATCCAGTGCCGAGTTGATCAGAAGGATATTTTCCGTCTTCAGGTGTCTGGCCATCATCTCCTGCCCGCTCATCATTGAAATGTCGGTGGTATAATTCCCGTAAAGGGCAAATCCTGCTATGGAGAGGTTGATAACATTCCAGAAGAGGTTCATCTGCCCGAAATACTTCATGTCTCCCGCACCCGCAGCCCATCCGTATGCCCCGGCGGCAATATTGGCCAGGGCCCAGCTGCCGAGGATATACATCCCCGTGTTATTTATCTTAAGGCTCCCGTTGTAGAACGGCTGGTAGTCGCCCTGTCCCTGCAGCGGCGTTAGGGCCACCATCAAAAGAAAGACTAAGGGGATACTCTTAATAAAAATCGATCTGATTTCTTTTTCGTGTGCCATAAGACTGAGGAGTTGGTATTATTTATGGTTTTCAAGTACTTCAGCCACCGATGTTGTTATTGCTTCGGCCACGAACGGGCGATAGGGCCCTACGGGACAACCGGCATAAATCCCTGTTGTTTTACCCTCCCTGAAAACCCTGACAAGGGGTTTCTCCCAGTCGGGATAAGAGACAGGTATATCTGGACTGAACTCCGCGAAAGCACGGAATTTCTTCATTGCGTGAAGAAACATCAGGTCAGTGTTCTCTGCTATAAAGTCAGTAGGTATTTCCAGGGCATAATCGTATCCTTCTTCAATTGCCTTCCGGTAAGCGGCATAGGTGGAAAACTTTTTATTCCGCGGATCCCAGTATTCATCAGCAAATTCATCATTGCTCCAGACAAGCTCCCATTTTCCATTCCGGTTTTTCATCAGTTCCCGCATGGCTTTTTCCAGCGGCAGCCTGTATTCGGGCCCTCTATTATCAAGAGTCTCTCTTCTGAACGGATGGCCATGTTTCGAGAGTATCAGTAGCAGGCTGGCGTCCGGGGGCAGCCTTAAAAGGTTATCATGTGCCAGTTTGACAAAGGCCTCCCGCATCCCTTTCTGGTTGCCAGGCTGGTCTGCACATATGACTTTTGCCCTGCCTTTTGCCAGTCCGTGTACCATGGGTATAGCCAGCGAATAATCTTCAAAATCGGAGTAGACCGGATTGCAGAAGCACTGGTAGATGATTGTCTTACACCTGTCGGCCAGCAGCTCCTCAACAGCATCCTGCACAGATTCTTTATACATGTATCGTGCATAACGTATTGATACTTCAGGATATCTGGCTTTCAACGCCGCGGCAGCCTCTTCGTATACTCGGCCACACTGATATTCCCATGCAACTTTCTTTTCCGGCAACAGATGACCGTAATACCACCCTGCCACCTTTGCTGCCGTCTTCTGGCAGACATCAGGCGCCCCGCCTTTGCCGTCGCCTCGGTAAAGGAAATAACCGTAATCGGAAGGATTCCTTTTCATGCCGGGCGGACGCCAGGTGACATCACATTCAATATAAGGCCGTCCTGCTTTGTTTGTAAATGAACCCTTCATATCAACCAGCCGGGCCGGTTTGAATTTCTCCTTCGCCATTGGATTCGCCGGGTCGATAAGAGCAATACCCCTGTCTGCAAGAATAAGGGGCTGAAGTAATGCGGGAAGAGAATAGACAAAGACATGGTCCATGAATTTGGTATAGAATCCAGGATCAAAATCCTCGGGCATACCAAGGTCAGCCAGTATTATACCTGGCTTCCCGACAGGCTTTTTATCCTGCTGCCTGAAGTACTTTTCATAACTGTACTGGTTTCCGTATCGCCAGTGCCTGACCCACTCGAACATATAGTTATGTTATCTGTATTTTTCTAAATTTGTTCTAAATATAGAATTTTATGATAAAAAATCATTATCGCGTCCGATCCATTCTTGCTGGTTTAGGACTGGGACTGATGATCCTGATTTCATCCTGTTCACCGTCAGAGAACCATAAGGATTTGACAGATCCGCAAACCATTCTGCTTGCTGAATTCATGCATGAGGTGAACAGTTTCTCACCTGTCATAACGACGGAACTCAATTTCATGGCTGACCATCTGTACTACGGTGATGATGTAATAGCCTCAGCTATTAAGGAGGACAAGCAGTTGGCCGGATTCCTTGAGGCTGTGGAAAAGAGCGGCGGGGGAAGAGTAAAGACGATACCCATATTGCAGGCTAAGTCGATGTCGGGCGGACCGGATAGACAGCTGGAGATAGCAGTCTGAGAAGCTTTCAGAGAACGAAGGGAATGAGCCTCTTAGTTCTGGTCATGTATTCCCGGTAGCTCTCGCCGAAATAATTCAGGCATTCCTTCTCGTCGCGCTTCGCCGTGAACCAGAGCAGCACGGTTGAGAGCAGGGCGATAAGCGCCGTTATCATCCCGGGCTGCTTGAACCAGATGCCCCATGTCAGTAAGAGGAGGGAGGAATAGAGAGGATGCCTGATGTATTTATATATCCCGGTAGTAACCAGTTCAGTTGTCTTTTCAAACCTGAAGAGCTTTTCATCTACCCTGACAATGCCGGGTTTCCTCGCTTTTCTGAGAAGAACCACTCCTGTAATTACAAACCAGAGCGAGATGATCAGCAGAATCCACGAAATGATTTGCGTAACCGAGAATGGCTCTTTAAACCATTGTTCGTAGTTGAGTACGAACAAGGCAATAATGCACTCCCAGCTGTAAAACCTGGTGAACCCATGACTGCTAAAATCAAACAGGCTCTGCTTTGAAAAGAATATAACCGGCAGACTTAATGCTATAAACAGGATTACTTTATCCATTTCAGTTCACTGTCAAACCTGTAGGTAACACCCTTCTCAGTCTCCATTGAAATGTTCTTTTCAAGGTATGCAAGGTTCAGTGGAGCACCGGAGAGCGACTTCACCGTGATCATGCCGGCTAAACCGTCCATCCAGTCTATGCCGATCTCAAAGTTGCCCCTGGCCTTCAGTCCTGTTACCTCTCCCTCAGGCCATGCCTCAGGCAGGGCGGGCAGGATACGCACAACGTCATTGTGGCTTTGCAGCAGCATCTCCGCGATGCCGGCCGTGCCCCCGAAGTTACCGTCTATCTGGAAGGGAGGATGGTTGTCAAACAGGTTCGGAAGAGTCGATTTCTCAAGCAGATGTCTCAGGTGACGGTAGCTCTCGTTGCCGTCAAGGAGGCGTGCGTAGAAGCTGATGATCCATGCCCTGCTCCAGCCTGTATGACCGCCGCCATTCGCCATTCGCCTCTCAAGAGTTTTGCGGGCTGCGTCAAACAGCTCAGGCGTCTCCGGCGTTATCTGCGTTCCCGGGTGCAGTGCGAACAGATGCGACATGTGCCTGTGACCCGGTTCAGCCTCTTCATACTCACTGATCCACTCCATTATGGTCCCGTTCGTGGCAACCCGGTCAGGCGGCAGTCTGTCAAGGATACCATCCAGATTCGTTGCCCACTTAGCATCAGTGCCAAGAATGCGGGCAGCCTTCTGACAGTTGACAAGTACCTCCCTGATGATCTGGTTGTCCATCGTCGGACCATAGGTAAGCTTGAATTCCTTTCCTGACAGGGGATCAATGTAACTGTTCTCCGGCGAGTAGGAGGGAACAGTGACAAGATTACCTTCTTCATCTTCAATAAGGAATCCGGTAATGAACTCCGCGGCACCCTTCATGACGGGGTAAGCCCTCTCACGCAGATAGACCGTGTCATTTGTGAATTCATAATGTTCCCATAACGGCAGGGTCATCCAGGCACCTCCGAGGGGGAACATGCCCCAGTAGACCCCGTCAAGCACTGCCGTCTTGCCGAAGGCATCCGTAGTATGATGCAAAGTCCACCCCTTCGCACCGTAAGTATCACGTGCAGTGACACTTCCCGGAACGGTCAATTCCTCCATAAAACGTATTACCGGCTCTGCCGTTTCGGTCAGATTGCACACTTCTGCAGGCCAGTAATTCATCTGGAGGTTGATGTTGGTGTGGTAATCCGAGTTCCAGGGTGCCCGGAGATCCTTGTTCCATATTCCCTGAAGGTTGGCGGGCAACTGTGCCGGGCCACGTGAAGATCCCATCAGCAAGTATCGGCCGTACTGAAAATATGTAGCTAAAAGACCCGGGTCATCAGCCCCGGACTGAAATCTTCTCAACCGCTCATCAGTGGGTATGGTGTCAGCAGAGTGGTCACCACCAAGCGACAGACTCACACGGTTAAACATGCTGCTGTGTTCAGTGATGTGGGATTCTCTCAGCAGCTTAAACGATTTCCAGGAGGCAGCACTTATTGCCTCCATGCAGTTCTTTTGGGGGTCAATGGAGCGGTCAATGTCAAGGCCGTCAATGTTGTAGTCGGTGCAGGCGTTGAAGAAGAGCACCATCTCAGTACCGCCCGAGTATTGCAGAACAGTGTCTGCCGGGGTGAGCGTCCCGTCACAGCTCATTACCATCAGCGAGGCAAAGAACTTCATGTGATCGCCTGCCGGACCCAGGCCGGGATCCTCGGAGTCAACTACCTGCCCCTCCATGTCAATGCGGTTCTCAGTCACTGTGATAACAGCATCCTGCGACCGTTGCAGCGAGAGTGACATGTCAAGCCCGCCCTCTTTCTCTGATTTCATCGAGATGACCATGATATCATCGGGTGCTGATGAGTAAATCTCATATTCAACCTTGCCGCCGCCCCGCTCGAAGCTTACCCTGGCTATACCTGTCTCAAGATCCAGCTCACGCCGGTAATCGGTTATCTTGCCGTAAGTGTCGGCGAACTGAAAGTAAATATCTCCAAAAGTCTGGTATGACCTTGTCTTGCCGGGTATGCCGGCCAGGTGCTGCTCGGCAAGCTCATAGGCCTCCGGGATCTTTCCCTCCAGAATCAGCTTCCTTATCCGCGGGAGGTTTTCCAGAGCGCCGGGATTGTTATTGGGAACATTGATTCCTCCCCATAGGGACTCTTCATTCACCTGCAGCCTCTCAACCGAGGGATTGCCGAACAGCATCCCGCCCAGTCGCCCATTCCCCACGGGCAGCGCTTCAGTCCACTCAGCAGCAGGCGTGCCGTACCACAACACATACTCCCTGCTCAGCCTGTGGCCGAAGTCACAGCCGGATGTGATGAAGACAACCGTGGTGAACAGCAATAAGAGCTTCCTGTTATTACCTTTCTCCATATTTTTTCAGTTTCTTCTGTTCCTTCTGTTCCTCAATTCCGTTATAGGCTTTATGAAGGCCGGTGAAGAATGACCTGGCATTTATACCAAGCGACTGGTTCCTGTATCCCCCCTCCTGAACAACAAGCGTCGGCAGCTTCAACCTGCCAATCATGGCACCGTTGGCTTCAAAATCGTCATGTCCGAAGCTCCATGTGCCGGTGGGGTCACCCTTGGCCGGATCAAGACCCAGGGCAACAATAAGATAGTCCGGCCTATAATCGCTGATGACCTTCAGAGCTCTCTTCAATGTTTTCCTGTACTGTTCGGCAGTCAACTTTTCGGCCATCGGGAAATTGTAATTGAATCCCAATCCCTCACCTTCACCCTTCTCCTCCTCAAACCCCGAGAAATAGGGATAAGCAAATGAGGGATGGCCGTGCAGTGAGATAGTCAGCACATCTTTCCTGCGGTAAAAGATGTTCTGCTGACCGTTGCCGTGGTGATAATCTATGTCAAGAATGGCCACTCTTCCGTTTTTGCTCAGGTGATGAGCTGCTATGGCGCAGTTGTTAAAGTAGCAGAAACCCCCGAAGACTGACCTTTCGGTATGGTGTCCGGGCGGACGGGTGAGCACATAGGCATACCTGGTGCCGGCAAGTATCTCGTCAGCAGCACTCATCGAGCAGTTTACTCCCCAGCGTGCCGCAAGAAAGGCATTCTGGTTCAGCGGTGTGAAGGTGTCAAAACAGTAGTATCCTGCACGCACTGAAAGCTCCTTGGGGGCTCTTGATGCATACCGTATCGGGAATACATACGGATAGACCGATTCTCCCCTCGGGATGTTCTGGCATACCTTCTTAAAATAACTGTAGTAATTGGGATCATGCACCTCGAGGATATGCCTGTCAGGATACTCCCTGATCTTCCCCGACCTGAACAGCCCGCTCTTGTCAAGCTCCTTCATGATGCTCTTTACTCTTACCGGTGACTCAACATACCCTCGCTCCCTGATGTGATGGATAGAGTGCCGGTCATTGACGGCCAGCCAGATCTTCTTCCTTTCCGGCAGGCCGGCACTCCCCTCTGGCTGAACCTTTTTGCGCGTATAACGTGCTGCCCTTATAATGACCGGGTCATCAGCAATACTGTTAATGACCATCTCATTGTACTGACTGCCTGAATAATCTCCGTACCTTCTTTCCAGGATAGCCTTCACAATCTCCCGGGCATTCTTGCGTGTCAGGGGTTCATTTCTCCCCAATCCGTCAAATACAAGGTAAGGCGGACAGTCATCATCAGGCTTCACAGGGGTTGCATATAGAGTATTATCAATGGGTCGTGCTCCGAAGCGCTCATAAAAAGCAAGCCTCTTGCGGTTCTGCTCCAGCGTCGCGGGGTCGCGGCACAGTGCCGGGTCATCCGGCAAACATTCGAAGAAAAGTCCTCTGGCGTCAAGCGAGACAGCCTCCTCCCTGACCCTTTCATAAAGCGCCCCTCCCAGGCCCGATGAGGATATGTCTGGAGCCGAGGCGATATAATCAAGGTAGCAGAACTTCAGGTCAGGCATGAAAAACAATATGGCAAAAGCCCTTACGGTCTCATGAATGTCCTCGGAAACGAAGAGGGAAGTATGGAACTTATGCTTTAACGGGTCAACTAGCTGTGAGTCAATCTCTTCAATCTTCTTCTCCGAAATCATCGAAAACTGCTTCCTGATGATCTCCTTTACCTCCTCAATCTTCTTCAGGTTTGCCTCAAGGTAGGGATTGGTGATTTTTCGTATCCTGATCATACAGTCTCCTTGATTTGTCTCATAAAACCAGATTCTGGTTTTACTCTTTTTGATTTTCGTAATTTGCTATCTGTCATTTGATTGTGCCAGTATTTGAGATGAAGGCTATCTGCTTTCCATCAGGCGACCAGCTCGGGACATTTATGGAGCCCTGGCCTCCGTAAAGATAAGCGATAACTTTAGGTGTGCCGCCCTCCGCCGGCATCATTCTGATATACACATGTTTGTAGAAAGGATGATCATCAGCCCTGACATCCGGCAGGAAGGAAAGGAAGACTATGTGTTTCCCGTCCGGAGAGATGTGCGGGAACCAGTCGTTATACATGTCAAATGTAAGCTGCTCCTGCTTTGAACCGTCGGGCTTCATTCTCCAGAGCTGCATGGCGCCTGTGCGGGCCGAATTGAAATAGATATATCCTCCGTCAGGCGAATACTCCGAACCGTCATCCAACCCCGGGGTATCGGTAAGCCTGATCTCCTTCTTCTTCATTAAGGCTATCTTGTAAATATCATAGTTGCCGCCTCGCTCCGCAGTATAAGTCAGGTATCTGCCATCAGGCGACCAGCCATGCAGGTAGGAGGGACCCTTCGCTGTGATGCGTACCGGTGTGCCTCCACCCAGGGGCATTGTAAAGATGATTGATTTGTTATCCTCCTCAGCCACATGATGGCTGATGCCCAACATCTTACCGTCAAATGAGATTACATGATCATTGTTGTTGCTTGTTGCAAAGCCTGAGTTGATCAGCTCCGGCTTACCGGTCGCCAGATCAAACCGGTAAAGGAGTCCTTCGCTGTTGTAGATCAGGTATTTGCCGTCAGGCGTCCAGTTGGGTGCCTGTATGGAATTGGGAGCCTGATAAATTACTCTGCGGTGGCCGGTCTCCACATCCATGATCTCAAGATTGCTCCCCAGGTAGTCGCGGTATGGCACGAAATCATCCTGAGCGGGCCTGATGATGCGCACATTGGTGACTCTGGCGCTTTCCGAAACACTGTTGTCGTGCGAACAGATGAACAGTCCTGCATAGACCTCACCGTCTGTCAGACCGGAGGTAATCATTATTGTATCAAAGGGATTACCTGCAACGGCGCACGAGAAAATGAACTTATCACCCCTCCGCTCAAGCTGTATCACGTCAGGCGCTGCTACCGGCGACCTGCGCTCAGAGGTCTCAGCCCCCTCTGCAGTCCGGTATTGCAGTGACGTCAGCCCGTCTCCGTGCAACGCGCCGCTGACGTGTGGCGAACCTGTTTCAAGGCTCCGGCGTATCATCCACCCGACCTTCCTGTGCTCATGACTGCCCTCGCCAATGAACCTTATATTCGCACGGAGTATGAAGTCTCCGCTGAGCTTCTTCCATGCATAATGGAACTGATCCTCACCGAACCAGATGTTGTCGCCTGAACCCGTAATAATGTATTCCTGGTTCCCTGGCATAAAGTGGAGGTCACCCTTGAGTTTGCATACTCCGATATCATTGTGTCCGTCAAAAATATTTCGTGTGTAATCCTGTGCCATTGACACATTGCCTGCTAAAAGAGATGCTGTCAGCACTGTAATTATGTATTTGGTAGATTTCATTCTTATGTTGATGAGGTCTATAAATAGATGTCTTTGCGCCTGTACAGTCTGAAAGAGATCAACGTCAGAAGCAGTGAAAGGACAGTGAAATAGAGGACAGAGATGAACTCAATCCTGTAATTCGGGTCCAGTGTATCGAGGTTGACGAATTTGTATGGGCTTACATAGCCTAATACCGAGAGGCCTTCTGTGATGTTCGAGATGGTGAAGATGAAATAAAGGATAAGCACCAGGCCGATGCTGAGCGTGGTTATCGGCCTGGCTCTTTTCACCAGTGTTGACATGAACAGTCCCAGTGATGCGAAAAACAGGTTGAGCATCAGGGTATAGAGCGACATGACAAGAAAGGCATTTGTACTGAAAGGCTCTCTCTTGACGATCTCCAGGGTAATGTATCCCGCAACTGCGGTAAAAGTATTTATCACTAAAACATTCAGGAAAACAACTGCCGCCTTGCTGAAGAAAATCTCACCACGGGTCAGGGGCCAGGCTAGCAGAAATTCCGCCGTTTTGTTGTATTCCTCCCTGAGCAGGATTCCCGAAGAGAGCACGATCGAATAGATGCTGCCCAGCACAAGCATATAAATGACATTGTTGGCGGAATAAAATCCCAGTACTGAAAACAGGTCGTCAACATCCGAGATGCCCTTGAACTGCAGAGTACCCTCCGGGAGAATACTGATCATGGCAAGTATCTTCTGATTGTTTTCCAGGAAGACACCATAGAATGACATCGTCAGAGTTGTAAGAGCTGTTATTACCGCAGTCCATATCAGCAGGGTTGACGCATTACTCCTTAATTCCCTGAAAAATAGGTTACTGTTCATCTTGCCGGCCGGGAATTAGTTATAGTAATGCATGAAGATCTCCTCCAGGGAAGGCTCCTCAATGGTCATGTCGTCAATAATCCTGTTACTTAGTGTCGAAAGGAGCATGTTGATATCTCCGGAGTAGAGGAAATTAACCGTTCTTCCTGAAACCAGGGGAGTGTCCTCAATTCCTGGCAATTCCAATGAAGCATTGTCATTCTGATCATTGAATTCGATATATATCTTCTTCAGTTGCCTCTTTCTGAGTGTTTCTATCTCTTCCACTTTGATGATCCTGCCCTCCCTGATGATTGCAACCCGCCTGCACAGCATCTGCACATCGCTCAGAGTGTGAGACGAAAAGAAAACAGTCATACCCTTGCGGTTATCCGATCTCAACAGTTCAAATAACCTGGCCTGCATCAGGGGATCAAGGCCCATTGTAGGCTCATCAACAATTAGAAGTTTCGGTTCATGCAGGAGGCTCTGGATAATGGATATTTTCTTCCTGTTTCCCATTGAAAGATCCGATATCTTTCTTTTACCGTCAACCTCGAACAGCTCCGTCAGCTCATTGATTCTCCTCCCAACGCCCTCAGGTCTGAAAAATCTGCCGCAGTACCGTAAAAATTCATCGGTCTCCATATGAGAGTAAGCATTTGCATCCGATGGAACGTAACCAGTGCGATATTTGATCTTTTTTGAATCCCTGACTACGTCCATACCCATTATCCGGGCTTTGCCGGCAGTAGGAAACAGGAGGTTCAGTAACACCCTGATTGTGGTCGATTTGCCGGCTCCGTTGGGGCCGATAAAACCGAATATCTCTCCCTCCTCAACCTGGAGGTTGACATCCTCAATTCCCCTGTCCCTGCCATAGCTCTTTGTAAGGCCGGTTATTTCAATGGCCGGGGTGCTCATACGAGATCACATGCTTCGGGTGGCATCCATTTGGCATCATGGCCTTCCCACTTGATGTTGCAGCCGATGGGATTGATCACCGGCACTGAAATCTCCCTGCCTGAAGTAAGCTCATCAAGAGCCCTGTCAAGGTCATTGACGTTCATACGCGAGGTGTCACGGGGAGAGTCAACGCCCCTGCCGGTATAAACAAGAACCCTGTCACGGTTGAAGACAAAGAAATGGGGCGTTTTCAGGCCGCCGTAAGCCCTGACAACTTTCTGTTCCCTGTCATACAGGTATTTCCACGGGAAAAGGTGCTCCTTCATGCGTTTCACCATGTTAGGGAAGCTGTCCTCCTCGTATGTCTTCTCGCTGTTTGAGTTGATGCCCACGAAAGCCACCCCGGCGGGACTGTATTTCTCAACGGTGGCCCTTGTCACTTCGTCTGATCCAATGACATAGGGACAGTGGTTGCATGTGAAAAATATCACCAGGTACGGGTGTTCATCAAAGTCTGACAGGCTGTATTCCCTGCCGTCGGTGGCCGGGAGCCTGAAATCAGGGGCCTTCTGGCCTGGCTGAAGTGTATAGCTCATAATTGTTCGGTTTTTTTATCTGTTTTCTTATCTCACAAAAAGTATACTTGGCACGGGCCTCTCCACCTTTCCTGATGGCCTGTTAACCACACCGTTGCTGCCCTCGCCGGCAATTACCAGCGTGGTCGATCCGCCGCCGTCAAGGTTAAGTGCATCGGTGCATCCCAGGCTGTGTGCCAGGGCTCGAAGCTCAAACAGGCTCATCCCGTCAGCATAACCGGGCTGCCTGCCGTCAACTACCACGAAAAGCAGCCGTCCGTTGCCGGTGATCCCAACCATTGTGCGTGGGTGACGATTGGTGTTGAAGTTTATGCTGTCAAGTGGCAGGTTCACTCTGTCATCTATCAGTAGGGGGCCGCTGACAATCGCATCTTCGGCGCTGACAATACCGGCATCTTCCCGCTCCGGACCCCACAGGGAGATATCTGCTTCTTCCCCCTCAGCAGTGAAAAGCCCGGTAGCCCGTATGCCGAATTCCTTTTCGTCGGTTGTGGCAACTATACTGTCATCAACCTTCACATAATGCACGTTGTAACCCTCCTTCATGTTGAAGAAGGTCGCGTTGACAGCCACCATTGCCTTTTCCTGCACAGCAAAGGCACTCGTCACCAGCGGCGGACCGGCCGCTGCCACACCGAACTCAAAGGCTCCTCCTGCTGTGTCTATCTCCACCACATAAATCGCCTGGGCTGAATTAAATAAGTTTGTTACGGCTGATCTGAGGGTAATGCCCTCCGAGATAGTTCTCGATTGCCATTCAGTTTCCTGTAATTCCCGGAAATCGGTACCAGACTGCCCGTAAATCAGGCTGACGATCAGTAAAAAGCATAATGTCAATATGTTCCTTTTCATCCGGATATAAATTTTTTTTTTAAAGGTCGGATAGCTTGTCCCGCCTAAGCGGGAGAACCCGCATGCTCGAGTATTATTTTCATAAATGTTTGTGTATGGAATACATGTGCGTTTCATACAATATTTTTCTATCCTTTAACATTGAATAACTTTATGCAATCGGTTACATCACTAAAGGTCACATTATATGAACACAGATCGCTCATTAAAGTTAACAGCTTTTTTCCGTCTGACAGCAGTTGCTGCAGCATTACTGATTTCTGTCATCACTCTTACCGCCCAGCCATCAGGAGGACCCACACCGCACTGAACTCTCCGGCGGAACTGAATAAGCTCCATCCCGGCTTCGAAGCTAAGAGCCTGCTTTTTTACGACCAGACTCTCTTCAATAGCCCTGAGCTTAGCAACTACAGACTCCTTCCCCATTTCGCGGGAGAGAGCGCAGCCGCAGAACTTCCTGCTGAGATCCGGTCACTGCTGAAGCTTGGTAAACGCATCCAACCCTTGGTGGGCGCGTATCCTTCGGAATTGTAACAGGGAATATGGATCAGGGGCAAATAAATCGTAATTAATTCTTTTTGCGGTGATTATCGGATTGTTGACATTACATTGGCGGCTTATGCGTGCTTCGAAATGAGGAAAATGGTATAACCGACATAAAACGACAGCAGCAATGCTGCCTCCCACCTGCCAAGCCTGTGCTTCTTCCAGGTGAGCAGGTTGATAAAAAGAATGATTGTGCCCGCTGCAAGAATATAGAAGTCGATGTCAAAAATTGGGTTGTATGTGACGGGACTGGCAACCGAGACAATGCCGCCAATAAGGAGGAGATTAAAGATATTCGAACCGACGATGTTTCCCACCGCAATGTCGGCATTCTTTCTGAAGGCGGCTACGACAGAAGTAGCCAGCTCCGGCAGGGAGGTCCCGGCGGCAATGATGGTCAGCCCTATGACCTTTTCACTTACTCCCAGCTCCTTGGCAATCACAACAGCATTGTCAAGCACCAGTTTTCCCCCTAAGACAAGCCCTGCAATACCGAGGATGATAAAGGCTATCATCTTGAAAAGCGGACCGGAAGGCTTATGTTCAGCCTCCTCCGGCTTATAATCCTTGATCTGTCTGTAGATGTAGTACTGGAATAAGACGAAGAGCCCAAGAAGGATGATGCCGTCAACTCTTCCAAGCATATAACCTCCTCCCGGAGAAGGGATATGCACCATCACGTAGAAGGCCACCAGCGCCGCAAGTGACATGGGAATCTCCTTCCATACGGTACTTACGTGTACTGTCAGGGGAAAGATCACCCCGGCAATGCCAAGGATGATGAAAAGGTTGAAGTTGTTGCTCCCCAGGATGTTTCCGAAGAAAATATCCTGGTGGTCGGTGGCCGAGGCAAAGAGGTTTACCACCAGCTCGGGGGCTGAGGTGCCGAATGCAACCACTGTCAACCCTATAGTCAGGTCCGAGATTCTAAATTTCCTTGCGAGTGAAGAGGCGCCGCCAACCAGCCATTCAGCTCCGGCAATCAACAACGCCAACCCTGCCAGCAATAGAATTATCTGAAGTGTCATGCCGCAAAAATAGCAATAAAACAATAGTTGCTCGTCCCCGGAAGCCGGCTGATCCTGATCAACTGAGAGAGCAAAAGTATGAGATAATAGGTGTAATGATTTTTAATCCAGCCAGTTATGGTTTTTGAGTTGTTTGAGTCCGATAGTGATGATTCTGTTCATGTCCTCCGGAGGCCTGTTGAATAACCCCAGAAAGAGCAGGTCCTTTTCGGGGATAGAAAAATAAAAAGCCCTGAACCCTCCCTGGTCTCCGGTATGGTAAACGAACCTCACGCCGAAACAGTTCGCTTCCCCGAGAACCTGCTCCTCGCCGATGAACCAGCTGTACCCGATGAAAGGAGGAGCTGTGTCAGCCCAGGTCTCCGGACGGTATATGCTCCTCGATCTGGCCGTGAGTGCCTTGCCGAGGAAGAGGTTCTGCCTGATGGCCTTTTCGTACATGGGCAGTTCCGCGATGGAGCTCCATACACCTCCGTTGCCTGCCGCCGGAAAGGTGGGGAACTCACCGTAGTCAGACTCCACCCACGCGCCACTCACCAGCTCATAACCGTGAGCCACACCCTGATCGGGATGGGGCCCGTCTGTGATGGTGCTGGAGACCATGCCGGCAGGAGCGAAGATCCGCTCAGCAATGAACTGCTGCCACTCCATGCCGCTGACCTTCTCAATGATAAGGGCAAGACCGTTAAAGGCCGGGTTGGAATATTCATACCTCTCCCCGGGTGAAAAATTAAGCTTCTCAGCCTGCATCACGGGAGCAAAATTCTCATAGTCCTTTGCCGTGATGAAAAATTCACGATTATCACTCACAGGCCTGATGTCGGGCAACCCAGAGGTGTGTGTGAGGAGATGGGTGACGGTCACAGCATCAGCTATCTCCCTGCTTTTGAATTCAGGGAAATACCTGCTCATGGGGTCAGTGACCGATAGTTTGCCGTCCTCTTCAAGCATGAGTATCCCGTTGGCCACGAAAGTTTTGGAAATGGAGCCGAGGTTGAAAAGAGTTTTCGGGGTGATCTTCTCACTAGTTGCCAGGTCAGCCAGCCCGATACATTTCTGGTAAACGACGCTGTCGCCCTTCATGACAAGGACCGCCCCACCGGGCTCGTCTGCCTGGAATTCGTCTGTAAGCAATGAATCAAGTCCGCTTAACATGGTTTTTTCTGACTGTTTTGTTGAACATGAAGCCAGCAGCAGGCAGGCTGACAGGGTTAATGCTATTCTCATCTCACTTTTTTCTTGGTGTTAAAGCAATACCGAATGCCTGTATCCTCGGGGTTGGCTCGGGGGTCAGAGTGAACCTGACAATTATGTTGCCATTCCTGCCCTCCATGACGAAAGAGCCCCTGAGACTGTTCTCGGCGACGATCTCCTTTACGTGCATAATTTCTCCGGCATCCCGGAAGATCATGGCTGTCCTGGCCTTCATCTCCTCCCGGGGATTGTCAGAAAAGAAATTATCCGCAAAGAGGGATTCGAACCCTGCGATATCCCAACCCGGAAGGATGCTCACCAGGTCATTCATCCTGCTTTGGAGAATGTCGGTCACTGACGGGCCCCGGGGCCGGATATCCATCGCGTCAATGACCAGGTCAAGCACCTCTTGGTTGACAGCCCAGGTTGAACCGTAGGTACGGTTGCTGAAGGCGACGACTCCGATACCGTAATCAGGCATGATCGTCCAGTTGCTGCCAAACCCGGGAAGTCCTCCGTTGTGATAGATCTTTTTCCTGCCCATGCAGTCTACTGACCACCTGAGTCCGTATCCGTAGGCAACTATCACATGGCAGTCAGGGCCGCCGGGGTAGAGTGTGCTGCTGTTGTATGCCACACCAGCCGACGGTGAATGCATCTCCCTCAGGGTGCTTCTCTTCACCGGCCCGGTCTCCCGGTCATCTCTTGGTGGCCATGCCGAGAGATGCATGATCGCATAACGGGCAAAATCACTGACTGTGGATATCAATCCTCCCATGGCACCGAAGGGACCGTCATGCAGGAGCGGCTCTTCACTCCATTCGCCGTTGCGGTATACGTATCCTTGTGACATGACCCCTGCGTGCAGGTCAGCGTACTCCCAGACGGTGCTGGTCATCCCCAGCGGCCTTAAAATGACCGATGAGATATATGACTGGTATGACTCACCGGTGACTGCCCTGATGACCCTCCCCAGGAGAGTGTATCCCAGGTTGCTGTATTCATACGAGATGCCTGGTACATTCGACATCGATACTCCTTCTGCTATCAGGGCACTCAGCTCTTCCTCTGTCGTCTCCAGCTGCCTGTCGGCCCACGGATCATCCTGCGGAAAGCCACCGGTGTGTGTAAGCAGATGCCTGATTGTCAGCAGGGGAGCATCGGCTGACAGGTATTTGAGATCCTTCAGTTCGGGGAGGTATAAATGAACCGGATCGTCAAGGCCCAGTTTACCCTCATCACGCAGCTTCATTATTGCCAATGCGGTGAAGCTCTTGGTCATTGAGGCTGCCCGGAAGGCTGTGGAGGCTGCTACGGGCCTGCTGTCGGCCAGGCTGGCATAACCACTGCAGCCGGAATAGACCAGGGCGTTGTCGATGATGATCCCGTAGCTGATCCCTGGAAGATTGTTTTCTGCTGCAAAGCTAAGGTAAAGAGAGTCGATGGCTTCTGTCAGCCTGCCGGGTAAACCCTGTATCTGTGTTGTGGGTGCTGGCGGTGTTACCGCTTCCCGCTGCTGCAGCACCTGGTACACCGCCTGTGCCTTAACCTGACGACCGGCAAAAGACATGACCGCAACTGCAACCGCAGCAACATACAGCAGGCTGATCCGATGCTTCAGATGTGAACTCACTTTTCCTTCAGCCTGTTATATTTCTTCATAATCTTCAGCGTCTCATTAATCGGAAGTGCCATAACAGGCAGATTTTTCCTCGTCTTCACGGTCTCAGCGGCAAAGAGAGAGTTGATGATAGCCTCCTCGGTAGCCTCAGCAACAGCCTGGAACAGCAGATCCAGCTCATCATTCCTCAGCTCGCGCCACTCTTCGTACATCGAGTCGGAAGAGTAGGGGATACGCAGCTCCTCAGCTGTCGACACCGCAATGACATAATCGCCGCTGCCATTCGATCCTGATGCTCCCGTCCGTATCATACCTGCGAAAGCCCTGGAAGCCAGCCGCTTCAGGTTCCTTGCGGTGAGGGGTGCATCGGTCATCACCACCATCATGCATGACCCGTCCTCCTTGTATTCATTCGCCACGCCCCTGAAGCTGTAGCGGCCAAGCTCTAGGCCCACAGGCACCCCGTTAATCTGTAGGATACCACCGTAATTAGTCTGTACAAGCACCCCGACGGTATAACCGCCCCTGGTGTCGGGCAGTATCCTTGACGCGGTGCCAATGCCTCCCTTGAACCCGAAGCAGACGGTGCCTGTCCCGGCCCCGACATTGCCCTCGGCCATGTGACCGCCCTCGGCCTTCCTGATAGCCTCAAGCACATGCTTCACCTGTAACGTGCCTGCCCCTGATGTCATTGAGCCTGCCGTCATTGGTCTCGCCGACAACGGCG
The DNA here is from genome assembly GCA_963696805.1 of uncultured Rikenellaceae bacterium. GTDB lineage: Bacteria > Bacteroidota > Bacteroidia > Bacteroidales > VadinHA17 > SR-FBR-E99. The sequence continues at coordinate 326,369 of CAVOLF010000002.1, forward strand.
TTGACGCTCATCACTCCTTCGTTGCCGGGCTGGGAGAGGGTATGCTCTATCACAGCAGCCACGGCAGTAGGTACATTCAGGGTGTTCGTCAGTACCAGCGGTGTCTCGAGGTTGCCAAGTTCCTCCACCTGCGTGTATCCGGTCAGCTTGCCGAACCCGTTTGCCACGAAGATGGCTGCAGGGACCTTGTTCTGGAAAATGTTCCCGGCATGGGGAAGTATGGCGGTGACACCCGTGTTCACCGTGTCTCCCTCTTTGATTGTTACCTGGCCCACCTTCACACCGGGCACATCAGTTATGGCATTCAGACTGCCGGTACGCAGGATGCCAATCTCAATTCCGTAGTCTCTTGCTCTTTTCATTTGAGCATCAGTGTTTTGACAATTCAGGAGCGGCAGCATAAGCACAAACAGGGCCGCCGCTCTCGGTAAGTATTTTCTGCTGTTCACCGATTCCTGGTTATTGATTCCCGTCACGGTCAAATACCTTCTTGCCGCCCACCCATGTCTGCTGCACCTTCATATCCCATATCTCCACAGGGTCAATGGCAGTGATATCACGCTCCAGCACAACGAAGTCAGCCAGCTTGCCAGGTTCAAGCGATCCTTTTATATCCTCTTCGAAGGAGGAGTAGGCCGCGCTGACGGTATATGCTTTCAGCGCCTCCTCAACGGTGATCTTCTGTTCGGGCACCCAGCCTCCCGGGTTTTTGCCGTCAAGTGTCCTGCGCGTCACAGCGCCGTAAATTCCTTCCAGTGGTGTGGCAGGCGCCACGAACCAGTCGCTTCCGAACGCCAAGGTGGCCCCGCTGTCAAGCAGCGACCTGAAGGCATAGGTTGTCTTTATACGCTCCGGGCCGATATATTCCTCCGCCCACCGGCCATCATCGATGGCATGGTAGGGCTGCATACTGGCTATCACATTGAGCCCGGCATACCTGTTTATGTCACCGGGAGCTATATGCTGCGAATGTTCAATCCTGAAACGCCTGTCGCGCTCCCCGTTCTCATCAGCTACCCGCTCATAGGTATTGAGCAGGAAATTGATGGCACGGTCGCCGATGGCATGGATGACCACCTGCAGCCCGGCCTTGTCCGATTCCGAAATCCACCTGTAAAGATCCTCCTCACTGTTAACGAACAGGCCGGTGTCGGTCTGCAGATCGGTGTAGGGTTCTATGAAGGCTGCGGTGTGCGAGCCAAGAGAGCCGTCGACAAACCCCTTCACAGCCCCGGTGCGGACCCACTTGTCGCCGTGGCCCTCGCGTTCAACCTGTTCCTTGAGTTCCTTCCACCTGCTGATGGTCTTCATATAATAAATCCGGGTGATCTGTTCGCCCCTTGCACGTACCCTTGCAATGCCGTCAGCATAACCTGCACCGTCAACGGCATGGACTGATGTTACTCCGTTGGAAGCAAGATAATTCATTGCTGCCACAAGGGCCCTGTCGACTTCCTCATCTGTCGGGTCAGGTATCCTGACGGATATAAGGTCCATGGCATTGTCCTTGAATATGCCTGTCGGTTCACCCCGGCTGCCTCTTTCAATAGTGCCTCCGGCAACATCCTCCACCCTGCGGTCAACGCCGGCAAGCTTCATCGCCAGCGTGTTGGCCAGGGCCATGTGCCCATCGAGGCGCGACACAAAGACCGGGTTGTCCGGTGCTATGGAATCGATCCATCCCTTCTGCGGCAGGCTCTCCCAACCCATTCCGTCCCAGTCACCCCCGAGAATCCAGGTGCCAGGCTTCTGAGCGGCGGCAAACTCCTTAATGCGCCGGATGAATTCTTCGGGTGTTGAGGCATCCCTGAGCTGTACCGAGGCGAGATTTGATCCCCCCTGAAGCAGATGAACATGTAAATCAATGAAACCGGGGGCGACAAACCTGCCCCCGAGGTCAATGACAGTACCGGCATCGGACCTGTGCTTCATCACTTCCCGGTTGCTGCCCACGGCAACGATTGTGTCACCTGATATAGCCATGGCCTCTGCCAGGGGCAGCTGCTCATTCCCTGTCCATATTCTGGCATTGGTTATAATCATATCCGCAGGCTGTTTTGCATTGTTACATGATACGGCCATTACCATCATGGCAACTACCGTAAGGCATTTCCGCAGTTTTCTCATAATTTATCTTCTCTGTGGGAATCATTCTCCCGGTTCTCCGGGTTCTTCCGTACCTTCCTCTTCCTGCAGTTCATTCATCTCCTCTATCAGAGGCCTGGCCTTATCCAGATCCTCCTCAAAGATATACAGGTCCATTAACTGAGGCACAGCACCAAGGTAACCAAGGTTGGAATCATTCTTGATCAGAGACTCAATCCCGGTCTCTTCAAGCCTTTTCATCAGGAGCATCGCCGAAGGTTCCGGCCCTGTAAATACTTTAATAAGATTTTCTTCTTTTCCCATTGTATCAGTTATTTAAATTTTGTCAGGATATAGGGTTCCTCCCTTAGTTAGCCATGAGATGCCGAAAGCCATGAGGGTAATCGTTTCTGCTATGAGAACAAACCTGGAGGCCTCATGGTTCTCTTTGGAGAAAAGAAAATAGGTCTCAATGCCAGCCAGGGATGCCAGCATGATTATCCCACATGCCCTGTAGATAATGTTCCTTTTCAGCTTCCTGCCGGTTGGTCTTTTTTCACCCCTGGTGAACAGGAATAGTGAGATCAGGGCCAGGATGACGAAGAAGCAGGCGGCGCTGTAAAAGTGAACCCGTGCCACCCAGTCCCACGGACCCTCCTTTACGGTAGGGAAAAAGGCGATTCCGAGGGCAAAGAAACCGGACAGGTTAGCGGCCATATTGTCCCACCTGTCATATCCCCTGTAAAAGAATAGGAAGAGGGCGATGGCGCATATGGCTCCCACGAACAGATCACGCATGCCGGTGTGGTAGTAGACACTGAGATTATGAAGTATGGTATCTCCCCCAAAAATAACGCAATGACCCAGAACCAGCACAAAGGGAAGAAGGATCCCTATCCAACCCACTGCTTTCCGTAGTGAGAGGTAGGAGTGTATCTGGGCAGTGTTGATATCAATCATACTTATAATATCAAGTGTTTCAGTGTTTATTCGTGGCTGCACACCCTGTTACGCCGCAGCAACGCTGAACCGTTGAACCTTCCTTAAGATATGGTTACAAGTTAATAAAAAATCCCGGGTCATCGAATCCGGGATTTGTGTTATATCTGCATGCCTGACATGCCGTCTCTCACCAGGTCAGGTAGATGCCTGTATCGATATCGAAAACGAAGATGGGCGGGATACAGATGGTGACAGCCTTCAATACGAAAGCCATTGATATTAAGATTATTATCCTCGCCGGTCTTTTCATGCTATTTCCCGCTGAGGTTTTCTTTTCCTGCAATCATCGCATTGAAGAGGGTGATTCCCTTTTCGTCGAAGGTACAGTTAAGCCAGTCGCCGTTGATCTCAGCACCGCATTTCCTGTAGAAACTTATTGCCGGTTCATTCCAGTCGAGCACCTGCCACCGGACCCGCTTGCAATTCTCATCCTTCGCCCTCTGCATCACCCTCTCCATAAGTGCTGTTCCGATCCCCAACTGCCTGTAGGCCTGTTTCACGATTATGTCCTCCAGGTATATCGATTTTCCAACCCAGGTGAAGTAAGCCGTAAAAAACAGCGCCATTCCCGCTATGGTTCCATCGGGCAGTTCCGCAACAAAGCAGCTGAAATGCTCCCTTTCGCGCTTCATCTGCCCCACACTGTTGGTTACCGCATCAGGCGACCGCTCGTACTCGGCCAGCTCCTTAATGAGCGACAGTATGGCCGGAAAATCCTCCTCCGTGGCTTCCCTGACCCTGAAATCAGGTGCCTGAGGCTGGTTCTGATCTGAATACATAGCTTTACACTTCTTTACTTCCTGATGAGACCCATCATATCAGAGTAGTGATACACCCTTAATCCTTTTTCATCCCTCTTGGCTGCAGCCACCATGGCCCTCGCTACATCAAGCCCCCTGACGGGTCTGTATTTCGCCGGGAACAGGAAGGAGAGGGGGGCAGCAAGGAGCTTGACGATTTCCTCTGCCTGGCGGGACTCATTTCGCTTCCCCATCAGCATCGAGGGACGAAAAACTGAGACAAAGGGTATACCCATTGCGGCAATGGCATCTTCTGCATCACCCTTGAACTTCAGGTAGAAATTACTGCTTTGCGCTGACGCCCCTACCGATGATACCATAAGGTACCGGCCGCAACCGGTCTCGTGGCAGTGACGGGCTGCATTCACGGGTATGTCATGATCCACCTTCCGGTAGGCATCCATGTCTCCATTCACCCTTTTCCTGGTGGTGCCTACGGCGCAGAAGACTGCGTCACTGCCTTCTACTGCCGACCTGAAGGCAACCGTGTCTTCAAAATCTATGACTCTGACCTCGGCTCCCCGGGGCACTGCGTCAGGGATTCTCCTGGCGATTATTCTGATCTCTGTAAAATGATCGTCATCGTAAAGTAGTTCAACGAGGTGACTTCCTATAAGGCCGGTGGCGCCAATTACTGTAGCTGTTCTTTTAATCATTTAAGATATTCTTGAAGAACCAAAGATAACGATTGTGGCAGTGCATTCACAATATGCGGAGCAATCAGCGGGCTTTCAGGAAAACCAACAGTTTGCTTCCGGGCTGAAGTAGGGCCACCTGACATGTTGCTCAATAGTCGACCTGATGCCTGTTGCCGGCCAGTCGGTACACCTGTTGCCCGTTCCCACAGAGCTTCTTTTCAGGCAGATTATATTGCGTCTGGGTATGTAGGTCAATTTAACCAACGCATCATCTCCTTCGCTTCAATTCCTTCTGCCTGGCTGATGCTGTTGGCTAATAGATTACTGCAAGTTATTTCAGATCCCTGATTATCTTACACGGATTGCCGGCAGCAAATACATCCGGAGGCACATCCCTGGTAACCACACTGCCGGCTCCGATCACTGCGCGGTCACCAATGGTCACTCCCGGGCAGATGATGGCTCCTCCGCCCACCCAGACATCTTCACCTATGGCCACAGGCTTTGCAAATTCAAGCCCTGAAGCCCTTTCCCTGTAATCCATGGGATGAGTGGCAGTATATATCTGTACATTCGGGCCAAACAGGGTCCGGCTGCCGATGGTGACCTGCATAACGTCGAGTACAACACAGTTAAAATTGAAAAAGACCTTCTCTCCGGTTTTGATATTATAGCCGTAATCACAATAAAAGGGTGGCTGCAACCACAGACCAGGTCCTGCATCCGGTATCAGTTTCCTGAGTATGATTTTTCTCTTCTCATCTTCATCCTCCCGCGAGTAGTTCAGTTCTTTGAGAAGCAGCCTGGCCCGCAACCTCTCTTCTGCCAGTTCGGCATCAACCGCACTGTAGAGCTCGCCTGACAGCATTTTTTGCTTTTCCGATTTCATCTGTTTTCAATTGATGAAACAATAATCCTGTATTCCGAACTGGCTGGTATGATTTGCATAGGGCTGTGTAAAGATGCGAACAAGATTAATTCAAAATCTGAGGGGAATCCTGCGTTCGCTTTTCGTCTTTATTAATTGTATTTATTTCTGTCGTTGATAGATCTTGACATAGTCAATATCATGGTACTGGGGAAAGACTGTTGTCGAGTCGGGATTCCCCGGCCAGCTGCCACCGACAGCAGTATTCAGTATCAGGTAATGAGGCGTGTGAGGTATGCCCGATGTTGTAGAGTGAATAAGCTGGTCATCAATGTACCATCTCATAGAATCGGGCTCCCATTCGAGGGCATACACATGAAAGCCTTCCGTATAATCCGTGGAGCTGCGCCAGGTGCCGGAACTTGTCTTCTTCAGTCCGTCAAAGGTGTAATAGTGAAGAGTACCGTACAATACGCCGCGTTCGTGTCCGAGGAACTCCATGATGTCAATCTCGCTGTACCAGGGGCGCTCCTCAGGTATCATCGACTCCTTGCCGTTGGCCACAGCCTCTGCCATTATGTACTCCATCTGCCAGTTGCGGTTCTGCGGATAAAGCCAGTGCGCGGGCCACATACCCTGTCCGCCGGGAAGCTTGGCGCGGATCTCGAAGCGGCCGTAAACAGGTGCACACTTGCCCCTGGTGTCAAGCCTGCCGCTGGTGTACTCTTGTGAACCGTACTCTCGCTTGCTGCTCCTTATTCTGAGAAGGCCGTTTTCCACATAAACCTCCTCAGGAATGTAATACTGAAGCTCATTGTGCTTGCTTGTCTCTCTCATGAGAACATTCCATTTGGTTGTGTCAAGCTGGGTGCTGTTGAAATCGTCATGCCACACCAGCTTCCATTTTTCTTTCTGCTGGGGTTCCGTGAAAGACAGAAACAGCGGCACTGAAATAATTAAGATTAGTGATGATGTGAGTGTTAATCGGGTTATCATATTTGATGTGGTTTAATTACTTATGTGTTGAAACTGGATACTCCGTCCTCATCAAAGGAAAGTCCTCCTCAGCAGCTGATCTGATTGTGAATTTCATCCCGGGAGCTCTCATTCAGCCTTGATAATTTTCCTGCAGGCAGTTATACCGTTTTCATTGAATGCCTCAATTGAGAACCAATACTCCTGATTGATATTTAGACTATTGATGGTCAGTATAGTATCATTATAGACCAAATAATCATGGTATAGCTTTTCCTTTTCAGTGCCGTAACTGATATTGTATCCGGTGGCGTCTGAGACTTTCCTCCAGGTAAGATTTACCCGCCGCCTGTCCTCCTGGTCTCTTACAGCTATGAAATCAGTGACCATTCCGGGCAGGGCCCCGGATCCTTTTCCAAAGACCCTGAATCCGCTTATGGCAAAATGCCCGCCCGGAACCTCAATGTTGTTAATCTTTAAGTACCGGCAATTTATCGGATTTTCTAACTGCTTGTAAATATGAGTATTGTCGGTTTTATTCTCTGAATTGTCAATCAGTATATTCCACTTGGTACCATCAGTGGAATACCAGATTTTATACCTGTGATATAAATTCTTCGTGCGCCCAAAGATCTCCGTGTTGTGCTCTGCGAAGTTTACCTGGATGGCATATACCATACAGGAACTCCCGAGATCAATTATTGCAAATTCTCTGTCCGACCCACTTTCAGCAGCCCAGTAAGTCCTGATGTTTTCGTCAGTCATGCCTGATGGGGGTAGTGAATCAACTGAAGATGACACCTCTGCCTTTTTGTTATATGAGAGGAGCATCCATCCGGGAAAAATGTCCTCAAAGCCATTTATCTTGCCCCGTGGAATGATCAGCGGATAATCACCGTACCTGGTAATTGTGTACATGGTCTTATTCTTGTCGTAGAAGACCGGATATAACCCCAGCCTTCGCTCAAAGATGTGCTTCTGAGATATGGTTATCGTCCCAATGTGCCATAGATTCCCGTGATCGTCGCTGAAAGAGCTTCCGTGACCCGCCCCTGCAGCAAATCCTTCCGGTTTTAAAGCATACGGATTATGCAATTGCTGGTGAAATGGTCCAAGTGGATTATCAGAGACATACAGTCCGTCGGAATAGCTCTTAAATTCCGTCCCGGGCCCTGCATACTGAAGATAGTACCTTCCATCTCTCCTGGTCATCCAGGCTCCTTCAATCCATGGCCTGTTGGCAATGAAAGTGTTATAATCACCCGGCACCTCCCATCCGTTCTCTCCGGGATTACCGTGGATCAACTCTGCGGGCTCACCCATAAAGGCAAAATTATTACGGTAATCAACCTCAACTCCATAGATGGGATTGACATTTGAGCATCCCCAGTAAAGAAAGAGCCGGTTATCGTCATCCAGAAAGAATGCCGGATCCCACACGGGAGTCTCAAGCTCTTCCACCGCAACGCTCCATTCTCCGCCAAGCGGGTTTGTACTTTTGTAAATGGTGCTTTTTTCGTTTGAGGAGGCCAGAAAGTAAATCGTGTCACCGATGACAACCGCCGTTGGCGCATACTCTTCCGTCGGAATCTCGGTGGTCTCCTTGAACGTCCATTGAACCAGATCCCTTGAATACCAGTATCCGCCTGACTTTGAGGCGAAAAGGAAAAATAACTCCTTGTATTTCACAACAGTGGGATCAGCAGCCTCTCTTCTTGAGGGCGTCTCAAGGGAAAACCGGTAGCTGATATCAACAGGATTGCACTGTGTGGTCAGTTGCATATCTTGCTGCCCGTTCTCGTGGTTGCAGGAACCCAATGAAATTAATAGTATCATGATTACTGTAGGCCGGTTCATCGTAAGAAGTTATTATCCGCACGTGCCCTGCAATGCGATATTCTATCTGCTTAATGCAAGCGGTAAAGTTTTACATTTTTTTCCACAAACCTCATTTTTTTCAATCATTTAATTTAGTTTCGTGACATAACTTTTTTTGTGAAGGTTCTGCTCTTATATGACCTTGATCCCGAATGGGATGAATTCGAAATTAACGATTCCCGAAACTCATGCAAGGTGCTCTTTGATTCTCTTGTAAATGAGGGAATTGAAACATATATTGAAGAACTGACCGACCCTGATCTTGAGAAAATTCTTGAACGATACAGTGCTGACGACACCATTCTCTTCAACCTCTGTGAAACCCTTCCCGGTATCCCGAATAGCGAGGGGAGAGTTCTTGAAATTATCGCCAACAGCGGTTTTACCTATACCGGGAATGTGCCGGAGGTTATAGCCCTGAGCTATGATAAGAGAAAGGTGAAAGAGGTTCTTGCTTCCATTGGTGTCAAAGTTCCATACGGAGCGGTGCTCACTCAGGCGGAGGCGGCGGACTGGAACCTGTTCCCTGCAATTGTTAAACCTGCGTATGAACACTGCAGCCTCACCATTACAGAAAACTCAGTAGTCTTCGATTCGGCCTCACTGCAGGAGCAGATTATGTTGGTCAATAATGAGTTGAAACAACCCGCCATGGTTGAGGATTTTATTGATGGCCGTGAGTTCCATGTCTCAGTTTGGAATAATGAACCCCCTGAAATGCTTCCGCCGGCAGAGATGGACTTTTCGGCTTTCAGTGATGCCCGCAAAAGATTATGTACATACGATTCGAAGTTTAACTCCGGATCAGAACATTATGAGAAAATCGAAACACTGATACCTGCCCCACTGGATGAAAAACTGCTTAAAAGGCTGGAAAAGATAGTATTGAAAGCCTGGAGGGGATTTGGCTTGCTTGATTATGCCAGGTTCGATTTCCGGCTGCGCGACAACGAATTCTACCTTCTCGATATCAACCCCAATAACGATATCAGCATCGATACAAGTTTCGCGCTGGCAGCTGAGATGACCAGCTATTCCTACAGCCGTATGGCAAAGCGCATTGTAATGATGGCGGCAGAAAGACATCCCGAGCTTGGAGATAAAGCCACGACAGGGATGTCATCATTTCAATGGGTCAACCAGACAGATAAAGCCGCGACTTAACTAATCTTCTGTTTACCAAATGCCCTCCTGTTTTCCTCAACCCTGAACATTACTATCCTCCTTATCAGATCGTAGGGTATTGGCTTGCCTGAGGGGAACCGAACAGATCCCTTGCCATGCTTATGTTCTGCAAGCTCACCTGCAAATTCAGAATGTCCGGATGGGGTGGCATAAAGCCCAATATGATTCTTAAACCCGGCAAAATAGACCAATGGCTTACCAGCCGGATTTGTCTTAAGGATCGGCAGTGTTTATTTGGGCTTGATTGTTACTATTACCCTTTGATATCTTGACAGCTGAGGCTCCCCTTTATCGGTAACCTTAAGTATGAAATGTGCAGTCTCTTCCTTATCTACTGCAGGGGCAGTAAAATAAGCCATATGCACATTCTCGGCTCCATTTACTTTTATTGGCTTTTTGTATGTACCGGCCTCAGGATAATTAAACCAGAGGAAACTTAAATTATCGCCGTCTGGATCATAAGTCGGGAAAGCATCTAAAGCAAATCCTTCACCTGATTTAACGGTAATTTGTTCGGGATGCGACTAGTACAGGAACGGGAGGATGATTGGCTTCCTTGTACGTCATAATGCACCAGTCCATGCGGGCAGCAAAATCATTTTGAAAATCATCTCTCCAGCGCCAGAGTGTAACTTTAAAATCCGTAAATGTTATTGTGTCTTGTTTCACAGTCCGGCCAAATTGATTTGGAATGTATGGGGTATAACTATCAACGGCATTCGTCCAGATTTCTCTTGTTTCAGGTGCAATTGTCACAATTGAACCTCCTTTTTTCATTTTGGAAAAGTCTGGCTTATACAGTTCATAGCGGCCTCCCCATCCACCCCATCCGGGATGTTCGGGGAAATTTAATCCATTCAGAATTAATGAAAGAAATGAAGGAGTATCGCCTTCCATGCCCCAGGCTACATCAGGATAAGCTGCCCCCAGGGGTCCGTGGTTTTGCTGAATGTTACCGGCAATCCAACTATTGCTGATGGAGGTGTGGTCAATCCCTTTTATGTAGCTGGCATTAATTCCTGTCCATGTTGCATTCCCATAATCATCACCCGGCGTTACGATATAAAACAAATCGGGGAAATTATTCCTGATCCAGATACCACTGTCATCCTGATCAGAAATAGCATAAACCCGTAGTTTTGCAATTAACCTTATCGCTTCTTTTTTACTTTTTGTTTTTTCAAGTTTATATAAAGCTTGTGCAAGTGTGTTGACTCCTCCCCATGTCGAAATCCATAAAGGACGCTCATCCTCCTTTTCAAGCATCTTTATAATCCAATCAGAACCCTCCGAGTCCATTCCATCACCAACGCCTTTCATGCCATATTTAGGCAAACCCTTCTTTACCAATGGATATAATGTCTCTGCTTCGGGGAAGTCGGAATGATGCTTTTTTAAATTTGACTGCACCTTTTCATAAGCTTGAATAACCTTAATAATTGACTGCGAATGGACATAATCACGCATCCAGCATGAAGTAGTTGCTATAATTCCTTCAATATCAATTTCATTGGAATATAAAAGCAACCTGACTAAAGATTGTGTATCATCAGGGTCTGCTTCAATGTCGGTTAGAATAATTGCTCGATTTTTTTGAGGGGCTTGTCCATATCCAAAATTGAAAGTCAAAACAAGCAGAATTGAGGGTAAGAGTGTTCTCATAACAAAGATTTCAACTGTTATAACAAATGGTGAATTTATTATTTTAATTTAAGTCAGAGCTACATGATTGTAATTGTGTGCAGATGCGCGTGTCAATGTCCCACCTGGGTTCCACGAGCTGTCATTCGTCCCCGGACTTTGTTGTCATTAACTACCAAATCTTCGATAACCATAGAAAAATCTGTAAACGCTTGATGAAGACTATTGATAGCATTTTTTTACTCCCTTAACATTTGGAGAGGGAAATCCATCCTGGTGTTCCACAAAATCGTGTGAAGTATATTTATCAGATACTGTCACATCACCTTTGCTGAATGTCGTTTTTAGTCAACAAATTGCAGTTCTCCTTTGGTTAAAGTATAAAATAAGCCTATTATTTTTATCTCTCTGTTTTCTTCCATTTCTTTTAAAATAGGGCTTTTTGTTCTGATTGTTGAAATTGCATGTCTTACGTTATTTTCAGATACAAGCTTTACATATTCTTCATTCTTGGAAGTCATATTGCCCTTGTAGTTTTGAGCTCATTTTTATGGCAGGTTTTATCTTTGAAAGCGTTGCAGTCAGGTTTCCTAATTTAACATTGTCTATAGCACCAATAACTGCCCCGCAATGTTGATGCCCCATTATTATAATTAATTTTGCTCCAGCAACTTTACAAGCAAACTCCAAACTACCTAATAAGTCTTCGTTCACAAAATTGCCAGCAATACGACCAACAAAAATGTCTCCAATTCCTTGATCAAAAACGTCTTCAACAGGAACCCGGCTGTCAAGACAGCTAACCACTACCGCTTTAGGATATTGACCAAAGGCAGATTTACGTATTTGCTCAGAGTGATCTCGATGAGTTAGACTATTATTTCTAAATCGCTCATTGCCATCCAGAAAATCCTGTAAAATCTGATCAGGTGTTAATTTAGCCCTCTCCTCAGCACTGATTAATGTATTCACTATTTTTCCCGGGTTTCTTTGTCCCTTGTTTAATTCATTCATATTAGCTTTCATAATATTTCATTTCAAATAATTATAGTTATATGTCTGTAATAAAATTAGCCGCACTAATTATTAAGCCTGTCTTTGGTTAGTTCTTTTTCTAACCGCAAAAACCAGCCGGGGCAATGACATATATAACTACATCAGGACATAGCACGCAAAGGGCTCGCTTAAAATGAACTGTAACGTCCAGCCATTTGCGGGGCTAAGACACTTTATATACCACTTTTCAAGAGGCTTGTATTTGTTCTCTAAAAGTATGAGGAGCAAATAAAAGCCAAATGGTATAGCTATATCAGCAAAGTAACTGTGAAAAAATCTATGTACAGGTTCACTTGCCCAATCAACTCCAATTATAAAAATGCTTGCGATAATAAGCATTGTAATAATTACAACTGTCTTTTTGTTTTCACTATTATAAAGGTTTACTATTCATTTGATTTTCAAATTTTTAGTGAAATAAAAGAACGACATTTGAAATAAATATTTCAGCTAACGGTTAGTATAAGAATAGTAGCCGACTGCGTGCTACTTTCCTGTCAAGTTACAAGAAAGTTGAAGCGGGCTACAAGCCTTGAATTTACTACTGTCTCGGCTATTATTTTTATACATTGTTAAGCAGCGTAATTATTTCTTTTCCTTATTTTCTCTAATCAATTTTAAAGTGTATTCTAATGTGTATTCTTTATCCATAAGTAAATCATCGATTGTTGGTGTTACGGGATAATCCGGAAACACTCCATTGACTTCATCATTATTGTGGCAAGGCATATAAACTTTCGAGAGAGCTGTTATACAAAACATTTTGGTTTCTGGTAAACTAAATTGATTCTGATCACCATTGCTCAATAATGGCTGCCCCGATTCTTCTCCAACGATAAAGGCATTCTGATAGCACTTGGCGGCGGCTGAGAAACAGGTTGCGGTAGAATATGACAGTGGACCGGTTAGAATATAGGTTAAACCTGAAAACCGATTTTCACGATCAACTCCATGCTCAGGAAATTCTTGAATAAAATAGCCGTCCTGAATAATACCTTCCGTTTTTTTGTTCTCTATAAATTCTTCTGTTAAGGGACTTATTTTTGTCATCTTCTTTTCAATCATACAATATGGCTCATTCGTAAAATACGACATCAAGGAATCTGCGAGGTCAGATAAACCGCTTCCACCAAGATTATCAATAATCACATAATTTATTTGTTTCCCGGATATTACGGTAAATGCAGAATCCATAAAATGCATAAAATCCTTCGGGGGCATATACATTCTTTTATTAATGTAGGCTATGTCATCATCATAAAAACGCAACTCAAATTTTGGTTTTGACGTCTCCTGAAAAGCATCCCAATTAGTCCCCTTTAGATTGATATTCAGATTTATTTACAGTAATTTCAAAATCAGAAAACGAACCATATACCAATGCCATATAAAGATGAAAATCTTTTTCAAGTCTTTTTGTTTTATAAGAATCTTTTTCGCCCGGGATATACCTGATCAGGTTTCTGATGATTTCGTCTGATGAAACACCATTTATTTTTTCAATGATTGAACCTTTAACCAGGGTTTCATTTGTCGATAGGTTTTCTTTTATATAAAGTGAGTTATTGAACACAACTACCTTAAATGGAAATAAAGGATTTTCTTCATTGGGGCAAAGTGGTCCATTGTATCTTAGGGTTGTATGCCCATCGATAGTAACAATGGGCTGCATAAGCCTAAAGAAGTCCAGCTCAGACATTGGGTTATTGATGGTGTTTTTAATACTGTCTACTTTACTTTCTGTATTATTGGTTTTGTAATGGTTTGAAAACGTTGGATGAACATCCATTAATTTGTAGATCAAGGTATCAATATCTGCCTTTATTTGCATAGGTTCAAAAAGTTGGGGGCTATCCTTTTGTCCAAATACAATTGTCGGGATTATCAGAATGTAAAAGAAAAATATTTTTTTCATTTTTGTTGATTTAGATTTGATTGCATATACCGATCTGTTGTGCTGAGTGCTTTAGTTTAAATCTAGGTTGATAGCTAGGTTTTCTTTGACTTTATTGGAAAGACTTTCAGGTAATTCCCCAAGCTTTTTAATTAGACGTTTATTGTCAATTGCTCGCACCTGATCAATCATTATATCGCAGTTCTCGTTAAGATTTCCAGAACCTTTTTTTCAAGGAGACCATCATGAGGATTTATATCAAAGTAAACGCTGATCTCTTCTTTAAATGTTGATTCCAATTCTCCCTTTAACTGATTTACAAATTCAGTTACCCATCCGTCATGATTATTGTCTTTTTGCCTGTAGCTGATAAAGACATCATACTCGTAACCTTCAATAAGGCTTGCCATCAGGACGTTTAATTTTTAAAAGGTCGTATTATTATGACAATCTTGTTAAAAATAGACAATCTATTGATATAAGTCAAATTTGTCCAATGAATCATGTTTCGGCTTGCTTATACCGTCCATGTTAGCTGCTGTTTTTATCTTATTTTATTATCTCAGTGGGTAGTTTTTCTTCATATATTTTCCCGTTTTCAGTGTAAAAATTATATTGAAGCACTGAACCATTAGAGATTTCAGGTTTTTCTTCCGCTAGGGGCCGGGTTGAAGCTGACGGGCGGCAATAAAGTAAGTTTGTGTTACCTGACACAGCATCCGACCGGGAATTTGCCACGGTAGGGCAGAAAACTGTAATGGTGCAGGTTTTGCAGTCATCAAACAGAGCGTCTGAGTTAGAGCAGTCTCGCGGTATATAGCCCTGGTGATTAATCCAGGTGCAGGAGCAGGTTGCAAAACTTGTGACAAACACATTGAACATACCTCATTTTAGGTACAGTAATTCTATTCAATATATGTGTCATAATATTTGGCATAAGATTTATAAGTAAAATTAATAGCATCTTTTGCGATGTCGGATCTGGCTCCAATAATATCAAACCCATGAAAACAACCTTTGTAAAATTTAAACTCTACAGCAATACCTTCCTTTTTTAATGCCTCCACATAAGAAATAGTCTCGTCTCTAAAAGGCTCTAATTCACCTACAAAAGTTATAGTTGGAGGAAAATTCATATAATCAGTATTCCTGGCAGGAGCTGCATAGGAGGGGACTGCCTTTTTGTCTTGCTTAATGTCTCTTAAATATAAATTCCAGGCAAAGGCATTTGTTTTTGTATTCCACACATGAACTCCTGTGTTTTTCGCAGATGCAGTAGTCTGTCTATCGTCAATCATTGGATAGATGGGCATTTGGAAGGCAATATCAACATCTTGGGTATCCCTCGCTTTTAATGTAACTGCGGCTGTCAACCCACCCCCGGCACTATGTCCGGCCACTATAAATTTGTGAGGTAGTATTCCAAGTTCGTCAGAATTCTCTTTTGCCCACAAAAGGGTGTCGTAACAATCATTAAATCCTGCAGGAAAAGGTGCTTTCATCGCTTTTCGATAGTCGGGAGCAATGACCACACACGGTCTTTTAATAATGAATTGTTTTATAATTTTCAGGGATAATTCTGGGGTACCAATCACAAAACCTCCGGCATGATTGTATAACATAGCGGGAAGTTTACTATTATAATTTAATGGTTTGAAAATCCTGATGCGAATATCCGGACCTCCACTTTTGCTTGGGATGTAGCGCTCTTCGCAGTCTAACTCGCCGATGGTTCTTCCCTTAATAAAACTCGATTGAAAATTAATAAGGTTGATTCCCCATTTTCTGCTAAGTAGAAAAGATATTATTTTTAGTGGCTTATATATCGGTTGCAATCCTTTATCAAGCATATCTTTTGTTACTTCCATTTTTCTCATTCTTTTAGTTGTACCTAACGTTCGGCGGTATGTGGCGTTGCCTCAGCTCCGGGATGGCATCCATCTACGTGTCCCGGTGCTTTGGCCGGTAAATTATCCCGGTAGCATGACAAAAAACTTATCTTTATTGTCCGTGTTTGGCACCATTAATATCAAACCATATTTTAAATAAAGAGACAGACAGATACTTTTTAGTCAAATGAGTAATTTTAATTATTTCCTAGTATCCATATTAAGATTGTCGAATAAAGTCTTTAGGAATATCCTGCAATCTGGCTATATCAAGGATCTTCGATCTGACATCAAAACCCATCAGACATTTAACTTTACAGTCGCTACAATCGTTACATGGAAAGGAACGAAGCCCTGTTGAACAGAGTGTTTCCTGGGCAAAATCCAGGTTCTTGTAACCGTAAGCGTACATATAGCTCCTCATGATGGTTGGAATATCTATGGATTCGGGACATTGTGAAATACATTTATTACACTGCTGACAGTAAAGACCGGAGGATAATTCCTCAGAGGGTGGTTTCAGGTCCTGTTTTTCTTCTTCCGTAAGTTCAGGATTGGCCATAACAGCAAGGTCCTGGTTTAACTGGTCGTAGGTTGAACAATCCGGCACAGTAGTATGAACATTTTCATTCTTCAGTACCCATTTCAGAGCTGCTGTTGCGTTTATCGGTTTTGTTCTCTCTTTATCCCAGAAAGCCCCGGCCATGGTTTTCATTGCAATGATCCCTAAACCTGACTCAGCAGCATACTGGATCGCATCTTCCAGTTCTTCCCTGTTTTGCATGGACTTCCATCCCTGGTTACGGAAATTGTAGGCTGTCATGATTACATCATATATACCAACATCCACAGCGGCACGAATGGCTTCGTGTTCAAGTCTGTGTGTGGCTATTCCCAGATATTTAGCTTTTCCCTCTTTCTTTAATGTTTCCATGGCTTTTCTTGAAGGATCATAAAACACAGATTCCTTTGTGGCTGCAAAAGGTTGTATGAAAATGTCGACATAGTCAACTTCCAGCCTTTTTAAACTTCCATCCACTGCTTGCATAAAGGTTTTGGGATCAAAACTATCCTTAAAAACTCCAGTCTGGGTATCAAGCCAATTTATATCAACACTACTAGTCATGATTATAAAAGAGTCTCTGGGTTTATCTTTTATAACACTTCCAACCATTTTTTCATTATTCCCATTCTGATATGCCGCACTTGTGGCCAAAAGCTTTACCCCTTTTTCCAAGGCTGAGCTGACAATATTAGGATTATTTGTATTGCCGGTTCCCATACTGACAACGGGAAGACTGATCCCTGTTTTTCCAAGTGTGCGATAAATAATTTTGTTATCCTTTTTTTCTGATTCATTGATCGAAATAGATTGCGGGAAGGATTTTGAGATAAGTCCGGCACCAGTTGCAGTCAATAAGCTGTTTTTTAAGAATTTACGACGATCGTACATGGTATTATATTTAGGTTATCGAATAATTCATAGACAAGTTATAACTTTCTCCGGATGATTCCCAAGAAGAAAAATATCTTTAAACACACCTCAAAAATTTCTACATCAATATATGTGTTGCGTTTCTGAAGACTTAACCTTTTACCGAAAAAAGAAGCTGCTTGTCACTCATTTACCATTTTTTTTAAAATCATTCACCTAAAACCTTCAAATTTAACAGGTATAAAGATGTGATGCATTTTTCCCAAATTGCCCATAACGTTCGGCGCTATGTGCAGGATGCCGCAGCATAATGGTGGGACGCGTTTTTGCATTTGTGATGCGATGTTGGATTATTCGGTTAATAGTCTGTTCTCGCGTTGGCAAAAACCGTGACACAAGGAGGGAGTGCCCAGTGGGAGCGGGGCCGGTGAGCTGGTTTTGCCCGACAGCGAAGCCGCAAAGCCTGGCCGATAAAGCACCAACTGGTTTTTGGGGTGCTGGTTATGAGGATCAGCGCGCAAAAAATGTGACAAGCAACTTACCTTTATTGTCCGTGTTATGCACTGGCAGTTCTTATTTATGTCAATAAATTTGTCAATTATCCTTTTCCTCTTTAGCATGGCTTGAAAATCTCGGAAATATTCTTCATTTTATGGATAATTTACATTTAATAAAATTACTACGGTTAATTAATAACTCCGTAAGAAACAAAAACAGGGAGGATAATCATTAGATCAGCGCCAGCATGTATTAGCATAGGCGCAATTATGCTTTTTGTATAATGCATTGCATACCCGCATATCATGCCAAGTACAAACACAATCCCTGCAAAAGCCAGAGTATCGGGTTTATAGTTAACAGTAAGATGAGGTACAGCAAAACATATTGATGTAAGAATAATTGACCATATAGGTTTAAAGAAGTGATTCAACTTTTCCAGAAAAATACCTCTGAAAATCAATTCTTCCATAAATCCATTTGCAAACACGAATACCAATATCCATAGATAGTTCTTTCTTAGAAAACTTGGCTCAGGTCTCTCCTGAGGATTGTTAAGTGCCAGGTAGCCAAAGAGTATAAAAAAGAGGATCCCGATTATTAGGCCGTAAATCAAACGTCCCTTAGTTAAATAGATGCTTTTCAATTTATAACCGGCTGCAATAAAAGAAATGATTAATACTAAACTAATTATGACAGCGTCACTGAGCTTGGATAGTGCAAATCCTTTTGCAGTCTCAGCTTTCAGGTTCCAGAATTCAGAAGTAAACGGAGATACAATTAAAAATGCAAGAATCAGTGCCATTAATGTAAAGGCAATGTCTTTAGCATTAGTGAGATTCTTCTTATGAAAAATTCTCCATGATATAAAAAATGATATCAGTAATATAATCCTGATTATCAGCTTTGTGTTATTGGGAATAGTAGAGAATAATGTCATACATACCATAGCCATAACAATCAGCAAAAGTAAAAATGCATAGATCTTATTTAGTTTCATATTAGAAATGTATTTGGTTCGACAAAGGATCAATCTATATTGCTAATCATTAGTGGCTGAAAAGTGAAGCGGTATAAAAGCACAGAGCTCGTCCCTCTTTTCAAATTTCCTTATACATTGCTTATTCATCAATGAAGCAGTCTGCCAGTCTCGTTTTTCATATCAAATGCAATCATCCACTTTTTTGTCATTTCACTGGATAATTGTCGCTAATCCGCTTGTGCATAACGGATGAGGATATGACAAGTGCGGGATTAAATTTTTGCTCAACTGTCAGCCAACGCAAATGTATATATAGATTTCAAATGTTTCAATGAACACGCAAACCCGCATTCGTTATATCCTTGGTTAGACACAGGCATTTGTCATGTTTTCAATTAGTTGTCCGCCTAAATTGATGAGTGAATCTAAATCAATATCTTTATAAATCCACAAATCTGTCTCAATTCCTATAATAGTTTTATCTTTTAGGTCTTTAATTATTGAAAGATAGTCATGCTGAATTGTAATTTTGAGAGGAGCAATTCTTTTACTGATTTCTAGATATAGATTAACATCTGTCAAGTTTAATAAGAGGGAAGGTGCCCAATTGGTCGATGAAGTTATAGTTAGATTTTCATCGATGAATTTGATTCCTGATTTGCGTTTGTTTTTTCGTAGAATCAGGTCAACCCAGTCTTTTTTGTAGATATGACATTCTGTTTCTGGTGGCAAATTGATGGCTGAATAAATTCCAGTAAAAGTCTTGGAAGAATAAGCACTTGTCCCATGGGAATCATAAGCGCAAAAGAAGAATGTTTTATTCTTGGCAATAATATATTTCGTATTTGACAATCTGTCTGCTCCGGGCACAATAAAATTCCTTTCTGAAATTTGTCTTTCGGGTTGCATGCCTCTATCAGAAAGATTGTCAAAAAGAATGTCAAAAGCTGTTTTGTCTGCCATGAGTTTAAAAGTTTTATTTCTGAATGTTAGTGTTTTATGCTTGTGCCTAACTGCCCGGCGGTATAATTACGTAAGCGTTACTCGACGAAGCTTCCGCGTAGAGCCCTGGTACTTTAGCCTGTAAGCTGTAACGGTGCGAGGCGAGTACGGCGTGGTTTTTGCCGTCATAGGACAAACGTAATTGCGTGCTGGCGCGATCGCGGTACAATTGTGATCGGAGCCGCGAATTTATCCCCGGTTACAAAGTTAGGAGAGGGTACTGGCGCAGTGTCGCGGTACAATTTGTCTCGGAGCCAGAAATTTATCACGGTGCAGTATTTTAATTGGGTGCAGATGAGCGTGTCCGGGTGCAACAGCTATTAAAAATTTGTCTTGTGAGCAGGAGAAAAGCAAAAACCATGACAAACAACTTACCCATATTGTCCGTGTTAGGTGGTCGTAGCTTTTTAAGTCCCGGTAAACGGATTAGAGCCAGGCTTGCGGAGTAATGGGAAACTTCCAAATGATGCTCATGAACCGGTTGTGCAAATTTCCAAAAAGCAAAACCGTTATTTTTTGTCTTTGATTTTGTTAAAAAAATAGCCAAATAAAGCATATCCTAAACCCAGCAGAATCATCAAAGGCATGTAACAGACCATATTTCCTGTAGTACATTCATTGAATCAAAAAAAAGCTTCATTTGATTTATCTCCCAAATCAGGAATCATCATGGTCTGCATTTTAATTATTATAGTCGCAAAGATTCCGAAAATGGCATAAAAGCCACCAATGGTTAGGCATATAGTTTTTATGTCTTTTATGAATAGGTTTTAAAGCTTAATGGTTTTATCATAGTAGTATGGATTTTTTCTAGTGTTGTAATGCCACATAATGGATAAGTATATGAAAAGTAGGCGATTTCGATGAACTGTCATTTAAAGTTACAAGAAAATTAAAACATATTACCCCCCCCCCTTGATTCAGTAGCTGTATCGCCTATTTTTTATATACATTGTTGTACGCAGGCGTTTAAATCTTTTTGTTCATCTTCTCGGTAAATCTCTCCTTAAAAAAATCTCATTATAGATTATCAATTTTAGCCAGTGTTTCAATTTTATTCAGTGCCGTAACCCATACACATTTAAAGCAGTTCCCATAATCTGTAAAATCAAGTATGGCTTCTTTTTCTTATATAATCTATGTACACACTATCTGCTTTTTTATCAACTTGTACCCTTCTGGAGATTCGATTTATACCTCATATTAAGTTAATACCCGAATATTTCTTTGAGACTTAGCAGTTTTACTTCACCCATATTATTTAAAACATTTTCATCAATATCATTCAGGTTGCCAACGATGAGATGAGCATATGGTCTTCCTTTGACGTATGTATTAAAGAATGTTCTGAGGTCTTCCATCGAAACCGTATCCATCATTTCATAGAGATCCTTCCGGATATCATAATCGATACCCAGATCATGATAATTCAGCCACCTGAAGTAAAGGTCCTCGCCTTTAATGCGTTCAGTGGCAATGCTGTTACGGATTGCACGACGTGAAATATCCAGGAAGCTCTGGTTTTCCACCAGGTTGTTCAATAAATGGTTCATGGTGCTCGCAACCAATTCCAACTTGTCTGACTGTGTGGAAACGATTCCCTGGATATAGAATGACTGGTCCATCCTGACAGGGGCATTATATCTGATCGCTGCAAAATAAGCTGCTCCAAGTGCTTCCCTTATTTCCTGGAATACAACCGAAGACATTGATTCTCCGTTCCCGTAATAATCAAAGAACAATTGCGAATAAAGAAATAGCTCTTTTGAAAAGGGGGACCCCTTTGTTATCATTATATATCTTACCTGTGACATATCATAATCAGCAAACAAAACTATGCTTTCGGTAATATCAAGCTCCGGATATTTCTTTGCTTCCGGAATGGGAGTCAGTTCTGCAGGAATAACGTGGTAATCGCGAATTACCGATTCGACTTTTTCCGGATCATCCGGGCCGTAATAAAAGATCCGGTGAGGATATGAAAATAATCCTCCTGCAACGGATGTTAGTTCACCAGGATCCAGATCCATCAGCTTCTCGTTGCTTATCATATCGGTATAAGGGGATATATTCCCGTACATGGCCAGGTTCGTGAGTCCGTAATAAACGATACTTCTGGGGTTAAGCCTGGCATCATCCCGTTCCCTTATAAGCCGTTCAGTATATTGTCTGTAGGAGGAAGTGTCGGCAACAGATGAAGTAAGTATTTCTTCCATGATACTCACACCTTTCTCCAGGTTCCTGTTAAGTCCCGAGATGCTTAAAATGGAACGGTTGTTCTGGCTGGAAACATCTGTGGCAAGTCCATACCTGAACAACTCCTGCTTCAGTTCAGTTGCACTATGACCCAATGATCCGATATAAGGTAAATAATTCAAAGCAATGGGAATTCTGAGATCATTACTCTTGCCTGCCTCAATAATGTAGTAAAGGCTGAATAACTCATTTCCCTCATTTTTAATGCTGCTTAATTCAACATCTCCCTGCAGTTTTGTTGTATTGATGGATGTTGCGAAATCAACAAATTCGGGTAATATGGGATCTGAGGAGATCTTTTTCCACCCGGTATAAAATTCACTTTCAGCATCTCGGTTAATAATGATCGGTGTGATGGCTGGTTTTTCGACCTTTACGATTCCTTCGGCCTCTCCTTTTCTTTTATATACCACAACGTAGTTATCCCGGAAGAAATCATTGGCAAATTTTACTATCTCCTTAGAGGTTATCTTCTCCAGTTCATTCGCGAAATCCAGTTCGTCACTCCAGTCCATTTTATTTGCGAAAGCATTTGCGAATTGAAAAACCCTCCAGTTATCCTGGAGATCCCGCAATTGGCTCAGCCGGTACTGATTGGCTATGGCTTCAGGCATCCATTGCGGGAATTCGCCATTTTTGACCTTTTCTATTTCATTCATAACCAGTTCTTCTGCCTGTTCTAGTGTCTGCCCCTTATTCGGCGTAATATTAAAAATCAGGTATCCGTACTGTGATATAAAATTAGCCTGACAATCTACTGACAGTACTTTCTGCTCCTGGATCAGATCAATGTCTATTAAACCAGCCTGGCCATTGTATAATATATTACTGATCAGATGTATGTATTTTCTATCTTCTGACTTGATCCCTCCACACCGGTAACCCAGTAACACCATCTCTCCGGCCTGGCCATTTATTTCCTTTATTACAGGTTCTGTAGCCGGATCCTCAACTGGCTGCTTACTTTCAGGCAAAGGTTTGGATTTTAGCTGCCCAAAAGTTTCGTCAATCATCTTGATCGTTTTGTCCCGATCAAGGTCGCCTGAAAGGCATATTGCCATATTGTTCGGAACATACCAGGCATCTTTGAACCGCAGGACGTCTACCATGGACCGATTTTCCAGTTGTTGTCTGCCCGGAGTGCCTCCAAGGGGATGGGTAGGGAATAGACCTTTGAGTAAAATTTTTTCTGCCCTTATTGCATCCCGGTCCTGGTACATATTCCCCTCTTCCCACATAGTTTCTATTTCGGTATGAAACAAACGGAGGGCGATATCTCCAAACCGGTTGATTTCCAGCGTTAACCACTTCTTTAATTCACTGGAAGGAATATCACTCACATAAACTGTAAGCTCATACATGGTGAAGGCGCCTATATTCCTTGCTCCGATATCACTCATCATCTTATGATACTCTCCGGGAATTGCATATCCTGAAGCTTCGAATGAGAGTTTATCAATAAGTTCATATATTTCCAGCCTTTTTATACTGTCTTTTTCCATCCGGTGTAATTCAAAAAGGACAGAGATCGAATCGAGTAATGGTTTTTCATGTTCCCAGTCAATAGTACCAAAAGAGCTTGTACCCTTAAACATCAGGTGTTCAAGAGTATGTGAGAGGTCGGGGCTGTTTTCCGGGTTGTTGATTCCACCAGCACGTACCCCGATATAGGTGGTAATGCGTGGTTCACTTTTGTTTACTGAAAGGTAAACTTTCAATCCGTTATCAAGGGTGTAAATGCGTAATCCGGTAGGATCATAAATCACAGTTTCATACCTGTAACCATTAGGATCAGTAAATTCCATTGTCTTCTGTTTCGAACAGGAACAAAACATAATACTGACAAGTAGAAAGAATAATAACATTCGGGTTGAGCTCATTGTATCAAGTTTTTTACTCTATTTCTAATTTATCATTTAGGCGTATGCTCTTTGTTTTGAGCTTGCGTACAACGGTTCTGGTAGATGGTTAGTTGGTGACTTCAATGCTCTTTCTTATCAAATTACAGATTAAACTTATTAAAAGTACAAAACTTTCGCAAACCACTTCTCCGCCAATTAACTATATACTTTGTTATGCGGCGTTTACCAATATTTATCTTTCATAGATACTTCTTAATAATTTCAACGGGAAATGGATTCCCGTGACCAGGGTAGATCATTTTTGCTCCTTTGTTAATTATAACTTCCCAGCTTTCTTTTATTTTCCCTATATCTTCAGCATAAATAGGTAACCTTGGATGAAAAGTAAATGGGAAGCCATTATGTGCCAGACAGCCCACAAATGCTTCACCTGTATCAAGTAGCACACTTACTGAGCCAAGTGTATGTCCGGGAGTATAAATTATTTTGCCATAAATACCATATTGCTCAAGAGGAAACTCCTCCTTACGCAAAGTAATGTCTGCCTTTACCGCAGGAAAGGTTGTCATTCTCAATAGTGGAGAAAGCAGAAAGTGTGATATTTTGCCCCACCTTGTTACACCTGGGGGCCAATTATACCGGCTCTCTTCCAGGTTTAGTTTATCTGATTCATGAATTGCAATTTGTGCACCGGTAATTTCCTTGATTTCTTTAGCAGAACCCACATGGTCAAAATCTCCATGTGTTAACACAATCAATCGAATTTCCTGATATTGAATAGATAAACTATCCAATCTTTTTTTCAAGACCTTTCCTTTCCTTGGAGGGCCACTATCTATCATTATAACACCCTTATCTTTAACGATATAACAACGATTTATACCAAATTCAAGTGTAAATATTTGTAATGACATAGTGATAAAATTGATTTGAATTATGTGTGAATATCTTTATTATTGAATTATTATGCTTATTAAAATGCCACATAACGTTCGGGCGTATGTGCAGTTGGTCCGCCAGCTGGCGGACGGTGGCATGGGTTTTTGCTCTCGAGTTGGTGTTCTGTGACATTCATTTCGAGATGAGATGCAGCCTGAGGCGGCGAGCAGAGATCAATTTTATGGTACATTCTTATGAGCGGCTGGTGTATAGATGACTGTACAAAAAGCATGACACCATGAAGGGAGTCCCCCGGCGGTGCCGGGGGCCGCCCGGCCAGCGAAGTGCACAGAATAAAATTCTTTTGTTTACTATTAGTCGTGCTGGCCGGTAGGCAATGACCTATATCAACCTGTTATGCCGTCGTGCTTTTTATTGATTGGTTATGTACTTTTCTTTATTGCACTTATCACACTTGTAACCGTAGAATTTGATGGTACCCCCGCAATTCTCGCATGTCCACCTACTGCGCTGAAATTCCATGTACTTGTCCAAGCCCATAGTTTTCAATTTGCCAAACAATCCAGGTATCTCAAATCTGTAGGTAAACCGTGGATCATCAATATGAGTCTTGAATAGCTTTTTGTTTACAATCTTGCATGGATATTCAAGGCAATCAATACAGAAATCATATTTCTTAATTTCATAGCAGCAGCATCTGATCTTACAGCCCCATTTGCTACGTCTGGATTGATTAGTGTCATTTGAGGCACAGCCAAGGCAGGATTTACCAAATGATGGACACGCTCCACAGTATACCCCACAAGGAGCAAGGGTATGGGGTATGTGACAATTACTTAGCATTGCTTCGGATACGTTTGTGCATGCGGCATAACGGTTCTGGTATATGGTTAGTTGGTGACTTCAATGCTCTTTCTTATCAAATTACAGATTAAACTTATTAAAAGTACAAAACTTTCGCAAACCACTTCTCCGCCAATTAACTATATACCATGTTGTTGGTTCGTGCGTACTATTTACTAATCTTTCATTCAACTTTTAGCGCTGGTCCGACAACTTGCATATCATGGTCGGTAAATACTTTTGAAATTTCTTCTTTCGATGGAGGAGATGTCCATTTGTCAGTAACAGCAAAGAACTCTTCCATTTTACCAGCGGGCAAATATGAAACAATCATTTTACCTATTTCGGTAAGTTGAATAAATGCATGTTGAACTTTTCGTGGAAGAAAAATTGTGTCGCCTGATTTCATTTGATATTTATCCTCACCAACCTGGAACAAATATTCTCCATCAATCACATAGAACCATTCATCTTGATTCGGATGAATATGCAACGGAGGTCCACCTTTAGGAGTTAGACCAGTTTGTTCAAAAACTGCTAAATCATTTTCAGTGTCTTTACCAGATATTTTTATATCAAGTGTATTTAGAGTGACACCAAGTGGGGGAGACCCGGCGTCAGCCGGGGCAAGCCGGCTGGTTTTTAGGAGGCGGCGTTAGCCGCTAGAACGGGCCGATAAGCAACTGACTGGTTTTTGGGGTGCTGGTGCCTTAATCAGCGCGCAAAAACCAGCCGAAAGGCAACCGAAGCCGCAACCACAATTATGATGATAAAGACTATTATTATTTGCGGCTGAGCTCAACGAATCACGCATTGCGTGATGAGTTAATTGCATATACCGACCTGTTGGGTGTTGTGCTTTATTCAATTAATCTTTCAATCTCAGCCTTTAATTTGGGTAGGTGAGCAGTTATTATCCCCCAAATATTTTCGTCTGAGACAGAGTCGTATCCGTGAATTATTTGATTTCTCAGGCCAATGATTCTTCTTGCATTATCAATCGGAAAGTCAGGATCATCTTTGAGAATACGGTTTATTGCTTCTCCAATTATTTCAAGATTTCTCTCAATAGCTCTCTTAAAAAGAAAGTTCTTTTTATAATCCTCTATGTCTTTGGGACCAGTTTCAAAGAAAAGATATATTTCATCAATAGCTATTTTAATGTCATATAGACACTTAAGCACCTTTTCGTTCATAGACTAATTTTTTGTCTCTATCAAGAACTCTTCTGAAGATAGGATTTCTGACAGCCTGGTTTTCAACAAGGTCTATAGGTCTTTTCAATAATGCTTCCAGTTTTTCCTTGAAATCCATATAGTTGTCAAAGTATTCCAGAATATCTACGAGACTGAATTCAACTAGAAAATCAATATCACTTTCATCATTAAATCTATCTGTCAGCACGGAACCAAATAAATAGAGCTCCCTGACCTTGTGTTGTTTACAAAGTTTGATTATTTGATCTATGTTTCTCTCGATGACATTCATGTAACAAAGATAAGAAACTTCATTAATAAGGGATTAGGCTTTGCATTACGGGTTAAGCGGTTAGTAGTTTATTCTCGCGTTGGCAAAAACCGTGACACCAAGTGGGGGAGACCAGGCGTCAGCCGGGGCAAGCCGGCTGGTTTTTAGGAGGCGGCGTTAGCCGCTAGAACGGGCCGATAAGCAACTGACTGGTTTTTGGGGTGCTGGTGCCTTAATCAGCGCGCAAAAACCAGCCGAAAGGCAACCGAAGCCGCAACCACAATTATGATGATAAAGACTATTATTATTTGCGGCTGAGCTCAACGAATCACGCATTGCGTGATGAGTTAATTGCATATACCGACCTGTTATGGCCAGTTATATATTATGACATCCAAGCTATTATTTTCTCTTTAATAATCCATTTGTTATCAACTTTTTCAAGTGTTATTAAAAATCCCGCTCCTCCCAGTTTATCAATTTTTGCATCA
Source organism: uncultured Rikenellaceae bacterium (assembly GCA_963696805.1). Classification (GTDB taxonomy): domain Bacteria; phylum Bacteroidota; class Bacteroidia; order Bacteroidales; family VadinHA17; genus SR-FBR-E99. The sequence continues at coordinate 354,016 of CAVOLF010000002.1, forward strand.
TAATATATAACAGCTTTATTCAGACTTTCATTTATTCCAGGTCTTGACAAATTTATTATAGGGATATATCCATAAATACTATGATATTGTTTCCAGCCTCCTTGGTTCATTATTCCATCCCATTCATCTTTAGACATGTATATTATCTTAATTTTGTCCAAAGAGAATTTCGCAATTTTGATAGAACTCTGGTTCTTTTTAAAGAAATCATTCATCGTATAGAGGTCCAAACTTGCTAACCCCCTTTTTTGAAATATTTCCAATGAATCAAATCTTGTATCAAAAGTTTGAATGCGTGATTCTGATATAATAATGATACTGACTTCCTCTTGGTCTTTCAAATTCTTGTTCTGCTCATTCTCATCTATAAATGATTCATCAGAGACTGGACTAAATTCTTCTTCTATTAAATATGAAATAATCTCTTTCTCAATGTCAGTCTGTCCTTGAACGCTAAATAAGACTATTGGAAATGTTAAGAAAAGTAGGATAACGTTTTTCATACCCTCAGTTTTTTAATATTCTATAGCAAGTTAGTAATAATCAAAGAGAATAGGAATGACAATTGGCCATAACGTTTAGTATAAGAATAGTAGCCGATTGCGTGGCACTTTTCTGTCAAGTTACAGGAAAGTTGAAGCGGGCTACAACCCTTGAATTTACTACTGAACCGGCTATTATTTTTATACATTGTTATGCACTGTGAAATTTTAAAGTTTTATCATTTTCATCGTTTTCATTTGGCTTTTGGTTTTCAATACACAGAAATATACTCCTGTCGCTAATCCTTCTGCACTCCAAATGAATTGATGCTTTCCTATTGATTGCTTTTTCTTAATGATTTCAATCTTTTCACCAATTTGATCGTAGATAAATATTTGGACGGTTTCGGATTGCAGTAATTGGTAAATGAGTCCTTGAAGTGACGAATGGATTAGGGTATATTAATAGGCCTTCCTCTAATAGGTTTGATGATACTTTCCTGATTCCTACAGGAACTTCATTCTCGAAAACCTCGTAGATCTGATTAGCTTGTACATTTAGATGTTTATCAACATGTCCAGAAGGCCAAAGGATAACCAGTGTGTCAATCACTTCGGCATCACCAAGTCCAAAATGGACCCGGGTCGAATTGTAGGTTGCATGTCCACTCATAGGTGTTATTTCCCTGGTTTGCATTACATGCTGACCACTAATTGTAGCCTTTGCTATAATACGGGCTTCAAAAGCAGTACTGTTTGACATAGTACCTTTAAGGGTCAATATCAGCCATGAATTGTCATTCCCCTCATTCATACAAAGCGTGTTATTCCCGTTGTTGGCCCATGAAAATCTTACCAGCAACACATCCAGGTCTCCATCGTTATCACAATCTTCTATAGTGGCTGTGTGCGAACTTTCTTCGGCAAGCGTACCAGCGGAAATCTCTGAAAAAGTCCCATCGCCATTATTTTGCAGCAGTAAATTATGCTTGACCGGTGAAGAGTGACCATTAAAGTCTTCATTTTTTTCAATAGTAATGTATAAATCAAGGTCGGCATCATTATCCAGGTCTCCCCATACCGAAGATACCCGGTGGGCATCACGGTATCCGGCTGGCTCGATAATATGTTTTTCAAATACCAACTCACCCTTGTTTTCAAACAATGCACCGGATACACTATTAGCAGGTTCAGGGTCATAAGTATTTAATACATACAGGTCCATATCCCCGTCGTTATCATAATCTATCCAATTAATGCTTGGAGTCATAGCCAGGTCCTGAACAATTATTGCTTCATCCGACTGTCTTTCGAAGCTGCCGGAACCATTGTTCAGAAAGAACTCGTTTTTAGCTTTGAAACTGCTTGTTCCATAAACATTCGTGCGTCCCATATATAAATCAAAATCCCCATCGTTATCAGCATCACCTAATGCAATACTATGCGTTACGGGAATTGGGTCCTGGCACGTTATTTTTAAGCTTTCATGGTTGCCAAAGTTGCCTGTGCCATCATTATAGTAAACCCTGCTACCGTCCTCATGAAATTGGACGATATCAAGAAATGAATCGTTATCTATGTCAAAAAGGACACACGGGGCACCAGAGAGTTGATTTATGGTTTTAAGATATTCAAAGTTGCCATACCCATCATTAAGATATAAAAAAGAATTTGTGCCAATCCAATCAGCGTTCATAAGGTCTTGATCACCATCATTATCAATATCGCCAAACGGACCGGGAAGTCCGACAGTCAAATTTTTTAAAGTGTACTCAGTATTTGTTACCTGAATAAAATATCCATTTAGTTCATTTTTAAATAACAAATTTGGATGATTAGTATAACCCATACCCGAAGAATTTGTGATTATCACATCCATATCGTTATCATTATCCATATCGAACCATCCACTGGAAACATGGTGGCCTGTACTTGTGTATATCGCTCCAGTATCGATTCTGGTAAATTCGGGAAACTGGGCTTTTAATTCACATGACAATGCTATAATGCATTGAACAATAATTAAGGTTTTGAGGATTTTTGTTTTCATTTGATTGGGTAAATTGTGTTAATTATTTCATAGTGCATAACGGCCCGGTGGTCTAGGGAGTTGCCATCTGTGTCGGGGTTGGCATGTGTTTTTGCATAGTCCCGGTAAGTAGGCAGGATTTCCGTGTCACGATAAAATTGTCAAGATGGCGATGCAAAAACAATGACAACAGCGCGAAGGCCAGCAGCCCTATTGACCTTGTCACGGCAGCAGGATTTGTCACGGTACCGAAAGTTTAATAAGTAAGGTAAATTTTCCCACATAGACTTATGGAGCTGATTAATAAGCTTTATGGGCTGCTGAAGGCAATTACCTATACCATCCGTGTTAGGTGGTCGTAGCAAATTTATTTAATCAAGATATGAAGTAGTCCTGCTTCAAGTTTATTTTATATCGCCCCATGCCCTTTTGTAATCATCACCATCAGTTGTGTTCATAAAATCTTCCCCCTGAACTACTTTTGATCCTCTAATTGTAAGTAAAGTAACGCCACTATTAGTAGCTTTAATGCCATCCTTATTTGTTAATTCTAAATCCCACTGGGCAGAGATTATATTGTTACCTCCTATGGCAAAAATATTCCCAACTCCTATGTGGTTCAAAGTAAATTTTCTTTGAGGAAATTGTTGAATAAAATTCTCAAACCATTTTCTTACTTCTGCCTTTCCAGTATAACGGCCTCCAGCATTAACTTTTCCAGGGTAAATCCAGACACAATTGTCACTATATGCATTCATGAATCTATCAAGATTCCCTTCATTAAGCGCGTCAAATCCTGATTTAACGGCTTGCCTTGCAATAATTGCTCCAATCATCTTATTTTAATTAATATAGATAGGTTTTATCCTTCAATTAGTCTTAAGATCTATCATAAAGCATGATGGCAAACTAATATATTTAAGCAAAATATCTACTTCTGGTTTTCCTTTCCTTATTACCAAAATTACACCTTGTTTAATCTAAAGCCAATTTTATTAATAATAATTTCTGGTATTATTTTTTAAAGTCATGGGCAAAAATCATTTTGAAGTCGTTAGGTGGCGTTGCTTTTTAAGTCTCGGTAGATGGGAGTGAACAAGGCTTGTGAGGTTGGGGGAAAAGCTTGCAGATGATGCTCATGAACCGGTTTTGTATATTTAAAAATACAAAACCGTGAATCCTGCCTGCCGGCAGGCAGGTATCATATGCAAGGAGCGTTGGGGTTAGCCGAACTCGTCAAGATAAAATTGGCAGATGACTGAATCCCGATAAACGGACGAAAATTATGTGTCATTGTAAGTTCTCTAATGCAGACTGTCTAATGTTTTACGAGCTATGCCACCTAACGTTCGGCGGTATGTGCTGCTGCCGCTGCATCGCGGTGGCATGCGTTTTTGCCATCGTGGTGCGGTGCAGTATTATGATGGTTATTAGTTTATTCTCGCGTTGGCAAAAACCGTGACACCAAGAGGGAGTCCCCGGCGGGAGCCAGGGCAGCCAGTGCCGCGCTGGTGATTAATTTTGGATCTTTCTTAAACCACTTAATATTTAATGCCCACTAACTTGCTTTTTGCAACTAAGAACCAGTCGTGACACAGAAGGCAATTGCATATACCGCTTTGTTAGCTGCTGGCGGTGTTTTCAAATGTGACAAGAAACGTTTCTGGTGTCATTACAGGTAGAGAACTATCCTTATAGTCTTTAATATTTCTGGTGATTATGCAGTCTACCTTTTTGTGTTCTTGAGCTGAAAAATATTGAATGGAATCCTCAAAGTCTTTAGAATCCGAGTTAAGCGCTGACTTAACTATATCACTATCAACCTTTAGAATATCTACCAGTTCAGATAATTCCTGAAGGCTACTGATAACCTTTTTGTGGGTTCCAAACTTTCTGAGAACGTAATAGAGATTGCTGAATGAAAGGGATGAAACACATCCTTTGATTTTCTTTTGATCTATCAATGAAAATATTTTGGCAGATTCAAGTGAAAAGGGCTTTCTATCAGTAAGGAAGTCAACAATGACATCTGTGTCAATAAATACATTTTCCATTCTAGAGGTATTTATTGGTCAGTTGATCCGATAATTCTTTCTTATAGTCAAAATCCTGAGGCACTTTAAATGAGCCGTGTAAAGATCGCACCTTTGGAGTCAACTCGTTATCACTGATAGATTTTCTATGTGTTAAAGCCTTGAAATACATTTCAACTAGGTCGGAAAGGCTCCGTCCTTTGTCTTTTGCATACGATTTAGCCTTCCGGACTAATTCGCTGTCTACATTGAGTGTGAGTTTTGTATCCATTGTTACGTGACTTATTTACTGCAAATATACGTATTAAATTAATATATACGTAATAATTGCTCTAATTAATTACGTGGTATCCGCTTGCAGCTAACGGTTTATGGTATGGTGTCGTGCGGGATTACGAGGCGATTTTCTATCAATTTACGTCGATTTTTTTTACGAGCTACAAACCTTCGCAAACTACTGTAACCCGCATGCACTATACCATGTGTTGTGCTTTCGTGCTTTATTCGATATGTCATACTGTTTTGTTCCAATCAATTAAACAGCTAAGTCCGTTTTATTCCTTCAAATATTTATCAAGGAATGTGAATACTTTATTTAAATTTTCTTCTGTTCCAAATGCCTCCCCACCATGGCGGGTTGCCGGAAATAGTTCAAGAGATACTTTTTTATATCCAAGCATTTTTCCCAGTTTTCGTGCAAGTAGGACAGAACCTTGATATGGAACCAGATTATCTTCTAATCCATGCTGGATAAAAAAGGGTGGGTCATCTGAAGACACATAGGTGTCTGGAGTAGATTCATAAACAAGCTCGGTGGCATCTTCCAGGTTTTTACCGATGAGTTCTGATTTCTGGGGAATCTAGAACGGAATGGAGTTGTGGATTTTCAACGCCACTTTCTTTTAGTTGTGCATCCATTCTGAGAAAATCGGTTGGGCCAAACCAATCAACTACTGCTTGTACACGGCTAGATTGATCAGGATTTCCTAAAGTCAAGTTCTCAAGAGATTTAACTTCACCAGATGTCCCTAACATTGCAGAAAGATGTCCTCCAGAGGAACCACCCCAAGCTGCAATTTTATCGGGATTCAGTTTGTATTCTCTTGAATTTGCTCTTATCCATCTTAATGCAGCTTTGCAATCAACAATCTGAGCCGGCCATATTGCCTCCCCACTAAGACGATAGTTAATTGAGACTACTGCATATCCTCGCTTTAATCCTTCAAGCATAGGTGTTACTTGTCCATCTCTTTTATCACCAAATTTAAAAGCGCCTCCATGAATATAAAGTATAACTGGATATGGACCATTACCCTTTGCAGGAAGATATATGTCTAGTTTTTGAGCATCAGATACTGTTGCATATGAAATATCTAGAAATTTGTTTTCAATATTTGATATATCAACATTAGGTATCTGGGCATAGCTCATCGACGAAATCAATACAGCCAAAAGGTGTGTTGTCGTTTTTTTCATAATCTTAAATTTAGTATTATTGATTTCAAATTATCCCCTTAAGTTAATAAAGTGTTATGGGGTCGCACTTAGCATGAAGCACAACGTTCGGCGGTATGTGCAGTTGGCGTAGAGTCGCGGTGGCATGGATTTTTGCTGGCAAGCTAGGCGAGCACAATCTTTCTCTTTATTACTATCGGTCATAAAGGGAAAAACCATGACACCAAGAAGGGAGTCCCCAGGCGGTGCCGGGGGCAGCCCGGCCAGCTAAGCTTACAGAACGAAGTTTCAATTATCATCAGTCGTGCTGGCCGGAAGGCAATGACCTATACCGACCTGTTAGCACCAGTTCTTTAATCTATTTCTTTGATTTGTCTTTCAAGAATTGGAATATCTTCCTTGATGGTTCTCCAGACAACCTCTACGTCTACGCCCAAATAGTCGTGAATAAGCTTATCTCTCATTCCTGCAATCACCTTCCAGGAGATCTCATAATATATCTGCTTTGTATCCTAAGAAATCTTTTTTGAGGCTTCTCCAATAATTTCAATATTTCTGATGACGGCATCTTGTACTAGTTCATTAGCTGAGAATTCTTTAAACGATAAACCTTCACTGAATTCTTTAATTTTTCTTATTGAATCGAGGATATGCTCGACATAAGCTAGATCATCTTTTATCATCACAGGATGCTGATAAGGTCTTTTTGGATGCTCTTTTTAACTCTCTTGTTCTTGATAGCACCAGTTGTGATTAAGTCTACTTTAATTCCAAGTAATTCAGAGAGCTCATTTTCAAGTTTAATTAGAGTTAACAGAGAAGGAGCAACCTTAAACTTAACAAGGATATCAATGTCACTATTCTCTGTGTTATCACCTCTGGCAAATGACCCGAAAATACCCACACTAACAGGTTGGTAACCATTCAAGTGGTTAAGAATAATATTTCTAATTTCTAGTTGGGTCATTAGTGTAGTTTTTTTCAAAGCTATTAAAAATACCATAACTGAGGTTCCTTGCGCTGGATTTGGTACTAACGGTTTGAATATGGTGCGTTTGGCATTTCAACGCTCCAGTTTTTCAATTTTGTTCTGTGTTTATTTATTGCTATAATCCTCATATTTAGCACTTCGTCCAAATGCACTATATTTTTTGTTAGCAATAGGCATTATTTTTTTCTGTTGTAAATTCAATATCTCTGCCTACAGCTCGTTCTTTTTTTAATTAATTCTTCTGACAATTTAAAGTATTCATCATCCAATTTTTGAAAGCAATATACTCCTGTTTGTTCTAACAGTTTATTTTCACGTTCTTAGTCTCTTTTTTCGAGTGGCATTTTCTTTATTTCTTACTTAATTCTAGACATTGCCCTTTCTGCGATAGCTGTAATTGACAACGCAGGATTTACTCCTGGATTTGCTGAAATCATTGAACCGTCTACTATTAACATATTTTTATAGCCAAACACATAATTATTTTTATCTATGACACCACGATTATTATTTTCTCCCATAACTGCACCTCCTAAAATATGAGCAGTAGAAGGTATTCCTAAAAATGTTTCTGCGGCAAAAGATGTTGCTTTTCCATTTGCCTTTTTAGCAAATAAAGCAGTCAATTTTAATGATTCTGGGATAAAGGCGGATGGCTTTTGTCCTTTTTTAGCTCTGGAACTCATAATGCCAAATATGTTACGTTGTAAAGTCAAGGTGCTATCTATAGTTTGCATGAATAGAAGCACTGTTGTTTTTTTTGCCCAACCATTTTCCCAATATATTTTTAAATATGCCCTGGGGTTTTTAAAAAAAGCATATATCAACTTATATATTCTCTTGAAAAAAAATTTGGAAGGAGAATATGGAAAATGCACTAATTTCCATGCATCAGAACCCTCTCGATATCTGCACATTTCTACATGAGTATTGTCGTCTGTATGCAAGATACTTCCAATTGCTACTCCACTCGAATAGTTTTTGTCTTCATCAAGAGTTGATACACTTACTAAGGTTTCATTGTTTGTTCTAATGTTTTTACCAAGTTGATTTGATAAATCAGGTAGAGATTTCTTTTTAAGTTTAAGAAGTAGTTTTATGGTACCCAATACACCACCTGAAAAAACAACGCCATTACTTCTAGTGGTTTTAGTTTTCTTGAAAAATGCAGTGCTACTGCGATAACTTATTGCATAGCCTTCTGAACCATCTTTTTTGCCAATAGGTATAACATCTATCACTTCGTTTTCGGCCAATATTTTGGCACCATATTTTTGGGCAAAATATAGATAGTTTTTATCTAATGTGTTTTTTGAATTATTAGGGCAACCAGTCATGCATGCACCACAAAAATTACAACCAACTCTCTCAGGACCTTCTCCTTCAAAATAGGGGTCAGGATGAACTTCATTGGGTTTTCCGAAATAGACAGCCACGTTTGGAGTGTCAAATTTATCTTCCTTGCCAATAGCTACAGCTACTTCTTTTAATGTTTTATCAGCATCAAAAAGTGTAGGGTTTTTTGTTGCTCCGAGCATTTTTAGAGCGGTAGTGTAATGAGGGTTTAATTCTTCTTCCCAATTATTTAATTTTGACCATGTGCCTGAACTGAAAAATTTTGATTTTGGTATAATTAGGGTGTTGGCAAAACCTAATGAACCACCGCCAACACCTACTCCCGAACCTGCGGTAATATGCTTTAAAAAAGTCATCTTCAATATACCAAAACATCTAAAAAAAGGTATCCACATCCATTTTTTGATATTCCAGTTTGATTTAGGAAAGTCTTTCGCTTTGTACCACTTACCTTTTTCTATAACTAAAACCTTATATCCTTTTTCTGAAAGTCTTAGGGCACTAACAGCTCCACCAAACCCACTTCCAATTATTATGTAGTCGTATTCCATTTTTATTGCTTGTTGCTAACGTTCTGCGGTATGTGCAGTTGCCGCAGCATCGGTGTGGCGTGTTTTTTGCCCTTTTACTTGACGGCAGTTAAGTTCTTTGTTCCACAAAATAGTCCCGATGCGCAAAAAACATGACACTAGTGGGAGCCCCCTGACGGTACCGTCAGGGGCAGCCGGCCAGCTAAGCTTACAAAACGTTGTTTTATTCGTTATTTGTCCGCTGGCCGAAGGCAATTGCATATACCGACCTGTTACCGTGCGTTAATTCTTTTTATTGATCAAATTTACAATCACCTTTATCATTGTGTCCTTTTCTTCGGGCTTACTTACTGCAATCATCAATGTTAAAGCTACAAGAGCATTATCGGCAATACGTTTATTGCCTGAGATGTCGTATAAGATGCCATTACGTTCAAGAAAATATAGGAACAGGAATGCTGCTATTCTCTTATTACCATCAACGAAGGAATGATTTTTTGTAATGTAATATAGTAAGTTGGCAGCCTTTTCTTCTATGCTTGGGTAGAGGTCAACCCCATCAAATGTTTGATAAATTGTACTTAAGGAGCTTTTCAAAGAGCTATCTTTCTCAAGGCCAAATAAATCACTATTAGAGTATGTTTTTCTTAAATGATCGATTTTTTTGATTGCCTCTGTGTAGTTTAGTTGGTATGTTTCTTTACCTGATGTACTTTGTATTTCAAGTTTTTGGTAATCATATTGATCAAGTATCTCAAGGCCGTATGCATAGTCGGCAATTAATTTTATCAGCGCTGTGCTTTCAGAGTTTTCAAGGGCTTTATAATTCAATACCTGGCCAATGATTTTAATTGTATTTTGAAGTTCATGTAATTGTTCACTTTGTTGGGTGAGAAGCTTTTCATTTAAGGCATAACCTTTTATGAGGTAATCTTTTAAGATCTTATTTGCCCAAATTCGGAATTCAACGCCACGTTTAGAATTTACCCTATAACCGACTGAAATAATCAAATCAAGGTTATAGTGCTTTATTTTCCTTGTTACTTCTCTGTCACCTTCTTTTTGAACTTGTGCAAAAAATGCACAAGTTGACCTCTCTCTTAATTCTTTTAATTTATAAATGTTTGAGATATGCCTGTTAATTGAAGATCTGTCAGTTTGAAACAAGTCTTCAAGTTGGTACTGGTTTAGCCACACAGTGTCGTTGTCAAGCTTTACCTGAATTTCGGTGTTGCCGTCTTTTGACTTGAATATATTTATTTCTGATCCGGTCATCTACTCTTTTTTCAAAAGTAGTCAAAACAAAAGAGTGTGGGTGTTTTTTAATGCACGGTAACGGCTGGCGGTATGTTTAGTGCCGCTTTCCAGGTATTAAGTTAGGTATTGGTTCTTTCTTTTTCAAATCGTTATTCTCTTACTTGCAGTAGCAGCGGCATTAAATATGACCGCGTGTTATGCTTTCGTGCTTTTATTCCTTACTTGTTATATAAATGCAGTATTTCGTTTCAGATTTATGACCTGACTCTTTATCATGATAATTGTAAATTATGCTATCATCAACAAGCACCTTAACATTTGCACCACAGTCCAAGATGGCTTCCTTAAGGACTTTTAATTTGGAACCTGTGTCTTGAATGCAAACACACAATAGTCCACCACTATTGATTTCTGTTGATATTTTCTTTATTAATGATGTTTCTTTTGCTTTATCCTTTTTGGTAAAGTGAAACATTGAATCGAGTAATATAACATCAAAATTCTGAAAATCTTTGAATTGGTAAATATCACCCACAAACCCTTTAATATCTAATCCCATCTCCAAAGACTTTTTATTCATCTGTTCAATACCTCTTTTCGAGTTATCAACCCCTGTAACTATATATCCCAGCTTCGACAATGCAATTGAGTTTCTTCCCTGGCCACAGCCTAAGTCCAGTAGTTTGCCTTTAGGCTCATACTTCTTGAAGAATTCAATTAATTCTGGATAGGGGTCGCCAAATAGATCTTCAGTATTATAATATTTATCATAGCCTTTCATTTTTTTCTTTCCAATATTGCAGAGTTGTTAATAAGCATGAAGCATAACGGTCGGCGGTATGTGGCGTTGGTCCGCCAGCTGGCGGACGGTGGCGCGTGTTTTTGCACTCGTGGTGCGGTGCAGGGTTATGTTGTTATTTGTTTATTCTCGCGTTGGCAAAAACCGTGACACCAGGAGGGGGTCCCCGGCGGGAGCCTGGGCAGGCCGCACCGCTGACCACTTTACGATCCAATTTAGCCAGAAGATTCTCGCGGTGCGGAAAAGCCAATGACATATACCGACCTGTTATGCGGTCGTGCATTATTTGATTTTTGAGATATCTTTCTTAATTACAAACAGGTAGGCAAGATCTATTCTGTTATCTGAAATCTTATAGAATATTGTCGTTTGAGGGCTTAATACAGCTTTTCTTAACGATGGATTGAAACTTGACTTTGGAAATATCAAAGGATTCTGTGTTATGAGATCCAATTGTTTATTAAGAATGTATTTGAATTTGATTACCTCTTTTTCAGTCCATTTTGCAGTTAGGTAATCAAGAATTTCCTCAAGGTTATCAACTGCTTCTGCCGACCAATATAGCTTATAGTCCATACCTGCTCTTTACAACATCATGAGATATTGTTCTGCCTTGAGCGATATCATTAAGGCCTCGTTCTATTCCTTTTTTTTGATCTTCAGTAAGATCGTCCCACCAATCATGATCCTCGGTAGTTGAGTCCTTCACAACTTTGAGGTACTTGATTGTGTCTGGATCCTTGAGTTTAGCGAGCCATTCTATTAATTCCAATTTAATAGCATCGTGTCCCATGGTTCATTTTTTTTCAAAGTTATGATTTTATATGCAAAATGAGCTATTCGCGTGTTGTAATGCATGCCGCATAACGTTCGGCGGTATGTGGCGTTGGCGCAGAATCGGGGTGGCGCGTGTTTTTGCACTCGTGGTGCGGTGCAGGTTTATGCGGTAATTACTTTATTTTCGCGTTGGCAAAAACCGTGACACCAGGAGGGAGTCCCCGGCGGGTGCCGGGGCAGGCCGCACCGCCGACCACTTAGCGGTCCTCTTTAGCCAGAAGGTTCTCGCGGTGCGGAAAGCCAATTGCATATATCGACCTGTTACAGTGCGTTTTTTATTTCTCTTTCAATCATCTCGAGCATTTCATAAACTGGCTCAAAAAGCTGATTGACGCTATCTTCAGTAAAATCGAACAAGTTTTCATAATCACCTTTTTGTCTCCAATCGTAAAGTTGGACCAAGAGCTTACCATACTTCTTATCTAACTTGCCAGGTTTAATGAAATATTTTGAGAACTGGGTTCGCATTCCTGAATGAGACTGGGTATAAATCTCATTAGAAACTAATAAGGCATTTACGGCATAGAAAACTGAGTAGTATAACCTGTTTACGGCAGAATTCCAATATCCATTTTGGGAGAGTACTTTGGCCGCTTGATATGTTTTATAAGCTGTTTCAATTCTGAGTTTCGAGTACTCTAAACGCTCTTCTTCGGTCATAACTGTACCCCTTGAGACATTACATTATGATAATAAGGTGATATATGGTGTTTGGTATTCCAGTCTTTTTTCGAATAGACGAAAAGCGAGAGGGTTTCACCTGTTTCAAGTTCAAGGTCATACAGGTGATCCCTGAATGCTTTCTCAATCTGATTGGAGACAGGGTAATTAGTGAGAACAAGAATATCCCAGTCAGAATCCTTTTTAGCATCACCACGAGCACGGGATCCATATAGGATTACTTCTGCATTTGGGTCTACCTCAGAAATATTAAGTTTAATTAAACTGCCAATATGTATTGTTCTCTTGTTCATTAATGCAAATATACTACATCAGGACATAGCTCGCAAAGGGCTCGCTTAAAATGCACTGTAACGTTCGGCGGTATGTGGCGTTGGTCCGCCAGCTGGCGGACGGTGGCGCGTGTTTTTGCACTCGTGGTGCGATGCAAGGTTATGCGGTTATTACTTTATTCTCGCGTTGGCAAAAACCGTGACATCAGCAGGGAGTGCCCCGCAGGAGCGGGGCCAGCAGGCTGGTTTTTGCCCGGCGGCTTTAGCCGCGAAGCCGGGCCGATAAAGCACCAACTGGTTTTGGTGTGCTGATCTTGTGGATTAGCGCGCAAAAACCAGCCGCGCCAATGACATATACCGACCTGTTAGGCTGCGTGTTGTTTGGCCTTTTTGATGCTTTTGAATTCCTCTTTTTTGACTCTTTTTTCTTCTTCTATATCATAATCATTCTGAAGCCCAAGCCAAAATTTGGCTGAATTTCCAAAATAGTAACTGAGCCTGAGAGCAGTATCTGCAGTTATTCTTCTGAATCCCTTAATAATCTCGGAAGTTCTAGTCTGTGGAATGCCAATATCTTTTGAGAGCCGGTAAGCAGAAATGTTCATGGGCTTCAGGAATTCTTCAAGAAGCACTTCACCTGGGTGTATATTTTGTAATCTTTCCATGACTGTCATTTATGATAATCAATAATTGTTACTTCTGTTGCCAACCCGTCATCCCAACGGAACGTAATTCTCCATTGGTCATTAATTCTGATGCTATAGAGGTTATTTACTTTGCCACTTAACTTCTCAAGCTTGTTGGATGGAGGGATCCTAAGATCGTTAAGGTTTTGAGAGTTATTTAACATTCTTAGTTTTCTCCTTCCGACCAATTGGATTTCTGGAGGCATGTTTCTAACACGTTCACCATTCCAAATCTTCTCAGTCTCCTTTGATCCAAATGATGTTATCATTAACGTTTTGCGTTACTAACGACAAAGGTAAGTATTATTTTTAACTATGCAAACAGGATTTGTCGACATGCAGCCTA
>CAVOLF010000003.1:0-80594 GCA_963696805.1 uncultured Rikenellaceae bacterium
AGTGCCAGGCCGCCGGCTTGGACGTCCTGGGCTCCTACGAGCACGCCCTGGGGCTCGGTCCGCGGCCGACCGAACCACGACTAGTTGTCGGCTCCTTCCACTCAGCCCTCCGTACACCTCCCCTGGCAGTCTCGAGCCTGCCGGCAGAACCCGCTGGCTCGCCGCGGAACTACGCATCATCGCCGACCGGGCGCCGTGGATGGGCAAACCCTGGACCCGGCTCGCACGTCGCCGCGCGCTGGGCTGGGCCGGCAAGGGAAAGCCGCTCCCCACGGTCGGCGACTGAAGACCTGCGTACGATCGGGTTCGTGGGCATGGGCTTCGGGGCCGGTTGCGATGTCGGGGTCCTGATCGTGGGCGCTGGCCTCTCGGGCGTCGGGATGGCATGCCATCTCGAACGCAGCCTGCCGGAGGTTTCCTACGCGATCGTCGAGGCCCGCGACGAGATCGGTGGCACCTGGGACCTTTTTCGCTACCCGGGCGTGCGGTCGGACTTCGACATGTACACCCTCGGCTACCGCTTTCGGCCCTGGCCCCAGCCCTATGCACTGGCCGACGGACCCGCCATCTTGACGTACATCCGGGATACCGCGGAGGACTTCGGCGTCAGCGAGAAGATCCGCTTCGGACAGCGCGTGATCGCTGCCGATTGGTCATCGGCGGAGGCCTGCTGGTCGGTGACGCTGGCGGACACCGCCACCGGCGACCACTCGCAGATCACCTGCCGATTCCTCTTCTCGGCAACTGGCTACTACGACTACGAGGCCGGGTATACGCCCGAGTTCAAGGGCCGCGGTGACTTCCGAGGGCAGGTGGTGCACCCCCAGGAATGGCCGGCCGACCTCGACTACGCGGGCCGACGAATCGTCGTGATCGGCAGCGGCGCCACAGCCGTCACGTTGGTGCCGGCCCTGGCGGCGACGGCAGCCGAGGTGACCATGCTGCAACGCACGCCGACCTACATCGCCTCGTTGCCGCGGCGCGACAGGTCTGACGCCCTGCTGCAACGGCTGCTGCCGCAGCCAGCCGCCTACCGGGCGATCCGCCGGAAACACATCCTCGGCTCGGCTCTGAGCTACCAGTTGGCCCGGCGGGCTCCCAGACTGATGAAGGCGATGCTGCGCTACGGCGCCAAGGCTCGCCTTCCAGCCGGCTACCCGGTGGACACCCACTTCGCGCCGCCTTACGAGCCATGGGATCAACGCCTGTGCCTAGCCCCCGACGGCGACTTCTACTCAGCGATTGCAGCTGGGCGGGCACAGGTGGTGACAGACACCATCGACAAGTTCACCGCAACCGGGATTCTGCTGGCTTCCGGCCGGGAACTCGCGGCGGACATCATCGTCACAGCCACCGGACTCAACATCCTGGTCTTGGGAGGGATGACGCTGTCGATCGATACGGTGCCCTTGGCTGCGGCCGACGCGATCGGCTACAAAGGCGCGATGTTCTGCGACGTACCCAACTTCGCCGTAGCACTGGGGTACACGAACGCCTCCTGGACCCTCAAATGCGACCTAATCTCGGAGTTCGCGTGCCGAGTCATCGCGTACATGATCGGAAACGGATACCGAAGCGCGACGCCGCGGCGCCCGCCGCCCGAGTTGCCCACACGCCCATTCATGGACCTCGACTCCGGCTACCTGCGGCGGGCAACCGACCAACTCCCCCGGCAGGTCGATGTCGATCCGTGGCGGCTACACCAGAACTACCTTCGTGACGTCCGGGCCTTCCGAGCCGATCTGGCCAGCGCCGGTCTGGACTTCGAGTAGCGTCGCCAACCGCAGCCACCAGGATCGAGGGCAGACGGCCTGGCAATGGTGGCGACTCGGCACAAGAGTGCGCGTCGAGCCACTCCGCTGGGCCAAGATGAACACATGGTGACGAGTCGCCCGACGCGTGCGGGTCGGGCGGGCACGACGGCCCATTGGCTGTCACGGGCGCTGCCCACAGTTCCCGGAATCACGACGCTCCGACACTACCGTCGGCGGTGGCTGCGCGGCGACATCGTGGCTGGCATCACGGTGACTGCCTACCTCGTTCCACAGGTGATGGCCTACGCGACGGTCGCAGGCCTGCCGCCGATCGTCGGCCTGTGGACCATGATCCCGGTGCTCGCGGTCTACGCGGTGTTCGGATCTTCCCGGGTGATGAGTGTGGGACCGGAATCGACCACGGCGCTGATGTCCGCGGCCACCGTCGGACCGCTGGCCGGTGGCGATCCGGGGCGCTATGCAGCAATTGACGGCTAGCGCGGAGCGGATGTTTATGTATGATGGCTCGGCTCAGTTACGTATTGCTCCCTCGGCGGCGGCGATCAGCAGGCCGCGTGGCACGCCGCGCTCATGAGCAGACCACCGAGCAGATTGCCCGGCACGCACATGATCAGCATGAAGCCGGTGAGCAGCGCGATCGGCGCGGCGGCCAGTGCGCGCTGTTCGGCGAGCCGGTCGGCGTCGACGATGAGCGCGAAGCCTGGGTGGCCCACATGCCGAAGGCGAGCGACAGCAGCCAAGGCAGTGGCCGCGCCAGCGCCTGGCGTACCGGAGCAAAGAAGCTCAGGTCGCCGGGCAGTTGCATCGGCTGCAGCGGGCCGTAGTGGCGCGCTCTTGCCACAGCAGCGCCAGTACCAGCGCCAGCAATGCGGCCGTCGTCAAGATCCACAGCCCGCGCCAGCCGGTGCCGGGCAGCACCCAGGGAGCGCTGGCCATCACCGGCAGGCGCCGGCGGGCATGTCGCTGGACCAGAGACCGATCGCGAAGCGGCACTGTCGCCGATGCCCGCGCTGACCAGCGCGGGGCAGGACACCGCCACCACCATGAAACCCAGGCCTTCGAAGAACCGGCACACGGCGCAGACCGACGAAGCCCTACAACCAGCACGGTCACCAGCAAGGCCATTCCACGGCAATCTTTTTTTTCTTTTTTTTTTTTTTTGTTGCCTGGGCTCAGTTGGTCTTGCTTCATCCATGTCTTTCATGGAAAAATCAACCCAGCCTCATGGGCTATGACGGAGTGGAGGACGGTGTTTTGTCGAGCCCCCCATTGCAATGTCAAGTGACATGGCATTGATGAAGGCAGACCTGGTGGCAACTGAGCGGGGAAGGACAGATTCGTCTCCTTCTTCGTAATATCTTTGTGCCAGATCAGTTATCAGCCGGGCGGCCCGGGTGAAGAGCTGCATCCTGTTGCTGTGAGTGGCCACTACGGTACCGTTACCCGGCAGTGCCAGTCCGAGAGCCTCCGTCAGGCAGTTCATTGAGTTGGCGGTGAACATGCCCGAGCAGGATCCGCAGGTGGGGCAGGCTGACCGTTCGATCTCAAGCAGGTTTTCGTCAGTGACGCTCTCGTCAGCCGCAGCTACCATGGCGTTGATAAGGTCGACGGCTTTTTCTCCCACCATGCCGGCCTCCATCGGTCCTCCGGAAACGAATACTGCAGGTATGTTGAGGCGCATGGCGGCCATGAGCATTCCGGGGGTGATCTTGTCACAGTTGCTGATGCATATCATCGCGTCAGCACAATGGGCATTGCATACGTACTCTACACTGTCGGCAATAAGTTCGCGCGAGGGGAGCGAATAGAGCATCCCTCCGTGGCCCATGGCTATGCCGTCATCAATTGCTATGGTATTGAACTCTGCCGCAAACATGCCGAGACCTTCTATCTCCTTCTTTACGGCCTGACCTACGTCGTGCAGATGGACATGGCCCGGTACGAACTGCGAGAATGAATTGACAATTGCTATCACCGGTTTCCCGAACTGTTCCTCCTTCATGCCGTTGGCCCTCCAGAGGCTCCTTGCCCCTGCCATGGTCCTGCCGGTCATTGTTCTCAGGCTCCTGAGTTCTCTCTTCATTGCTGAACTGTTAAAAAAAAAGCTTCCCGGTTTTCCGGGAAGCTTTCGTATACTATTATTCTTAACTATATATTACTCCCCGATCATGCGCTCGTAGCGATAATAAGAATGAGGGCAATAATAAACAGTGAATTATGGTTCATAAACTCAAATTGAAGTGACAAAAGTAAAAACATTTTTTAACGGCCAAACAAAAAGGATTAATTATTTCAACTTTTTTCCTCTGTTGATACCATATTAATAATGGGAGCGCCAAAGAAGTATCATTATTTAAGAACGCCCAGCTCTTTTCCTACTTTGGTGAAGGCGGCGATGGCCTTGTCGAGATGCTCCGGCTCGTGTGCTGCTGAGAGCTGCACCCTTATGCGTGCCTGCCCTTTGGGTACAACAGGAAAGTAGAAGCCGGTGACATAGATTCCCTCCTTAAGCAGCCTGGCCGCCATCTCCTGTGACAGTTTGGCTTCATAGAGCATCACGGCGCAGATGGCTGACCTGGTGGGCTTGATGTCGAAGCCTGCCTTCATCATCTTCTCCATGAAATACTTAGTGTTGAAATGCAGCTTGTCCTGCAGCTCGTTGGTCTCTGTCATCATCTCGAGCATCCTGATGCCTGCAGCGGCAACCAGCGGAGGGATGGCGTTGGAGAAGAGGTACGGCCTCGAGCGCTGGCGCAGCATCTCAATTATCTCCTTCTTACCTGTGGTGAACCCGCCGATGGCTCCGCCAAAGGCTTTGCCCAGGGTGCCGGTGATGATCTCGATTTCCCCCCTGAGGTTATAGAGCTCTGTAACGCCGCGGCCTGTCTCACCTACAACACCTGCTGAGTGGCACTCATCTACCATGACCATGGCATCGTATTTGTTTGCCAGCTCATAGATTTTGTCAAGCGGAGCCACGTTGCCGTCCATTGAGAAGACGCCGTCAGTGACTATCAGCCTGAAGCGCTGTTCCTGGGCCAGTTGCAGCTGGGCCTCAAGGTCTTCCATGTCTGCATTCTCATAACGGTAGCGCTGTGCCTTGCAGAGACGCACACCGTCAATTATTGAAGCATGATTCAGGGAATCGGAGATGATGGCATCTTCACTGGTGAGCAGTGGTTCAAACACACCCCCGTTGGCATCAAAACAGGCAGCATAGAGAATGGTGTCTTCCGTTCCGAAAAAATCAGCAAGCTTCTGTTCCAGTTTCTTGTGAAGGTCGCCTGTACCGCAGATGAAACGTACCGACGACATGCCGTAACCATGAGTCTCAAGGGCATTCCTTGCCGCTTCAACCAGCTTTGCATTAGCTGAGAGTCCCAGGTAGTTGTTGGCACAGAAGTTAAGCACCTGCTGGCCGGTGTCAAGTGTTATCTCGGCACCCTGCGGAGAGACAATGACACGTTCATGCTTGTAGAGCCCCGCTTCCTTTATCTCACTGATCTGCGATCTGAGATAATCGTGGTATTGATTGTACATCGGTGTGAATATTCACTTAAAACGGATGCAAAGATGGTGTTTTGCAGTGATTATTCAATGATGATAATCATCTCCGGAGGAGGAAATTTATGAAGAGATAAGATTATTCAACCGGGGTTTTTACATGCCGAATTTTTCAATTATCTCATCTTTTTTAAGACCCAGGATGCCCAGTTTTTTCCCAACTTTAATGAATTTCCCGAGAGCTTCCTCGAGGTGATGCAAATCATGGCCGGCTGATATCTGGGTCCGGATCCTCGCCTGTCCGTTGGGCACAACGGGGAAGAAGAAGCCTATGGCATAGATACCTTCGCTGAACAGTTCCCTGGAGAAATCCTGTGACAGTTTCGCATTGAAGAGCATGACAGGAACAATGGGGGTATTGCCATCCTTAAGGATGAACCCCGCATCTGTCAGTCCCGTTCTCCAGAATGCTGCGTTCTTCTCCAGCTTGTCGCGTCGTTCCGTGCTGGCCGAAAGAATATCAAAAACCTTCAGGACCCCCGATACTATTACGGGAGCGATGGTATTTGAGAAGAGGTAGGGGCGGGCCTTCTGCCTGCACATCTCCACTATCTCCTTCCTTCCCGAGACGCATCCTCCCGATGCTCCGCCCAGGGCTTTGCCGAAGGTGGTGGTGATGATGTCAATCTTGCCCATAACATTGCATAATTCATGGGTCCCGCGACCTGTTTTGCCTATGAAACCTGTAGCATGAGAGTCATCGACAAGCAGCAGGGCGTCGTACTTTTCGCACAGGCGGACCATCTCGTCGAGTTTTGCAGTGTCGCCGTCCATCGAGAAGACCCCGTCAGTGATCACCAGCTTGAGCCGTTTGTCAGAGTGAAGCAGGAGCTTCTCCTCAAGGTGTTCCATGCTGGAGTGCTTGAAGGTGTCATGCTGTGCGCTGCAGAGCCTCATACCGTCAATTATTGAGGCATGCACCAGCCTGTCTGATATCATAATGTCCTCGCTGGTGAGTATCGCTTCAAAAACTCCTGCATTGGCATCCATGCATGAAGGGAACAGTATTGTGTCCTCTGTGCCCAGGAATTCAGTCACCCTGTTCTCCAGTTCCCTGTGTATATCCTGCGTGCCGCAGATAAAACGTACGGAAGACATGCCGTAACCTCTTGTCTCAAGGCCCTCATGAGCTGCCTTGATCACCTCCGGGTGGCTTGACAGGCCGAGATAGTTGTTGGAGCACATATTGATGACCTTCTTCAGGTCTGATCCTGAAGGAAATTCAACCTCGATATCGGCGGCCTGGGAACTGTGTATGAAACGCTCCTCCTTGAATATACCGGCGTTTCTGATATCTGCCAGCTGTGACAGATAGAGGTCCCTTGTTTTTTCAGAGTAACTCATAATCTTCCCGGTTTATTTGTTCAGATACTGGTTTACCAGTGCCACAATATTGTTTACGCTGTCAAAAGCTTCAGGCGTAGCCTTGCTTGGCGGGATCTTGATCTTGAATTTGTTCTCGAGGAAAACGAGAAGTGACACCATCGAAAACGAATCAACATATCCGCTTGATATAAGAGGTGAATCATAGGTTATCGTGACGTCATCATCATCAATGTACTCCTTGATAACATAGTTCCGGATCAGCTCCTTCATCTCATTCAGATTATTCTCTTCCATATCATATTCATATTAAGGTTTATCTATATTATTAACAGTCAGGGTTTTTAATCATTTTCAAGGGTCGAAATGTCCCCGATCTCCTCGCCCCACTCCCGGGCATGAAGCACTCTACGCATGATCTTCCCGCTGCGTGTCTTCGGGAGGCTCTCCATGAACTCAACTGCCTGCGGCATTGCCAGGGGAGAGAGTTTCTTGCGGATGAAGTTCATTATCTCGAGTTCAAGATCAGGACTGGCAGTAAAACCCGGCTTGAGGGTGATGAAGGCTTTAACCACCTCCATGTTTATTTCATCAGGTTTTGATGTGACGCCTGATTCACCGACGGCAGGATGTTCGAGCAGTGCGGATTCAACCTCAAACGGGCTCACCAGGTGCCCGCCGGTATTTATTACGTCGTCATCACGGCCGATGAACCAGTAGTACCCTTCATTATCGATGCTTGACCTGTCGCCCGAGAGATACCATCCGTTCACAAATTTTTCCCTGTATTTTTCCTCGTTCCTCCAGTATGTTCTCATCATAGCGGGCCATCCGGGCCTGAAGGCTATGAGCCCGGCTTTGCCCGGTTCATCAATAGGGGCGTAGGTGACAGGGTCAAGCACCGCTCCCGTTATTCCCGGGAAGGTTCTGCCCATCGATCCGGGCTTGATTTTCATGCCCGGGAAGTTGGTGATCATTATCGATCCCGTTTCCGTCTGCCAGAATGTATCATGGAACTGTTTCCCGAACACCCTTCCTGACCATATCACCGCTTCTGAATTTAGCGGTTCACCGACGCTTGCCAGGTGACGGAGGGAGGAGAGATCAAACTCCTTAACAAGGTCATCGCCGGCCTTCATAAGTGACCTGATAGCCGTTGGGGCGGAGTACCATACTGTTATCCGGTATTTCTCTATGAACCTGTACCAGGCCTGGGCTGAAAATCCCGTATCGAGGACACACTGAGTCACCCCAAGGCTCCACGGCCCGATTATTCCGTACGAGGTGCCTGTCACCCAGCCGGGGTCGGCGGTGCACCAGTAGATATCATCATCACGCAGGTCAAGAACCCATTTTGTGGTGAGGTACTGTGACATTATGGAATAATGGACATGCTTTACCCCCTTGGGCTGGCCTGTGGTACCGGATGTGTAATGAAGCAGTGAATGTGTTTCAGCGCGTGTAGGGGATATTTCAAATTTCTCGACAGGCTCTGTATTTTCAAGGCTGAAGAGGATTTCCCCGGGTTCGAGTTCTGAGGGTTTGACATTGTCAACAATTATCACAAATTCCAGGTTTGGCAGGGTTGATCGGATCTTCCTGACCTTGGAGAGGTGTTTCTTATGGGTTATGACAGCTCTTGTCCCCGCATTGTCAAGCCTCACAAAAAGAGATTCATCACCGAATGCTGAAAAGAGAGGCTGGGCGATGGCACCGATCTTAAGTATCCCCAGGAATGAAAGATACAGTTCGGGAATCCTGTCCATAAAGAGGCAGACCCTGTCTCCCTCGGTGATTCCCAGGTTGCGGAGAAAAGTACCGATTGTGTTTCCGGCAAGCCTGATGTCATTGAATGTGTAACTCTTTTGCGTGCCCCCGAATCCCTCATAGTAAAGGGCGATTTTACCGGCGTTGCCCTTCTGGCAGATCCTGTCGGAGCAGTGCCACCCGATGTTTATTATGTCTCCGGGTGTGTATTCAAGTTCTTTTTCAGCAATTGACCAGCTGAAGTTCCTGGTCAGTTCTTCATACGATGGATGTTCAGACATAGATGTCAGGTATAATTCTACACAATGACATCAAGATAAAAATAATTATTATAATAGTAGTTATAGTCAGGTAATTTTGAAGTTGAAAGTCTACAAAGTCAAAAGTCCACAAAGTCAAAAGCAGATACTCAGGTGAGGGTTTTTATCAGGCCTGAGAGTAGCCCTGAAACTTCAGTCATCAGTCTTCAGTCACCAGTCTTCAGTCCTAACTAATGGCTGCCTTCTGCCGACTTGGAATTGCCGACTGAGGGCTGAAGGGCTGGAACTGGAATGATACTCACTCCCAGCTCAGGATGACCTTCCCGCAGTTACCCTCTTCCATCACGTCAAATCCCTTCTGGAAATCATCGATAGGGAAACGATGGGTAATAATCGGGTCAAGATTGATCCCGCCGATGATCATCATCTGCATCTTGTACCATGTCTCCCACATCTCACGGCCGTATATTCCCTTCAGGGTCAGTGCCTTGAATATGATATCACTCCATGGTACCTCGAAATTAGAGGGGAGGATTCCCAGCAGCGCAATGTTTGATCCGTTGTACATGTTTTCTATCATCTCACGGAAGGCTGCCGGTGAACCAGACATCTCAAGACCGACATCGAATCCTTTCATGTGCAGGGGTTCAAGTACATCATGGATCTTCTCTCCCTTTTTAGGATTGACAACCGTTGTTGCACCCATCTTTCTTGCCAGTTCAAGACGGTATTCGCTCAGATCGGTTGCCACCACATGACGGGCGCCGGCGAACCTGGCAATGGCAACAGCCATGCTGCCTATCAGTCCCGACCCGGTGATCAGCACATCCTCACCGAGCAGCGGAAATGCCAGCGCAGTATGGGTGGCATTGCCAAACGGGTCCATGATGGCTGCCCACTCATCGGGGATTCGGTGGTCGAGCAACACCACGTTGCGCGCGGGAACCTTTACATATTCCGCAAAAGAGCCGTCGATGTGAACACCTATCCCGACGGTGTTCTCACATACATGCTCCCTGCCCCTCCGGCAGTTGCGGCACGTGCCGCAGAAGAGATGCCCTTCGCCCGTGACCCTGTCGCCGACTTTTACATTTGTAACGCCGGGACCGGCCTTTTCAACATAACCCATGTACTCGTGGCCGATTGTCATCGGCACCTTTATGGTTTTCTGAGCCCATTCATTCCACTCGTAGATATGCAGGTCGGTACCGCAAATCGCCGACTTTTTGACCTTTATGATGACATCGTTGTATCCGGGTTCGGGAACCGGTACTTCCTGCATCCATAATCCCTTGGCTGCCTTGGCCTTTACGAGAGCTTTCATCTTTTTCATCGGGAGTGATGATTTATTCGTTATGATGTAAAAATAATACAAACAGAGGTCATAAAACATGATTTTTGACGGAGGTTGAGAGGCATCTCAGTAGATCGGCATTACCAGGTTTTCGGCAGGTTCATACCGGCCCGCCGCACTCCAGCGGATTCCCCTCCTGAGTATCTCCAGCGCCTCGGGCACCTCCATGTCGGCGGCAACGTGGCCCAGCGAGGAGTAGAAGACCCTTCCCCTGCCGTACATCTTCTTCCAGACGACAGGCATAGTGCATCCTTCAGACCAGTAATCATGCTCACCGGTGAATGTGGTTGTTGCCAGCACTTTCACATTAGGATCTACATGCATATAGTACTGCTCACTATGCATGGCGAAGGCTGACAGGCCGCTGGTAACGGGGTCATCAGGGTCGGTAATGGTTACAGTATAGTCAATCACACCACCCGGATGTGCCACCCACTGTCCTCCCACCATATACTGATATGCAGGATTGTTCCTGAAGGCATCGGCCAGGCCGCCGTGCCATCCTGCCAGGCCGGCGCCGCCCCTGACTGCCGCAAGCAATCCCTCCTCCTGACGGGGTGTTATCATTGACATGGTATAAGCCTGTATGATAAGGTCAACACTGCTCATATAGATACTGTCAGTATATATATCAAGCGATGATGTGGTATCAGCAACGGCGCCTTCAGAGAGGAGCCAAGGGAGGAGCGTACTGACATATTTGCCCGGCTCATGGCCATCCCATCCGCCAAAGACAATAAGTACCCGTCTCCCGCTGAGATCCTGGCCGGCACATGCATGGGGCACTGCCAGTACAATGAGTGACAGCAGGGTGGCAACGGTAAATGTTTTATTCATAGACTGGTTATTTATCCGGTTTCCTGTGATGAACCTTCGGCCTCACATAAGCTTCGGGTTATTGCTGTGCCTGGCCTGATCGGGGCATCAACTCTCTCCTTTGCCTGGCCCGATCAGGGCATCAACTCTCTCCTGTGCCTGGCCTGATCAGGGTATCAACTCTCTCCTGTGCCTGTCGGATGGTTATTTCCATAGTTTGTGAATTGATCAGGTCTTAAAATTACAATATTAGTTCCAATACCTTGTTACCGGCATGTCAGGCAGGCAGGCCGGAAAACTTTTCCTCCCGTTAATTTCTGATTCGCAGCGTGAGGAGGTAATATTGCCGCAATTAAAGTGAAGACTCCGGCTTGAGCCAATGAACGAATAGGATTATATTTGCAGGTATAAGTCGTATCATCTTAAAACAGCCCCTTATGAAAAGAAAAACCAGATCACTGAACAGGAGGGAGTTCCTTGGCAGTGCAGCTCTCGGCCTTGCCGGGACAATGATAATTCCTGTCACAGGCAGCGGTTGTGCAGGCCGGAAAGATCCCGGACTGGTCAGGCTGGGTTTCATCGGACTTGGCAGACAGGCTATATATCTGATGGAAGGATTCATAAGGATACCGGGCGTGGAGGTTGTTGCGGGGTGCGATGTATACGCCATCAAACGAACCCGTTTTCAGAACAGGGTTAATGAATACTACACCGGCGCAGGCAGGAAGGGGAGAATCCATACATATGACCGATACGATGATCTGCTCGGGAGAAAGGATATTGACGCTGTTGTGATCGCAGTGCCTGACCATGCCCATGCCATGATTGCCATTGCGGCTCTCAGGGCGGGAAAGGATGTGTACCTTGAGAAACCATTGACATTCACTATTTATGAGGGCCAGCTCCTGAGGAAGACGGTGCGTGATACAGGCATGATACTTGGCGTGGGAAGCCAGCAGAGATCAGATCCCAGCTTCCGCCACGCGGTAAATATGGTAAGGTCCGGGGCCCTGGGGGCTATTACCCGGGTCAATGCACATGTGGGTCCGCCTCCGAAGCTATATGACCTGCCGGCAGAGACGCTGCCTGAAGGACTGAACTGGGACCTGTGGCTGGGGCCTCTTCCTGATTCTATTCATTTCAACAGCCAGCTCAATCCGCCAATCTCACTTGATCCGCCGCTCGACGAGGAGTTCTGGGCAGGGTGGCGCTGGTACCGCGAGACGGGAGGTGGATTCACCACCGACTGGGGCGCCCATATGTTTGACATAGCCCAGTGGGGACTGGGAATGGACGGCAGCGGACCGGTGGAGATAGCGCCGCTGGGAGACGGATCTGAATACATCAGATGGATATACTCTTCCGGAACGGTGATGACTTCAGAGCCGTTTGATGAAAAGAAAACAAAGGGTGTAAAGTTCTGGGGCGAAAAGGGATGGATTGAGGTGTCACGGGAGCACTACAGCGCTTCGGACCCGGGCCTTATCCCGCCGCCGGTTGCCGGGAGTGATGCTGACGGGCCATATGAGACTAAGATACCGCACCAGCTGGACTTCATAGAGGCTGTCCGCAGGCGCACAGACCCTGTGGTACCGGTGGAGACAGGGCACAGCACCTGCACCGTCTGCACACTGGGAAACATTGCCGTACTGCTTAACCGTACACTCAGGTGGGATCCTGTCACGGAAACCTTCACCGGGGATACTGACGGCACCGCCACCGCCATGCTGCACTACAACTACCGGGAGCCATATAAGCTTTAGTTGCGGTCAATCGCCGGTTTCCAAATGATCTTTGAAACATTCCGCTGATTAATGAGACGGCGATTACCCGGTCATGACCATATTATTTGCTTATTTTTGCGCCAGCATCCGCTGTTTTGACCGGATGCAGTGAAGGTAACTCATTAAGGATATGACAGACAGAAAAATCAGAGTGCGTTTTGCCCCGAGCCCCACAGGCCCGTTGCACATCGGGGGAGTGCGCACAGCACTTTATAACTACCTGTTCGCGAAGCATCACGGGGGAACATTCATACTTCGCATCGAAGACACTGACCAGGCACGGTTGGTTGAGGGTGCGGAAGAGTATATAATGAACTCTCTGGCCTGGGCAGGAATAAAGGTTGACGAAGGAGTGAGAGAGGGAGGCCCCTTTGCACCCTACCGGCAGAGCGACCGACAGGAGATCTACCATCGCTATGCCGACGAACTGATCATTAAAGGCGATGCCTATTTTGCCTTTGACTCTTCTGAGGAACTTGACAAGCTGAGGCAGGAATATGAGTCGCGTGGCGAGACCTTCAACTACGGCTGCAACACCCGAATGGCCATGTGTAATGCCCTTACCATGGGAGAAGAAGAAGTAAAGACCAGACTGGCTGCCGGAGAGCAATACGTAGTCAGATACCGCATGCCGGACAATGAGGATATTCACTTCACCGACCTGATCAGGGGAGAGATGGTGGTGAACACATCGACCCTTGACGACAAGGTGCTGTACAAGTCGGACGGTATGCCGACTTATCACCTTGCAAACATAGTTGACGATCACCTGATGGAGATCACTCACGTCATCAGGGGCGAGGAGTGGCTGCCTTCACTGCCGCTTCACGTAATGCTATACAGGAGTTTCGGGTGGGACACACCGTTGTTTGCCCATCTGCCACTGCTGCTCAAGCCAACAGGCAAGGGAAAACTCAGCAAGCGCGACGGTGACAAGATGGGCTTCCCGGTATTTCCTCTATACTGGCCCTACGGCGAGACCGCTACCGGATACCGCGAGGAGGGCTATTTCCCCGAGGCATTCGTTAACATGCTTGCACTCCTGGGCTGGAACCCAGGCACTGAACAGGAGATATTCTCAATGGAGGAACTGATTGCCGCTTTCTCAATTGAGAGGGTGGGCAAATCAGGATCACGCTTCGATCCCGAGAAGGCAAAGTGGTTCAATAACAGGTATTTCCAGATGAAGAGCGATGATGAACTTGTGGCTCTCTTTATGCCTGTGGTCAGGGAAAAAGGCTTCAATCCCGCTCCTGAGACGCTTAAAAGAATCATTTCGCTGGTGAAGGAGAGAGCAGGATTTGTAAAGGATCTGTGGCATGAGGCCGACTTCTTCTTCGTCGCCCCGGAGAGCTACGACCCGGAGGTTGTACGAAAGAGATGGAATGCCGACTCTGCCCTCCAGATGAAGGAACTGCTCGATGTGGTCGCCGGAGCAGAGTCATTTACATCTGAGGACCTTGAAAAGACGGTCAAGGAGTGGATTGCCGGAAGTCCGTACAATACCGGGACCATCCTCAACCTCTTCAGGCTCCTGATGGTGGGGGCATCCAGGGGGCCTCACCTTTTTGACATCGTTGAACTCACCGGAAGGGAAGAGACCCTCCGCCGTCTTGAAAACGGCATCCGCAGACTGTTGCCGGCACTGTCATGAATCCCGGGAGGGAAATAAGATACATTGACTTTCATTCTCACCAGCCCGGCGGAGGGGGAGATACCATTACCATCATGAATCTCATGGCAGGGGAGGATGTGCCGGCTGACTTTCCATCTAACACTCTCTTCTCGGCAGGGATTCATCCCTGGCAGCTTACGGAGGAAAATGCAGAGCAGCTCCGGACAGAGTTGATTCTCACCGCTGCCCATCCTCACGTGGTACTTATCGGAGAAGCCGGCTTTGACCGCCTGAAGGGTCCGTCGACGGAGATCCAGTACAGGGCATTTGTCTTCCAGGCAGAGATGGCCGTGGAGATGAACAAGCCGATGGTGATACACTGTGTAAAGGGATGGGAAGAGCTGCGTCGTGCACACAGTAAGATAAAACCGGCAAGACCGTGGGTAATACATGGTTTCAGGGGCAATGGCAGGCTGGCCTCATCTCTGGCGGAAGCCGGGTTCTGGTTCTCACTGGGCACCGGGGGATTGACACCTGAAGTCCTGGCATCGGTAAGCCATGAGAAAATACTCCTTGAAACAGATGATTCCGGGCAGCAGGTGGCAGAGGTGTACCGCCTTTTCGCGGCTGCGGCGGGGTATGATCAGGAGAGGGCGGAGAGTCTGATAAGAAGCAATTTCAATTCACTGTTCAATTATAACCTGTGATGGAGGGATGGCTTTCACGTACGGAGATGCTCCTCGGTGAGGAGGCCCTGAAGAGGCTTAAGAAATCGCATGTCCTTGTCGCAGGACTGGGCGGAGTGGGTTCATGGGCTGCCGAGATGATATGCCGTGCAGGCATCGGGACCATGACCATTATTGACGGTGATATCGTTACTGCTGCAAACAAAAACAGGCAGCTGCCTGCACTGACCTCCACAACGGGACGAAAGAAGGCCGAGGTGATGGGAGAGCGGCTCCTTGACATAAACCCTGCCCTGAAGCTCAATGTTATTCCGGAATTCATCCGTGACCAGCGGATGATTGACATTCTGGAGGAGTATGAATATGATTATGTGGTGGATGCCATTGACACGCTTTCTCCCAAGGTCTTCCTGGTATATCACTCTTTAAGGCTCAACCTGAAGATAGTCAGCTCAATGGGTGCAGGCGGCAAGTATGACCCCACGGCAATCAGGGTAGCTGATATCTCTGAGACAAACTTCTGCAACCTGGCGCGCATGCTCAGGAAAAAGCTTCATAAGCTGGGGGTGCGTGAGGGTTTCACCGCAGTTTACAGTCCCGAAGTGGTAGACAAGGAGCTGATAGTGAGAGGCTCCGACGAGAGCAATAAAGCATCAAGTGTAGGAACCATGTCGTATATGCCTGCTGCCTTTGGCATAGTATGTGCCTCGGTGGTGATCAGGGATCTGGCAGGAATCCCGCCCGGACAGTGACCGGGATTCAATTATTTTACAAGGATCCCGTTTATGGGCTTAAGATCATACCCGGGAGGGTTGCTGAGACGTGATTGCACCACCACCTTGTCTCCTTCAAAACTGCATTTTATCCTTATATGATGGGGGCTCTCGATGTATCTCAGGAAGAGCTCAATGGTACCTTCATCGCTCCAGCCGTATGATCCTGCTACCCTGTTAACGGATACCACACCCGGCCTTCTTATGAGAGTCGGGCCGGCGAGGTCTGTTTCAGAAGTGACCCATTCTCCCCTACCAAAGGGTACTTTGTACGAGTGATCTCCTGTAACCAGTGACAGAAGACAGGTATCATCCTTAAATGAGAGAGTTACGGATTCGATCTTCTGGTCGTTTTCTTCAAGTTTGAAGGCCTTTTCCGACAGGAGTGAAGCGATTGCCGGTTCCGGTTTCTTTTCAGACTTCGGAAGGGCCAGCGATGCAAGTCTCGCATTCAGCCTGTCAGCCGCTTCACTGTTGACAGGAAGAGCTTCATCCTTCATGGCCGGTAGTATGTACTTCCATACCATATTGATTTCATCCTGCATATCGGGTGATTCGGCCGTTATGGCCACAACAGCATCCTTGTCAGGCATCACAATAATATACTGTCCGAAAGCCCCGTCAGCCCTGTAGGCGTTGTTGCGGCTGCGCCAGAACTGGTAGCAGTATCCCTGCATCCAGTCGCTGCTCTCCTTTAACTCTGCAGGTGCACCGGGCGCCTGGTCAATCTTGAATGTTGTAGCCTCTTCAATCCATGAAGCCGGAATTATCTGCTGCCCGTTCCACATGCCCTTCTGCAGGTACAGCAACCCGAACTTTGCCATGTCTTCTGTCTTTATCCTCAGGCCCCACCCGCCGGAGTTGATCCCTTCAGGACTCTCCTCCCAGTCGTATCCCTCTATGCCCAGAGGTTCGAAGAGCCTCGGCCGCAGGTGATCGGAAATTTTTTCACCCGTAACCTTCTGTACTATGGCTGAGAGCATGAATGTGGCCATTGAGTTGTAGATGAATTCCGTACCCGGCTCCTTGAGTACCGGCAGCGCCAGGAAACTCCTTACCCATTCTTTCGATGATGATGTGATGGCCCCTGTCGGATCAGGCGACTGCCCGGCTGACATGGTAAGCAGGTCTTTTACTGTCATTTCAGCCAGGAAGGGAGATACAGTATCCGGCAGCTGGTCAGGAAAGAATGACACCACTTTGTCATCGACGCTCAGCAGCTTCTCGCTCACGGCAAAACCGACGGCGGTAGAGGTGAAGCTCTTGCTCGTTGAGTAAAGGGTGTGCCTCAGTTCAGGCTTGTAGGGATCCCACCACCCCTCAGCTATCACCTTCCCGTGACGGACAATCATGATGCTGTGAAACTCATGGCTGCCTGTGGCAGCTGAGTCGAGGAAGGTTATCAGCCCTTCGGATGAGACCCCTTCGGCCTCGGGAGTACTGCGGGGTAATCCGGTAGAAGCGGGTGCCTTATTGTTACAGCCGGTAAGGATGGCGAAAAAGAGCAGTGCGGCAATGAACGGAAAAAGGCGGAGGATTTTCATAGGGAATTGATATCGATATAAAGATATCGAATTATTTTCCTTCCTGGGTCTCCTTCTCTTTTTCCTTAACCTCCTTAGCCGTATAACCCAGCTTTTCAATTGACCTCTTCAGCTGCTCCGGCTTGTTTTTGTCCTTCTGATACTGAATGGTAACCTCTTTGGTGCCGAGATCGCAGGCAACATCCTTAACTCCCTTTTCAAAGGGGATGTTCTTCATTATTGTATTGACGCAGTTCTCGCAGTCTATGCTTGTTTCGAACCTGACTGTGGCGAGTTCCTTTTTGGTCTTTTCCTGACCTGACAGTGATACTGATGAGAAGAGGAAAAGCAATGCTGCCGTGATGATGATGTTTCTTTTCATTCGTTTATGATTTTTAGTTCTCCGGACGGTCGAGGGCAAACCTGAACCCTGCATACAGCTTTCGGCCGTGAACCGGCCCCCAGATCATTGTTGCATCGAAATATTCGCCGAAAGGATCTTCTGAGCTGATAATGGCATCATGCTGTCTTGACCCGGTTATATTTTCCGCACCGACGTAAATGCTCCACGTCCTGAAGTACTTTGTTAACTGAGCATTCATCACCGGGTACGCGGCGAAGGAGTCGTGCCTCCTGTAGGGCTCCGGATTTGACATTGTTGAAGGGATTCTCCCCGGTCCGTTGTATTGAAGCGTATAGTCGACCTGCCACTTTCTCAGGCGTGTTGTATAGGATGCTGTCAGCAGACCCTTGTAGCGTGAAGCAAGCGGTTTCTCGCGCAGCTCGCCGCCGATTGTCTGGCGGACATCATTCCAGCGCCAGGCGGCAGTTATATCCAGCCCTGTCACCGGCTGGAGCTGTGCCTCAAGCTGCAGGACGTTTGACCATGACGGACCGTCGAGGTTGTAAAAGAGCACCTGGTCGACTCTGGAATCGAGATCGGTCACTATCTGCTTAAGGAAGCTTGTTCTGTAAGCTTCCCCGGTCAGCCTCAGCTTACGCCCTCCCAGCGGGATGTATCCCGTAAGATTTATTCCTGCATTCCAGGCCTCCTCAATGTCGAGGTCATCTGCGATCAGAATGGACCTGCTGCTGGCCAGGTAGTACAGGTTCTCAGCCATGACGTGGACGGTCCGGTAACCCTTGCCGGCAGATGCCCTCAGGGTCATCTGCGGAGTAATCTCGTAACGGAGATGTATCCGCGGGGTGAACTTTGCCCCATGGTTGCGGTAAAAGTCATATCTCACCCCGGCAAGCAAGGTCACCTTTGCCGAATCCGTGAAGGTATACTGGAGAAAGACTCCGGGAACCGACTCAATATTCTCATGCCAGGCATTGTAGTCAATCAGGTTCAGCATCTCATCGTATATCAGGCTCATCTCGTCATAATGGTCATAACGGTAGCTTGCACCCGCATCAATGGTGTGTTTGTCTGCCGGGAAGTACTGGTACAGGAGATTGGTGTAATAGCTTTTCTGTATTGCGTCATACTGCTTATATCCCATCCATGAGTTCATCTCATGGTAAGTGATGCTCTGTATCCATCCCAGCGACATTTTTTCACCCGGCCCCAGCATACCCCCGAGCTTGGTGAACGCCTCACCACGCTCAGTGCCGATGTTGATTCCGTATCCGTTGTCCCAGGTATTGTTACTGGTGCGGTCATAGTCAAACTGTCCTCCGATCCTCTCTTCCTGCATGTATTTGATCCCGGCCCGGAAGGTGAGGTTTGTGCTCAGATAGTCCCAGCGGTTCATGAAGCTGTACTGCCTGACATCCGGTTCATCACGGAAGCCGTCGTTGTTGTGGTCGCTGGCCCCTGATTGTGTCTCGCCATGTCCAATTATCATGGTGCTCCAGTAATCATTGAGTTTCACCGAGGCATTGGCGTTGGACTCGAATCTGCCGGCATCGCTGACAAAGCCGTTGACAAAGACTATTTCACTGGTAGCGGGTTTTTTGTACTCAACATTGATCTGTCCCGTTATCGACTCATTGCCGTTGCGCACCGAGGATGTACCTTTGGAGACCTGTATTGATTCCATCCATGGTCCCGGGATGTAACTCAGTCCGTAAGCTGCCCCGAGGCCGTAAATGGACGGGATATTCTCCGTAAGAATTTGAACATAGGATCCGGCAAGGCCCAGCAGTTGTATCTGCTTTGCCCCTGTTGCGGCATCGGCGTAGTTGACGTCAACCGACGGGTTGGTGACGAAGCTCTCTGAGAGGTTGCAGCAGGCTGCCTTGCACAGCTCAGCCGCAGTGATGTTTACGGTCGCGATTGTTGCATCACGGTCTATATGTGCGCCGGTGGCGCGACCGATGACGGTGACCTCTCCGATCATGCTGTTCTCCTGAAGGAAAAATTCCACATACTCATCGCCCGGTGCGATCATTACCGTATCCGGATTGTAACCGACAAAGCTTGCTACCAGCAGGTCATTGCCTCTTGTTTTCTTGAGAGTAAAGTATCCTGCAGGATTTGTGGAGGTGCCGGTGGCAGTGCCTGCCCATACGACGTTTGCACCGGGAAGGGATATGCTGTCAGGCGATCCGCCGCCACCAGCGATCATCACCTTGCCCTCTATCTTCCCCTGTCCGAGGAGGGAGGCCGGGATGAGCATCATCAATATTAGTATTATTATTTTTATCTGGTTCATAGGGAAAAATGTAATGTAAACAGGATTGTTTTCTACCCGCAGAGTCGTTGTATGCAACTTCTGTCCAGGTACTTGCACAACATTATGCGGCGAGCCATGTTACACCCCGACCCCGCAATTTGTTGTCCCTATGAATGATTCAGGAGATAATCTGACAGTGCATTGTTGTCAGGTCGCGCCCGCAGTGAAACGACTTGTTATTGACAAATTGATGGACGCTCTTCAATGGTTGATCCTGTATGACGGCTACTACGGTTGCGGCAAGGAAGTATGGCAGAATTTCATTCTGAACCTCCGCACGCAACAGTTCGTCAGTCACAACCCTTTCGGCCTCATGTGAGCAGCAATCATCCGAGATGATCATCTCGTACGTGCTGTGTGGATGATGCATTACTCCGGCAGCATGACTGCAGCAGCAACTGCTCTCCTCACCGTTCCCAGTGAAAGTGGCAACCACCTCGTCTGTTCCGCAATGCTGGCAGGTATGACGGACAAGGGTATATCCAAAGCTGCCTGACAGGATCAGCATCATCAGCAGGACCGATATAAAGGGTGATATGGATCGGATAATTTTCACGGCTACAAATATAACAAAAGATATACCGATTTGTTGTGTTGTAAAAAACAAAGGGTGCATGTATGAGGCACCCTTTGAAACAACAGTTCTGGTTGTTATTCTCTTACTTCAGCGGCGGTATCACCAGCACCTGCCCGGGATATATCAGATCAGGATCTTTAAGCATCGGTTTGTTGGCTTCAAAGATGACCGGATACTTCCTGGCATCGCCGTATACCTCCTTTGCGATCTTGGAGAGATAGTCTCCTTTTCTCACAGTATAGAACTGTTTCTCCGGCTCAGGAGGCTTGACAGGCTCCGGGGCAATGACGAGCAGATGATCTTCAACCACGGAAATGCCATTGACGTTCCCGGCCGTAACAATGATTTTGTTTTTGTTTGCTAGTGTGTCAACCTTCCCCTGAAGGATAACCTTCTCATCATCAACGGTCACCTTGACTGCCCTGACGTCGAAACCGAACTTTCTGATATGTTCCATGATGAGATTTGCCTTTTCTTCTTCACGCTTTTCTTCAGATTTAAAGACTTTAGCACCTGCGTTTTTAATGAATGAAATTAATCCCATAATTTGTATGTTTCAATTAAACTACTTCAAAAGAAATCTTTACTACAACACGGTATTCAGTGATCTTGTTCTTGACCACTACCGCGCTCTGGTCCTTTACGTATACGGAACGTATTTCCTTTACTGTCTTGGCTGCCGTCTTTACGGCAGAGGCTGTTGCATCTTCCCAGCTTACGGGTGATGATGCAAGGAGTTCGATAACTTTTAATACTGCCATGATCTTAAATTTATTTGGTTAATATTCAAATTTCTCAAATATGCTTTTCGTAAAACGAACCTGTAAGATAGTTAAAATTTTCAAGAAAAGCTACTTATGCAATGGTGGGTTTATCATTAAACCACCCAATAATGTTATCGTTCATTTTTATATATTTGAGTCATGCTAACCTGATTGTATTATTTAACCAAAAACCTAAAGATTATGGGAATAGTAAAAGAGTTCAAGGAGTTTGCCGTCAAGGGCAACATGCTCGACATGGCCGTAGGTATAATTATCGGCGTCGCCTTCGGCAAGATCATCACATCACTTGTGAATGACGTACTTATGCCACCCCTGGGCATGCTGCTCGGGAAGGTCGATTTCACGAACCTCAAGGCTATTTTGCAGAAAGGCACGGATGCCGTTATGGAAGGAGCCACCGTAGTTCAACCCGCCGTCAGCGAAGTCTCAATCAATTACGGAATGTTCATTCAGAACATAATTGACTTTCTGATCGTCGCCTTCTGTATTTTCATGGTGATTAAAGCCATGAACAGTCTAAAGAAGAAGGAAGAAGTTGCTACGGCCGCTCCTCCTCCTCCTCCTCCTCCGAGCGAAGAGGTTGTTCTTCTGAAGGAAATACGCGATCTGCTGAAAAAATAATATGTCAATTCTTTCGTTGTAATAGAAATTGTTTGCAATTTTGCACGCAATCACATTATGGCAAGAATTAAGAAATATTACTGGTGGCGCAGGCTCTTTCCTGACAGGGGATAAACCGGGTGCCGCATGCAAATATCACAAAACAGGGGCTGCAGTCTTCGTCGACTGCGGCCTTTTGTATTTGCAGTACAGCAAAGATAAAGAGGGTGTCTTTTTGAGACACCCCCCTTATAACTCCGGAAAATTTAAACAGAACCTGTACCTGAAAGATTATTGGATGTAAAAATTGTACTCGTAGGACAAACCTTTTTCACGCAACCACCTGCGAAGTGCTTTGGCAATCTTTCTTTTCCGGAGCAGGACAATTCCTATCTCTTCCGCTGTTATCTGATAATATGGTTTCATTTCTGTTCCTCGTGTGATGGTTTTGCAACCGCTCACGACTTGTTTTCAGGACTAATTTAAGTCCGGAACAGCCATTTGCCAAGCTTGTTTTGATATACGTACGCCAGGTGTTGACCAACAATGCCTATCCATGGACATGGAAGGTGACTGTCAGCTTAAAATTATCCGGGCAGCAGGTCAGCGCTGCCTAGTTAAAATCAACCAGGTATCTGTAAAGTTCGCTGTCGGTTGACAGAATAACTGTAGTAGTAGAGTCAAAGGTCATGCGAAAGGCCTCCATTGACTTCATGAAGCCGTACAGGCTTCTTGCGGACGATGACTTGTCATAGGCACTGGCATAGATGGCTGCCGCTTTGGCATCAGCGCGGCCGCGAATCTCTTCCGCCGTACGGAAAGCCTCCGACTGGATGGTCTTCAGGTCACGCTCTTTCTCTCCGTTTATCTTCGAGGCTTCACCCTGGCCCTCTGACCTGAACCGTTCGGCAATGCGGAAGCGCTCGCTCTTCATCCTCTCATATATCTGCGTCCGCACCTCCTCAACATAGTTCAGCCGCTTGATCCTGACATCAAGTATCACTATCCCCAGGTCCTTTACCTTGTCATTGGAAGAGATCAGTATCATCTTTTCAATGGCAAGTCTTCCGGTCTCAATATCAGAGAGGGTGTCACCTGCCTCTTCGCCTATCAGTCCTGATGAGGTCGGGGTCCTGTTTACCGAACGCACTATCTCCTCCAGGTTATGTCCTGCAATGTAATCACGCGTCTCACCATCGAGGATGTCTGCCAGCCTCGACTGGGCTCCTCTCTCATCCGTCAGTCTCTTGAAGAACTGTAGGGGATCGGTTATCTGCCAGCGTGCGTAGGCATCAACGAAGATGAATTTCTTATCCTTGGTAGGAACCTGGTTGGGATCACCGTCCCATTCCATGTAACGCTTTTCGAAATAATTGGTTTTCTGAATGAAGGGCGCTTTCACCTTCAGTCCGGGCGTAATTTTGGGCTTTCCGACAGGTTTGCCAAACTGTGTTATCACAACCTGTTCCGTCTCCCTGACCATGTAAACGCATTCAAGAATAAGCAGGAGGGCAACTGCCAGTATGGAGACTACTACTATTGTTCTGGTATTTTTCGGGGACATCTGTTACTTGTTTGAAGTGAGTTGCATCTGCAGAAGGGGCAACACGTTGTTACCGCTTTCATCGGTAATGATCTTATGTCCCAGCTTAGGGATGACCTCCTCCATGGTCTCAAGATAAATTCTTCTCTTGGTCACTTCGGGAGCCTTGATATATTCGAAGTAGAGGGCGTTGAACCGTGCAGATTCGCCGAGTGCATTATTCACCCTCTCAGTGGCATAACCCTCGGCACGCTGTATGGTCTCTTCGGCCTGACCCTTTGCCTTGGGAATAACCTTGTTGTATTCAGAACGTGCCTGATTTATAAGAGTCTCTCTCTCCTGCTGGGCCTGGTTGACATCATTGAAGGCATCCTTGACGGGGTCAGGAGGGTTAACATCCTGGAGCACAACCTGCTCAATCCTTATCCCGAGAGAATACTCCGTGCATAATGACTGGACTTTCTGGTGTACGCTCATGGCGATTTCAGCTCTTCCTACCGTAAGCACCTCATTAACCGTGCGGTCACCGACTATCTCGCGCATTGATGCTTCAGATATGTCCCTGAGCGTTGTAACCGGCTCCCTGACCCTGAAAAGATAGCTGAACGGATCTTCAATCCGGTACTGAACGATCCATTCTACGTCAGCAAGGTTAAGATCACCGGTGAGCATGAGGGATTCATCTGCCGTACCCACCTTGGTATATTCCGACTTTATCCCTGGCTGGGTGGTGCGGAAGCCAAACTCCTCCTTCTGCTGACGTTCTACTGCGACCTTGTAGAGACGCTCAACGACCGGGATTTTAAGGTTCAGCCCCGGTTCCACCTTTCGCACATACTTGCCGAAGCGTGTAATGATACCAACCTCTTCAGGGCCGATCTGGAAAAGTGATGTTACCAGGAGAAAAATCACTGCTATGGCTGTCACGAGGTATTTCACCGTCAGCCTGTATTTGTCCATCCAGGCCTGGAGATCTGATTTTCTGTAGTAAGTTTCTGCCAATTTCTGAGGAATTATTTTGTTACAATTTTAATTAGCTTGCCGGCCTGTACCTGGTCATTAAGCTCCATGTTATTCAGCAGCGCCAGTTCATTCATCATCTCCTGGCTGACGCCGTAGGAGTCGAATGCACTGGCCAGGGTTCCGTTACGCCGAACTGTCTCCACACTGACACTTTTAGGCTTCACATTCAGCCTGTAAGGATCTGTCAGTCTGGCAAATGTCTTCATCGATGATTCCATGATAGTGGCGTAATTCGGGAAGTCGGCTTCGGCTGCCACACTGTGGAACACAAAGTACAACTGTCCGTATTCAATGATGTATGAGAGTACGGCAGTGACACTGACAGCACCTGTCGACTGGTTCTGGCTCTCCTGCTTCGAAAGGGCTACTATTGCAGGCATGCCATTTACGGTTCTTCTCTCTGCACGCTGCAGTTTCAGTCCGTACTGTGCCAGGGTTGAGTCTGCAGCCGCCTGCAGCGACCTCTGGTTTGAGAGGGTAAAGAGCATCAGTGCCTTGCCGTCAGCAGGCTGTACGGTAACATTAGTGGGTGCATTAGTGAGAGTCCAGCCAACCGGATATGAGAACTTAAACTTCATCTCCGGGTGAAAGAAGGTATTATCATCGGTATAGCCCTGCCTGGGGTCCTCTCCGTAAATCATACCGTCAATAAGCTTCAGGTATGAGTCGCCGTTAACCTTGTATAATGGCAGGTCCAGACTGTCCTGCCATGCCCTGGAGTCTCTGAGGACTGCATTTTGGCGGTCACCCGGATCAGGATGGGTTGAGAGGAAGGTTGGGACACCGCCATGGGACGAGGCCATATTCATCTTGTTGAGCACCTGAAAGAAGTCGGCCATCTTGGTCCCGTCATATGCCATTTTTGTGGCATATTCACAACCGAGTGCATCTGCCTCACGCTCGTTGTCACGGCTGAAGCTGAGAAAGAGCAGCTCCATACCCTGCATGGCATACTGGGCATAATTGGCGAACTCTTCGGAGGCTATCATGCCACCTATCAGAAGTAATGTTCCTAGCTGTTGTTTTGTCATCTGGCTGACGGAGTGACGAGCCGCAATATGGCCCATCTCATGGCCGATAACCCCCATCAGTTCAGCTTCATTATTAAACTGTGCAAGAATTCCACGGGTAAGGTAAATGAAACCGCCGGGCACGGCAAAGGCATTCACCACAGGGGAGTCCACTACCTTCACATGGTATTCAAGGTTAGGGCGATGCGAGATCTTACCCATCTCAGTGCCCCTGGCCTGAACTAATGCCTGCAGCCCAGGGTCGTCATACATCCCGAACGTTGAAAGGACCTGGGGATCATAAGAGATGCCGAGAGCAACCTCCTGGGCTTCAGACATAAACATGAGCTGCTTCTTCCCGGTGACGGGGTTAACCGCGCAGGAAATGACTATCAGCAGCGCTCCTGCCAGCATCGCAGCATTCAACAGGATTCTCTTTTTTTTCATTTGTCGCCTTGATTTTCAGTTTTAATGTCCGGCATAGTTTTACCGGCGCCGTTTCAGGGTTAACATCCAAATTTAGCAAATTTCAGATCAAAAACAAAGGCCGTGCTTCAAAGCACGGCCTTTATTCAGCTCATTATAAACCAAATCTGGCTGTTATTTTTTTGTCAGCTCAAAATTCCTGACTGTTTTGTTCCCCGCAACGATTTTCACCCCGTCAAAACGGACGGTATCATACCCCTCTTTTGTGGCTGAGATTGAATAGGTGCCTGCAGGAATTCCGATGATTGCATAGAATCCCAGGGTGTCGGCAAAGGCTGTGGCCATCACGGTATCCTGCTCCAGCCAGAGGGTGGCTTCCTTTATCTTCACGTCAGCGGTGTCAGTCACCATCCCCTCAATGCGTCCAGCAGTGGTCAGGTTAGCCGCCCTGATTACCGGCTTGAATATGAATCCGTTGTTGTTGTGTATGTTGCCTCTCAGAATGAATGACCGTGAGAGGTCCACGTCAAGAAGCAGTTCAGAGGTGAGTCCTTCGGCAACCTCCAGGTATGGATATATCTTGATTTTTATTCCTGTCTGGCTCCCGCTCGGTACCTTCACCCTGTAAGGATCATCATAATCCCTGAGTTTAAGTCCTGCCTCATCAACATAGAGCCTTATCATGTCATATTCCCCTGCCGGTATATCCATTTCAAGGAGTGTCTCGGTAATCCCGTTCCTGAGGTCTATGAGGTCAATGGTAACGGTATCATCCGAAAGTGTCACGAAAGGATTGCCGTCACTGATGCCGTCACCCACCTTTTTGATTTCGACCCTGGTTATTGTAACGGTGGCTGATTCTATGGCGCTGATATCGAACGGGGCGTCAGTTACCTTAATCACTACTCTTCCGTTACCGTCCCCCGGATTTCCGGTCTCGTTGCATGCTCCCATACTAAGGAGGAATGATGCCGTCATTACGATTAATACGATTCTTTTCATATTGTAAATGTTTTTATGGGTTGCACTCTGACGACGCAAGAAACAGAATGCAGATGAAGTTTTGATGAATATTATCTGCGGATGATCCTTTTCCGGAACGGGCGTTTGCGTTTGCCGGCTCTTTCATAATCTATATCATCTTCCCTGAAAATGTCAATCAGCCGGTCAAAGAAGTTCTTATCCCTGAAGTCAGGGCAGTCAAGTGCCCCGGCGAGTTCAGGCGGGAGCACCGGGAAGGGTCTGTTTATCATCTGCATCAGCTCGGGGTCTGTCTCCGCCTTCTTCAGTGTCAGGGCCACGAGCGGCAGGGCAAGGGCACTGCCTGAGCCGTTGCTGCCGCTGTTGAAGTGTATTGCCGGAGAGGAGGCTCCCACCCTGCTTACGATCACAAGGCCGGGGTTAAAGGCGGCAAACCAGGCGTCAGCATAGTTCTGTGAGGTGCCCGTCTTACCGGCGAGAGGGATTGTCACGCCATAGACACTGTACACTGAAGAGCCGGTTCCCTCCCTGATGGCCTTCTGCATCATTGCACCCATGAGAAGGGCTGATCTTTCTGACAATACCCGCTCACCTTCGGCAGGAGGAGGACTCTGCCACAGAAGACTGCCGTCAGATGCCATGATCGACTCAATATAGCGGGGAGTGACCAGGAGCCCGCCATTGGCGAATGAGGCATAAGCCAGCGCTACCTCGAGGATGCTCGCCTCGGCTGTGCCCATGGCCAGAGACGGCGTATCAACCAGGGGAAATGAAAACCCCATCTTATTCCACATCCTGTCAACCTGGTCAAAGCCAATCAGCATGAAGAGGCTGAATGTAGGGATATTCATCGATTGAGCCAGGGCCCCGGCAAGAGAATACTTGCCTCCGTATGAGTGGTTGTAGTTCTCCGGACTCCAGTCGTTGAAGCCGGACAGAGTCACGGAGTCATTGTCGAGGTAGCGGCATGGATCCATTCCCTCTTCCAGGGCTGCCGCAAATATGAAAGGCTTGAAGACCGATGCCAGTTGCCTCCGTGCCAGTATCTGATCATAAGGCTGTGTACGGAAGTCGATTCCTCCGGCCCAGGCCCTTACGGCACCTGTTGCCGGATCAAGGGCAAGCAGACCTGCGTGCAGCGTGGTCATCATCTGCTTTAGACTGTCAGGGATTTCTCTCAGGGCTCTTTTGCCCGACGAGGAGCGGTACTGGTCATCAATCCTTTTCTGCATCTTTGTCAGATGGGTAGCAAAGGCCTGGCTGGCAGACTTCTGTAACGTGAGGTTCAGTGTGGTGTTGATAATAAGTCCGTCCCTCTCAATATCCCAGCTGGTGCCCCGAAGCCAGGTGATCTCACTGAGGATGCGGTCTGCCTCGTTCCTTACCTTTACCATGAAATAATCAGCCGGACCGGAAAGGTCTGTCTTGTTGTAATTGAGGTTAAGCGGCAGGGCAGAGAGGGAATCGGACAGCTCCTTCTCCAGATAACCGTATTTTTCCATCTGTTTCAGAACCACGTTCCTTCTGTTAAGGGCGTTGACAGGATAGAGACGCGGGTTAAAGGAGGTGTTAGCCTTAAGCATACCTACAAGGACGGCTGCCTCCTCAATTTTGAGATCAGCTGTCTTTTTACTGAAATACCTTCTTGATGCAGCCTCTGTTCCATACAGGTTCTCACCGAAAGAGACGGTGTTCAGGTAGAGGCTCAGTATCTCTTCCTTGGAATAGACTTTTTCAATTCTCCGCGCCAGAAGCACCTCCCTGGTCTTGTTAAGAAAAAGCGGGAGAATGAGGTAATCTTTTCTTCCGTACATGTTTTTCGCCAGCTGCTGCGTGAGGGTGCTTCCACCTCCTGAACTCCTGTCGTTAAAGAGGATGGTTTTGAAAAGGACCCTGAAGAGAGACTTCGAATCGATACCTGAATGTTCGTAGAAACGGGCATCCTCGGTTGCCACCAGCGCTTCGGTCAGGTGTTGGGGTACCTGGTCGGAAGATACCTCTGTCCTGTTCTCGGAATAGAATTTGCCGATGAGCTCCCCTTCAGCAGACAGAACAACGGAAGCTGTAGTGTTCTTGTAATTCAGAAGATCCTTCTTGCCCGGCAGTTTGCCCAGTATGCCTGCGTAGACAGAGGAGATGAAAAACAGCGGGACGAAGACAATTACTCCGGATGCTGCAATAATTATTTTCCATCTCTTCCTCATCCTCCCCTCCTGTTTTTTATACGGATCATCATATCAATTATTTGAACCTGTCCGGCTGTGACAGGATCCAGTCGGAAAATGTGTAAATTTAACTTAAATTGGAGGTGAAATTCAAAAAATACTTTCATCTGTTCAAACCCGTCTTGCCTAATGGGAC
Source organism: uncultured Rikenellaceae bacterium (assembly GCA_963696805.1). Classification (GTDB taxonomy): domain Bacteria; phylum Bacteroidota; class Bacteroidia; order Bacteroidales; family VadinHA17; genus SR-FBR-E99. The sequence continues at coordinate 29,228 of CAVOLF010000003.1, forward strand.
CAGAAAGTAAAATTCTATACAGGATACATGTCACCGGGATGGTTCAGGGTGTGGGCTTCCGGTGGAGTGCAGCCCGCGAGGCATGGAGCAGGGATATTACCGGTTTCGTGAAGAATCTTCCTGACGGTAGCGTCTCTATCGAAGCTGAGGGTACCCGGGAGCAGCTTGCAGGCTTTGCCGCCTGGTGCCGGAAGGGACCGGGGGTCGGATTTGTCGATTCTGCAAAGGTGACCGAGCATCCGCCGGCGGGTTATAGGGAATTCCGCATTGAACACTGATTTTTACGGCTCCGGAAGGGCTCCGGCGCCTCTCCGGCGGGGCTATGAACCTTCCCTTTTCCGGACAGAAAAACTCCTGAATGATTTAGTTGACTTGTGCTTTTATTTTGCATATCTTCGTTTTTCGTCCGTTAGTCAAAGAGTGTCATATGAACATCAAAATAGCTTAGGTGTTATTATAAACAGTCAATATCTTCGACATGTTAATTTCCTTGTACCGGATATTGTTTATGAAGAGTGGCACAGGATTTGCGTGAGAAAGGATATTAAAAAGATAACAGATAAAGAAGTGATCGGTTTGAATTCAGACGTAGTCAGAGATCAGTCCATCAAGGTAAGCCCGAGGAAATTGTCATTAAGGGACAGCGGGCTCATGCATCTTTTTGATGAGCTTGATATTGAAGTACGTCAGAGCCTGATAGACTACCTTGACCGCCTCGGCCTGATAAGGGAGTCAGGTATGCTGGTCATTCCTTCATCACGTCACTATTTCTATGATGCCGAGGATATGAGGGGAATACAGACGGTCATTACCCTGAGGCAGCTTAACCATGTAAGGGAGATAAGGGATTTTCTCAAACAGATAAAGGAGCTTCTTCCCAACAACAGTAATTTCATTGGGTGTTTTGTAGACAACAAGTCACAGAACGGTTTTTCGGATAAATACAGCAACCTTCCCAGGCAGGAGTCGGAAAAGGCTGAAGCCTATGAGAACGGCATTGAGTCGAGGATCCCCTTCATTAACAGGATGTACAGCTTTATTGATTCGAAGACAAACAGGTACCTGACCAAGAGAGCCGTTACAAGTCTCCTCAAGGAGGTTGGCCTGGAGCTTGTGGGTATGATGGAGCTGAACGGACTTACCTATTTCCACACCCAGAAAAACAAGCCGGCTGCCTAGTGGCTTGGCTTTTCACCCCCATTTCATATTAATCTTACAGCGTTATGGTTTCCATGAACCAGCCGTCAATACTGTAATCCTGCCGCGGGCTGTTAAGCACGTACATGGCAGTCCCCTCCTTATTGACAAATAATATATTAGTTACTTATTTCAGCAATGATTTTAGATATTCCTTTCAGTTCAGGACAGGGAAAATGCATCAGAGAGCATTAAAAAAAAAGAGGTGCGGCACCCCGCACCTCCTGTCAGAATTAAAAAACAGAATTTTTGAATAACAGATACTATCGCAATCTTCCCGGCGTCTCCGCAGGGTATGCTTTCTGATTATAACCTTCAGGAAAGCTGATTGCCTTCTCAGGGTTAAACAGGGTCACAAGATATGGTGGCGGGATAAAGAAGAAATTAAAACCGGATTAAAATCCGATTAAAATCTGCCGGATGGTCCCGGATTTATGCCTGCCTGAGCAGGATCTGGCGAAAACCTGCCTGTGTGGTCCCGGATTTATGCCTGCCTGAGCAGGATCTGCCCAAAATCTGCATGGGTACTCCCGGGATAAAACCCAGTTGAATGTCATCTATCTGAAAACTACCTGGGTGGCGCCGGCGGAAGTGATATGGATATTTCCGTGCCAATGCCAGGTTTTGAAACGACAGTAATCTCACCCTGGTGTATATCGATGATTTTTTTTGCCAGTGAAAGGCCAATACCGTGACCCTTGATTTTCCCGGCCACCATGCCCCGGTAAAAAGGTTCAAAGATACGCCCGATGTCGGCCTCAGCGATGCCTGGCCCACTGTCTTTAAATTTGATTGACAACCTGTTGTCAGAGAAACTCAGGTCTGCATCAACTGATTTGTCAGGGGAGTATTTGCATCCGTTTTCCATTATGTTCGTTACCGCTGACCGCAAAAGCTGATCATCACCCAGAACCATCATGTTCTCCATGTCAGAGATGGTTTCATCAAGGGATATGTTTACAGTATACCCGTGTTCGTACTTCAGCAGCTCTTCACGTGACTGCCAGAGGATTTCATCAATCCTGACCTCCCGGAAACCGGTTTTTGCACTTTCGGAACTTGCATGTGCCATAAGCAGGAGCCTGTCTATTAGCCTGTTGAGGTTCTTAATGTCTTCAAGTACTGCAACGGTGGCATCGCGGTATTCTTGTGTTGAGCGCTCTTTCATCAGCAGAACGTCAAGCTGACCCGTGATTGCCGTCAGCGGAGTACGGAGTTCGTGCGATGCGTTTGAAATAAAGTCTTTCTGAACCGCGAAAGCAGTCTCGAGCCTTTCCAGCATCAGGTTGAAAGTGTTGGCCAGGTGGGCAAGCTCATCCTTCCCGTTACCCTCATCCAACCGTAGATTAAGACTTGTAATTGATATATCCTCAACCCTCTCAACAACCCTTGAGATGGGAGAGAAGGCTCTTGCAGCAAAAAGCCAGCCTGCCGGATAATAAAGAAGCAGGAAGATTCCGTTCAGCAGCAGGAGAACCATCCTGAGGTTTTTCTGCTTATCGAATCCAAAGATATCCCTTGCCGCAGACAGAACCACGAACCTGTCTTCTTCCTCGGCGAAGAGCAAGCCCATCAGCTCATACCTGCCGCTGCGTGTCCTGACTTTGCCTTCAAGCCTTACTTTGGAGAGGAGAGATTCATCATACAATATGACATTGCGGGAATCAGTGGTATAGACAACATTGTTATTATTATCGATGATTATTATTTTTTCATCGGGCAGGCTGACCGGGTTGTCCTCTTCGATCTTACTTAGCAGCTCGGCATCTATTTCCTCCACTTCAATGAGCAGCCTGGCGGTACTGTTTGCCCTGCTCTCGAGCCTCTGGAAGAAATCGTCATACCTGTACCTGGCTGAAAGGAAATATACGGTCAGGGAAAAAAGGACCATTATTATTCCTGCCATCAGGAAGAACTGCAGTGTCAGTTTCTGGCGTATTTTCATTACTGGTCAGTGAAGATATAACCCAGGCCGATCCGGGTGTGTATCAATTTGGGTTCAAAATCCCTGTCGATCTTTTTCCGGAGGATATTGACGTAGACCTCAACTACATTGGTGCCTGTATCATAGGTTATCTCCCAGACCTTCTCCGATATGTCAACGCGCGAGAGGACTCTCCCCCTGTTACGCATAAAGAATTCAAGAAGGGCAAATTCCTTGGCAGTAAGTTCAATCACACGGCCTCCGCGTATTGCTACCATCCTGCGGAGATCAAGTTCAAGATCCGCCACCTTCAGTGATTCCGGCTGCTGAGATGCCGGGGTTTTTCTTTTAAGCAATGATTTGATCCTTGCCAGTAATTCGGGGAAATCAAAAGGCTTGACAAGATAGTCGTCGGCACCGGCATCAAACCCGGTAACCTTGTCGGCTGTGGTGCCAAGAGCGGTCAGCATCAGGACAGGAAGATCAGGATTAGCTGATTTAATGCTTTTGCATACCTCAATTCCGCTTTTCCCCGGGATAATCAGGTCAAGGATAACCAGGTCAATACCAGGCTCCAAAGCCGCCTTTTCTCCGGACAGCCCGTCATATGCCACCTCCGTCTCATAGTCCTTCTCTTCAAGCCCTTCCTTGATGAAGGAGGCCACCCTGGGTTCATCTTCAATTATCAGAATTTTCATGGTTTAGAACTGTTGCTGTTCAGCCGGATACAGGCTCCAATTAGCTGTGTCATTATAATTAATATTCCTTCTATTCCACCGGAGGCAGGAACAGCGCATTGAAGAGCAGCTTGTATGCTCCCTGTGTCGATGCCCTGAACTGCGGGTTGAAACTGTAGAGAACAAGCTGTCCCTTGCCTTTCCTGAGCCATATCATTGCCGGCCTGTTCGCCATCAGCTCCTCCTTCTCGCAGTAACCGCTGAGCAGTATTCCCTTTTCGGGAAAATGTCCTATGACCCGGCGGTCCATGTCAAACCTGGGAACGGTGGTTGTGAAGAGAGGATTACCCCTGTAAAAGACGCCTGCCGACGCCGGCATGCCGTAGGTGAGGGGATGATCTTCCTTCAGTTCAAGGCGCACAAGCGATCCGGGAATGCTGAGTCCGTCCCTTCTTGCCTGGTCGGCTGTGTTGGCAAAGGGCAGCGTAAATTCTTCGGTTGCATCGTCACGCGTCATCTCAAGAAGACCGGTGAAGAGATCAGTCGACTGTCCCCACGCTATGACCATGCCGCCGTTGTTGATGAAGAGCAGCAGCTTTTCAAATCCCTTCTTGTCCATTCCCTTCTGGTAGTCAGGGTGATAGCTGCTCATGTATGCTCCGCCGTCGGAGCCGGGCTTGCCGGTCATGAGTATATTCTTCTGTGAGTTGGGGAAGATAATAATGTCATACTCTCCTTCGAGGTCTGCATCAGCAAATTCGCCCGGACGGATAATCACATAGGGCAGACTGTATGTGTCAAAGAGGTATCGTGTCCATCCGGCATCCATGTCACTGAAATATGTCTCCACGAGTGCAATCCGCGGGATGGTGACCTCTGTTGCCGGGAGGGTGCCTGCCCCGCCGGCGTAGAACGGCTCTGTGCATGCCTCTTTTGCAATGGTGGCCAGGGTTGTGGCATCACCGCCGCTAATAACGAAGCTGCCTTTTCCAAGTATTTTTCCCTCAATCTGCACTTCACTGTCAAGACGACTCACTTTCATGCCTTTCCCGGCAGCCATGAAGGCAGCCATGAAGCTGCCGTTGCTGGTTACGGGGAAGACTGCCGGCAGACGGTAACTCTTCTGCAGGGGAGCATACTCTTCATCAAACAGTTTGATTTTGCCTTCAAAAACCTTGTCGCGTGAGGTGATCTCGAGCGATTGCAGTCCCCTGTGAAGAGGCAGTGACCAGCTTGTCACATCATAGGGTCTTATCACATCTCCGCCGGGGGTGTAATGTCTGACAGGGAACTCCTGCTTCTCCATCACCTCCTTTAGAAAAGACCTGAAAGGCTGTGCCAGGGGATAGACAAAGTCGCCTGCCTTTAGGTTGGTACCGTCAAGGGTGTGATCTGCCGTGAGCCGGTATCCGTTTACTCCATGCTCTCTCATCAGGTTGACGAAGTGGATGAGTTCGCTCTGGTCGGCCTGTCCGGCCGGCACCACATAATAGTAAGGCGGCTCGCTGCGGCCTCTATCCACCTCCCTGCGGCAGATTTCGTTCCTGAAGCGCAGGATGTCACTCCGGTGCAGTGAGGCAGTCTTGATGACTGAGAGTGTCGATTCGATCTCAAGCCTGACGATGTCACCCAGTCGCCACCACCCTCCCGGCCACGGTACGGGGAAGTTGATGCTCTTGTCATACTCTGATAGCCCCTTTCCGCTGGCCTGCAGCTCGTTGGGCTCGATATAGATGGGTGATGCCTCACGCACGCTGGCTGCTTCGGTGAGCATGCCGATGACATTCTTCCAGATGCAGGTCTCCGTTGAGCCAGGCCAGTACATGTCAAAAATGGTCTTCTGACCCACCCCGGTGAGGCCTGCTCCAGTAAGGTCACGCAGCATATTGGTTCCGAAGACGCCAGTCCATGACCAGAGCTCTCCGTCAACATTCACGGCAATGGGATCATGGGCCGGCGGAACAAAATATCGGATGCCCGTTGAGCCCATCTGGTGCTTCTCCACCATCACCTGCGGAAACCAGTCGAGGTTGCAGATGCGAGCTATAGCCTTTGTGTCCTCCTGGGTGAGGCTGATGAAGTCACGGTTGTTATCGTGTCCCACATACTTGTGATATACCTGTGGCAGCGAGGCCCCCTCATACTGTGTGCCCCTGTATTTCTTATAATTCTCAACAATGAGATCCATACCGTCAGGGTTATGGCACGGCACCATCATGTAAACCACATCATCAAGGTACTTTTTTACCAGGGGATCGGTGGTTGTTGCCAGCTGGTATGCAATCAGAGGTGCAGCCTGTGACGGAGCAACCTCTGATGAGTGCATTGAGAGGGTGGCAAGGAAGAAGACCTTGCCGTCAGCCAGGTACTCTTTCTTGCGCGCTTCGGGAAGGGACGGGTTAAGAGCCAGCTCCCTGTTTATCTCACGCAGCTTTGGCAGGTTCTTTATATTCTTCTCAGATGAGATGAATGCTATGTACATCTTTCTGCCCATCGGGCTGGTGCCTATCTCTTCCATGCTGACCATCGCAGAGGCCCTGTCAAGTTTCATGAGATAGTCTATCAGTTCTTCGTAGGTGAACAGATTATAATCTGAACCTGGTATGAACCCGAAGTGTTTTTCGGGCAGAGGAACGGATACCTGTGCCTGTGCCTGAGGCATGAAATAAAACATGGCACTGACAAGCAGTACCACGGTTGAAAATTGTTTGAGACTTTTCATATGTCAGTATGAATCAATTAGGGATTAATATCAATTGCTTTTACTGTCTTATATTTTTGTGCGCTATGTTCAGGATCTCCTGTTGCCGTCTATCTCCTCGAAGTAAGTATTACGGATGGAACAAATATAAGGGCAGATGATGATATATTATACTTTCTGCCCGTGATGATATGAGGCTATATTTCCTCAGAAAGGCCATATCAGAAAGAAAAATCATAAATTCGGACTTTTAAAAACCGGGTGCAAGGAGATTTAGGTCAGGCTTTAACTTCGGTGGCGATGGTCCCTCAGCACGGTACTTAAAATATCATTTGTATGGCATTGGAAGTGGTTTTAAGGCAGATTGCAGTGCTGGCAATACTGGTTCTGGTCGGGATCACCGCCTCCCGGGCAAAGGTAATCACCGCAGCCTCAAAGGATGTGCTGGCGAGGATCATTTTCTATGTGACCCTGCCCGCCTTGCTGTTCACCAACTTCAGCAAGGTTGACCTGACACCGGAGCTTCTTTCGAGCAGTATGCAGACGCTTCTGCTTTCACTGCTTGTCCTCGTTTTCATGCTCCTCATGGGTACGCTCGTGGCGAAGCTCTTTGGCCTCAGAGGGAGTCACGAGGCTATCTTCAGGCTTCACAGCATGCTGGGCAACATTATTTACCTGGGTCTTCCGCTGATAGCGACACAGTTTGGAAGGGAGGGCCTGCTATATGCCAGTCTTTTTGTGCTTGTTTCAAATATGCTGATGTGGACAGTGGGGGTGGCCGTAGTAACGCCGGGAAACAGGTTAAGCTTAAAAAGCAACCTGCTGAAGCTGTTAAATATCAACACTATAGCCATAATATCGGGTTTTGTGCTGTTTCTTCTTTCAGTCAAACTGCCTCCGATAATACTCGATTCAGTTGGCGCCCTGGGCAGTACCACCACCTATCTTTCAATGATATATATCGGGGCAATGCTTTATTATGCCGATGGCAAAAAGATGTTGAAAAACAGGAATGTGTACCTGTTATCAATCAACAGGCTGCTGGTTGTTCCTTTCATGCTCATCGGGATTTTTGCCCTCTTGAATTATTTCTTCCCGGATCTGCTCCGAAGGGAGGTTCTGAATGTGGTGGTGATGCAGGCGGCCATGCCATGCATGGTGAATGTGGTCATTATGGTGAACATCCTTGGGAAGGATGATGATATAGCAACAGCGAACGTCTTCGTATCAACCATTCTGAGTGTTATCACCCTGCCGCTGATCCTTTTGAGTCTTGGGTTTTTGGGGTAACCCTGACCGGTTAAGAGGTCACAAACAAAAAAGCCCGCTATCGCGGGTCTTTTTGTTGCTTTGTCCCCGCTTCTCCGCCTTCTGGCGGATTCGCGGGGCACAGCCTGGCATGACCTTCCTCCATAACAGAAAAAGCCCCTTTGAGGGCTTTTTATGTTGCTCCGTCAGGGCTCGAACCTGAACTCTAACTGCATATATATTAGTATATTAAAGAACTATCTTGATTATTGGTCCCGAATAATACTCCTCTCTGCTTACATCTGCTATTACAAAGTTAATTATTCTTTTGCCCGGCAACAGCCTTTTTTGCTGCTTCGAGACGAAGAAATGCTCCATGGTTATACACAGCCTGCACACGTCTTATGTCCCAGCTTTTCTGAAGCATCTCAAATGCTTCCTGATATTTATCCTGCTTATAAAATCCCCAGCCTTTAGTATCTAAAAATTCATAATTATCAGGACTTAATTCCAGTGCCTTATCAGCGAGCTCAATTCCTTCAGATATGTTCCGTTTTTTGTCAATCAGGAAGAAAGCAAGATCATTCCACCTTTTTGGGTTTTGAGGTTCAAATGAGAGTGCATTGCGATAAAGTTCCTCTGCCATAGCATCCTTACCGATATCAGAAAAACCAAATGCCATATATTCGGCTTTGTCCGCTTCGGAAAATGGGCTTGCTTTGCCTAACTGTATTCCCCTCTCAAGATATTTGGCTGCCTTGACTGTGTCTCCTGTAACTGCTGCAAGCAGGCATTGCATGGATATCAGAAAAATATTGTCGGGAAAATCCTTCTCAGCCTCCTTATATAGTTCTTCTTCCTTTTTGTATTGCCCCGTTTTGTTATACGCTTCACCAAGTTGTGTATAGTTAAAAACCCATCCTGGTTTTATCCCTATCTTGTCATATATATCAAGTGCCTTCTCATATTCTGGAATTGCCTTTTCGAATTGAAACAGTCTAGAATAAGCATAACCCAGACTGTAATAAATTTCCGGAAGAAGGTCATCAAGTCCCTGTAATTGTCTCAGATAATTGATCTCTTCAATTTGGCTTTCAAACAGTAAGGCATACACTCTGTTTGTACTTATTTTTAATTGCAGCGGCATCTGGTCCCTTTTCTCATAAGCTTTTAGACACCATCTTTTGGCCTCGTAATAATAATATATATTGTAATATGCAATGGAAAGTTTCAACGCTGCTTCAACAAAATCCGGATCAATGTCCAGCGCCTGCAGATACATTTCAATGGCTGTGGGATAATCTGCGTTTCTGTATGCATTATTGCCTAAAAGAAATAAACGATATGCTTCAGGAGAATTTGTTGATGCAATGAGTTGATAATCATCAGAGGATACTCCTTTTTTAAGATTGGAGATGATCAGAAAATTCTTTATCTCAACTGCAAGTGAATCAAGAATGGTAAGTATCTTATCTGCTATTCCGTCAGTTTGGAATGATTTAAATACCTCACCTGCGTTTGAATCAATCAACTGCGCATTTATCCTTATTATAGTTCCTGCCTGGTTTATACTGCCAATGACAAAGACATTCGCATCCAGTTTTTGTGATATAGTTCTCGCAAAAGAAGGTGTGATAGATGCATAATCACTGTTACCATTATTTTGAATAAGGCTGGCAATTGATTCTGTCTGTCTTACTTTTAATTCTCTGGCGTTTGAGAGGGAAGTAATTAAAATGCTTTGAATTCCATCCTGCCATACATTCCAGACACTGTCATTGGTTTTATTTTGGAATGGCATTACCACGATAGAAATTCTCTCACCTGATGTCTGCATTTTTTCCAGTACATTCTTTTTGAATATTTTTGGATACGCAAGAATTACGGCAATTATTATTAGCACAGCAATAACGGCAACATACAACCATTTGCTATTAACAGCCTTAACTGGCTTTTCCGGTTCCTTCCTTACCTCATGCTTCCTGACTGTCTTCAACACTTTATCAGGTTGATCCTTTTCCTGCACCATCGAGACAGACTCTGCCTGCATCCCCTGGATAATCTCTTTTATTGCATGGGCAACTTTGTTTATCTGGTCATGATAGAACGTTTTGTTAAGGTTATCATTAGGATGATCTTCATTAACCTTGAGAGGACGATTTACTCCTGTTGCCGTTCTGAATATGAAATCCATTGCCCGCAGCACATTTTCTGTCTCGTTTTCAAACAGTTTTAAATCCTCCTGCTCAAGATCGTGTATCCTGATCGGAAATATCCGGCTTGCGACATTACCGCTTCTCAGCTTAATATCTTTCCCGAAACGATCATTTTCAGCTATTTTAACAAATGGAAGGAACTCATACTGCCAGGCATAACTGTTGGGATCGCAATATGTCTGGGAGAGGATAGGAATAAAAATAAGGCACTTCAGCTTTCCTTCAAGGCTCTTGTCAACGTTGTGTGTCTCCTGCAGGCGGTCATGCGGATTCTCATCGAAATAAATTGAAATATCTTCCTTGAAAGTAGCTTCGAGTTCTGTCTTCAGAACTTCAACGAACTCACTTACCCACTTATCGCCTTTGTTGTCTTTCTGGCGGTAGCTGATAAAGATGTCGTAATTATATCCCGGGATAAGGCTTGCCATCTTAACCGTTCATTGTGATAAAGTTACGAAAGACAATAACGCAAGTCAAATAAACTCCATTTATGGAACTTATTAGATCTGTCTTTTGTAAACTGGGAAGAAGGTGAAATCGGCTCAATTTCCTCCAAAAGCTGGCCCAAAACTGGCGCCAAACAAAAAAACACTTACCCGAAATTCGTGTAAGTGGTCTGACTTGCTTCGCTCCCCAGCTAGGACTTGAACCTAGGACCCCCTGATTAACAGTCAGGGGATCTGAATATGAAGATTTCTGGTAATTCATCAAAAATCCACCAAAACCCAGCAAGAACCTAGCAACAAATAAAAAACACCTCCGAGGAGAGGTGTTTAAGTATCTGATAATCTTGTTGCTCCGTCAGGGCTCGAACCTGAACTCTTCTGATCCAGAGTCAGACGTGTTGCCAATTACACCACGGAGCATTGAAATAAGGCTGCAAATATATAAAATTTTCAACTTATTAAGGTATCGGCTGCATTTTTAAGACGCCGGCAGCTTAATAAAACAAAGTGCACCGGCATTTGCCGGTGCACTTCAATTCTCCGCAAAATGGTCTTTTACTAAGGCAATGTATAGTAGATGGTAAATTTCGGCCTCATCCTTGCCTCCGGGTAATCACTTGAGGCAAACCGGAATCCCGGAACCCACTCCTGCGGCCAGAGCCTGAAAAACATCCCGTAACCCGGAATGTCCGCCGCATCCGTTAACGGATCCTGTACATAGAGCTTCGTGACATCTACCGTTATCATATTGGTGTTAAGGATGAAGGGCGAAATATAGACCTGGTTTGCCTCTGTCGTTTTCGGCTGTTCATTCCAGGTCACCTTATCCTCCTCCCAGGGCTCAATTATCTTCTGCAGCACTCCTCCGTGCCATTGGATGCCTCCTCCTCCGGCCGGATAGAAAATAGTGCTGTCCCAGACAAGCGGCAGGTCGTACCAGAGGTTGAGTATTACCCTCTTAATGGTTGCTGACTTGGGCAAAGCATTCATGTCAAAAGAGATCAGACTTTCATTGGAACGCATGACCGTAAGTATGGGTTCTGAAATGAAAGTAGCTTCAAAATACCGGTGGTCACCAAGGTTCTTCCCGGGATCAAGATTCGTAATCATGGCATCATTGCCATCATCCGGACCGGGCTGCAGCACCATGACTTTCCAATGATTGCTGTCATACGGGATCTTCAACACGAGGGGGCTGGTCTCCGTTGTTGCCTTCAGTTCACGTGCGGTGAATTCAAATTTCTGAGGCATGTAACCCTCTTTCTCAAGCAGGAAGGTGTAGTATTGGTACCCTCCTCTTATGATCAGATGGTTCACTGAGGCTTTAAGCCTGAAACGGTAACGCCAGTCGTTGCCGGCAAAGACGGTAAGATCAGCGGTAACTGGTGGCTGTACCGGTGCCATGCTCAGAGGATTGTCAATGATGCAGACAGCGTAAAAATCAAGAGGCTTGATTATCTGTCCTCCGAAACTGATGTACCCGAAGTCGCCCGGTGTATGATCGCCCACCGCCAGCAGTTCCGGAGAGACAATCGTGGCAGTGCCGCCCCTGATACTGAACTCCAGCGGCAGCGGATCCTTGACGAGATAGGCGAGGGGAGAACCCTCAACAGGGGTTGCGGCGATCACCGCGCCCGAGGGTTCAATAAGCATAAACTCTGTAAGGCGATAGTCTCCTTCATTCATTTCGAGCTCCTCACTGATGTAACCTGGCCCGAAAAGATAAACGGGGACAAGATGATCAGTAAGGACAGAAGAGCCATCAGAGTCTTCAACAGATACCAGCAGATGGTACGAAACCATGTCGGTGTCAGCCCAGGCTGATTTTAGCTGGCTGGATTGTTCAATCGAAGCGATTGAAAATTTAGCGGTTCCTTTGCTTGTGTCGGAGTTTTTTTCACAGGAAGAAAATGCAAATACAACAAGCAGGATCAATGAAAATGATCTGACAATTGTTTTCATGTTTCTTCGGTTTAAGTTGAAAAAAACAAAGCAATTACCTGATAATGACGCAAAAATTATGCCAACTGGGCGTCCTGATGTCTGAGGTCTGTGGCCCCGCCAGGCGAGGCTCCGTCATGAGGTCATGTAGTCTAAGGTAAAGATTATCAGTTATTTGAATGCTGCCGACTGCCGACTACTGACTGAGGACTATTAACCGGGGCTTGCGGGTTTTCTCTACTTATTTTGCTTTGCCCACGCGTCCTTCAACCCAACGGTACGGTTAAATACCAGCTTGCCCGGACGGCTGTCATAATCGGTACAGAAGTATCCAATCCTCTGGAACTGAACCCTGGTGAGCGGTCCGGCCTCTGACAGCGAGGGTTCTACCTTGCAGCCGGTGAGCAGGGTCAGTGAGCCGGGATTAAGAAACTCCCTGGCGTCAACATCCTTGTGACCGGAGGGATCCTCATCATTGAAGAGCCTGTCGTACAGTCTTACCTCGGCATCAAGAGCGTGTGCAGCCGACACCCAGTGCAGGGTGCCCTTGACCTTGCGATCCGATTCCGGTCTGCCACTGCGTGTAGCCGGATCATAGGTGCAGTGCACCTCTTCAACTACACCAGCAGCATTCTTTTTCAGCCCGGTACATTTGATTATATAGGCCCCCTTGAGACGCACCTCCTGCCCCGGGGCAAGACGGAAGAACTTGTGGGGAGGGTTCTCCATAAAGTCCTCTTGTTCAATATAAACCTCACTGCTGAAAGGAACAAGTCGCGTTCCCTGTGTCTCATCCTCGGGATTATTGATAATCTCCATATTCTCGGTTGCGTCTTCAGGATAGTTAGTGATGATGACCTTAAGGGGATTAAGCACACCGAAGACACGTGGTGCCCTTTTGTTCAGGTCTTCCCTGATGGCATACTCGAGGAGGGAGACATCATTTATGGCTTCGACCTTGGTGTAACCTATGAGGTCAACAAAACGCCTGATCGACTCCGGCGTATATCCTCTTCGCCTAAGCCCGCACAGCGTTGGCATGCGGGGGTCATCCCAGCCCTTCACCACACCATCCTTCACCAGTTCAAGAAGCTTGCGCTTGCTCATGACCGTGTAGGTGAGGTTAAGCCGGTTGAATTCAATCTGTCGGGGACGATAATCATCATTCTTAAGCTGATCGATGAACCAGTCGTATAGCGGCCTGTGGACCTCGAACTCAAGGGTGCAGAGAGAGTGGGTTATGCCCTCGAAGTAATCACTCTGCCCGTGAGCAAAGTCGTACATCGGATAGACCTTCCACTTCGTTCCGGTGCGGTGATGTGGGGTCTTCAGAATGCGGTAGATGATGGGATCACGCATGTGCATGTTTGGGGAGGCCATGTCGATGCGGGCCCTGAGCACACGGCTGCCCTCTTCAAACTCACCCTCGTTCATGCGGTAGAAGAGATCAAGGTTCTCTTCAATGCTGCGATCACGGTACAGGCTGGCCATGCCTGCTTGTGTGGTTGTACCCTTCTGTTCTGATATGGTCTCGGCACTCTGGTCATCAACGTAGGCGAGGCCCCGCTTGATCAGCGCCACCGCAAAGTCCCACAGCTTTCCGAAATAGTCAGAAGCATAATATTCCCGGTCTTCCCACGTAAAGCCCAGCCACTGTATGTCCTCCTTGATTGAGTCGACATATTCGACATCCTCCTTGGTAGGATTTGTGTCATCGAACCGGAGATTGCATTTACCGCCGTACTTATCCGCCATCCCGAAGTCGAGGCATATGGCCTTGGCATGTCCAATGTGGAGGTAACCGTTGGGCTCGGGCGGGAAACGGGTGTGGACACGACCGCCATTCTTCCCCTCACTCAGGTCCTTCTCAATGGCTTGCTCTATAAAATGCTGTGATTCAGGCTTTATTATCTCTTCGGATTCTTTCATCGGTTGTTAAAATAAGATTACAAAAATAGGAGATAAAAGGGGACGCAGTGCATGGAGAGGTCAATTTATTGAAGAGGCAGACGGACAGTCCGGCAGACGTAGTCTTCCGGGCGGAATACGAAGCTGGCACCCATAACCGCAGCAGCCTTACCTGGTCAATTCCACGCTTACTCTGCCAATCCGGCCGCCCATCACGGGATTTAGCTTGGAGACCTTTACTGTTGCTTTATTAACACCGGCCAGCTCTCTGTAGAGGGCATCAAGTATCCGTGTGGCAATATGCTCAAGAAGGTTTGAGGTGGTCTCCATTTCCTTCTTTACCAGGAGATATGCTGTCTGGTAATTAAGGGTGTCGCGGAGCTCATCGCTCTTGCCCGCCCTGTCGGTATCAGTCTCAATGGTCACATCAACCATGAAGTGATTGCCCACTATCTGCTCCTCACGATAATGGCCGTGAAAAGCATAAAACTCCATATCTTCAATCCTGATCAGTCCCATCGCTTATCCAGTTAGAAATATATTAGCCAGTTAATCAATAACATACAAAACACGAAAGATAATAAATAAAATATTTACGAAATAATTAGGTTTACAACATAAACCAGTTTATATTTGCATAAGATATTTTTAACAACACTCAATGTAAAATTAGCAAAAGCCATGGAAAACGAAGAAGAATTAATGACAGGGGAGGAAAGCCTCAGGGTCATTTCAGAAATGATCAACAAGACAAGGGTAAGCATCACGCAGAGCAGTTTTCACCTGCTTTTCTGGGGATGGCTGATATTTGCATGCAGCCTCTCTGAGTTTCTTCTCTGGAGGCTGACAGACTGGCACAATTCCTGGTATGTCTGGCTGCTTGTCATCCCCGGGGTATTTGTCTCGATGATCTACGGGTTTGTCAGGGGGAAGAGAGAGAAGGTATTCACATACGGAACATCCATATATGTCTGGACCTGGATGGCGTTTCTCGTCTCTTCAGTAATATTTGTTATTGTCTACCCGATGGAGACGGGCAGCATAGGCAAATATATGCTGCTTCTGGCTGCAATGCCTCTGTTAATCTCCGGGGCAGTACTAAGGTTCAGGCCACTGATGTGGGGTGCCGTCTCCTTCTGGGTACTGGCGCTGGTGGCTCATTTCGGCGGGCAGACAGTATCCGGACTGGCTATGCCGGTGGCTATGATCACAGGTTATCTGATTCCCGGTTATTTACTCAGAAATAAGGGCAGCCATGACACCGTTCAGGGAGCTTGATCCGCTGCTGCATTCACAGCTCCGACTGGCCATAATGTCAATACTTATCAGTGTCGACAGGGCCGACTTTACTTATCTCCGTGAGAAGACCGAAGCGACAGCGGGCAACCTCAGCGTGCAGATAGGTAAGCTCAAGGATGCGGGATACATATCAGTAAGCAAGAGTTTCGGGGAGAGCTATCCGCAGACAATGTGCAGTATTACTGACCTCGGCAGGAAGAAGTTTGCGGAGTATGTGGCGGCGCTACGGGATTATTTGAAAGTCCGTGATTGATATTCAGTCCACAGTCTTCAGTCATGTTTTTAACTGCCGATTTCCGACAGGTTTTGTCTGCCTACTGCCTATTTTAGAATGAAGACTCCACTACTGCCTACTGCCTATTGCCTGGTAAGACTGCCTACTGCTGACTGAATGTTGCCGACTGGGCTACTGCCTGCCGCTGAATCCAAGGCCGCTGCCCTGCCCGATTGTCCAGTAAGGGGCTGTGTAATCCGGACCTCCTTTTACCGGGCACCTCACCGCATCAAAGGATGGGTCGAGGTCAATAAAGTCAAAGCCTCCAACACCGGCAGCAAAATGAACTGCACATGCCAGGCCCAGGTTTGTTTCAACCATGCAGCCAATCATGAGTTTAAGGTTGGCGCTTCGTGCAATCGCGGCAATATCAAGTGACTCTATTATACACGACTTCATCAGCTTAATGTTAATGACATCGGCACACTCCGTTCGTACAACATCGATGGCATCCGCAGCTGTGAACACCGATTCATCAGCCCCGATCAGAACCTCGGTGTTGTCTCTTACAAATTTCATCCCGGCGAGGTCAGTCTTCAGAACCGGTTGCTCAAACAATACCGGGTGAATACCATGCTTCAGGACCTCATTGATGAAGCGCAACGCCGTTTTAGGCACATAACCCTGGTTGGCGTCAATCAGAATTCCGCAGCCAGGGGCACCGTCTTTTATTGCGAGCACCCTGTCAATGTCTTCCATCAGGTTAATCCCCACTTTTGTCTTAATGACCCTGAAACCTTCAGCAGCAAGTTTAATGGCCTGCTTCTTTGCCTCTTCCGCAGGAACAATCGAAATAGTGTAATCAGTCTCTATCCTGTTCTCAGTACCTCCCAGAAAACGGTAGAAAGGAATCCCCAGGGCTTTTGTGTATGCGTCAAGCAGAGCCATTTCGATGGCGCACCTGGCGGCTGACTGGGCCCAGAAAGCACTCTTCAGGGTGTAGGCGATTGACCTGTAATTATTAATATCCTGGCCGACAATAAACTCCCTGCAACTGTTCAGAGTACCAAGGATGGTTGCCTGGTTTTCGCCGTTGATCTGTATGATGGGTGCGGCCTCCCCATAACCTTCAATACCATTCTCAAGAACAACAGTAACAAGGGCATTGTCAATTTGGGTCATTACTCCCAGTGCTATATGAAATGGTTCATCCAGCTTGATAGTAATCGGCTCAATGAACATCCCGGTGATCCTGATGCCATTCATGCCTCCCAGCCTGCCGGAATTCCCGCCTTCCTTCTGAATAATGCTGCCCCCTAATGCAGTGGCGGTGACCAATCCCCCTGCGGTTAACCCTCCTTTTTTAATAAAAGCTCTTCTGGTACTCATCACTTGATTACTTAAATCTGCGTGCTTAAATTTAATCTTTTCCGGGAATCGTTTAATCCAGAGAAGCTTTTACTTTTTTCAATCGCAGTTATGGCCTCATACTGTCCATCGCGCCAAGCACGAACACCAGCGGCGCATTCCAGTTTATGGCTATCTCATTGGTGGAGTAGCTGCACTCGCTGTCGGTGTACGACTTTGCCGGGTAGGTTGAACGGTTAACTGTGGGCGGACAGTCGGTCAGCACCACGGTGTTGGGTCCGCCAACAAGGAATCCGGGATAGGGTTCCGGCACCCCGTCGGCACCCGACGGACGGTGATGGATATTTACCGGCGAGAGGGTCCCGAAACCGGTCACGAAGCAGTAACCGGTGGGGTTAGTCCCGAGAAGCCAGTTTACATCGGCCTGCAGTGAAGGCAGGTATTTATCACTGCCGGTCAGCTTCATGGCGATGACCTTGAGCAGCGCCTGGTTGGCCACATCGGAGGTGCTTCCCCATGCAAACCTGTCGAGGCTGATGCGGTAGGGACTGGCCTCGGATTTTTCTTTGAGCTCATCCGCATATGACACAATATGTTCTTTTGCAGCCTCCCTCAGTTCGCTGAACGATTCTTCTTCAGCAAGCGCCAGGGAGATCAGCCCCAGGGTTGCCGACTGGTTCCATGTTGGCGTCCCTGCTTTGATGCCCGACAGAAAATCCGGTCCGGGGGCAACCCCGTTTGACAGAGCCGTCTCAGCCTTCGCCCAGAAGAGCTCGTCAGAGAGATTGTCATCACCGTAGGCGCCTGTAGAGATGTCCTTCGGCTGAATATATATTTTATCAGGATTAGCTTCAGCCCACCTCATCGCTTTCGCCGAGGCATCAAGGCAAACTGCAGACAATGCCTTCAGCTCGTCCGACGGATCGCCGGCAAACACGCGGCCGGCCATTGCTGTTACGGCTGCAAAATCAAGCGCAGCGGCTGTGCTTTTCTGAACCACATAACGTGGCTGTGTTGCCTCGTGAGGCATCTCAAAACCGTAGAAATTATCATTTGTCAGCTTGTGATAGACCCCACCGTCAGCCGGGTCCTGCATGGTAAGATACCATCTGAGGTTATACAGCAGTTCATCAACCAGATCGGCGATCTCATTGCCACTCTCGGGGATATCAAGGCGCAGTGACCTGCAGTATTCAGGGAAGAGCTGATAAAAGAGCAGGAGTGTGTAGTTGGTGATGCTGCTGTTGACGATGTACTTGTTGTAATCGCCTGCATCATACCATCCTCCCGGACTTGATATGATGGTCCCCTCAGGCCTGCCGCGTGATGCAGCAGATTTATGAACAATAACGGCTGTATCCGGATGTCCTGCAGGTCGAGCCCATTTTGAGCCGTATTCAGGGGTAATCTCAAAGCCGGAACGGTTAAGGTAAAATGATTTCACAGAGGCTTTGGCAATCTCAGTATAAACATCAGGACCAATCCGGAAGTCACCGGAACAACTCTCTGTTCCCGTGATGCACAACCGGTATGTTCCCGGCGCAGTCAGGGCAGAGAAGTCCGCAGCACGGACCGTGTCGCCTGACATCTCCCAGTACCTGGGATCGCCTGTTTCCGCAGCGAAAACGATCTTGCCCGTCGCTGCATCAATGATTTCAAACTCCTCCGCTTCTGAACGGATAAGGGCCACCTTCTCAGCATCAGGCAGATAACCCACCTGGTTGACCAGGATCACTTCGGTTGAGGCTGCAGCCTCAATCCTCGCCTTTTTCTGTGCCGCACTGCCGCAGCCTGCTGTTATTAGCACGGCAAGTGCTGAAAATGCGAAGATGGATGAGATGTACCTCATAGCTTTACATTGTTACTTTGACATTATGTTCTGTCCCTTCGGGGAAAACTGGGATAAGAGAGGACTCAACCTTCTTCCCGTCGACTGTTATCTCCCAGACGCCTTTTGATTTATGTTCCGGGTTTGTTATCTCGATATTATAGATGGCTCCCCTGAATTTACGTCTGACAGTGAATCCGTTCCATTCGGGCGGGATGCAGGGATCGATCAGCAGGCCATCATACTCCGGCCTGATGCCAATGATATACTGGGTGACCGCATACAGGCACCATGCGGCGGTACCTGTCAACCAGCTGTTCTTGGCCTCACCCGGGCGGTAGGCATCCTTGCCGGCTATCATCTGTGAATAGACGTAGGGTTCGGTTTTGTGCAGTTCACTTATCTCCTCGAGATATGAGGGAGTGATGCGGCTGTAATAGTCGAAGGCCCTGTGACCGTTTCCTGTCATCGTCTCCGAAATGATGACCCAGGGATTGTTATGGCAGAAGATGCCGGCATTCTCCTTGTACCCTTCAGGGTAGCTGGAGATTTCTCCCAGTTCAATGTAGTATTTTGTAAATGCCGGGTTATTAAGGACTATTCCATACTCGCATGCCAGGTGTTTGTTGACAGAGGCCAGCGCCTTCAGCGCCCTGCCGTCCTCCAGCCCGATGCCGGCCATAACGCACATGCCCTGTGACTCGATGAAAATCTTTCCCTCGTCGCACTCCCTGCTGCCCACCTTCCTTCCGTAGAAGTCGTAGGCACGCAGGAACCACTCGCCGTCCCAGCCGTGGCTGTCAATTGCTTTCACCATCTCGTCGATGTGCTTCTGCGCCTCCTCTGCCAGGGCATTCTCGCCTCTCTTCCTGGCAATGGTGACGAAGTCAGCACCATAGAGAACGAACATGGCAGCGATGAAGACCGACTCTGCCTGTCCTCCCTTCTGATTCTCAGTGGTCTGGAAGCTCTCGTCGGGGTTCGACGAGAAGCAGTTCAGGTTCAGGCAGTCGTTCCAGTCGGCGCGCCCTATCAGCGGCAGGCTGTGCGGTCCCAGGTGGTTAACGACGTGCCGGAATGAACGTTTAAGGTGTTCAAAGAGGCTCGCAGCGTTCTCCGGGTCATTGTTGAACGGCACCGTCTCATCCAGTATCGACCAGTCGCCTGTCTCTTTGAGGTAATTTGCCACTCCGAAAATCAGCCATACAGGGTCATCATTGAAGTTACCCCCTATCTCAGCATTGCCTCTCTTGGTGAGCGGCTGGTACTGGTGGTAGGCGCTGCCGTCATCGAACTGTGTGGAGGCTATGTCAATGATCCTCTCCCTGGCCTGCGGTGCGATCATCTGAACGTAACCCACAAGGTCCTGGTTGGAGTCGCGGAAGCCCATCCCGCGGCCAATACCAGACTCAAAGTAAGATGCGCTGCGCGACATGTTATAGGTGACCATGCACTGGTAGGGGTTCCAGATATTGACCATGCGCGAGAGCCGCGGGTCAGGGTGGTCAAGGCTGAAAACCGACAGCTGCCTGTCCCAGTACTCCTTCAGTTCTCTGAATGCTCCGTCCACCTTCGCATCCGTGTCATACCTTTCGATCATGGCCCTCGCCCGGCTCTTGTTTATCACTTTAGGTGCGATGAACTTTTCTTTATCGGGGTTCTCAATGTATCCCAGAACAAAGACGAAGCTCTTCTCCTCACCCGGCTCCAGGTTGCACCTCCAGGCAGTGTGAAGCCACCGGTGACCAGCCGTGGGCAAGGCTGTTGCGTGGCTTGCCCGAGAAGACTGCATCAGGCCGGTCAAAGCCGTTATACATTCCCAGGAAAGCCTCCCTGTCGGTATCAAAACCGGCTATGGGACTGTTCACCGAATAGAAGGCGTAGTGATTACGCCGTTCGCGGTATTCGGTCTTGTGATAGATGACGCCATCGTCAACCTCAACCTCTCCGGTTGAGAAGTTGCGCTGGAAGTTGGTCATGTCGTCATGGGCGTTCCACAGGCACCACTCGACGAACGAGAAGAGGCGGAACCCCTTCGCAGTCTTACCTGTGTTGTGCAGGGTGATGCGCTGCACCTCGCATGTGTCTCCCACCGGAACGAAGAAGAGCATCTCAGCCCTCAGGTTATCCTTCTCTGCTCCGATGACCGTGTAGCCCATCCCGTGGCGGCAGGAGTAATCCTCGACTTCAGCCTTCACGGGCTTCCATCCGGGCGACCACACTGATCCGTTATCATTGAGATAGAAATACTTGCCTCCGTCATCAAGGGGCACGTTGTTGTACCTGAAGCGTGTCAGCCTCCGCAACCTTGCATCGCGGTAGAAACTGTAACCGCCTGCAGTGTTCGAGATGATTGAGAAGAAGTCCCGGTTGCCGAGATAATTTATCCACGGGTAGGGTGTTTTATAATGGGTGATGACGTACTCCCTTTTTTGGTCATCGAAGTGGCCGTATCTCATTGTTTCAGATTAGTCTTTAAGTTTATCCCACCAGGTGAATTTCAGAATGACGGTTGTAACTATCATTACTCCCGTGGCCACATAGAACTGTGTCCACTCGCGCATGACAAGGAACACCGGGAAAGCCATGAGTGATATCTGCCAGACGATTCCCACCACGATATTGAACATATCCTTCCAGAAATCCCTGTTGGTCTTGAAGGAAGGCTCTTCTGCCATTACCATTCTTTCCACCGGCTTCCAGAATCCCCATGGGCGCACCTGCCTGTAAAACTTCTTCAGGGTGGCATCATCCTCTTTTTTGGTGAGCAGTGATCCCAGCACGCTCCCGATGAGTGATATAAGGAAGATAACAGGGAAAGCGTTCATGCTGAAGTTCTCAGTCAGGGGCCAGTTCTGCAGGATGTCGAGGTGAAGGGCCGGCAGGATGAGGGCGGCACCCACTCCTGAGAGCATCCCCCAGAAGTACCCGTATCCGTTAAAGCGCCACCAGTACCATTTCAGGACGTTGGGCGCAGTGTAACCGCCCCAGAGTGCGGCGGTGATCCATAGCACCACATCGTTGATTGATGTCACCATGAACCCGACGATTATCCCTATAACCACTATCAGCAGCGAGGCGGCGTAGCTCATCCTGACATAGGTCTTTTCGCTGGCGTTGGGGTTGATGTAACGCTTGTAAATATCATTGACCAGGTATGCCGGTGCGGCGTTCACCGTTGCGGCGAAGTTGCTCATGAAGGCGGCGATGAGGCCTGCCAGCAGGAACCCCAGCAGACCCACCGGCACATAGGTCGCGAGCACCTCGGGCAGGATGCTCTCGAAATCGGGGTTGGTCAGCGAACCGGTATAGAGCCTGTCGAAGTTCACCAGGGCAAGTATTGTCAGTCCTGCTACCATGAAGTAACGGGTCGGGTTAAGAACCACGCTCACCAGCGAGCTCATCTTTGAAGCCTCCTTGGGATTTTTGGTTGCGAGGATGCGCTGCATGTCATAGTTGGGTGCCGGGCCGGCAGCGGAGACAAGGAGGCCCTTGAACAGCATCATGACGAAGAAGAGTCCGAAAAGCTCATACCCGTCCGTCTTGATCCACTCATTGAATGTATGGAGTTTAGGCGAGGCGGTCGCAGAGATGGCATGCCAGTCGAGCCCGGTGGTCCGGCCGAACCAGAGGCTCTTCCACCCCTCGGGGATCACTGCGTTGAGGGCGTCCGGAGATATCTGCTTTATGGCGATGATACCCACGGCAACTGATGCGATTGTGAGTATGCCGTACTGGATCACCTCGGTGATGACCACGCTGAACATACCGCCCTTGACAACATAGAATGTGGTGATAGCCATCAGGATCAGGGCGTAAAGGTTGACGTTGATCTGTGGGTGCGCCAGGATGTATTCCGGGTTGGAAACAATAGGCGGCAGGAAGGCAGCCACGAACTTTCCGATGCCCTTGAAGCCGTACGACAGGAACCCGATCACGCTGACGATGGCAAAGATCACAACTATTATATGTGATAGGTTTGAGGCCCTGCCGTCACCGAAGCGTGTCTTGATCCATTCGGCCCCGGTCATGACATTGGAGCGTCTCAGCCAGGAGGAGAGGTATACCATCAGGAAGATCTGGTTGAACACAGGCCACAGCCAGGGTATCCAGAGGCTCTTCATGCCGTAGACCGAAAGCCAGTAGACAAGAAGCATAGTACCGGCTATGTCAAACATGCCCGATGCGTTGGAGATACCCAGGAAATACCATGGCAGGGTGTTGCCGCCCAGGAAGTATGACTGTATGTTTCGGGACGCCCGTTTTGCCACCCAGTTACCTATGAAGACTGTCGCAACCAGGTAGAGGAGGACGATGCCAAGGTCTATGATGTGCAGATTCATGGTTATGATGGTTAGTTATAGGCTTCAGATAATAAAGGAGATACGCCCTTTTCTTGTTTTTTCATACACCTCGCGGCTGAAGAGGTAATATTGTGCCGGCTTGTGAGCCACACCCTGCTGTTTTTTCTTAAGGGGGATGACATAGTGCATCTGTGCCACTTTCTTCCTGAAGTTGCGTTTGTCGAATGACGTTCCTAGGAGGGCCTCGTAAAGTTTCTGAAGCTGTGACAGAGTGAAGTAATCAGGCAGAAGCTCAAAGGCGATGGGTTCGACCTTCACCTTGCGCTGCAGAGCTTCAAGAGCCTCATAGAAGAGGTACTTATGGTCGAAGGCCAGCTCCATCTCCCTGATCATGGAGACCGGAAACCATGAGACTTTCCTGTCCTTCAGCCTCAGGGTGACCTTGGTGTTGTCGATAAGAGCAAGATAACCCACGGTGACTATCCGGTCGGCAAATCCCTTGTTGATATGATCAAGCCAGATCTTGTCCCTGGGAGCGGAGACACGGTCAAGCTGACCAAAGGCTCCGAACTGTTCCAGGAAAATGTTATCTAGTCCGGTAAGCCCTTTAAGAATTTGTCCCGCTGCACTGTCGAGATCTTCATCCTCAAAGATATGATACCCCGCCAGGGTGTGGTCACTGAAGATCACCTCCCCGCTCTTTTCATCCCTGAGCTCCCTTTCAACAAGCAGAACATTGAGTTTCTCAAAGTCAAACCCGAACACTACACAGTCGACCGAAATGTTGGGAACAATTTTGTGGGCGATCATTTTATTATACCGGACAAGAGATAGAATGACTTAGTGTACAAAGTAGGATATCAAAGATATTGTAAATAAACAGTACAATCAACAGGGGAATCAAAAAAAAGCGGAGGGGAAATTCATATAGGAGGTTGTAATCAGACGCAAGATGATATATAATTAGGAGAAGGCGGGGCCCGTACGAATGTATCAAGAATGAGGCAGGACCGATATCCGGATTTACCGGGGTTATTTACGGGCTATGTGTACAAAATACACCAACCTGATCATTTTTGACTTTAAAGCAGTAGTAATAATCAAATTACAACAATAAAGAGGCAAAATTGTATCAATACCACCCTTCCAAGATCGAGTAACTTTAAAAACCTAAAAACTGTACTGCTATGCAAAACAAACTCTTAAGACTATCTTTTATTATTTGTCTGGCAGGACCTGGGGCGTGACCCACTTGACAGACGTGAACATGGACCTTACATAGTTATATATGGATAGCATTGGGTTTGAGTACAAGTAATAGTGATCGATTAGGTAAGCCATTAGGCAGAATAAAAGAGTATCTCAGATTTAATTATTTTATTGAGATATCCTTTGTATTTTTATTTTTCTTGCAGCCATATGCAATGATGAGTGAGTTAAGAGCATTTTCCTGCAGCCTGTTGTAATTATTGTGTATGTCCTGGCAGCTGCAAGGGGCATGAAGTATGAGGCAGAGCGCGGCCGCAGCGAGACAATTCTGAATACAGGACTGCCACCGGGAATTTACCTGCTGGGTATTCATGTTGACAGTCAATTGATAACTAAAGAAATAATAATTAAATAACACAGGGTTATGAAGCAAAAGAGAGCAATTGTTGCACTTGTGATTGTCCTGGGCATTATGGCACTGTTGTGCCAGTCATGTTCCACCGAACCTTACGAGATAACAGATGACGGCGTTGTAGTGCGCCTTGACGGGAAGTCCGATTTTCCGGGGCAGGCTGTACGGTTGCAGGTAATTAATGACAGGATCATCAGGGTAACGTCTGTACCATCAGGTGAATTCCCTCAGACTGTCAGTCTTATCACGGTACCCCAGCCGTTGAGCAAGACAGAGTTTACAATCGAAAAGGGCGAAGGCCAGATCATCCTCGCCACCAAATCGCTCAGCGCCGAGGTATCGCTGAAGACCGGCGAGGTTGTCTTCACTGACACTGACGGAACGGTCTTCCTGGCGGAGCAGAGCGGCGGAGGCAGGTCGTTCAAGCCGGTAACGGTCAGTGGAGAGAGCTGTTACGTGATCAGGCAGCAGTTTGAATCACACCCCGATGAAGCCATCTACGGACTCGGAGCCAACCAGACTTCATTCATGAACCTGAAAGGCAAGGATGCAGATCTCTTCCAGTATAACACCCTGGCTGTAGTTCCTTTCATAATCTCTAATCAAAACTATGGCATCCTGTGGGACAACAACTCCAGGACAAAATTCGGTGACATACGTGAATGGAACGAACTCTCCGCCCTGAAACTCTATGACATGAACGGTAATGAGGGCGGGCTGGCGGCAGTATACGCTGACCGGAAAACAGGGAAAAAGGTTCATTTGATCCGGAGTGAGAGCGAGATCAGTTATCAGTTCATTCCTGATCTTGTGAAATTTCCCGAAGGGTTTAACCTCGGCGAAGGAATGGTGACATGGGAGGGTGAAATTGAGTCAGATACAGCCGGGGAACATAAGTTCATGTTTAATTCTGCCGGCTATGCAAAGCTCTGGATCGACGGTAAATTGTTATTCGACCGCTGGCGCCAGTGCTGGAACGCCTCTTCGAACTACTTCACCATGAACCTTGAACAGGGGAAGCGCTATCCCCTTAAGATAGAATGGATTCCTGACGGTGGCGAGTCATTCATCACCCTGAAGTACCTTACTCCCCTCGATGAGGAGGAGCAGCAGAGAATTTCATTCTGGTCGGAGGTGGCTGACCATATTGACTATTACTTCATCAGCGGCGAAAGCATGGATGAAGTGATCAGCGGGTACCGTACCGTAACAGGGAAGGCGCCTGTAATGCCTAAGTGGTCTATGGGATTCTGGCAGAGCCGGCAACGGTATACAACCCAGGAGGAGGTGCTGGGCGTAGTGCAGGAATACAGGAAACGCAGGATACCCTTTGACAATATAGTGCTCGACTGGCAATACTGGCCCATAGACAAATGGGGAGACCATCAGTTTGACTCCATCCGTTTCCCCGAACCTGACGCCATAATCAGGACCCTCCATAACGAGCTGAACGCAAACATCATGATCTCGGTGTGGCCCAAGTACTACATCGGTACTGAAAACTACGAGATCATGAACAGCAAGGGATGGCTTTACAAGCGTAATGTGGAAAAGGGGCAGAAGGACTGGATAGGGTATGTTTCGACCTTCTACGATGCCTTCAACGGTGACGCCCGCAAAGCCTTCTGGGACCAGATAAACACCTCGCTATACAGCAAGGGCATTGATGCATGGTGGCTCGATGCCACCGAGCCGGACATATGCTCGAACCTGCCTATGGATGAGCGAAAGGCACTCATGCATCCGACAGCCCTCGGCTCTGCCGACAGGTACTTCAACGCCTATTCGCTCGTGCAGGCACAGGGTGTATTTGAGGGTCAGCTGGCTGCAGATCCGGATAACAGGGTCTTTATCCTCACAAGATCGGCTTTCGCCGGATTGCAGAGATATTCGGCTGCAAACTGGAGCGGTGACATAGCCGCAAGGTGGCATGATATGGCAGCGCAGATACCGTGCGGACTCAATTTCTGCATGTCTGGCATACCTTACTGGACGATGGACATCGGGGGCTTCTCTGTAGAGAGTCGTTTTCACAATCCATCCCCGGCAGATCTTGACGAGTGGCGTGAACTCATGACACGATGGCACCAGTACGGGGCTTTTGTTCCTCTCTTCAGGTCGCACGGCGAGTTCCCCTTCCGGGAGATATATAACACCGCCCCGGAGAACCATCCTGCCTATAAGACCATGGTTGAGTACAATAAACTGAGATACAGACTCATGCCATATATCTACTCCCTGGCCGGACACTCCTGGCTGAATGACTATACAATGATGCGGGGCCTGACAATGGATTTCAGCCTTGACACAAAGGTCTTCGATATCACCGACCAGTACATGTTCGGTCCGTCGCTGATGGTAAATCCCGTTACCGAATACAAGGCCCGCTCGAGGAAGGTGTACCTGCCTGCCGCCTATGGATGGTATGATATGCGCTCCGGAAGGTACTATGAGGGAGGAGAGGTGACAGAGGCGGATGCCCCGTATGATTATATGCCGGTCTTCGTCAGGGAGGGGTCGGTGATTCCGTTCGGGCCTGAGATTCAATATACCTCGGAGAAACCTGCTGATCCGCTCACGCTCTACGTCTATGCGGGCTCTGACGGCAGCTTCGTGCTTTATGAAGATGAGGGCGATAACTATAATTATGAGAGCGGTGCATACACACTGATACCCTTCACCTACAGTGAGGCAGACAATACCCTGACGGCAGGCGCCAGAACGGGTGAGTTTGCAGGAATGCTGCAGAACCGTACCTTCAGAGTAATAAAGGTGTCCGGAGAGAAAGCCGTGAAGCTCGATTTTAACAGGGTTCCTGATGTTACAATCAATTACACGGGAGAGGAGATAACGGTTAAGCTGCCTGAATAGCGCGGAGAAAATCGGATATACCAGAACGAAATGAAAATTCGATATTATGATTAAGAGACAAATTCTTTTTGCGGCGGCGGCTTGGATCATCATCAGTTCCTGCCATGCGCAGAGCATTGTCCCTGCTGAATGGAAGTTTCTTACCAGAGACAAGCCTGAGTATATTGACTCGGCAATGAATGATTACTGGTGGGAGGACATTTCCCCCCTGGAGCTGTGGGAGGCCCAGGGTTTTCCGGGGTATGACGGCTTTGCCTGGTACAGGGTGAAGGTGGTGGTACCTGCCTCCATGAAAAGGAATGCCTTCAGGTATGACGGGCTGATGCTCAGTCTGGGAAAGATCGATGACTCCGATGTCACATTCTTCAACGGGCACGAGGTCGGAAGTACAGGTAAGATGCCTCCTGATTATTCAGGGGCATATGATGTGCCGCGGTTATACAGGGTACCTCCTGAAATAATCCAATGGGGCAAAAAGAATACCATCGCTGTCAGGGTCTATGACGCCGGCGGTGGAGGCGGACTCTATGGCGGTCCGGTGGAGCTGACCAACAGGGGCAATCCTGATCTGCTTACCCTGGGCACGGAACTCAATGAAAGGGATATGATCATCCTGGGGGCTCCGGATGCAGAGATACCAGTAACGCTGAAGAGCGAGTTCAGGAAGAAATACCGCGGAGCCCTCACACTTAAGATCACCAACGACTTCGGTGAGGAGTTTGCCTCGAAGTACCAGGAGGTGACAGTAAGAAAGAACAGTACAGGCCGGTTCACCTTCACGATTAAGGATCTCCACGCGGGCTTCTACAAGGCCACTCTCTCACTCGACAGCAAGATGGGCAACAAGAGGCATAGCTTTAATTTTGGCTATGAACCGGAGAAGATTGTTTCACCAGCCGACCCGCAACCCGATTTTGAAGAGTTCTGGCAGAGGGCAAAAGCTGAACTGGCAGCGGTTGACCCGCAGTTCAAAATGATACGCATTGACAGCCTGTGCACTGATAAGAAGAGTGTCTACCTGGTGGAGATGCGCTCGCTGGGCAATGCCCTTATCAGGGGATGGTACCAGGTTCCGGTTAAGCCGGGCACTTATCCTGCCATCATGCAGGTGCAGGGCTACAGCTCAACCATCGTGCCCTCTTATGTTAATTACGGTGATGACATCATAGGCTTCGGTCTCAATATACGCGGCCACGGAAACAGCAGGGATGATGTGAATCCCGGATTCCCCGGATACATACTCACCAACCTCGAAGACAAGGAGAAATACATCTACAGGGGTGCATACATGGACTGTGTCAGGGCTGTCGATTTCCTCTGCTCACGGCCCGAGGTCGACAAGTCACGCATAGCAGTCGAGGGAGCCAGCCAGGGCGGTGCACTCACCTTTGCCACCGCAGCGCTCAATAATGACCGGATAGCAGTTTGTGCACCACAGGTACCATTCCTCTCCGACTTCAGGGATTACTTCAGGGTGGCAAGGTGGCCGGCCAACGAGTTTGTCGATCTTGTGGAAAATCAGAAGAAGCTGACATGGGACCAGGTATTTTACACTCTCAGCTATTTCGACATAAAAAACCTTGCTCATATGATAAAGGCACCTATGATTATGGGGGTTGGGCTGATGGATGAAGTGTGCCCGCCACACATCAACTTTGCTGCCTATAACCTTGTCACGGCTGAGAAGAAGTATATCGTTTATCCGAAGGCGGGCCACGGGCTGCCGGAGGATTTCTACCGTGCAAAAATGGACTGGATAAGAACCAGGTTTGGATTACAGTAACCTAAATATTTTAACAGATGTCGGGAAGAACATCTATTCGGGGCATACTGCCCCTGGCAATCATCGCGATGGTTGTTATCAGTTCATGCTCGAAGCCAGAGCCACGCGAACGTACAAGCTTCAATGAAGGCTGGAAATTTTCACTTGCTGCCGGCGGGGAGGAATGGCAGGGCAGCGTTGACGATAGCGGCTGGCGGCTCCTTGACCTGCCTCACGACTGGAGCATTGAGGGTGAATTCAGCGATACCAATCCCGCCTCCCCCGGTGGCGGCGCCCTGCCGGGAGGCATCGGGTGGTACCGCAAGACATTCAGAGTAAGTGATTCCGAGAAGGAGTAAACTTATCTACATTGAGTTTGACGGGGTCTATAAAAACAGCGATGTCTGGATAAACGGAAACCACCTCGGAAGGAGGCCATACGGATACTCCTCCTTCAGGTACGAGCTTACCCCGTACCTCTTCTACGGTGAAGTGGATAATGTCATTGCGGTCAGGGTTGACAACTCGCAGCAACCTGACTCGCGATGGTACTCCGGGTCAGGCATCTACCGCAACGTATGGCTTGAAAAGACCGCTACGATTGCTGTGGACCACTGGGGAACATTCGTCACCTCTCCTGAGGTGAGCGGCGATGAAGCCCTGCTTAGGATTATAACACAGGTAAAGAACGGGTCAGGCTCCGTGGCGGATGTCAGGCTTGAAACAGTCGTTTATGATGCAGACAACCGCCGGGTGGCATCTTCAGGCACTGACCCTTTAAAACTTAATGGATCCGTCACAGCAGTGACACAGGAGCTGACAGTCAGAGAGCCCGAGCTCTGGTCAGTTGAAAGGCCATACCTTTACCGCGTCGTCACTGAGATATATGCCGGAAACACCCTTACAGACAAATATGAGACTCTCACCGGCATACGGTCATTTGCCTTTGACTCCGAAAAGGGCTTCTTTCTGAACGGCAAGCCGTTGAAAATACTTGGGGTTTGCAATCATCATGACCTGGGCTGCCTGGGTGCTGCCGTCAATACGCGCGCAATTGAACGCCAGCTCGAGATACTGAAGGAGATGGGCTGTAACGCCATCCGCACGGCCCATAATCCACCTGCTCCCGAGCTCCTTGACCTGTGTGACCGCATGGGTTTCATTGTGATGGACGAGGCATTTGACATGTGGAAGGTAAAGAAGACCGATTACGACTATCATCTCGACTTTGACGAGTGGCATAAAAGGGATCTTGAAGCGATGGTAATGCGTGACCGCAACCACCCCTCTGTCTTTATATGGAGCATTGGGAACGAGGTCATGGAACAATGGCAGAGAGATGGCAGCGGTGAGGCAATTGCCACTGAGCTGGCAGGCATAGTAAGGGCACTTGATGATACCAGGCCAATAACTGCAGCATGCAATGATCCTCTTCCTCATAACCCGGTCATTGCCTCCGGAGCTCTGGACCTTATGGGATTTAACTACAACGACACTCTCTGGACCCGCTTCCCGGTAATCTTTCCGGGCGGGAAGTTCATTGGCGCCGAGACCAACTCTGCACTGGCCACAAGAGGGAGCTATGACTTGCCATCCGATATCGTGCGGCGCTGGCCTGTAAGATGGGATCAGCCCTTCATGGATGGTAATGCTGACCTTACATGCTCATCGTATGACAACTGTTCGGCGCCCTGGGGAACAACCCATCTAGATGCCTGGAGACTGATGAGGGCCAATGATTTCCTGTCAGGCATGTTTATATGGACTGGCTTTGACTACCTGGGAGAACCCACCCCCTACTGGTGGCCTGCCCGCAGCTCATATTTCGGGATCATTGACCTTGCCGGTTTCCCGAAAGATGCTTACTGGTTCTACCAGAGCGTCTGGACTGACAAGCCCGTGCTGCATCTCTTCCCGCACTGGAACTGGAATCCGGGCCAGACGGTTGATGTATGGGCCTATACGAACTGTGATGAGGTGGAGCTCTTCCTTAACGACGTCTCACTGGGCAAAAAGGTGAAGGGAGATGATGACCTTAACCTGGTGTGGAGCGTGCAGCATGAAGCTGGAACGCTGACAGCCGTAGGTTACAGCGGTGGCAGGGAGACAATGAGGAGCGAGGTCAGGACGGCCGGAGAGCCTGCTGCCATAGTCCTTTCAGCTGACAGGTCTGAGATAAGCGCCGACGGGCACGATCTCTCATTCATCACTGTAACAGTGGTTGACAAGGAGAACATTCCTGTCCCGCATGCAGACAACCTGGTGGAATTCTCGGTTGAGGGCCCCGGTTTCATTGCCGGTGTTGATAACGGCAGCCAGACCAGCATGGAACCCTTCAAGGCTGATTACCGCATGGCTTTCAATGGCAAGTGCCTGGTGGTGCTGCAGTCAGGAAAGGAAAAGGGAGTGATTGCCTTAAATGCATCATCGGAAGGATTGGCCGGTGCAGCCTGTACCGTAAGGGTCAGATGAAGATGACGATTGCCAGGCAGAGCCGGATGGCGCCGCCTGTACCGTAAGATTCAGATGAACGACCTTGTTCTGTTGATTACAGTTTGATTATTTTTATACGATCTTAAAAAATTGCACAATGAAAAGGGTATTGACGGGACTGTTGCTGATAATGGTCCTTGCGGGTTGCGGTAGGAGCAATAAAAATGATTTTGTCACAGTCACCGATGGTATTTTTCAGGTGGGCGGAGAACCGTACTTTTACATTGGTGCCAACTACTGGTACGGTGCCATCCTCGGCAGCAAGGGCGAGTATGGTGACAGGGAGCGGCTGATCAGGGAGCTTGATCATATGAAGAGCATCGGAATTGACAACCTGCGTGTGTTGGCAGGAGCCGAGGGGCCTGACAATGAACCCTTCCGTGTTACACCTGCCCTTATCATCTCCCCTGGAGAATTTAATGAAGACCTGCTTGACGGGCTCGATTTCCTGCTGTCAGAGATGAAGAAGAGAGAAATGTATGCCATCCTTTACCTGAACAATGCATGGGACTGGAGCGGAGGATTCTCTCAATACCTGAACTGGAATGGCTACGGGCCCATTCCATACCCCAATGTGCCGCCAAACACATGGCCTCAGTTCATGGGCTTCTCGGGACAGTTCAACTCGTGCGAACCTTGCATTTCAATGTTCGAAGACCATATCCGGTTCATCGTGGGCCGCACAAACAGGTACACTGGTATTAAATACACTGAAGACCCGGTGATCATGACATGGGAGATAGCCAATGAGCCGAGAGCCTTCTCCGATGCAAATATCCCTGCCTTCGAGGTTATGATAAAGCGTATTGCGGCACTGCTGCAGGATCTTGATCAGAATCACCTTGTCACCACCGGCACTGAAGGCCGTCATGGATGCGAGCAGTCGATGGAGC
Organism: uncultured Rikenellaceae bacterium; assembly: GCA_963696805.1. Taxonomy (GTDB): domain Bacteria; phylum Bacteroidota; class Bacteroidia; order Bacteroidales; family VadinHA17; genus SR-FBR-E99. The sequence continues at coordinate 62,139 of CAVOLF010000003.1, forward strand.
TCTTCGGGCGCATTCATGCCGACCCGAATATCGATTACCTGACCATGCATATATGGCCGAAGAACTGGGGGTGGCTCGATATCACCGATATTGCCGGGACCCTTGATTCAAGCATCTGGAAGACGAACCGGTATATGGATGATCACTTCACCGTGGCAGAGAAGCTCGGTAAGCCGATAGTGCTCGAGGAGTTCGGTCTCCCGCGTGACAGCCATGGCTTCTCACCCGGGGAACCGACTTCAAGTCGTGATGCATACTACAGGAACGCCTTTGAACATATCATTGATCATATTGGCATGAACGGACCGCTGGCCGGATGCAACATATGGGCCTACTCGGGCGAAGGGAGAGCCGCTGAAGGCCGCATCCACTGGCAGCCGGGCGACGACTACCTCGGAGACCCGCCGCAGGAGGAACAGGGACTGAACTCGGTGTTTGACACCGATACTACAATTGAACTAATCTCTGCCTATAACAGGAACCTGGCCCGGATACTGAAAAAATAATCGCTTCATGAAGCCCACATATATTACATACTCAAACACATATAAATATAGTTTTATACATGCGGATTCACCCGCTTTGCGGGACAGGCTGTCAAAACAAAAAAAATATTTCCTGATGAAAAGAATTATCATGCTGACTGCAGCTGTCATGCTGCTTACCGCCTGTCCTTCTGAACAGGTGATGAGACCCGGACCTGCCGACCCTGCAGCAACATCTGAGACCGTGAAGATGCTGGACGGTCTTAAGGCCGCGACGGAGCGGGGGATTATGTTCGGGCATCAGGATGACCTCTCCTACGGTATAGGTTGGATCTACCCGGACGGTGAATCTGATGTGAAGCGGGTCTCCGGAGACTACCCTGCTGTTTACGGGATGGACCTTGGAGATATCGAACACAGGGCACCGGTGAACCTCGACTCAGTGCCATTTGACCATATGAAGACCTTTGTCGGCGAAATATGGTCACGCGGAGGGGTGATAACCTTCAGCTGGCACGTTGATAACCCTCTGACCGATGGTGATTCGTGGGATATTACTTCCGACAGGGTGGTAGCATCCGTTCTTCCGGGCGGTGAGAGCCATGAGAAATTCAAGGTTTGGCTTGATAACCTGGCAGAGTTCCTCGGCTCACTCAGGGATGAGAGCGGCCTTGCCATTCCGGTCATCTTCCGTCCCTGGCACGAGCATACCGGAAGCTGGTTCTGGTGGGGACAGAAGCTTTGTACTGATGAAGAGTTCGTCTCACTATGGCGGTTCACCTTCGATTACCTGTGCGGTGAGAAGAACCTTAATAATCTTTTATTCGCCTACTCAAGCTCAGGTGATATTGCGAATAAGGAACAGTACCTCAGGCGATACCCCGGAGACGGATATGTTGACCTGATGGGGTTCGATTATTACCAGATGCCACAGGCCGGGAACCAGTCGTTTGTCAGAGAGGTTGACAGGGTTCTGGGAATTGTGACCGCCGCTGCGGCAGAGCACGGCAAACTGGCTGCACTGACCGAGGCGGGTTATGAAGGGATACCGGACTCCACGTGGTGGACTGGTACCCTGTGGCCGGCGGTAAAGAATCATAAGATCTCATACCTCCTGGTCTGGCGCAATGCCCATAACAAACCAGGACATTTCTATGCGCCCTGGCCGGGGCATCTTAGTGAAAAGGATTTCATCGATTTCCATAATTTGCCCGAAACACTCTTCCAGAATGATTTGACTGAGAGGGGGCTTTATAAGTAAGTATTTATTTGAACGACGGTTTTATGAATGATTTTAGATTACGCCTTGAGAGGCTTATTGAGGATCACGAGGCTCTGATCAAACGAAAGAACAGGAAGGCAGAACCGGGGAACGGTATCTTTGACAGGTATGAGTTCCCGGTGCTCACCGGGAGCCATGCGCCACTGGCCTGGCGTTATGATCTGAACTATGCAACCAATCCTCACCTGATGGAACGTTTCGGCATCAATGCCGCATTCAATGCCGGGGCCATGAAGCACAAAGGCAAATATCTGCTGGTGGCGAGGGTTGAGGGTCATGACCGTAAGTCGTTCTTCGCTGTAGCCGAGAGCCCTAACGGCATTGACAACTTCCGTTTCTGGGAGCGCCCGGTCACCATGCCTGAGACGGCTGACCCTGACATCAATGTCTACGACATGAGGCTTACCAGTCATGAAGACGGATGGATCTATGGTGTCTTCTGCACCGAGAGGAAGGACCCGAAGGCTTTGCCCGGCGATCTTTCGTCGGCTGTGGCAGCCGCTGGCATAGCACGCACCCGTGACCTTGTCAGCTGGGAGAGGCTGCCTGACCTGGTCTCACCCAGCCAGCAACGCAACGTGGTGCTCCATAATGAGTTTGTCAATGGCATGTATGCTCTCTATACACGGCCACAGGATGGCTTCATCGATGCCGGCAGCGGCGGGGGGATAGGATGGGCGCTGGTGAAGGATATCACCCGTGCAGAAATACTGCCGGGAGATGAGAAGATCATCAACTTCCGTCATTATCATACCATCAAGGAGGTGAAGAACGGAGAGGGGCCTCACCCGATAAAGACACCGGAGGGATGGCTTCACCTGGCACACGGGGTGAGAGGCTGTGCCGCAGGACTGCGCTATGTTCTTTATCTATACATGACCGCACTTGATGATCCGTCTCTCGTGATTGCAGAACCGGGCGGTTACTTTATGGCTCCCGAAGGTGAGGAGCGTATCGGTGATGTATCGAACGTGCTCTTCTCAAACGGCTGGATAACCGATAACGACGGCACGGTCTATATCTATTACGCATCATCAGACACCCGGATGCATGTGGCGGTCTCCACTGCAGATAAACTGGTTGATTATTGCATGAATACGCCTCCTGACGGACTTCGCTCTGCGGCATCAGTGGAATCTCTGAACCGTATCATAACGCGCAATAAGGAGTTCCTGAAGAGATGAACCGGAGCCCTGAACAACTGCTGACGGAGATGAGTGCCGGGGCCCTGGATGAGCTGACCCGCAATATCATGCCTTACTGGATCAGACGAATGCCCGACGAAAAACAGGGAGGATTCTTTGGCAGGATTGACGGCCACGAAAACGTCATTGCGGATGCGCCTAAGGGTGCCATACTCAATGCCCGGATCCTCTGGAGCTTTTCTGCCGCTCACATCACGGTAAATGATCCGGTGTACCTGGAGATGGCGTATCGGGCATATGATTATATCTGCCGTCACTTCTTTGACAACAGGTACGGTGGGACATACTGGTGCCTCACAGCCGGCGGCGAACCGCTGGAGACAAAAAAGCAGATCTACTCAATTGCATTCTTCATCTATGCTCTTAGCTGGTATCATATGGCCACAGGCGATAAGGAGCCCCTTGACCGGGCTGTGGAGCTCTTTAACCTGATAGAGGAGCATAGCTTTGACAGGGAGTTCAACGGCTATTTTGAGGCCTTTGACCGCGAATGGGGTGAGCTGGCGGACCTTCGCCTTAGCGAGAAGGATGAGAATGAGAAAAAGACGATGAACACTCACCTTCACATCCTCGAAGCTTATACCAGCCTGTACCGCGTCTGGCCCGATGAGCGGCTGGGGAAGCAGCTCGGCAATCTGGTGCACATTTTTACTGAAAGAATTGTGGATGCTGAGACTGGTCATCTGGGGCTCTTCTTTGATGAGAAGTGGAATGGCCGTTCAACGATTGTGTCATACGGTCATGACATTGAGGCATCATGGCTCCTGCATGAGGCTGCCTCTGCGCTGGGAGAGCAGGAAAGAGTTAAGGGAACGGTATTGAGGATAGCCGCAGCGGCACATGAGGGGCTTGCAGATGATAGCAGCCTTTTTTATGAGCGCGATGATGCAAAGGGGCTCTTTGACCGCGACAGGCACTGGTGGGTGCAGTCGGAGGCGGTGGTGGGGTTCCTGAATGCCTGGGAGCTAAGTGGCGACACCAGCTGGCTTGAGCTTGCATCGGGAGCGTTTGAATATATACAGACCCGGCTCACTGACATCGTCAACGGCGAATGGTACTGGAGCATCAATGCAGATGGCACCGTCAATCGCGATAACGACAAGGCCGGCTTCTGGAAATGCCCGTATCATAACAGCAGGATGTGCCTGGAGATTCTTTCAAGGCATTAGGCAATAGTGTCAGTCAACAGTCAACAGTCTTCAGTCGGCAGTCTCCAATCTCAGTTTCTTGGGCGTAGCCCATTGACTATTGTAGGAGCAGGATGTAAATTCAATGATTGCCCGTAGAGCTTGCCCCGATAGCCGTCAGGCGTATCGGGGGCATCTATTATTGAAGGGGTACATGCAACCACCTGACTGTTGCTGGTAGAGCATGAACAATTGCAGATGCTGGCATCACAATATATAATTGCCAGCAGAGAGTACTGTATTCTATTTTTTTTTAATTTCGTTAGAACAATCTTTACGAAAGGGTTTAATATATGACTTACTGGATCATTGCTATTGCCGTAATTCTGATCTTCTTCTGGGGTATCAGAATCGTCCGGCCAACAAACCGTGCGTTGATTGAACGTCTCGGCAAGTACCACAATTTTGCCAATCCCGGTTTTCACTGGATCATCCCCATCATCGACAAGATGTACAGGGTCAATGTGACTGAGCAGATGGTTGATGCCGAGCCGCAGGAGATCATCACCAACGACAACCTGAATGCCAGTGTTGATGCGCAGGTATATTTCAGGGTTAAGGCTGATGAGGAGAGCGTCAAGGGCTCGATATATAATGTCGCCAACTTCAGGTATCAGATTGTCAACCTCGCACGAACCACACTGCGTAACATTATTGGTACCATGACGCTGAAGTCGGCCAACAGCGAGCGCGGCAAGATCAACGCCGAGTTGTACAACACCCTGCACACCGAGACACAGGGATGGGGTATTGAGATCGTACGTACCGAGCTGAAGCAGATCGATCCGCCGAAGGATGTGCAGGAGACGATGAACAAGGTTGTCAAGGCTGAGAATGAGAAGATTGCAGCCATAGACATGGCTTCCGCCACAGAGACTGTTGCTGACGGTGTAAAGAGGGCGAAGATCAAGGAGGCAGAGGGGGCCAAGCAGGCGAAGATCCTTGAGGCAGAGGGAGAGGCTGAATTTATCAGGCTGGTGAATGAGTCCGCGGAGAGGTATTTTGTGGGAAACGCTCAGCTGTTAAGGAAGCTGCAGGCGCTGGAGACATCGTTGCAGGGCAACACAAAGATCGTTGTTCCGGGAGGGAGCGACCTGGTGAATGTCATAGGTGACATGGCCGGTGTGGCGCCGTTGCCCGGGAAGAAATAATCATCGAATATCAAAAACAACTGGTAAAGACCACCTGTAGAGACGTTGCATGCAACGTCTCTACTACATTATAACAATATAATTGACTTTGGTGTCTGCATGATGTAACTTTGATCTTCAAACAATTAATCCTGAGATGCCAAGCATAATCAAAGGGTATAATTATGACATATTCATCAGCTACCGCCAGAAGGACAATAAGCATGATGGATGGGTAACCGAGTTTGCAGATAACCTGAAAGGGGAACTGGAGTCAACAATCAAGGAAGAGATAGGTGTTTATTTTGACATCAATCCTCATGACGGACTTCTGGAAACGCATGATGTGAATGCCTCCCTTACAGGGAAGCTGAAGTGCCTGATATTTATCCCGGTCATCTCCCGCACATTTTGTGATCCCAAATCATATGCCTGGGAGCATGAGTTTAAGGCATTCGTTGAGCAGGCTTCAAAGGATCAGTTCGGATTAAAAGTAACACTTCCTAATGGTAATGTGGCAAACAGAGTCCTTCCGATACTTATTCATGATCTGGATATTGCTGATATAAAAGAATGTGAATCAATTCTGGGAGGAGTGCTCCGGGGGGTGGAATTTATTTACAAGTCCCCGGGGGTAAACAGGCCGCTTAGATCAATTGAAGATAATCCGCATGATAACCTGAATCACACAACTTACCGAGACCAGATAAACAAAGTTGCCAATGCCATAAGCGAGATTATTTCCGGCCTGCAAAGAGAATCGGTCACCTCGGCAGAAGAGGTAAAAAGTGAGTTGAGCACACCGGGAGTAACTAGTGTTAAAAAGAGAACGTGGGTATATTCCCTCTCCTCTACGATTGCGGTTTTTCTGGCTCTGATTTCTTTTTTTCTTTTTTCAAGCGGAAGCTCACTGCCATTCTCCGACCGCGACTGGGTGGTTATAACCGACTTTGAAAACATGACTCAGAATCCGGTTTTTGATAAATCGCTCTATACTGCTTTTTCACTCACAGCCAGTCAGTCGAGCTACATGAATGTCATTCCCAGGTCGAGAATGATTGAGACTTTGGCAATGATGGAAGCTAAAGACCTGATTAATATCGATGAAAAGATTGGGAGAGAAATAGCGGCGAGAGAAGGGACCGCAGTCTACATAGTCCCTGGTATCAGTGAAGCAGGAAACAAATATGCTATTTCAGCAAGAATCCTCGAAACCAAAACCGGAAACCTTCTGAAATCAGAAGTCCTTTATGCCGATAACCAGGATGAGATCTTGCCCGCATTAGATAAGCTCAGTAAAATAATGCGCAGGCAATTTGGCGAATCAAGATATAAGATATCGATTCAGGATAAACCTTTGTCACAGGTTACTACTTCCTCATTGGAAGCGCTTAAGCTTTTTTCCCTGGGTATTGACCGTCATTTATTGCTTGATTTTGAAGGCGCAAGAGATTATTATGAAAAGGCGTTGCGGGTTGATTCCGGTTTTACCTCGGCAAAGGCATCTCTCGGGAATATCCTGATTGAGAAGTTCGGTGATTATGATAAAGGCCGTGAATTGCTAAATCAGGCTGTTAAATCCGTCGAAAAGCTTACCGAGAGAGAAAAACTCGGAATTCTTTCCCTTCATGCTGCGAATATTGAGAATGACATACCGAAAGCTATAAAATATGCCGGTATGCGGACTGATTTGTATCCCGACGATCCGGTTGCGCATAACAATCTGGGCTGGTACTACCAGATTTCAGGTCAGTATGAGGAGGCACTGAAAGAATACAAGGCGGCTGTTGGCATTAACCGTAAACTGGCACTTACATACAGTGGTATTTTATGGATTTATATTGAAAAGTTGGGGCAACCTGATTCTGCGATTTTCTGGGCCCGGAAAATGTTGTCTGATAATCCGGATGCTGCCTGGGGATACAGTAATCTGGGTGCAGCCTGGATAAGCATTGATAGCCTTGATAAAGCTGAGGCTGCATTTGAAGAGGCCCGTCAGATCAATCCGGATTTCACTGTTAATCTTTACCGTCTTGCTCATACATACCGTCTTCAGGGGAATTATGATAAGGCTATAGGAATGCTGAGAGAGATACTGGAGATAAACCCTGATGAAGCTTCGGCTTATTACGATATGGGCATGAATTATCAGTTTATGCGAAAGCCTAATGAGGCCCGGGAATGTTTTGTTGAGTTCAAAAAGATTGCATCTGGAGATTGGATGGTAAAATGGCCGGATTCGCCGAAGACATACAGTGCATTAAGTGTTATTGCAGCCCGATTAAATGACTTTGAAACATCGAACCTCATGCTCCGGAAAGCAATTGAAATTGACTCTACTCTTCATGATCAGTTTGCGGAAGTATATTGTGCTCAGGGAAAGATAAATGATGCCCTGAATGAACTGGAGATGGCACTAAAGGACGGCTATCGAAACCTATTCTGGTTAAAGATTTCGCCAGACCTGCAAATTTTACAGTCCGAAGCCAGGTACAGGAATATGATAAAGAAATATTTTCAGTAGCGACATTGCTGCACAATCTCTGCTCTTATAATCACGTTGGTACAGGTGTGGGTGGTAATGCATGAAAAATTTATTATTTTTGCACCCGCAATGGTCGGTTGTCCGCCAGCTGGCGGATGGCATCGACTAAAAACAAGGTCGGTTGGCCGAGTGGCTAGGCATCGGTCTGCAAAACCGGGTACGGCGGTTCGAATCCGCCACCGACCTCAACTAAATCCTCTTCCTGAGCATAGCGAAGGAAGGGGATTTTTTGTTTCCAACCCGACGCTCGCTTGCGAAGCAGAGGGATGGAAACAAAAAAGGCCAATGAGCGCCGCAGGAGCTCAGGGATTTTGTTGCAAAGGCCCCCCCAACTGCGGATCACGAGCCCCGCGCAGCGGGGAGAGTAATCCACCTTTGTGAATGCTGAGGAAGAAAACAAAAAAGGCCAATGAGCGCCGCAGGAGCTCAGGGATTTTGTTGTTCAGATCACCTCAGAAGCGGATCATGAAATAATCCGCCACCGACCTCTGAAAGACTCTGAATAACAGGGGATTACGTATTTATTGGTGACTTATTTGGTGACAAAATGAGTTGGAGTTTGAGAAATCCAGCCACTCAGAGCATATCATTCCGGATAAACTAAGCAACCAATTCCGGGAATGATTGAGCATCATAAACCGATATGTAAACAGCACAACATCAGAGCAAACCTATTGTATAATATATTTATCTTGGTACTGCTCATGTTAAATCGGAATAAGGTGCTCCCTAACACCGGATTCTCCAATCCAGCATGTAACTATGTTTGTAACCATTAATGATTGAGTAATTTTTATTAAATTAGATTGAGTAATTTTCTTTAAGTCCTTAATAGCCAAGACATGAACCCTAAGCGGATCTTTCCCCTTATTGTTGTCCTTTCAGGAATTGCTGCACTGCCGTCTTTCAGCCAGGTAGATTCAATTAATATCCCGTATGCTGTTTCAGATACACTTGATGAAGATATTAAGCTTTTTGAAAGCGATGAACTGCTGGAAATATCTCTTATGTTTGATATTACTCATTATCGAAGAAACAGGGACGACACTGAATATTTGCCTGCAATCCTTATTTACCATACGAGTCCTACAGATTCGATAGTTAAAAAGTTAAGAGTGAAGAGCCGTGGCGTAACCCGACGTTCCATATGTAGTTTTCCTCCACTGATGTTAAACTTCCATAAGAAGGATTCTGTTGAAGGGCAATTCAGCAGCGTTGATAAAGTAAAAATGGTAACCCATTGCAATTCAGGTGGAGAAGATTATCTGCTAAAAGAATATCTGATATATAAACTTTATAATGTCCTTACGGACTACAGTTTCCGGGTCAGGTTGCTGAAAGTTAATTATTTAAATACGTTCAAGGAGAGCAAGCCAATAAGTACATTTGCTTTCGTAATTGAACCGGAAGAAAGCTTATGTAAACGATTAGATGCAGTTGAAGTAAAAACCACGATGAACATTACACAGAAACACATAAGACAGGAGGTAATGGACAGGATGGCAATCTTCGAATACATGATCGGGAATACTGACTGGACGGTTCCGATTTTTCATAATAACGTACTTATTATTTCACAGGGTGATCTGCAGGGCCTGGGATCAGGTATAGCAGTAGCATATGATTTTGATTATTCCGGGCTTGTTAACGCAAGTTATGCGGTTCCTTCAGATCAGCTGGAACCTTAGTTCAGTTCTTGAGCGACGTTACCTTGGTATTTGTAGAAGCGAGGAGACCTTTATCAATGACCTTAAAGAATTTGCGGATAAAAAGGAAGATTTTTACAGAGTCATAAATGAATTTCAATATTTGAGCCCCAAAATAAAAAAACAGATGATTTCATATCTGGATGGGTTTTATAGAGGTTTTGACAAACGAAATTCAATTGTCAAGACACTACTTAATGAATGTGTAGATTTTTGAACACTTTATTTGATTTGGACTCGTCTTCAGATTCAATCCCGACAAACTGAAGGAGCCTCCAAATCCATAATGTTTTCTTTGCTCCATAAAGGCCCCCAACTGCGGATCACGAGCCCTGCACAGTGGGGCGAGCAATCAGCCTTTGTGAATGCTGAGGGAAGAAAGCAAAAAAGATCAGAGAGCGCCGCAGGCGGTCAAGGATTCACCTCAGAAGCGGAATCCGTCATCTACCCCTGAATACCCCTAATTATCAGTGGATATTGTATTTAATGTGGCTTATTATAGAGACAAGAGGTCATTCTGATTCAGTCAGTAACTTTTCCAGCTTGATTAGAAATTCATTATGTTTCTCAGGATTGGCTTTTATCAATTTTTGAATATTCCATAGTTTCCACTGGACAGCAGGCATATCCTTTAAGTCCTTTAAGAGGAAACAGATCCCAATCCGGATCCCCTCGTTTAAAACTCAGAATAAATGAACGGTCCTGATCGGTCAGACTTGAATTTACAGTCTTGATAAGTTTTACACGAGTATTTTCAAAGTCTTCATATGTAAAAGCAATGTCAGACATTCCCTGAAACTGTTTATCAAATGCAGTCCGCTGATCCAGCAGATGAGGCTGCAATACCTCGTGCACTGTCCGCATATGGCTTACAAGTGCTTGAATGAAGCCATATTTTACATGCTCATTATAACCAGATTCCTGAAATAACAAAAACACATCAAACAGATCCCGCGGATGTTGCCGATCAAGTGCTGCACATATTTTACCCCCGTAGAGTTCTGCTTCTGATACAACCTGAATTGCAGCAAACTTTTTGAATCTCTCCTGCACCTTTTCATTTGCCTGAAGTAATCTCACCGGATGCAAATGACCTCGTGTTATCGTGTTTACTTCGACTTTTATTTGTGCATTTTGAGATTGGACCAGCAATTTGACATCATTTCCTTCAATAGTATGATTATGAACGGTGATTCCAGGAATTGATTTAATTAGCCGCTCCCTGATCCTGGCAAGTGAATCAGAAATCTTGGCCAGTGCAGTTTCCCTGTCATCAAATGGCAGATAAGTGAGGTCAATGTCAACAGATAATCGGGGCATATTCCGCAAGAAAAGATTTATGGCCGTTCCACCTTTCAACCCAAGAGTCTTCTCAGTTGCAATGTGAGGTATCACCTGCAGAAGCAGGTCGGCTTGATTTAGATAGGATTGATTGATCATTATACAGTCAATTCCTTTGGTATCGATATCTTGTATTTCGATACATAAACACCCCCTTTTACAATAACCCTGTCCCCGGTTCCCAAATCTATCCTGGATTGATCAACAAAATTCAGCCACTGATGATTGGCTTTGGAAGCCATAAACAGAAACAGACGTTTTACTTTTATGGAGTTGCAGTTTTCAAGCAATTCCTGAAGTGTATTTGGCCGAAGATTTACAAGGCTTTCAAATAATTGATAACATTCGACTATATCGAATCTAGCGGGAGTCAGGTATAAACATTCAAGTATTGCTCGCTCAGGGGATGATATTATAAGGTTCATGGAATCCATGGCATAATCGAACAAGGCTGAGTTTGCAGGCAGAAACTTAGTTTTCACATGTACTATGCGGTTGCTCCATTCCTGATTGAGAAACCATTTTGGTAGTTTAACATATTGGGGTGAAAACAGGTAGATAGGTTCCTGGTCCATTCGTACATAATGGGATAATCCCTGAAGTGATATAGATGTCAAACCACCAGCATGAACCGGCAATTCGGTCTGTCTTTGTAAGGAGTTCAATGCTCCTGTCCATCGCACGTTTTCTTTTGGCCGTTTGAATGCACCAATTCCATATGATTCAAGCCAGCCGCTTTTCACATAATATTGTTGCAGATCACGTGAGATGCCCTTCTTCTCAAGCCATGATGCAAGAAGCACGGTTCCCGGAACATGGCTGGACAGGAGATTCATTAATTTTCTGTTATTATTAGTAGTCATACTCCCAAAAGTAGAACATTTTTAATGAATGACAAACTTCTTAGTATCATCTTATCATTAAAATGTATGCAATATAGGTAGTAATACTAATAATATCGGGAAATAAATAATGAATTGGATTATCTCCTGTTTTCCGCAAGTACTTAAATTATCACTTTACGGCTTGATTGATATTCACATTTAGTTTTCAACTTTGGATGATGCAAAAGCGTTTTCAAATTATGTCCAGCTATTTGGGGGGCTAAGACATTATGAAGTATGTCGCCAAATATTATTTTTGTCATCTGCGCATGCTGATTAGTATGTTCTGTTATGATAGAGAAAAGAGATCTGACAAGGGCACTTGGGCTGGGATATGTCATAATCATTGTCATCTCCAATATCATCGGTTCGGGTGTCTTTAAGAAGATCGCTCCCATGGCTTCCGAGTTGCACTCATCCAACTGGATATTGCTTGTATGGCTTGCAGCAGGATTAATAACCCTCTTCGGGGCGCTGAGCAATGGTGAGATTGCCGGCCTGCTTGCCGATACCGGAGGGGAGTTCGTCTATCTCCGCACCATTTATGGCCGCTTCTTCTCATTTCTCTATGGATGGTCTCTTTTCACGGTAATACAGACAGCAGCAATATCAGGCGTAGCCTACGTCTTCACACAGTCGCTCAACAGTATCATATCCATCCCTGATCTGCTTCCGTCATTACAGCAGTTTACCATTGGCGGAGTATTTTATCCTTTCCAGGATTTCGGGATTAAGCTGACGACCATCCTGCTCATACTGTTCCTGACCTTCCTGAATATGTCGGGGCTTAAGAGCGGGGCATGGGTTAACAAGGCCGTTCTGCTCGTGGTAGGGGCGGGGTTGCTGGTGATTGTCATAGCAGGACTGGCCAGCGGCCGGGGCTCTTCTTCCGGGACCATGGCAGTCAGTGAGATGGCAGCTGGCAATACGGTAACCCTCTCATCGTTTTACACAGCCATGCTTGCCGCCTTCTGGGCATACCAGGGATGGGTGTCGGTCGGATTTATTGGAGGGGAGGTAAAAGACCCGCACAGGAACATACCGAAGGGCATCATAGCGGGCGTAGGCATTGTCATCATCGTCTACCTGGTGGTCAACTATACCTTTCTTACCCTGCTATCGATACCTCAGCTTGAGCAGATCAACAGTTCCGGCAACCAGATAGCAGGTATTGAGGCTGTCAGGGGCATATGGGGCAATGGAGGAGTGCTGTTCATCTCACTTCTCATACTCATCTCCACTCTTGGCTGCACCAATGCCAGCATACTGACAGGTGCCCGTCCGTACTATGCCATGGCCCGGCAGGGGCTTTTCTTCCGCGGGACGGGCAGGCTGAACAGCCGGAATGTACCCTCCGCGTCACTGCTCTGGCAAGGGATCTGGGCATCAATCCTGGTTCTCTCGGGTACCTTTGACCAGCTGACTGACATGCTGATCTTTGCCGTCTACATCTTCTACGGTGCCACAGCCACGGGCGTCTTCATCCTGAGACGCCGCATGCCCGATGCCCACAGGCCTTACAAGACATGGGGATACCCCATCGTTCCGGCTATCTTTGTGTTATTCTGCGTGGGGCTCTTCTTTAATACTATTATTACCAGGCCCAGGGAGGCAGGAATAGGTCTCTCACTCATACTGCTGGGAATACCTGTCTATTTCCTCCTTGGAAGAACAGGTTCCAGGTCAGGTGCAACCGGTAAGTGAGAATAAGTCACCTTGAGCGAAGTGATCATGGTGAAGATCAATCACAATGGCTCCCGGGACAGGCCTCTCAGAACTTAATCTTCATTGAGAGGCCGCCATACCTGATACGCAGATTCAGGCTTGTAAGATCCTTTACCGGTAACTGTACAAACGGTTCAAACAGTAAGTGACTGGTCTTGCCAAATGGTATAGAGTATCCTGCAGAAAAGTTGGCAAGTCCCAGAAAATCAGCACGATTTAAAGGTTCCTGTTCACTTTCAATTCTTACAGAAGTGGTCATTGAATCATAAGATACCTTACCATAGGAGTCAACTGTAGTTCTTATATAAGTATTGTTATAATTGCCGGACATATGTTGACTCAGATAAACCACTGTCGATGCACCTGTCGAGACAAACAAGTTTGATCGCGCCCGCTTCCATATTGAGAATACGAAATTAACCGGAACCTCCAATGAAACTACTTCCATATCCGCTTCAAAGGAAGTGGTTGTGCCTGACATCCCATTCAGTTCCGGAGCAGCGTAATCCATTGTTGTGCTTCCTCCTGACATGTTTTCCATAGCGTAATTATGCTTTGCCATCGCCAGCCCGGGGCGAACCGAGATTCTTCGGGTAAGCTGCTGCTCCACATAAAAGCCGATTGAAACACCCTGGGAAATTGATGTCGTATTGTCGATGCTCGCCATCATACCGGATAAACCACCCATAATGGTTGTTGTCATCTTCTCCCGGGGCAGAACAGGAAAATCCTTAGGCTCCTCATTGGATGTCAGTTTCAACTGTGTATCAGCAGCATAAGTTAACCTGATTTTCATCGGATTATCAGGAAGATTCATCCCGGCTGACATCCCGGCAACATTCGTGGTTCCAGCCAAAATCGTTCCTTCAGTCAAAGCATTTTCAGCTAAAAGGGGTTCTTCATCTGTAGCAGTTTCAGCTAACAGTGATCCGGCAGCCTTATTAGCTTCTGCCGAAAGCAATCCATCAGTTTTCACGGTTTTTGGTAAAAGTGATCTTTCGGCCTTAACGGTTTCAGCCAGAACCGATCCGGTAGTTTCCCTGACCTGGTAATCAGTTTTCTCCCTGCCTGCATGCCGGGATTGCCCGGGTTTGCTGACTGTCGGTTCAGAGGCCTGATCGGGGCTCGCGATGACAGGGCTTGCTGCGGCTGAATCCTCCTTATTTATTGCAGACTCTGTCAATTCGCTCCGGTTCTCCTGCACAACCTGGCTGACGGAATCGCCTGCTTTACGATTATTTAAACGTGCAGTGAAGAGTATACCGAAAGTCACCAGAACGATAATTGATGCAGCTCTGGCCCACAGCGGAATTACTAGTGCCCGCGTGCGTCTTTTCCCATATTTCTTTGTATACGCATTCCATCCTTCTTCTGCGAGGTGGTCGGCATTATAGTTGTCAAAGGCCTCCTTTACCTTACGGCGGAATATGTCATCAAAGTTCTTCATGGCCCTTTTTTACCTGAATAATATGCCTGCTATAGAGTTCCCGTAGCATCTTTTTAGCCCTGGCAAGGTTCGATCTCGATGTGGAAGCAGCCACCCCCAGCATCTGTCCGATCTCCTCGTGTGAATATCCCTCTATTTCGAAGAGGTTGAAGGTCATCTTGTAGTTTCCGGGGAGGTGCCTGTAGAGAGTCAGAATATCGTTAACGGAAAGCTCCGCTTCAATTTCAGGTTCCCGATCCTCAGTTTCGGTTATCGTATTTATAGAGATGTATTCATTGTGTTTAAGATTTTTCCTGTAGTTATCAATAGCGGTATTTACCAGAATCCTTCCATACCAGCTCTTAAACGGCCTGGAAGGGTCGTAGTCTGAGAGTCTGTCCAGGACTTTCATATAGCTGTCATTGACTATTTCCATGGCCTCATTTTCATCACGCGTATACCTGATGCAGATCGACATTGCGAACGAGAAATATCGCTTGTAAAGGATCTCCTGTGAGCGTCTGTCGCCACCGGTGCATCTTTTAACAAGATCCGAATCAGAGTATTCATGACCATCTACGGTTACTTTACCCATTATACCGCCAGGAATCAAGTTTTCCCGAAATAACTCAATTCGAACGATATTATGGTTGCCACATTCATATTTCTTCTTTTACATGAAGACAAAACCCAGATGGAACTCCAGCCTGTAATACTGGGTTACAGTGTGCCTGACTGAACCCGTTCCGTACCACCAGTAGAGATCCTCGTTCAATGTAACCTTCTGGTACCTGTATCCGATACCTACGTTTATTGCAGTTCTCTTCCATGTAAACATTGAGATGCCTGCCCCGGCATTGAAGAGGAACCCGCCTTCATGGTTATTGTCTGTTGAAGCGTCGTCATCGACATATGAAACAGCCTGGTCCCTAATTGCAAAGCCGTGACCGGTTTTCAGCCAGATATATGGCGATAAGCCCGAGTTCAGAGGTGTGTATCTTAAATCTGCATAGAGAGGTACAAGAACCACTCCCAGCTCTTCCATTCCCGAACCGATTCCGACAGCAATACCATTTTTGAACTGGTAGCCGTTTGAAAGATGAAAGCTGAGGCTGCTCTGGTTGCCGCTTTCGTTTTTTCCCGACAGAAAGGCGGTGGAAAACCTTACGTAATAACCAGCGGTTTTCATGCTCCTTTTTATCGGGTACTTCAATGGTTCAACCGATGATACCTGTGACTTGCTTATCCTGATTACCTGTGGATCTAAAACCTTTATATCCAGAAAGCCGGCAGTATCGCCAACAATGGTCCCCGAGATCCGGGAACCATCGTTAAGCAAAACAGTATATTTCCGGTGCTGACCTGTTGCAGAGAGTGTTAGAAATACACAAACCGCAATTGCACTAAGTCTGAACATACTTTTATTCTTCCTTAATTGTTATATGGCTTATCTGGACTATATTTTCCGGGTCGCTGTAGTCATACTGATAAATACCTCCTTTACCGACAAGCATCAGAATTCCGTTCATCGGTATTACATCGTAAGTGTCAAAATCGGGGTAGTGTGCAATCTGGCTGGTAATAATTGCCAGGGGGTTGGATTTGTTGTATATTTTCAGTCCCGCAGCACCATCGCAAACGAAGAGCAGGTTGCCATCGGTTCCAAGTCCGTGAGGGTTGAACATCGGGTACGATTTTACCAGGTACGGGTTTGTAATGGATGATATGTCGATTACTTCAAGCAGGTTCTGTCCGTTGTTGCACATGTTGCCTGTCCGGAGTGTCACATATGCATACTGACCGTCAACCACCACCGGGTCACAGGCTCTGATATGGTCATATGATGATACCTGAACGGGTTTTTTGGGATCGGCAAGGTCGAAGATCAGCATCCCGGTTGTGGTTCCGATGAAAAGGTTGTTCTGAAGGCGGAAAAGTGTCTCCATGTTTCGTGGTACATCAATACTGTCGATAACCGCCATATTGTCCGGTGAAGTAATATCCACCGTCTTCAGCCTGATGGGAACAGCTATAACGTACAGGTAATCTTCATTCAGCATGAACCGGGCCATGGAGCCGCCGGTGCCGGCACCACCAGTCCATTTACCCCCTGCATCAGCACTCATTACAAAGTTCATTTCGCCACGAAATAACCATCCGCCATATTGATAATCCTCCAACTTCTCAGTAATCTTCTTTACCTTCCAGTCAACGATAACGCCCTTCGACTTATCAACCATTGCGTAAGGATACCATAGCTCCCCCTCCGGAACAATCTCCGGAAAGACATTTTCAATGCGGTCAATCTCTACGGGGTTATCTATATCTGTTATGTCAATCGCCAGGAGGTCAATATAGCTGTCGGCGAACAGGATATTGCCTCTTATTGCCATGTCGACGTTACCCATAATTTCGTAGAAAGCCACTTTTTCAGGGTTTGCGGGGTTTGAGTTGTCAATTACGTGAATGCCTTTGCCATACTCATTAACAAAGAGGTACCCATCCTTAAAGTACATCTTCCCGGGGTGGGAGATCTCGATTGGTGCACTCTTCTCAAAACTGGCCCTGAAATCATCATATGCCATGTAAACAGGCACATTGGCCTCATAGGTTATCAATTCTGTGGTTCTGTCGTTGCAGGCTGTCAGGGCAGCCATCATAACGATCAGAAGTGTTGCGGATTTGATCAGGTTTTTCATGTCCTTATTATCTGTTATGGTTTCTAAATGGAGGAAGCCGGTCTGTATGATGGTTCCTCCGGTAGTTAATTCAGCGGATTTACGACCTGCCCGAGGAAAAGGAGAGTATTTGTGGTGCGTTCCCTTATGGCAAAGACAAATGGTTTGTCAATCACAAACTCCCGGGGCTGGGGAGGCATGCTGGTCAGTTCAATTCCTATGGTGGTGACAGCAGCTGCTTCGGTTCCTTCCTCATCGACCTCCACGAAGGTGTTTTGCTTTACGAAGCTTACAAAGATGGGGGCATCAGCAATTCCGGAGAGGTTCGCCAGACCCGGATTGAATGCGTCCAGCATACCCATGCTTTGCAGCTGATCGTTAAGCTGTTTCTCGTATGAGAATTTATACTTTGGCATACAGACCGTCACTTCACTATATTCATTCGCCAGATCAAATGCTGATGTAATATCGTTCCACTTCTCTGCGTCAAATGATGCATTGAATTCGGAGAGTGTCCCCTCCGGAACTATCACCACCATGGTGAAATTTGTGCATCCATATGGCAGTTCAATTGCCCTGTAGCCGTCTCCGTTTTTCACTTTGGAACCAATATCTCCCTTCATGGTCTTGACATTGACTGAGTTTGATCCGTCGGTATAGAAAGGTCTGTCAGAGGTCAGCGACTTTTCGAACTGATAGCTCCAGTCGCCCTTGAAGTAGAGAGCATTCATGATGAACATGACAGCATCACCGGAGATTTCATTGAGCACTTTCGGGATTTTCCCGTTTGTATTATCACTGGCCCATTTGTTAATGGTTGTAAGTGCGGAGGGCAGTGAAAAGTCAAGGCCTGCTATCTCTG
>CAVOLF010000004.1:0-417755 GCA_963696805.1 uncultured Rikenellaceae bacterium
ATCGATGATGAGAAGTCCATCAGGAACACCCTGAAGGATGTACTTGAATACGAAAAATATGAGGTCGATCTTGCGGAGGAGGGCATCTCGGGAATAGAGCTCTTTACACAGGGTTCTTATGGATGTCGTTCTCTGTGACATCAAGATGGCGAAAATGGATGGCATAGAGGTCCTCCAGAAGTTACAGGAGCACTCGGCTGATGTGCCTGTGATTATGATCTCCGGCCACGGAAACATCGACACTGCTGTAGATGCAATCAGGAAGGGGGCATTTGATTTCCTCGAGAAGCCGCTGGATCTCAACCGGTTGCTGATCACCATCCGCAATGCACTTGAAAGAGGGTCGCTGATCACCCAGACCAAGGTCCTTAAGAAACAGGTTAGTAAGAAATTTGAAATAGTAGGCTCTTCCCCTTCCATCATAGCGGTAAAGGAGATGATTGACAGGGTTGCTCCCACGGAGGCGCGCGTGCTCATCACAGGGGCCAACGGCACCGGCAAGGAACTTGTCGCCCACCAGATACATGAAAAGAGCAACCGTGCCAGGGGACCTTTCGTGGAGGTCAACTGCGCCGCCATACCCTCGGAACTCATCGAAAGTGAGCTTTTCGGGCATGAGAAAGGGTCTTTCACATCGGCCATCAAGCAGCGTATAGGCAAATTTGAACAGGCCACCGGCGGAACCATATTCCTTGACGAGGTGGGAGACATGAGCCTGGCTGCCCAGGCCAAGGTGCTGAGGGCACTGCAGGAGAACAAGATAACACGCGTGGGATCCGACAAGGACATCCATGTGGATGTCAGGGTCATTGCCGCTACAAACAAGAATATCAGGGATGAGATTGAACGCAACACCTTCCGCGAGGACCTCTACCACCGGCTGAGCGTCATCCTGATCCATGTACCCACTCTCAATGAGAGAAGTGATGACATCCCCGTTCTGGCCGAGCACTTCAACACCCTGATCTGTGGTGAATACGGCATGAGTAAGAAGAAGATAGGACCGGATGCCATAACCGAACTGCAGAAGATTAAGTGGACGGGTAATATAAGGGAGTTCAGGAATGTGCTCGAACGTCTCATCATACTCTGTCCCGATGTGATCACCGGCAGGGATGTGATCGCTTATGCTCATCCGGTTTCGGGTTTCGGAGAAATATGAATAACAGGAACGGCATATTATCCGGCCTTGTCCTTCTGGTGATGCTTGCCCTCTCTTCCGGATGTAACAGAAGTGACAGGGAGGGTATACCTGTCTCCTTCAATGACGGCTGGATGTTCATCAGGCAGGACTCGGCAAACATTGACAAGATCCTTCCCGGGATCATTCCTAATCACAAGTGGGAGGAGATAACGCTGCCTCATTCGGCATTTATTGAGCCCCTTGTCATTTCAGGCAGCCAGTGGACGGGCATTTGCTGGTACAAGAAGGTCTTCAGGGCAGAGAAGAGGCAGAGGCACAGGCACACCGGGCTTCTCTTTGACGGCGCCATGCATGACGCCAACATTTATCTTAATGGTGCCGAGATAGCCCGGCATTCAGGGGGTTACGTCCCGTTTTATGTTAACCTTACCGATGATCTTGATTATGGCAGGGAGAATGAGATCCTGGTAAGGCTTGACAACAGGGAGAACCCTGACATTCCGCCCGGCAAGCCATTGTCGGAGCTTGATTTTTTATGGTACAGCGGCCTTTACCGCAACGTGAGCCTCTATGTGACTGACAGGCTGCACATCACCTCTCCGCCGGAGGTTCAGTCGGTTCTTGGCGGCGGCATAGTCACGGGAGCACGCGATATAAGCCAGGAAACGGCTACCGTCACCGTGTCGGTTCATATAACCAATGATGACCGCACGCCGCGCTCTTTCCACATGAAGAATACGCTGCTTGATGCTGCCGGCCTTGATATCGCATCATCACGCTCCGAACGCATGGAACTGGAGCCCGGGCAGAGCCGGCGACTGGTGACGAAGATTATTGTCATGCAGCCAGCCCTCTGGTCACCTGACCAACCGTTCCTCTATACACTGGTTACCGAGCTGCAGTCAGACAAGGGAGTCATTGACAGGCGCGAGACACGAACCGGAATAAGGTCGGTGAGGATAACCTCTGAGAGGGGGCTGATATTGAACGGAGAACCGGTAAGGCTTACAGGCACCAACAGGCACCAGGAGTATCCCTATATCGGGTACGCACTGTCTGACGAAGCCAGCTACCGCGATGCATTCAAGATCAGGGAGGCGGGCTTTAATATAGTACGCTGTTCGCACTACCCTCCTTCCCCGGCCTTTCTTGCGGCCTGCGATGAGATGGGGCTGCTGGTCATTGATGCCATCCCCGGATGGCAGTTCATGGGAGATTCACTCTTCGCAGAGGCCTCTGTGCATGACACGCGGATGATGTGCCGCCGTGACCGGAACCATCCGTCGGTGGTGATGTGGGAGGCTTCGCTCAATGAGACTGTCATGCCATACAGCTTCCTCCGGCGCCTGCATGAGACCGTAAAGGAGGAGCTTCCCTATGGAAACAACTATACCTGCAGCTGGATGGATACTATCTGTGATATATTCATTCCTGCAAGACAGCATGCAAAGCCTCCCGATAACCTTAACGGGAATGGAAACCGGAAGCCACTCTTCATAGCTGAGTATGGAGACCGGGAGCCATGCGCGGAGAATGACGGTCTAAGCCATTCCAGCTTCAGTGACACGGAGCCTGTCGTGACAGGCTCAGGACCGATGCCCGGTACGGGAGAAGGCCGGCTTATGCAACAGGCAATTAATTTACAGGAGGCTCATAATGATGACCTTGCAGGACCGTCTATCGGTGACGCCAACTGGCTGATGTTCGACTACAACAGGGGTTGTGCCCCTGATATTTCAGCCTCAGGCATCATGGATATCTTCAGGAATCCGAAGTTCGCCTACTGGTTCTACCGTAGCCAGTCAGACGATGGCCCGGTATGCTTCATAGCGCATCATAACCTCCCTTCATCCGGGAACACGGTAAAGGTATACAGCAACGCCGACAGCGTTCAACTGTTCCGGAATGATACCCTGATTGATGTCCGGGGGCCTGACAGGGATCCGACGGCGACGAACCTCGCCCATCCCCCTTTTACCTTCACCCTGCCGGGGTATTCACCTGGGACACTGAGGGCAACGGGGCTGAAAAAAGGAAACGAGTTCGTCTCTCACATCGTCACTACGCCGGGGCCGCCGGCTGCATTGCGACTGACAGCAGATTTCAGTAACAAGCCGCTGCGGGCAGTTGGCTCGGACATTATATTTATTCATGCCGCCATGGTTGACTCCAACGGTAACCCTGCCAATAACGCCGACTCACTGGTGGAATTCTCGGTGAGGGGTGATGCGGAGCTTATCGGTGATAATCCTGCCCGGGCTGAAGCAGGGGTAGCTTCAATCCTGCTCAGGGCCGGCACAAACCCGGGAAGGATAATGATAAGGGCCGTGGCGGAAGGGATATCGGAAGCTGAATTAATGACAGAGTCAAGAAAATAGCCTCACCGTGGCTATAGATTTTCATGAACTGGTGCGGAAAAGGCTTGAAGTAAACGGTAATTACTCACAACCTGGTGCGGAGAAAAGCTTGAAGTAAACGGTAGTTACTCACAACCTGGTAAGGAAAAGAGCTTGAAGGAAGCGGATACTCCTCAGAACCTGAAGTAGATGAAAGGCTGAACCACATCGGTTCCAACCTTGTGGAGCAGCAAGACCACTCCTATTGCTATCAGGAACTTCACCACCAGAGGGAGCCTGATAAAAAGGCCCCGGTAAGCCTCCTTGGTGATTACTGGAAGAAAATGAAGGATGTATCCGGAGGCGATCAGCACCATCACGGGCAGGTAGGCCATTATGACCCTGCCATAGTCACCCGGTGTGAATGAGGTGAATATCTGTGTCAGCATTACCCCTGCCTCTTCCGTTGTTCCTGCGCGGAAGAAAATCCATGCGAAGCTGACGAAGTTGAATGTCAGTATGATCCCGGCTATGCGTGCCATCCGTGATTTTCTTTTCACACCCCTGAAGATCCACTGCCAGATCTTGTCTGCCACGAGTGCTGCCCCGTGCAGGCCGCCCCATATCACAAAGCGCATGGCAGCACCGTGCCATAGACCCCCGAGAAGCATCGTAATCATCAGGTTGATGCCTGTTCTTACAGGTCCTTTCCTGTTGCCACCGAGAGGGATATAGAGGTAGTCCTTAAGCCACCTTGAGAGAGAGATGTGCCAGCGCCTCCAGAAATCGCCTATATTGGCAGCCTTGTAAGGCGAGTTGAAATTGAGAGGCAGCCGGAAACCCATAAGCATAGCCACGCCTATGGCAATGTCAGTGTATCCTGAGAAATCACAGTAGATCTGAAGGCCGTAACCGTAGACAGCTATGAGGTTCTCAAAACCCGAATAGAGTGCCGGTGTCTCGAATACCCTGTCAATGAACCCGACAGAGATGAAGTCGGAGATCAGCATCTTCTTGACAAGGCCCTGCAGTATCAGGAACACGCCATAACCGAATTCGTTCCGGCTGATGGTGTACTCTCCCCTCATCTGGGGGATGAACTCCGAGGCTCTTACTATCGGACCGGCCACCAGCTGAGGAAAAAAGGTCAGGTAGAAGGCAAAATCAATGAAGTTCCTTTCCGGCATCATGCGCCCCCTGTAGACATCGATGCTGTAGCTCAGCGCCTGGAAGGTGAAGAAAGATATCCCTACCGGCAGCACAATAGTGTTTATGTCAAACGATGTTCCCAGCAGGCTGTTTGACCAGGCTGAGAAGATGTCATGAGCCACAAACGCCGTGTTGAAGAGTGAATTAATCGTCTCCGTGATGAACCCCGCATACTTGAAGTATGAGAGGAAACCCAGCAGCAGAACGATATTGGTTATGAGCCACAGGCGCCTCCCGGCCTTTCGTTCAGTCCTGCCGGTCATGAGGGCCGTAAAGTAAGTCAGTGCCGTGGTGAGGAGCAGCAGGATGATGAACAGGCCTCCGACGCGGTAATAGAAGTAAAGGCTCACCAGCAGCAACCATGTGTGACACATGGCTCTTTTTTTATGCATCAGGGCAAACCCTGCCATCACTACAAGGAAAAAGATCCAGAAGCCCGTTGTGGTGAATATGAAAGACTGGCGCGGGTGGTACTTCAGCAGATAGGCAACCCAGCCGTCGCCCTCATCCTCGGCGTCAGCCCCGGTAACCAGGCCATCTTTTTCAGTACCAGCCATAGTAACCTGGCCATCGTCGTCCGGGTCATCACTGGTAATCTGGCCATCATCGCCGCCGACGATGCCGTCAGTGGGCAGCTCGTCAGTCGCGGCCTCAAATGCACCGGACCCTGTAGCTGGTGCAGCAAGAGAGTCGGAGGCGGCCGTCACCTGAAAAGCAGGCTCTGCCGGCACCGTGTGGGAGACCAGCAAGTCAGCAATTATTTTAGCAGCGAGGGTATCTGCCCCGGCATTTGACAGATGGGTCAGGTCTTTCGATGCCAGAGGCGGCTTGTGGTTGTACCATGTCATGATAGAGCCTGAGCCGCCCATTTCTTTCCACGCATCCCAGAATATTGCTCCGCTCCTCTCAGCGGCTTTCTTCTGCGCATCGCGTATTGCCCTGATGTTGGGGAAGTGTCTTATGGTGTCACTGACCCGCAGCGCCATATCCGTTACGCTCACCAGGACCACCGGTACGCCGCCGGATGCCTTCTTCAGGTATTCGATCTGCTTAACCAGACCCTCTTCATAATAATGATATTCGTTCCTGACGTTCCTGACCACATTAAGGCCGAACTGCAAAAAGATGACATCGGGGTTGAGCCCGGAGAGGCATCCTTCAAAGCCCCGGATATCTGTCATCACAAACTCAAGGCCGGCGCTTCCACGCACAGGGATATTGTCAATGATCATTCCCCTGTCGCTTTCAAGGCTCAGGGCATATATATCAGGAGAGTTACGGCCGGTGAATTCGACGTTGATATCCGATATGGAAGGAAGAGGCACGGCATACTCCATCGGTCCTTCGCCCATCTGCAGCATGGCAAAATCGACCAGGGTACTTCCTGACCTGATGCTGACAAGTACTGTGTCGTAATTGTGACCGTAGAATATCCTCAGCTTCTCGTACTTTGAAACGGAGGCATCGGCACCGGGAACGGGGTTTATCTTAACCGAGGCAAATGATCGTTCAGTAAGGGTCGTGCCCGGGGGAGTGAAGCGGCAGATGGCCAGCATCGGTCCAAGCCTGTTGTGGGGAAGCGAGCCGTTCCTGTAATCGAGAAGCGTATATCTCTTCCAGGTTGATGACGACCTGACAACATATGACCTGGTGTACATCACCGGCATGACGGGAGAGAAGAGCCCGGGACCTGCTCCTCCGCCCTCTGCTCTCAGCTCCTGCCTGAGCATGGAGGTTACCCGGTCACCCTCAATCTGTGAGTCTCCAAAGTAGAGTATCCTTACCTGGCGGCCCTTAGCGAGGGAGTCTCTCAGGGCGTCACCGGGATAGTAGGGGGCTTTGGCGGTGGCCGGAGCCATTCCTGCCTCAGCCGGAGCCGAAGCTGACGCGCGCGGGATACCCTGAACGCCGGTGTCAGCTGCCTGCGGCTCCTTTGTAAGGGTGTCGCTGAACACGGTAACCTGAGGTTCCGGGTGATGCGTGGCCGTGTCAGCAGATGATTCATGTATATTAAGGGCCCTGCCGGATCGCTGTTGAGCGATAACAAGGCTCAGGATGAAGAGCGTCAGAGTGACGGAAAGCAGAAAAAGCAGAATTCTGCCGGGGCGCATATTCGTGTTTTAATCAGCCTTTTTCCTGATTCTCAGCTTCTGTCCCACCTGTATCCTGGAAGCGTCGGAGATATTGTTCATTCTCAGTATGTCAGTTGCAGATACACCGTTAAACTTTTTAGCAATGTCCCATACCGTGTCACCGTATCTGACAGTATAGAGCTCATATTCACCATCAGATAACGCAGAGAGGGGTGCACTGGCGGAAGTTGCCGGAGAGACTCCTGAAGCCGCTGCGGTGACCTTCCCTTCAAGTCTCTGCTTTTCGATAAAACTCATTGAATTGACCTTGCTGTACCTTTCAGCCCTGGCCGGGTCAACGTATATGGTAAGCTTCTGCCCGATTTTTATCGTGTTGCGGTAGATATTGTTCCAGTATCTCAGGTCCGAAAGCCCCACATCATACCACTCGGAAATGAAGCCCAGGTTATCACCGTCCTTAACCACATAGGTAAGGGCTGTCTTCCCCTTTACGTCGGGCGGCGCATAGGCCGACTGTGTCGGAGTCGAAGTCTGGTTTACCCTTGTGAGATACTGCTCCTTCATGTAACCGGTGATTGTGTCAGCCATGGAGATGAAATCACCCAGTTTGTCTACGGGAAGGGTGATGGCGCTGGCCTTGCTCCGCCCGGGAACAAGCCCGGTGCGGTACTGAGGGTTCATGGCCCTGATCTCTTCGAGCGACAGATCGAGTACTGCAGCAATCTGCTCAAGATGAATGTCCTGGGAGACCATCACGGTGTCAACCGCCAGTGGCAGGTTGATCTGAGTTGGGGTAATATTGTGCTCGCGGTAGTAGTTCATGGCATAGGTGGCAGCAACGTACTGAGGGATATAACCTCGTGTCTCGCGGGGCAGGCGGTAATATATCTCCCAGTAATCCTTGCGGTTCCCGGAACGGCGGATCGCCTTGTTAACATTGCCCGGGCCGCAGTTATATGCGGCAATTACCAGTATCCAGTCGTTGTAAATGCCATAAAGATCTTTCAGGTACCTGGCTGCGGCGTGAGTGGCCTTCACCGGGTCACGGCGTTCATCCACAACAGAGTTGATCGTGAGACCGTACATGCGTCCCGTGCTGTACATGAACTGCCATAAACCAGTAGCTCCAACCCGGCTCACTGCATTGGGATTTAGTGCGGATTCAATGACCGCCATATATTTAAGCTCCACCGGCAGCCCGTAGTAATCAAATATATCCTCTATCATGGGGAAATAGTAGTCCTGAAGCCCCAGCATGACCTGGAACCTGTCAACCTTCCGGTTGGTGTACACATGTATATGGCTCCTGATGATATTGTTGTACGGAAGCAGGATGACGGAATTGATCCTCCCGAGGCGGTCCTTGTATATAGAGTCGCTGAACTCTGCAATGATTGAGTCAGCCGTGGTGATCTCCGTACCGGCGACCGACATCTGGATGAACCATTCATTGAGCAAGCCGTCCAGGTCGCGTTCGATGCGTTCGGTGGAATCATCATTTCTTATAATAATGGTATCATTGACAGCGGCGGCGGTAAGAGTGAAAAGTACCAGTGAGAAGGAGATGATTATTGTTTTCAGAGTCATATTCGTCTTTTTTAGAATGTCTTAATAATGGAAAACGTAATTCCGGGTGATAATCTTGCATAGGCTGCACTGACAGGGAGCAGACAGGCCCTCAGGTCATCACTGATATCGTAATCAAACAAGCTTGCATCAACGTGGGCATCAATGATGGTGAACAGGTACCATGCCGCTATGCCAATGTAGGAGAGGTCACGGTACTTGCGGTAATAATCGACGCCGTTAAGCAGCGAAGTCTTCACCCATGCTTCGTTTGAAGGGCTGTAGGTCTCAGGGTGGAGTACAGGATCATAGGTTGCGGGGTCCTGGTTTACCAGCAGATCGAGATAGCTGTCTGTCTCAGGGATGATGTCGGTGAAATCCTGGTATGCGTTAATGAAGGAATTGTAGTTTTGTGTGTTGAAGGTGACGGCATAGCCCAGTGCTCCGAAACCGGCATAGACAATGGGCACCTTCCAGTATTTGCGGTTGTATATCTGGCCGAGGCCGGGCAGGGCGGCTGCGAACATGGTAGATCTGACAGGTTCAATGGTATATCTCCTGACTTTCTCTCTGCGGACACGGATAGTATCCTGAGTCTGCGCCCCGCAGGTCATGACAGATGAAAAAAGAAGGATGAATGCTATTTTACCGGACAGCTCCAAAGGGCAAACCTTTTGTGTTTGCCGGCAAATATAACTATTTACCTGTTAAGTTTATCGAGCAATCCGATTATGCGCTCCATCTCATCGCTGTCACCGAACGGGATGACGATTTTACCCCTGCCCTTCTCATTGATGCGAAACTGTACCTCTGACCGGAAGAGGCTGCTGAGTTGCCGGGCCAGCTCCTCGTACTCGGTGTTAAGTCTCTTTTTCTTTTCCTCCTTCACCGGGTCCCTTGATGAGGCACTCTGCAGGTGTCTTACCAGCTCCTCCGTAGCCCTGACGGAGAGGTCTTCCTCAATTATGTGATAGAAGACGTTGATCTGCTTGGCAGGGTCTTCAATATTTACCAGCGTACGGGCGTGTCCCATTGAGAGATTCCTGTTGCGTATGCCCAGCTGTATCTCCGCGGGCAGTCTGAGGAGGCGCATGTAGTTGGCCACCGTGGAGCGTTGCTTGCCCACCCTGTCGCTGAGCTGCTCCTGTGTCAGGCTGCACTCTTCAATGAGGCGCTGGTAGGTGATTGCCACTTCAATGGCATCAAGATCCTCCCTCTGGATATTCTCCACGAGGGCCATTTCGAGCATCGCGGTGTCATCAGCAGTGCGGATATATGCCGGTACGTGCGTCAGGCCGGCCATGCGTGCGGCCCGCAGCCTGCGCTCACCGGCGATGAGCTGGTAACGTCCTTCACCTGTCTCCCTGACCGTGAGAGGTACCACTATCCCCACCTGCCTTATGGAAGATGCAAGCTCTTCCAGCGACTGGCTGTCAAAGCGTGTTCGCGGCTGAAAGGGATTGCCGTCAATGGAGTTGATATCGATCTGGAGGTTAGCCTCCACCTTTTTATCAAGCACCTCTTTCTCAACACCTTCAATCAGGGCGCCAAGGCCTCTGCCCAGCGGGCTCTTTTTGGCTGTGTTCATAACGCGGATAGGCGGATTATTAATTCTTCTGCCTGGCCTCCACCCTCTCGAGCAGCTCACGGGCCAGGTTGAGATAGTTCACCGTACCCCTTGATTCGGCATCGTAGAGTATGGCAGGCTGCCCGTAACTGGGCGCCTCTGACAGCTTGACATTGCGCTGAATGATCGTATTGAAGACCATCTGCTGGAAGTGACGCGTGACCTCATCAACCACCTGGTTTGCCAGACGGAGACGAGAGTCATACATCGTCAGGAGAAAACCTTCTATCGCCAGGGCAGGGTTCAGGTTGTTCTGAATGATCTTGATGGTGTTGAGCAGTTTGCCAAGACCTTCAAGCGCGAAGTACTCACACTGTACCGGAATTATCACAGAATCGGCTGCAGTGAGGGCGTTGACTGTAAGCAGTCCAAGCGACGGTGAACAGTCAATAAGAATATAGTCGTAATCGGCAGTGATACCCGCCAGAACCTTTTTAAGTGTCTTCTCCCTCTCAGGCCTCTCCAGCATCTCTATCTCAGCTCCTACAAGATCAATATTGGAAGGGATGACGGAGAGATTGTCAATGCCGCAGGCCATAATCGCCTCACGCGGATTGACTCCGTCGATGAGACAGTCGTAAACGGTGACCTTCACCTGCTTGCTGTCAATGCCCACACCCGATGTGGCATTCGACTGCGGGTCGGCATCAACAATCAGTACCTTCTTTTCAAGCGCGGCCAGGCTTGCGGCCAGATTGATTGCCGTAGTCGTCTTCCCTACTCCTCCCTTCTGATTGGCCAGAGCTATTATCCTTGACATATGATCCCTTTTACCTTAATTAAATGAGCTTCAAATTTACAATTAATGGATACGCCGGAAAGCCGGCCAAGAATGTTATTGTAAACATTTTCTCCGGGTTTATTAACACGTTTTCAACAGCGCAGAGCCGGGAAAAGTGATCAGTTGCGGCTGACCGGCGAGGCGGTGATTTCGAAGACCAACGGCCAGTACTTGCCTGTGACGAACAGGCGCCTGTTGTCAGCATCCCAGGCGATGCCGTTAAGCACATCGGTCTCCTGCGAACGCGCCTCCCGGGGCAGGAGGTTATTCAGTTCGACATATCCGAGTACCTTGCCTGACAGAGGATCTATACGCGCAATCCTGTCCGTCTGCCAGATGTTCGCCCAGAGCTCCCCGTCTATCATCTCAAGTTCGTTCAGGTTGTCCACCATTCCCTTATTGTCCCATACCTCTACCGAGGAGAGAACATTGAAATCGGGGTCCAGGAACCAGATTACATTAGTCCCGTCACTCATCACAAGACTGCCGCCCATGGTGGTGAGGCCCCATCCCTGGGTCTGATAATAGATCCTGTTAATCTGCTTCATGGTCTCCTTTTCATAGACAAAGCCCACCTTTGTCGTCCATGTAAGCTGGTATATGCGGTCACCGAGCAGCGCCACCCCCTCACCGAAGAGTGAGCCGTCAAGGTTGACCTGGGTGAGTACCTTCCCGGTTTCGATCTCTACCTTTCTAAGTGACGATTCGCCCGGTTGCCCGGTACCCTCATAGAAGAATCCGCTGTCATATACCAGTCCCTGGGTATAAGCCCGTCGGTCATGGGGATAACTCTTCACAACACGGTAACGGTATGTCATCGGGGTTATGTCTGAAAGGAGCGTAACGAAAAGTGCCACTGTCTGAGGTCTTGCGGTTGCTGAGTAAGCCACGGCGCGCAGTGATAATCTCCCGGGTCTGCCTGCCGGCCCCAGCTCTGCCGTAGCAGGCAGGGTGTGAAGTGTCTGCGCAAGGGTGCCTCCGATCCAGAGCTGGACCGAATCAGCTTTCGTCTGGCCTGCTGCCTGGGCAATGGAAAACACTATCCGGTCAGTGCATATCATCGTTGAGTTGTCAGCAGGGGCAAGCACCTCTATCAGCCTCTTCGCAGGACGGGAGTCAGTCTCAGCCCCTGTACCGGGAGTGACAGTTGCCTTCTTCATCCCGGTGCCCGCTGATCCAGAGCATGATATCACTGCAACAAGCACCAGCAGGAAAATAAATAAATGAATGGTATGGCTCCTCATCGTAGTTAGTTTATTTCTTTCCGAACAGGCTGAAACGCCTGGTCTTTATTGCACGCATTGCCTGCTCCTCCCTCTCTGACCACGGATCAATCATGTTCAGCACCTCACCCCAGCCCGGAAAGCCTCCCACGTTCTTGTCGTCAATGAAAATGTCAACATTTACTTTGCGGGGCGTTTCAGCTGTCCACTGCTCCTCAGGGTAGTTCTTGTTAACCGCGTAGAACTCTATGCCGTTCTGTCTGCAGTAATCCACTGCCTCCTGCAGTTCCCTTCCTGTACGGAATGTCCAAAGGATGAGCAGGGCACCCCTCTTCTGCAGCTCCTTCAGGGTGATGAAGGCAAAGAGCACCTCCTTGCCTATAGCAGGGTACTGGTGCTCAACGATCGTGCCGTCAAAATCAACCGCAATTTTAATATTGGTGAGATCTCTCATTGTCAGATGCAAAAATAAACAAATAATAGTTGTGCGGAATATTGTAATTTAGCACCACCGTCATAAAGAGTATGATCAGACACATCCCAAACACTCTTACACTTCTTAACCTGGTATCAGGTTTCGCCGCAACCATCTATGCAATAAAAGGTTATAATGATTATGCGTCATTCTGCATAATGACCGGAATGATCCTCGATTTTTCAGACGGATTTGCGGCCCGTATGCTGAAAGCCTATTCAGACATAGGAAAAGACCTTGACAGTCTTGCTGATGTGGTGACCTTCGGGATTGCTCCCGGTGCCATTGTCATTAACCTTCTCACTTCTGCCGGGCTGGAGTTTGCCCCGGCCTTTACCATTGCCGCCCTTATACCTGCAGCCTCCGCCCTGAGACTTGCCAAATTCAATAATGACACCACCCAGTCGACCTCATTCAGGGGTCTGGCCACGCCGGGCAGCGCCTTCACCGTTGTGTCGCTCGTCATAGCCTCGGAATATACCGGTCACAGGTTCTTTGACTCAATAGCCGGTTCTCCGCTCTTCACAGGTCTGCTATCAGTTTTTCTTGCGGTTATGATGCTGATAAACACCAGGATGTTTTCGCTCAAGTTCTCCAGTCTGGGATGGAAGGGTAACCAGGAGCGCTGGCTCTTTGCAGGGGCTGCCGTACTTCTGTTCATTATCTTCAGGCTTGCCTCGCTGCCGATGATTATGGGAGCCTACATTGTGATATCACTCCTCTTTAACCTGCTGAGAAGAAGGGGGGCACCCCCTCTCC
Source organism: uncultured Rikenellaceae bacterium (assembly GCA_963696805.1). Lineage (GTDB taxonomy): Bacteria > Bacteroidota > Bacteroidia > Bacteroidales > VadinHA17 > SR-FBR-E99. Next base: position 13,214 of record CAVOLF010000004.1, read on the forward strand.
CTTCGTAGCTGCTCCGTTGCCCTTTTTCAGGTTAATACATATGATCCTCGCCCGACATCTCTTCAGCCGTTATGTTCCTTCTGTTTATCGACCTCCATGCGTACCAGATGTATGCCACAACAAAAGGAATGATAAACGAGACATACATCATTGTCCGGAGCGTGAAGTGGCTCGATGATGCTTTAGCCAGCGTCAGGGAGCTCTGCAGGTCCGCCGATGAAGGGTAGAAGGCGGTCTCGCCGTACCCGGCCAGGAAGAAGAGTGCCATCACAACGGGGACAGTCCCGAAACCGGCGTACCATATCGCACTGCGGGATCCTTTGACAATGCCAATCCAGAGGGACAAAAGCACCAGCACCACCCCTGCCAGAAACAGGATGAGTGTCATGGGGCTGCCAACAAGGTTGTGAAGATAATGATACTTCACAAGTGTCACCTCTCCTGTAACACCGTCAGCCCTGTAGCCTTTCCCGAGAAGGATGAAGGCAACAAAGGCCAGAAAAAAGACCAGGAATGGAATGGCATTCCTTAAAAGAGCTCTTTTTACCGATGCGGCAAGGCCGGCATCATCAATCGTATTTTCAAGATACATCAGGCCCAGCACCCTGGCAAGGAAGAGCACGGCAAACCCGAGCAGGAGGTTGACCGGGTTGATCAGTGCCTCAAGTCCGTGCCATCCTGACCCCCAGGTTACGCTGTTGAAGAGGTCAAGCGTGAAGTCTGACCCTGTAAAGAAGGTAGCGACAGCCACGCCAATGAGAAATGGCCCCAGGCTGCCATTGATAAAGAGAAAGGTGTCAAAGAGGCTGGTACCGAACACGTTTGAAGGTTTGGAACGGTACTCGTAAGCGACAGCCTGGATGATGAAACTGAAGAGTATTGCCATCCAGACCCAGTATGCCCCGCCGAAGCTGGTGGCATAAAAGAGGGGGAACGAGGCGAAGAAGGCGCCTCCGAAGGTGACAAGGGTGGTGAAGGTGAACTCCCACTTGCGTCCCAGGGCATTGACCAGCATCTTGCGCTGCATGTCATTGCCCGGCAGCGAGAAGACGAATGACTGTCCTCCCTGAACAAACATCAGGAAGACGAGGAGACCGGCGAGAAGTGATATTATCAGCCACCAGTAATTCTGCAGGAATGCGTGTGATATCATGATTGTCATGGTTTGCTCCTCCTAATGTTTCGGACCGATTTTAATCTGTTTTACCATAATGGACACCTCTGCTATGAGCAGCGCGGTGAAGAGGATGGCGAAGAGCCAGAAAGTGGTCTGCACCGCGCCGGCACTGATGTTTGATACGGCAACATGGACAGGCATCAGGTTCTGTATAATCCATGGCTGGCGTCCCATCTCCGTCACAATCCATCCCAGCTCGCTGGCAAGGTATGCCAGCGGGATCGAGAAGAGAGCCATCCAGAGGAACCATCGGTTCCGCTCAAGCGTCTTCCTGCGGTGGAAGGAGATAGCCAGGATGAAGAGCAGGATAAAGAAAAAGCCCAGTCCAACCATGATCCGGAAACTGTAGAAAGTGACAGGCACCGAAGGTATTACCTGCCATGGATGGTCAAAATAGCTGTAGCCGAAGTACCTGAAGTAGTTGTCGGTAAAGTCGTTCTCTCCGAACCTGGCTGCCAGTACAGCCATGGTCTCTGTGTCCCCGATCTCCTTCGCCATCTTGTAGTCTGTAAGCACCTGCCGGGCATAAGTGCCTCGCTCCATCATCTCATTGACTGAGAGGATCCCCTGTTCCGGGTTACCGTTGACGAGGTCCTTCAGGCCCGGCACATAACCGTCAGCCTTCCCTGTAGTCATGAAGGAGAGCAGTTCGGGTATCTCTATCTTCAGCTTAATATCATATACCTTCTTTTTGCCTATCCTCTCTCCGCTGTCCGTCAGTGCTCCAATGACCGTCAGTCCGGCATCGCTCTTGCCATCATATAGCGCCTCCATGGCAGCAAACTTGACAGGCTGCACCCTGGCAATGGTTCGAGCCGAGCTGTCACCGGTCATTGCCACCGCCAGGGCGGAGACTAGGCCGAAGATGCCTGCAATGAGTATACTCCTCTTTGCCAGCAGCTCTTCCCTGCGCCTGATCAGGAACCATGAGCTTATTCCAATCACGAAGACAGAGGCCAGCACGAAGCCGGAGGTGACAGTGTGGGTAAACTTGTCAATGGCAACCGGATTGAGCACCACATCCCGGAAACTGCTCATCTCATTACGGGCGGTATCCGGATTGAATACCATGCCAACGGGGTTCTCCATCCAGGCATTGGCAACAAGGATCCAGAGTGCCGAGAGGTTGGCTCCGATAGCCACCAGCCAGGTGGAGGCAAGGTGAAACTTTTTGCTCACCTTGTTCCACCCGAAGAACATCACCGCCACGAAAGTCGACTCGAGGAAAAAAGCCAGGATACCTTCAATGGCCAGCGGGGCACCGAAGATATCACCCACAAACCAGGAGTAGTTCGACCAGTTTGTGCCGAACTCAAATTCAAGTATTATTCCTGTTGCCACCCCTATGGCGAAGTTTATGCCAAAGAGGGTCATCCAGAACTTGGTGATCTTTTTCCAAACCTCATCACCGGTGCGCACATAGATTGTCTCCATGAACGCCAGTATGAATGAGAGGCCAAGGGTAAGAGGCACGAACAGCCAGTGGTAAATGGCCGTAAGGGCAAATTGCCCCCTGGACCAGTTTACCAGTGATAGATCAACGTTTTCAATCATTTAGTGAGTTGTTTCCGGTTAATTGTTCAAGTACATACCCGCTCCGTTCATCGTCAGACTTGAAATTTGTTTTCAGAAAATCAGGGAAGAAGAAGAGCCTGAGGATGAGAAACATTATAAAAAGCTTGACGACGATGATGATCCACACTCTGTTCCCCCACCATGACATGGTGCGGAATCCGTCATAATAGAACTTTGCAACTTTACCAATGGCAGATGCTATCCTTGCCATGTCATTTCTTCTCCTCTTCCTTTCCCTCTTTCCCGAGGCCTGATGTCAGTTTGCGCACCGGTCCGAAGTTGTTAAAGAATTCGCGGGCAAAGACCCTGAGGGCGGTATAGGCAGGCACCGCAACTATCATCCCACCTATGCCTGCGAAGCTCCCCACTGCCATGATCACAAGGAATATTTCGATGGGGTGGGCATTGACGCTGCGTGAGTATATCATGGGCTGGATAAGGTTATTGTCAATAGCCTGGGTGCAGGCAATGACAATGACCATGTATATTATAAGCAGCCATATAACAGGATACCCTCCGGCGGTCACGGCTGTAGCCACACCCATGAGCACCGCCACCGAGCCGCCCAGCCACGGGCCGAGGTACGGTATCACGTTGAAGATCCCAACCAGAAGACCCATCACGAGGGCCTGCTGGAACGGGAAACCGACGATGGTCATGCCAATCGTGATATTGATGAGCACAATGGTGCTCTGAAGGATGATGCCGATAAAGTACCTTATGAGAAGCTGCTTTATGGAGTGGAGAACGTTCCTTATCCTTTTCTCGTACTGGTCGGGGACCATGACCATCAGTGTCTCCTTGAAGAGCCCTTCATCCTTCAGGAAAAAGAAAGAGAGGAATGTGATTGCCACTATTGCTACCACAAACTTGCTTATTACTGTCACTATATTGCCTGCAAAATCACTTATTGATGCCGGATTCAGGATATTGCCAACTGTTGTAACTATAATGTCATACAAAGTTTTATCCGCTGGCATATCCTTGTAGACCTTCCTGAGAACCAGGTCAATCTTGTCAAGCTGGTCACGCAACCCCTGGACAACTGAGCTTGCGTCAACGCCTGACAGGGCATCAATCTGCCTGGTGATGAGAGGTATGAAGATCACGAAGAAGAGAGCCAGCAGCCCGTAGAGAAGAAGCAGTGTCAGAAGAGAACTCAATGCCCTTGGAAATTTGATCTTCCAGATCCTGATACTGTTGAGCAGATCCACCACTGGCCGCCCTATCAGCGATATAACACCCGCAACAAGAATAAAGGCAAATATGCTCCGGAAATACCAGAAAAGGTATATCAGCAACGCCAGGCCAATAAGTATCAGTATATTACGCAGAGTTGTGTTCATCAGGCTGTTTCTTCAGATACTAAAATCCTGCTCCTGCAGGAAAATACAAAACTCATCATCTCAAAATTAAAAAGAATTCCCGGTTAAACAATCGACTTATTTTCAATGCCATTATGTCATGCCGGACATGATTTGCCATGCCATTATGGCATCGTTACATAGATGGCACAAGGATTGAAATATAGATTGTGAAAATATTAAAATGTCAAACAACTATAAAAAAAGGAGGTCGCTATGTTACCAATGATCACCAGACGGAATTACAAACCGGTCACGTTATCGGATTTCTTAAACGAGGATTTTTTCCCCACATTCACCAGGAACTCTACGAGTCTGCCTGCAGTGAATATCAGGGAGGATGAGAAGGCATTTTTTCTTGAGCTTGCCGTTCCGGGCATGGATAAGAAGGATCTGCGCATTGAGGTTAAGGATGATGTACTGACCATCTCGGCGGAACAGAAGGAGGAGAAGCAGGGGGATTTCGAAGGCTACAGGCGCAGGGAGTTCAGCTACAGTTCATTCTGCCGCAGCTTCTATCTGCCTGAGGATGTAAACGGCGAAAAGATTGGTGCTGCCTACAGGGATGGCATCCTTAACGTTGAGATCCCGAAGCTCAGTGAAGACAAGAAGAAGGAGAAGATCCGCTCGATCAGCATCTCGTAATGATCACCTTCAGAAGGTGTTCTGATGTGCACTGTATGAGACAGGTCTGAGACCTGTCTGTGCATCGTAAAGACAGGTCCGCGCGACCTGTCTTTCGTATTTAATATTGCCTGGCAGAGATTACCGGGGTTCTTCCCTGAGACCTGATCTGAGGTAACAGGCACCGTTAATTCACGCTTCCGCCTTCTGAGAGACGAGCTCCCGGGCAAAACGTCCGCCGTAATCAATGAGCGGTTTTTCCTTATCGCTCTCGGGCAGGAACTTATAGGCAGCCGGCTCCTCAAAAAAGCGGAGCCTGAGGTTCCTCAGCATCTCCGCAATGAGAGCCGGAGCTTCACCGCTCCATCCGTATGAGCCGAACGAGCCTGCCAGCTTGCCTTTGTCGCGCAACGGACTGACCATCGCCATCAGTTTGTAGACAGGAAGCAGGGTATTCTGATTGATCGTTGGAGATCCTACGATAATGCCGTCCGAAATTGTCAGCCTGGAGTCGATCTCCCCGATACCGGCAGTTTCAATATCCATCACTTCAATAATCACATTTTCAACCTCCGAGGCTCCCCTGGCGATCAGTTCAGCCATCTCCTTCGTATAACCGTAGGCAGATACATAGGTTATCAGCAGTCGTTTTTCACCAGACCCCCCGGTTAGCTTCAGATAGGATGATGCCAGCTCATGGGTATCATCAACAATCTTCTTCCATCCCTTCCGGAGTATCGGTCCGTGACCGGTGGCAATCATTGAGATGTCAAGGGGCCTGATCTTTTCGATGGCCCTGATCATGAACTTGCTGTACGGTTTGAGGATTACATCAAAATAGTACCTGAAATCTTCACTGTAGTCGCCGGCAAGATCATCAAACATCTCCTCGCTGCAGTAATGGGCACCGAATAAATCACAGGTGAAAAGTATCTTATCCTCAACAAGGTAGGTGTATATACTGTCAGGCCAGTGCAGGTTGGGAGCGGCGATGAACTTCAGGGTCTTGTTTCCCAGGTCAAGCGTGTCACCATCTTTTACAACAAGAGATTTAAAAGGCCTGTTGACTATGTCGGAGAGGTACCTGATGGCGTTACCGCTGCCCACGACCACCGCAGAGGGTGCAAGGTCAAGCAGCTGCCTCATGGCACCTGAGTGATCAGGCTCAGTGTGATCAAGCACGATATAGGCAATATCAGCAGGATCAGTGACCCTCCTCAGTTTTTTGAGATAAGTGTCGCTGAACTTCTCCTTGGCTGTCTCAACAATGGTCTTTTTGGCGGCATTGATGAAATATGAATTATAGGTTGTACCGTGCTCCGTATGCATCACGATATCAAATGTCCTGATGTCAGGATCAAGAACCCCGATCCACTTCACCTCTGGGGTCAGATCCAGTATATTGCTGTCTTCTTTCATCATAATATAGTTTTGATTTTAAAGGTATGATGGAACCTCGCATGCTTGTAAATAATATTTATTAGTGTTTATGATTGTGGTCAATCATGTGGTTATCATATCCTTAAAAAGTTATATAACTCGCGCAAGAATGGTCCTGCTTGCCCTCACCTGCTCGAACATCTCTACGTTCACCTCGGTGCCGGTCGGAAGGAAAATGTCAACACGTGATCCGAACTTGATGAAACCAAGCTCATCACCCTGGTGCACCTTCTCTCCCTTTTTCGAGTAAGTTACTATGCGGCGGGCCACCGCTCCGGCTACCTGTCTTATGAGGATACCTGTGCCGTTATCTGAAGTAACAACCACCGAGCTCCTTTCGTTCAGCGCTGATGATTTCGGGCTACGGGCATGATATTTTTTCCCCGGCTGGTAGTGGGTATAGGTTATTGTTCCGGAGATAGGGTACCGGTTGCTGTGCATGTTGAAGGGTGACATGAAGATCGATATCTGAAGCCGGTTGTCATTGAAATACTCCTTTTCAAATGTCTCCTCAATCACAACTATTTTTCCGTCTGCCGGTGCATAAATAAGGAGGGGATCGGGCTCCACAACCCTTGCGGGCGTACGGAAAAACATCACGATAAAGGCAAAGAGCAGGAGTGATACGGCCATAGCCGCAAAATGCAGCACAGTAGGTCCCTGCCAGATGAGCCATGCCGAGACGTTTATGGCAGTAAGAAAGACAGATAATCCTATGATTATCCTGTATCCTTCCTTATGTATTTTAAATTTCCTGATAGTCATGCCTGTACTGCTATTGCCAGATAAAGATATACCAGTGGAAATGCCACCACCACGCTGTCAAACCTGTCGAGAAAGCCTCCGTGGCCAGGCATTACCGTCCCGGAGTCCTTCAGCCCGAGGCTCCTCTTAAGCATTGACTCCAGCAGGTCGCCCAGGGTGCCGGCTACGGAGATAATGAATGCGATTATCATCCATCCGGTGGTATCTGCAACACCGAGCCATCCGGAGAAGAGGCGTGCAACGAGAAGGGTCAGAATCATGCCTCCGAAGAAACCCTCCCACGACTTCTTTGGTGAGATGCGTTCAAAGAGACGGTGCTTCCCGATCAGTGACCCGACGAGATAGGCCCCCGTGTCATTCGTCCAAAGCAGGAGAAAGAATCCTATAAGTATTCCCGGAGAAAACTGGATGCCCTCCATTTGCAGCAGCGGCTCGAGGCCCGTCCGGTTAAAAGCCGAGAAGGGAAACATTGAGAAAGGCACTGCTGTGTAAAGTATTGAGAAGAATGTATGGGCAAGGGAATCAAAAGGCCTCTGTACATTCCTGAAGAGCTCTATTAACATCACGATCGATATCACGGGTATGAGTACCAGGAAACCCTTTGGGGGAAGCCACCCGAGTGCGATCATGGTTGAGGTGAAATAGAGGATGAAACCGCTGATGATTCCTGTAACCAGCTGAGGCCTGACCCCGGTGCCTCTTACCATTATATAGTACTCGCGTTGTGTCCCTCCGATCATCACCGCCCCTACGATGAAAAAGGTGACAGGGTGAAGCCAGAGGCCCCCGAGAACGAATATCACTATGAAAGCACCTGTCACGGTGCGCCTGACAAGATTGGTCACCTCACAGATCTTTGATTATTTCCTTGGCAATGAGTACACTATCACGATGAACGAAAACCTCTATCTCACCTATCCTGTAGATTCTGTCGCGTTTGTCTACGGCCACCGCATCTATGCCGGTGCTAAGGAGGCGTTCAACGGCTATCTGGCTTCTGACATCATCGGTAAAGCGTGCTATGACGACCCACTCATTCTCCATGGCCAACTGGTGATGCCGGAGACTCCGGGGATTTCCCTGTCTCAGGGGTAATCCCTTTTCCCGGTGTTGCGGGAGTCGGCTGTGTTGCAGGTGTTGACTTTGTTTCCGGTGCTTCCGGAATTGAGGTTATTTCCGGGGTGTCCATAACAGGCTTCTCGTCAGACAGGTCTCTCGTATGATCTCCCTTGCGCTTGCCGAATATGCGTTCAAGGTCCTCACTGAAGATCACCTCCTTCTCAAGCAACTGTTCGGCTAGTTGCCTCAGGCCGTCGATATTTGCAGAGATGACCTCTTTGGCCTTGAGGTATGACTTTTCAACAATCTTTTTTGCTTCCAGGTCTATCAGCTCGGCGGTCTTCTCGCTGTATGGCTTTGTGAAACCGTATTCAGACTGACCCGATAAATCATAATAACTTATGTTACCCACCGCATCTGACATTCCGAACCAGGCCACCATGGCATAAGCCTGCTTGGTCACCTTCTCGAGGTCACTCAGAGCGCCCGTGGATATTTTCCCTATCACAAGCTCCTCCGCTGCCCTGCCCCCAAGGGCATAGGCCAGTTCGTCAAAGATATGCTCACGGGTCGATATTGATCTCTCCTCAGGGAGGTACCATGCTGCCCCGAGTGCTTTGCCCCTGGGGATGATGGTCACTTTAAGCAGGGGACTGGCATGTTCCAGGAGCCAGCTTACGGTGGCATGCCCTGCCTCATGGTAGGCAATGGTTCTCTTCTCCTCCATGGAGATGATCTTGTTCTTCTTCTCCAGCCCGCCTATGATCCTGTCAATGGCGTCGAGGAAATCCTGCTTTTCCACTACCGTTTTATTCCTCCTGGCGGCAATCAGTGCAGCTTCATTGCATACATTGGCAATGTCAGCCCCGGAAAAGCCCGGTGTCTGTTTTGCCAGGAAGGCAATATCAAAACCCTCTTCCAGCTTTAGGGGGCGCAGGTGTACCTTGAAGATGGCCTCGCGTCTCCTTGATGTCAGGAAGCTCAACGTGTATCTGCCGGTCAAAACGGCCGGCCCTGAGCAGGGCCTTGTCGAGTATGTCGGCCCTGTTGGTGGCAGCAAGGATGATCACCCCGCTGTTTGTACCGAAGCCGTCCATCTCAGTGAGGAGCTGGTTGAGAGTGTTTTCACGCTCGTCGTTGGAGCCGAAGTTCGGATTGCGGCCACGGGCACGCCCCACGGCATCGATCTCATCAATGAATACGATGCATGGCGCCTTCTCCTTGGCCTGCTTGAAGAGATCGCGCACACGAGATGCCCCGACCCCTACAAACATCTCAACGAAGTCTGACCCGGAGATGGAGAAGAACGGTACGTTGGCCTCACCCGCTACAGCCTTCGCTAGAAGAGTCTTGCCCGTGCCGGGAGGGCCGACAAGTAGAGCACCCTTGGGTATTTTGCCCCCGAGAGAGGTGTATTTCTTTGGATTCTTCAGGAAATCAACTATCTCCATCACCTCGGTCTTGGCCTCTTCAAGGCCCGCTACATCACTGAAGTTAATCTTGATATGAGTGTCCTTGTCAAAGATCTGAGCCTTGGATTTGCCGACGCTGAATATGTTGCCGGCACCACCCGCTCCGCCACCTCCGGCCATCCGTCGCATGAAGTAGATCCAGAGCAGGGCTATGATCAGGAACGGGAGTATGACACCAAGGAAGGTGGAGAGGTAGTCTTTACGCCTCTGGTATTCCAGGTAAATCCTCTCATCTTCTCCATACCCTGCCTTGTCCTGTGCGGCGGTAAAGAACTCCTGGAACAGCTCTACCGTCCCGAAAACGTGGTAGAAATGAGGCTTGGGAGGCTGCAGACCGAAGCTCCGCTGTTCGGCGAAATCGGGATAACGACCGCTCTTGAGGGAATCCGGTTTTAAATATATCTCAGCCTGTTCCTCGTTGATCACGATAACCTTCTCGATATCGTGATTCATGACCATCTCTTCAATCTCTCTCTGACCGGCTTTCTGTGTGTACTTGCCTGAAAAGAGGAGCTGAAACACAATAAATGTCAGAAGAAGAATTGCGATCGGCCAGCTCGAGCTGATCCACGATTTTGGCTTCTTATCGTTCTTGTCTGACTTCGGAGTCTCATTGCTCTCTGCCATATCTCATTAACCTTTCTTTTCTGTCTGGTCCACCGGGAACGTTACACTGCCATCAGCCCATAACGACTCCAGGTCGTAAAAGTCCCTGTAAGGCTGCTGAAAAATATGAACGAGAATATCACCGTAATCGAGCAGGATCCACATGCAGTTTTCCCTGCCTTCAATATGATAGGGTTTCCTGCCTGTCTCCCTTCTCACCACATCCTCTACTGACCAGGCGAGTGAATCGACCTGTCTTGTTGATGCGGCGTGACTTATAATGAACCAGTCACATACCCTGCTTTCAATATTCCTCAGATCGATCAGGGCCACCCTCTCTCCCTTCTTCTCAAATAAACCCTTAACAATGCTCTCCGTCATCCGGGTGGCCTCTTTTCCGGCTTTTCTCATCAATAATCTTTTCAGTAATAAACAGTTCCCGTTAATTGCCGCAAAATTACGAACATTTATCCGTATTTTCGTCCGGCGCTTACTCTTTTTACAATAAGGATGCCAATTCAGGCAACCCGGACAAAAGCGCCGGTTTTCAATGGAATGAACATCGCAAACATCTGTTCATCATGATTATAGGATCATCTGTCAGGCGCTATGAAAAAGTGTCATCAACAAACACGGTGGCTGCTGCCCTGCTGCGTGAGTCAAAGCCTCCGGAGGGAACCGTGATTACGGCATCATTCCAGGAGAGCGGAAGGGGGCAGGCCGGTAACAGTTGGGAGAGCGAGTCTGGCAGCAACCTGTTGATGAGCGTCATACTGTACCCTGTAATGTTAAAACCAGCCGGGCAGTTTGTCATTTCACAGATGATCTCTCTTGCCGTGCATGACCTGGTGGCTCTCCACACCACGGAGGCAAGGATAAAATGGCCCAATGATATTTATGTCAGGGATGACAAAATAGCAGGCATTCTGATTGAGAACACCATCATGGGTGACACGCTCGGCAGCACCGTTGCGGGAATCGGGCTGAACGTCAACCAGAAAGTCTTCAGGAGCGGAGCCCCGAACCCCGTATCACTGGCCTCTGTAACAGGCACAGACCAAGACCTTCAGGCCGTGACCGGAATGCTGATAAGCCTTCTTGACAGCAGGTACAGCATGATCATAAGGGGTGAAACGGTTGCCCTGGCAAAAGATTATCATGAAGTGCTGTACAGGTCAGGCGAATGGCACAGGTATACCGATGACGGCGGTGAATTTGAAGGTATGATCGAACACGTCAGGCCTGACGGGATGCTGGCAGTGATAAGGAAAGAGGGGGAGAGGGCGATGTATGCATTCAAAGAGATTGATTACATCCTCTGACCTTGTCATAACCACTGTAAGCCTCAATTGCATCTATCAGGCTGTCAAGGTACCTGCCGGCAGAATCACCCACCAACATTTTCATTATGGGATTCATATTCACTCCTGCTGTAATGTGAAATGCCGATCTCATGCCGGTTATGTATTCTATTGACACCTGTATTGACATTTTTCCTGTCAGGAATGTCTCCGCGTAATAAGTTATCATTGAATGAGGCAGTGCCTCCGAAAGCGAGACCGATATCCTGCCTGCCTTCTCAATTTTAAAGCTGCAGTGATCTTCCGTGGCCTGCCAGTCGGTCAGTAATCCGTCCGGGACAACTGTCTGCAGGTTGCGCATGTCTGTGAGGAATGCATAGAGATCGGCGTCGCCACAGGGCACCTCGCCCCTTCTGCTGGTGTATGTCCTTAAGGGGCTCATTCCCGGTTCTCCCCGCATTTACTTTTATCTTTCACTTTACCTTTATCCATTATCCTTTATCCTTGCATCTCCCTTCCCCATTCCGCTGGAGCAATACGCCACTCCTTCAGTGTATCCACATCTCCTACAGTTATATACCCCGATGTTGATGCTAAATCTACCAGCACGCTGTAGTTACTGAGGGTGTCAAGCCTGCATCCCTCGGCGGCAAATGCCTCAGTGGCTTTGCCAAAGCCGTAGGTGAAAATGGCGATCATCCCCAGCACCTCGCATCCTGCCTCGCGGAGCACTCTCACCGCTCCCAGGCTGCTTCCGCCGGTAGAGATAAGGTCCTCGATCACCACTACCCTCTGCCCCCTTTCAAAGTGACCCTCTATCTGGTTTCCGAGGCCGTGGTCCTTTGCCCCTGTCCTGACATAAATAAAAGGCAGCCCCAGGCGGTCAGCCACCAGGGCTCCGTGGGCTATAGCCCCGGTGGCGACACCGGCTATCAGCCCGGCATCAGGATATAGCTTCCTGACCCTGTCGGCAAAGGCATCCCTGATGTAACCGCGGACCTCCGGAAAAGAGAGGGTCATGCGATTGTCACAGTATATTGGCGATCTCCAGCCTGAAGCCCATGTAAAAGGTTTTGCGGGTTGTAATTTAATTGCTTTAATTTGCAGCAGATATTCTGCAGTTTTCTTTGCTGTATCGTCCATATGTTGAGGTATAAGATATATTTTGACAACAGGGTTATCACACTCTCCTCCGAGCCTGACAGGGTTCAAAAATACGCTCTTTTCCATAAATACAATGTGGAGGAGGAACTGTTCGCTCAAATATCACAGTTTGCCGTCAATATTGACATACCCTCGCTGAATATTTATTCATCGGATATCAACAATCTCTGGCAGCTATTCTCGTCATGGTTTACTGTGAAAGAGGCAGCTGGCGGACTGATAAAACATCCTTCAGGCAAATACCTCTTCATCATGCGTTACGGCCGGTGGGATCTTCCGAAGGGACACCTGGAAGAGGGCGAGACACCTGAGGAGTGCGCTCTCAGGGAAGTGACGGAAGAGTGCAATATCAGGGGCCATAAGATCGAAGGCTCACTGCCGCCGAGCTACCATACCTACCTTTATGACAACAAACCGCACATGAAAAAGACCTGGTGGTTCCGCATGAGCTACAAAGGCGAAATGATAACAGAGCCGCAGGCAGAGGAGGGTATCACTCACGCTGAGTGGCTTGCCCCTGCAGAGATAGCGCGCATCAAGTCAAACACATTCCAGTCGCTGCTTGACCTGCTTAATTCCACACTGAGGGTGAAGTAAGGATCTTTCGTTGACCTGGCTAACTTATCCTTGAGGGTGAGGTGGTCCGGAATACCGGATCACCCCTTCAGGGTAAGACAATCACTTGCCGAGGTAATCGTTTATGTCAATTGATGATGGGACGAACATCGAGGCGTCTCCTCCGTACCTGATTATCTCGCGTACGATGGTTGAGTTGACCGGTGTATGCTCGGTGCTTGTAAGCAGGAAAATGGTATCGATCTCGGGAGCCATCTTCCAGTTCATGTGCCCCATGGCCCTCTCGTATTCGAAATCAGCCGCTGTGCGCAGTCCTCTTATGATGTAGCGGGCATGATGGCTGCGGCAAAACTCTACTGTCAGCCCGTTGAACCTGGTGATCTCCACCCGGCGCTCCCCCTCAAAGACCTTGGAGATCATCCTGAGCCTCATCTCTATGCTGAACAGGTTCTTCTTCTCTGCGTTCTCACCGACAGCAATAATGACCTTGTCAAACAGCGGAAGGGCTCTTTTCACAAGTGCTTCATGACCTACGGTAAACGGATCGAATGAACCAGGAAAAACGGCGATTTTGTTCATGACGGAAGGTATATCTGTTATTCAAATTCAATTATCCTTGCGTTGGTCACCTTCTGCTGCAGCAGCACATGATCAATCACATTCATGATGGTGTCAACATACCTGAATTTCAGCCCGCGGACATACTTCTCATTTATCTCCTCAACATCCTTGCGGTTCTGCTCCGAGAGCACAATCTCCTTTATACCGGCTCTTTTTGCCGCCAGTATCTTCTCCTTTATGCCGCCCACGGGAAGCACTTTGCCCCGCAGGGTTATCTCACCCGTCATGGCCACATACTTTCTGACCTTCCTCTGGGTGAAGGCTGAGGCGACGGAGACGGCCATGGTGATGCCTGCCGAAGGGCCATCCTTGGGGATTGCCCCTTCGGGGACATGAATATGAATATTCCATTTTTCGGAGAATGGTTCGGGAAGCCCGAGCAGCGAGGCATGAGCCTTCAGGTATTCAAGGGCGATCACTGCAGACTCCTTCATGACATCACCGAGGTTCCCTGTCAGTGTCAGGTTGCCCTTCCCCCTGCTGAGGCTGGTCTCAACGAAAAGTATCTCACCCCCGGTGGCTGTCCAGGCAAGACCGGTTACGACCCCGGCCTGGTCATTACCGTCGTAGATATCCTTAAGGTACTTTGGCGGGCCGAGTATTTCCGCCACTTTTGCCTTTGTCAGCTCAGCCTCAGGGGTGTTGTTGAATGCTATCTCCCTGGCCCTGAACCTGACCAGCTTGGCAATCCTCTTGTCGAGCTCCCTGACTCCCGATTCACGCGTGTATTTCTGGATGACATCCTCTATCACCTCACCGGGGAGCCGGAACTGTTCTTCAGTGACGCCGTGAGCCTCAAGCTGCTTGGGGATGAGGTGCCTGACGGCTATCTCCCTCTTCTCCTCAACCAGGTATCCTGATATCTCTATCAACTCCATCCTGTCACGGAGGGCAGGACTGACTGTTGCCAGGGTGTTGGCGGTTGCAATGAAGAGTACCTTTGAGAGGTCGAACTCCAGCTCAAGGAAGTTATCGTAAAAATGAGTGTTCTGTTCCGGGTCAAGCACCTCGAGCAGCGCTGAGGAGGGATCGCCCCTGAAATCCTGGCCCACCTTGTCGATCTCGTCAAGGATAAATACCGGGTTTGATGATCCTGCCCGGCGTATGCTCTGCACCACGCGCCCCGGCATGGCGCCTATGTAGGTCTTGCGGTGGCCTCTTATCTCCGCCTCGTCATGGAGCCCTCCGAGCGACATGCGCGCATACTTGCGGTCGAGGGCGCGGGCCACGGATTTGCCCAAAGAGGTCTTGCCCACTCCGGGAGGGCCGTAGAGGCAAAGTATGGGCGACTTAAGGTCACCCTTCAGCTTCAGTACTGCCAGATGTTCCAGTATCCTCTCCTTCACTTCCTCGAGGCCGTAATGATCCTCATCGAGCACGCGCTGGGCGTTGGTGAGGTCAAGATTATCACTGGTGTACTCATTCCATGGCAGCTCCAGGAGAGTCTGTATGTAGTTCACCTGGACCGAGTATTCGGCTGCCGCCGGGTTAAGCCTCGCGAGCTTGTCGAGCTCACGGTTGAACACCTTTGCAACGTCCTCGCCCCATAGCTTCTTCGTGCCCCTCTGGCGGAACTCCTCAACCTCCTTCTCCAGGGGATTTCCTCCCAGCTCATTCTGGATGGTCTTCATCTGCTGGTGGAGAAGGAACTCCCGCTGCTGCTGGTCTATCTCATACTTGACCTTCGACTGCAGCTCATTCTTCAGCTCAAGGAGCTGGATCTCACGCACCAGATGCTCCAGCAGCCTCATCCCGCGTTCCCTGAGGGTGGTTGCCTCAAGCAGCTTCTGTTTGTCGTTTACGTTGATCTCGGTGTTGGCACAGATGTAGTTTATGAGGTAGGTGCTGTTTTCAATGTTCTTAACAGCGAAGGAGGCTTCGGGATTGATGTTCGGATTGAGTTTGACGATCTTTACCGACAGGTCTTTAAGTGACCCGATTATCACATCGAAATCCTTCTCTACCTCGCCGCCTCTTGCTTCAGGTATAGCCTTTACATGCGCTGTCATGTATGGCACGGTCTGCAGGACGTTCATGACCGAAATGCGCCTGCGTCCCTGGATGATGGCTGTGGTGGTGCCGTCAGGCATCTCCAGCAGCTTGACCACCTGTCCCAGTGTACCCACAACATTCAGGTCGCGCAATTGCGGATCCTCAATCTCGGCATCAAGCTGCGCCACAGCAGCAACGAGCCTGTCACCGCGGTAGGCTTCCCGCACCAGCTGAACAGACTTGGAGCGTCCGACAGCTATGGGTATCACCACTCCGGGGAAAAGCACGGTATTGCGCAGCGGGAGCAAGGGCACGCTGCCTGGTATCTCCACCTCCTCAAGCTCCTGATCGTCACCGTCAGAAAGAATGGGTATTATCTCTCTCCCCTCATCAATCAGCTCCTGAAAACCGACACTATCCCACTTCCTGAAAACCTTTTTCTCCATACCTGGTATAAACTGTGCAAATTTAGTTAATTATATCTTACACCCTTCCTCCCTGTTGCGAGGGGGGACCCATGACCCGATAACAAAAAAAAAGCCGCCCTGTTCAAGGCAGCTCCCCTGTTTATGAAGGTCACCTACTTCGACTTCTTGTCAAGGTGACTCTTGTAACGGTTCATATACTTGTCTACCCTTCCCGCAGTGTCAACAAGCTTCATCTTGCCTGTATAGAAAGGATGAGACGTGTTGGATATCTCAAGCTTGATGAGCGGATATTCATTTCCGTCCTCCCATTTGATGGTATCACGTGAGGCGGCTGTTGAACGGGTTATAAATGCAGTACCGTTTGACATATCCTGAAATACAACCATTCTGTAATTCTTCGGGTGTATACCTTCTTTCATCTTCTGATATAGTTTGTTACTGTTCGCAAAATCCCTTTTCCAAGGGAGTGCAAAGATAATGAACATTAAGAAAAATACAAAAGCATGGTCAAAATAATTTCAGCTCTTCAGTTTTGCCTGGCGTTCGGCTCTGTTCTCCTCCATTTCGTCCTTGTACATTTTGAATGCGATGGTGTTGTCAATCATGTACCTCATGGTCAGGTGGGTCTTTGCCTTCTGTGCCCCTATGGCCTCATATATTGAAATCATCTTGGGATTGAAGTCGCCCACCCATGACAGTTCCAGCTCCTTATAAAACCTTTTCCTCCTGAATACGCGGAAGATCTCGAGGAAGATAGCCGATTCTATTCCGCTGTTCTGGTATGAGGGGTGCACGCCGGCTACCAGAGCCCTGGCGCGCGTCATCTTGTGGGTCATCCTGTACCATACGAACCTGATCATGTTCCACGGTGTCAGGCGGCCGTTGAAGTGTTTTATTATCTGGTTCAGGTCAGGCAAGAGCACATAGAAGGCTACGGGCCTTTCATTATGATAGGCGAACCATACCAGCTCAGGGTCCATAAATGCCCTTGCCTGCTGCATCGTGCTCCGCACTCTTGCCGGGTCAAGCGGGGTGAAGTCCTCCTTGAAGACCGCCCAGGTGGCATTGTATATCTCAACCATATCGCCGATGAACTTATCCCGTTTGCTGTATTCAAAGTGGCGGTAAGTATAACCCGGCCTCTTTGAAACCCATTCCGCTATCTTTCTGAAGCGCTCCGGGAAGACCTCCACTGATGCCACATCCTTGTGATAGCTGTACTGTTCAAAGTATGTCCTGAACCCGTAATCCTCAAAATACTTCCGGTAATATTCCTTGTTGTAGGGCATCCCGAAGCCCGGTTGCATGAAACCCTCCACCAGGAGTCCCCAGTAGTTGTCATTATCTCCGAAGTTGATCGGTCCGTCCATTGCCTTCATGCCTCTTGCGGTGAGCCACTCCCTGGCTGTGTCAAAGAGCATGAAGGCTGCTTCGCGCGACTCTATGACCTCGAAGAAGCCAAACCCCCCGGTGGGTTGCCTGTTTGCCTGAGCACGTATCTCGTCAATGAAGGCAGCTACTCTGCCTATAGTCTTGCCGTCGTCACCGGAAAGGATCCAGCGTGCAGCCACCCCACGACTGAAAGCGGCGTTTCTGTCAGGGTCAAAGACAGATTCGGCCTCACTGTCGAGAGGAGACACCCAGTATGGGTCTTCCCTGTACAGTCTCTTGGGGAAGATGATGAATTCCTTCCTCTGTGCCTCCGTTTTTACTTCCGTTACTTTCATCTCTGTCAGCTCTGAAGATTAAACCATGACCGTACTTTCTCCATACCTATGCCGGATTCATCCTTGTGCGTAAACTCATTGGTTCTCCTGTTGTAGGTATAGTCGGTGCTCCACACCGCACCGTTTTCCCTTATCTCACCGAGGGCCCTTATCACCGTTTCCAGCTCTTCGTCTGTCATGGTGGGATGAAGAGAGAGCCTCACCCATCCGGGTTTCTCGGAAAGGTCTCCGTTGTTGATCATCTCAGTGATGCGGTGGCTGTGGTCATAGGTCACATCGAGCAGGAAGTGGCCGTATGTTCCGGCGCAGGCGCATCCGCCACGTACCTGTATCCCGTATCTGTCACTGAGCAGCTTGACCACCAGGTTGTAATGCAGGCCGTCAATATAGAATGAGACTGCGCCAAGCCTCTTTCTTACATCAGGTGCAAGTATATGCAGGCCGTCAATTGCAGTCAGGCCTTCAAAGGTCCTCTCCACGAGCTCTTCATCCCTGGCCCGGATTTTCTCCGTACCCATCATCTCCTTCAGCTCGATGGCCAGCGCGGCCCTTATCACCTGGAGGAATCCCGGAGTGCCGCCATCCTCCCTTGATTCGATGCTGTCAACATACTTGTATTCACCCCATGGGTTGGTCCAGTCTACGGTCCCGCCACCGGGCTGGTCCGGTGCGGTTGACTTGTAGAGCGATTTGTCGAAGACCATTATGCCTGACGATCCGGGCCCGCCCAGGAACTTGTGCGGTGAGAAGAAGATGGCATCAAGCTTTTCGATGCTTTCAGCGGGGTGCATGTCGATATCAACATAAGGGGCTGAAGCTGCAAAGTCAATGAAGCATAGTCCCCCGTTCTCATGCATGATGCGTGCCAGGCGGTGGTAAGGAGTGAAAACCCCCGTGACATTGGAACAGGCAGAAAAGGATCCTATCTTGAACCTGCGGTCGCTGTATTTGTCCAGGGCCTCCTGCAGGTTGTCAGGGTCAACGGTCAGGTCCCTGGCGGGTTCTATCATCACCACATCGGCAAGGGTCTCGTACCATGAGGTCTGGTTTGAATGGTGCTCCAGGTGGGTGATAAATACAACCGGACGCTCAATGTCGCTGAGGCAGCGCGCTGTTTTGGGATAGCTGCATCCCTTCAGTCCGAGGATCCTCTGGAACTTGTTAATCACCGCCGTCATGCCGGCTCCGGCGGCAATAAGTACATCATCAGGTCCTGCGTTTACATGCCTCTTTATTTTCTCCTGGGCATGGTGATAGGCCCATGTCATCATCGATCCGGTCTCCGAGGTCTCGGTGTGGGTGTTTCCGACAAAAGGGCCGAAAGTACCGGCCATTTTCGCTTCAATGGGTCCGTACATCCTTCCGCTGGCTATCCAGTCGCAGTAGATTATCTTCTGTATTCCGTAAGGTGTTGCGTACTCCTGGTCAATACCCACAATATTCCTGCGGAATTCCCTGAAATAATCCTCGTGGCAGTTTTTATTGTCAGGCATATCTGATGGCATGTTTCGATGCTCCAAATATAACTCTTTTTGACATCAGTGACAGTTCCGTTCAGTCAGTACCGCTTCCTGAGCAACTTACTGATGGATGTCTGTATTGCAGTGATCGATAGAGTCGCGGTCAGTCAACATCTCTTCAGGTGCAGATACTAATGGATGTCAATAATGCGGTGATCGATAAGGACGAACAGGATGATCAGCAGTGCTGACCAGAGAAGCCAGCTGGCAACAGGGATATATTCTGCCGGCTTTATCTTCATTTTTTTCCACACGTAATAAATAAGGAACACCTTCTCAAGGAAATATACAATGAAGGTTGCCAGGGCAACTCCGACCACTCCGTACGGTTTTATCAGCATCAGGCTGAGCGGGATATTCACTGCTATCTCAACCGCTGCCGTTATGAGGATTACATTAGTCTTGCGGCGTCCGATCACGATGGTCTGCGGGAAGACCAGCCGGGGAATGATAAGCAGCAGGTAGATCATGAATACGTCTGCGCTGCGGGCAAATTCCGGTGTGAAGAGCCGGGGGTAGACCCATCTTGCCACAAACATTGTGGCAATTGATAGCGGGAAGAGGTATTTGATCAGTCTGTCGGATCTCTGGCGCAGTATGACGAGGGCCTCACGCATCCCCTCCCTGGTGCTGAAGCGCGGGAGGAGGGCGTTGCTGAGGCCGTTGGCCAGCAGCAGCACCAGCGGAAACTCCTTTGCCCCGTAGCGGTACATGGCAAAGACACCGGGGTCAGCATAGTGGGCTGAGACGATAATGCCGTCTATGTACTGGGCCGACCCGCTGATCAGGAACGTAAGTATCAGTGGCATTCCCACCTTCAGGTGTTCCCTTATGAAATCATATGATACCTTTAGTAATGTATAGCGCTGGAGCAGTATGATCAGCCATACCCATCTTACCCCGGTGATGACGAAAAGGCCCCAGATGGCGCTCTTCTCATCAAAGCCTGCCAGCACCGGTGCCAGCACCAACAGCAACTGGGCGCCATAGGTATAGATGCCGTACTGCAGGATACGGTGAGGCCTTTTGTTGAGCAGGTATATGTATTCTATCAGTGTCACGGGATTGCTTAGCAGGATATAAAGGAGCAGCAGGTTCGGCATAGGGTATCTCCGGGGATCTGCCGGGGAAGCCAGGGGTGACTTCAGGGGTATGCCCAGCGCGAAGACCAGGACGCTGAAGAAGAGGATCAGAAGGAAAGCGTTGAAGATCTCGGGTGATTTGCGGCCTTCGGCCTCACCGTCGCTTCTGAAGGTTCGGTTGCGGTTATAGAGGGTGAGCAGTGACTGGATAATGCCTGTGACCCAGAAGAAGCTGAGGAGGCTGGAGATGAAGAGGAACAGCTCCCAGTTTCCTATCTGTGCCCGTGACAGGTGGCTTTTGGTAAAGACTATGCTGATGATGAGGAAGGTGACAAATCTCAGCAGCTGTACGGCCTGCAATCCCGATATATTGTCTATGAATTTCAGTCTTGTCAAACTATCCCGGTATATTGAACTGAACGCTCAGGGGCGTCAATAATTGTACCAATCGTTTCAACCCGGCTAAGATACGATTTGAGGGGTATGAAAACAAAATAGAAATAAATATTTGCGGAATGCGATTTTTGCTGTTTCTTTGCACTCCGTAAAACGGTGGTTGTAGCTCAGTCGGTTAGAGCGCCAGATTGTGGATCTGGAGGTCGCCGGTTCGAACCCGGTCTTCCACCCTGTCATAAAAAGCTGACCCGCGAATGCGGGATCAGCTTTATTTTTTTTAGTAAGGATGAAGCTCGCTTCAGACTGAAGGAAAAAAATAAAGCTGGTCCCCGTGCGACGCCGGGGCCGGCCTTTCTGAAATGGTACCCCTTCCGGTTCGCCGTTTGAGCGAAGCGAAACGGCAACCCGGTCCACACAGCAACGATGACAATGCGGTCCGCTGCCTAGCAAAGCGAAAACGGCACCGGCTCTCCACCCGAGCACCGCGAGGGTGGTAACCCGGTGTCTGACAAGACATATAAACCTAAACTTAAAATCAAACTTACATGCAAAAAGGCAGCTCAGCAATGCACCATATTTTAAACGTATAACCCTGCGCATCTCAGCACAATAAGGCCACGGCAGAAATTCATACGAGAAAAATCAGGTTTTGTCATTCCATTTTAAGATTATTATTCTTACCTTGAAATGCTCAAATTTAAACCTAAAACTTGAACGTATGAAGAAACTAATTCTGTTGTTAGTATTGTTTCTGTGTACTGGTGTCACAGCACTAATGGCACAGACAAGAACTGTTACAGGCACAGTTACCTCCGCAGTGGAGGGGGAGGGACCGATACCGGGCGTATCAGTTGCTGTTCCGGGTACCACGCTCGGTACTTTCACCGATGCCAATGGTAATTTCTCCCTTAACGTGCCCCAGAACGCCAGGACTATTGTGTTCTCATTCATTGGGATGAAGACACAGGAGGTGAATGTCACCGGACTGAACAGGGTTGACATTTTGATGGAGCAGGACCTGCTGAACCTTGACGAGATCATCGTCACCGGTGTTGCAGCAGGAACCCCCAAGAAGAAACTGTCTGTATCAGTTGACAGGATTGACTCGGAGAAGCTCAAGGAAGTTGTCGCCACCTCAGCTTCATCGGCACTTCAGGGCAAAGTGTCAGGCCTTACGGTCATAAACGCCAACGGCCAGCCGGGATCACAGTCAACCATTCTCGTCCGCGGCGCCACCCAGATTTCAGGCTCACAGGATCCCCTTATAGTCGTTGACGGAGCCATCATGGAGGGGTCATTTGCCGATATCAACGTTGATGATATTGAATCAATAGAGGTTGTAAAGGGCGCTTCTGCAGCAGCTCTCTACGGCTCACGCGCAGGTAACGGCGTCATCGCTGTGACCACCAGGCGCGGTAACCTGCTGGCAGAAGGCAAAACAGAGGTCACCGTGAGGAATGAATTCGGTATGAACCAGCTGGCAAAAAGATACTGGCTGTCTGAACACCATGCCTATGTCCTTGCCGATGACCAGGCAAGTTATCCTTATACGAGATATGCCGGCGTTACCTATCCGGCTGATTATCAGGGTACCGAACAAGGAGTTACAGGATCACGCCGCCTCGAGGATGATCATTATATGGATAATGAGTATGCCGTGCTTTATGATCATGAAGACGACATCTTCGCCGAGAACTCCAACTACACCAATTATGTAGGCGTGGCTTCGAACCTTGGCAAGACCAACTTCCTTGCCTCTTTCGAGAACAACGTTCAGTCAGGCGTGCTTGTTGAGACCGAAGGGTACAAGAGAAACTCCTTCAGGCTGAATGTTGACCATAAGCTGACACCAAAGCTGTCTATCTCAGCCAGCAACACGTATATCAAGGTGACATCACAGGATCCGGGAGGCGCCAACGCCTTCAACGGCGGTATGTTCTTCGATGTGCTGCTCACGGAACCCGATGTTGACTATTACTATCCGAATACCGACGGACAGCCCTATAATTACCTTCCCAGCACCTGGAACATGGAGCAGGAGAACCCTCTGTATCAGCTCTGGAAACCGGAAGACCTTGATAAGCGCGGAAGATTCATGGGCGTTTATCAGGCAAAGTATAACCTGACCGACTTCCTGAACTTCGAGGCAAGATATGCCTTTGAAAAGGCAGAGCAAAACAGCACTACTTATGATCCGTATGATTCATTTGTCAGGGCAGGAAGTGTACCGGTATACTCTCTCGGTTCAATCTATATCTATGACTCTGACCGTAACTCTCAGAATACCCAGTTTACGCTCAATTTCAACAAGAAGTTCGGAGAATTCAACACCAGGGCTAAGCTGAGCTACCTGTTTGAAAAGAACGAGTTCACAAGCAACTCAGCCAATGGTTCAGACTTCGGGCTTGGCAGTATTCCTTCGTTTGACGCAATCTCAGGGAATATCTCCTCAACCAGCTACCAATCCAAAGTACTGGCTAAGAACTACTTTGCCATACTGTATTTAGATTACAAGGACAAGTACATCTTTGACGGCATGTTCCGTTATGACGGATCTTCGCTCTTTGGTGCTGATGCGAGGTGGAGCCCCTATTTCAGGGTGTCAGCCGCATACAGGATTACCGAGGATATCAAGATCCCGGGCGTCCAGGAGTTTAAGTTAAGAGCTGCCTACGGAACGGCAGGACAGAGGCCGGGGTTCGCCGACCAGTATGAGGTGATGTCAATCTCCCAGGGTCAGGTCAACAAGACCCAGTTGGGTAACAAGCTGCTGAAACCTTCTCTCTCAAAAGAGCTTGAGGTTGGTCTTAATATTGATTTCCTCAACAGGTTCAGTTTTGAGCTGGTACGCTCCGAGACCAACACCAGCGATCAGCTGCTTGCAGTGCCCCTCGCAGTGCAGTATGGAGGCTGGCCAAGCCAGATGCAGAACGCCGGTTCACTGAACTCAAAAGTATGGGAGTCATCTCTCAGTGCGCAGGTTGTAAGATCAAAATCAGTAAACTGGAACATGGGCTTTATCTTTGACAGGGTACGCACCATGATAACCCAGCTTGACGTACCTCCTTATCAGACGGGCCCGCAGGGACAGGAAGCCTACAAAGCGTTCTATATCCGTGAAGGCGAGGTATTCGGTGCAATGTATGGCGCTGCCTTTGTCAAGACTCTTGATGAGATGCAGCAACAGCTTGGGACAGGTGACCTTATAACCAATTATGTGGTTAACAGCGACGGATACGTTATCCCAATAGGAACTGAAGGAACCATTTTTGAAGTCCCCGTAAGAAAACGTGATGAGAACGGCGATTTCTGGTTTGGCAAGATTGGTGATTCCAACGCGAAATTCAAGATGTCAATGACAAATACCCTGACTTTTAAGGGCGTCGGCATCTATGCACTCGTTGAATGGAAGAACGGCGGTGATGTCTATAACAAGTCGGCACAATGGCTGACACGTGACGACAGGCACGGTATGATGGACCAGTACGGCAAGCCTGATCACCTGAAGAAGACAATAGAGTACTACAAGACCTTCTATATGGTCAATGACCAGAACGCATTCTGGATAGAGGACGGAAGCTACCTGAAGCTGAGAGAACTGTCTGTATCATACAGTGTTCCCGCATCAGCGCTCAGAAGCTTCATGAAGGGCTATCTTAAAGGAGTTAAGCTCTCCCTCATAGGTAAGAACCTCTATACCATGTCAACCTATACAGGTTATGATCCCGAAGTCGGAACCACAGACGGAACACAATATTTCGCATACGACTTCATGGGCTATCCCAACTTCAGGGCCTACTCTGCTTCACTTGAACTGAAATTCTAACGACTAAACCAAAGTGATTATGAAAACACTAAGATACTTTCTATTATTTTCAATCGTTACGGCGTTCCTTTTCACCTCATGTGAAAGCCTGGAGGTTGAAAATCTCAACGACCCTGACTTTGAGACAGCTTTCTCCAACCCTTCTGATGTTAAAGGTGTGGCCGGATCGCTTATCAATACATGGTACATGACCGTCAATGCCGCTGACGGTTTAGGTATAATGACGTGGGTAGGCGCTGATGCAGGCACCTGCTCATGGGGTAACTTTGGCATGCGTGATTTCAGCTACGAACCTCGTATCGCCTGGGACAATACAGCTGCCTACAGTAATGCCGCGATGACTGAGAATTATTATAAATGGTTATATGCGGGCCTTGCCTCAGCCAATGAAGTGCTGGTAAAGGTTGTTGTCGGCGACATGGTTATAGAGACAGAAGGCACGGATGACACACCCATGGTGGCTGCTGTTGCACACCTGGCCCAGGGATTGAATCTCGGATATATCGGCCTCTTGTATGACAAGGCGTTCATCACTACTGAGAACACTGACCTGACACAGACACTGGAGATTTACCCGTGGGATCAGGTTATTGATACTGCTGTGATGTGCCTTGATAAGTGCATTGCTATATGCGCATCCAATACTTTTACCCTGCCAGGCACATGGGCCCCGGGTTTAACAATGACCAGTGTCAAGCTGGGTGAGCTGGCTAACACGGTGGCAGCTGCACTATTGTCCTATTCACCAAGGAATAAGACGCAGGATAATGCTGTCGACTGGGCAAAAGTGAGAGCTTATGCCAATAAGGGACTGACCTATGACTTTGCCCCCGTTATGGATGATATCCAATGGTATAATCTATATCAAACCTACACGGTCTATGGTGGCTGGGGACAGACTGACATGAGGCTGATCAACATGATGGACTCACGTTTCCCCTCACGCTGGACTGATGCCAATACCTGGAACACGTTGCCGGCAAGAACGACCACACACACTGCCGGCATTGATGACAGGGTATTCACCGACTTTGAATACCTTGAGACATGCCCCTTCAGGGTCGAGCGTGGTTATTATCATTTCTCATGCTACAGGTTTGCAAGATATGATGACTATCTGTCAACATGGACAACACCCCAGCCCACCTTCCGCAAGGTAGAGAACGACATGCTCAAGGCAGAGGCACTGCTTCACCAGCCTGACCTGACCGGTGCTGCCGCAATCATCAACGCCGGTACAAGGGTCACGCGTGGCGGCCTTGCTCCTGTTGCTGCAGCAGCTGGAGAAATAGAAGCCGCAATCTTCCATGAAAGGCATATTGAGCTGCACACCTCAACACCAGGCCTTGAATTCTTCGCCATGAGGAAAGCCAACAAACTGCAGCCCGGAACTCCTCTTCATTTCCCGATACCCGGCCAGCAGCTTGAAGTAAACCAGATGGAGAACTACACCTTCGGCCCCGGCAAAGGCGTTGCAGGTGAAGATTATTCCAACGGCGGATGGTTTTAGCAGTTGAATATTAACGGTAACAAAAAACGAAAGATTATGAAAAAGAATATTATAGCACGCCTTGCTTTCCTTCTGGTTGCAGTGATGCTCTTCCCCGCTTGCGGCGAGACATACATCGAAGAGAACCAGAACGCATACGCCGCAGAGGACGTTGTTCCCCTGGTTCTGGGGGTAACCGGACCCACCTCTGTCTACCAGACCGAGACAAGGGACTTCACCCCTAACTACAGCCGTTCGGGATCGACATGGAGCTGGAGCGTGACGGGTGCAACACTGAAATCAGTCAGCGCTGACACCAGAAAAGCCACCATCGAGTTTGCAACGATGCCTGCATCAGGCAAAGCTGTCCTCACGGTGAGCGAAACCACTTCAGCAGGTGTCAAATCACCTGACAAGGTTGTTGAGATTGCAGTGAACTCGTTTTGCTCTCTTAACATCGATAACTTCCTTGGCGACTTTGACTGCGATGAGGCAGGATACGGAGTCTACCCGGTGACCTTCACCAAGCACCCCACACTGGCCAATACCATTGTGAATGATAACTTCTGGGACTGGCCCGCTGCGGGAGAAGTAATATATTACACTTTCTCGGGCGACTTCCTGGAAAAGATCACTGTACCAAAGCAGGATTTTGTGTTTGGTGACGGCAGTGCTGGCTGGGTAGAGGGGACCGGCAAATATGACGGTTGTGCCAATACTATGATAGTTGATTATACCGTCTTCTATGACGGTGACGAGTATGACACACATCATGAATTCTCGGCTGCCAAAAAGGGTATTTTGTACCCGGTGCCGGTGAAGAAAACCCGCGAAAACATTAATAAATAATTATCCGCGGATATTGGATTATAACGTAGAGACGCCCAAATTGGGCGTCTCTACGCTTTTATATCAATGCCAACGACACTCCCCCTTCACAATGGGGTGGTGGCCTTGTCCGCCAGCTGGCGGATGGGACCGGGGGGTTTACTTATCCCCCCTATTCAATCATCTTTATATTCCTGTATTTATACCACGCCCCGGTTGCCAGCAACAACAGCAGTACAACCGCCACATAGACGAAAACCGGCACCGGTACGGGTTCTCCCCCCGCGTAGGAATGCAATCCCGACAGGTAATAATTCACACCGAAATAGGTCATCAGAACCGACGAGAAGGCAAAGAGCGACAGCAGATTGAACAGATACACATCCTTCATTCCGGGAATCAGGCGTGAATGTGTCACCAGTGTGTAAATAATTATGGTTATCAGTGACCATGTCTCCTTCGGATCCCATCCCCAGTAACGGCCCCATGATTCGTTTGCCCAGATGGCGCCTAAGAATGTTCCGATTGTCAGGAAATAGAGCCCCAGGGTTAACGCCCTGTAGTTGATGGCCGTAAGCTCATCTATTACGGAACCGATCCTCTCACTGTTCCGGCTATCGACAAAAAGCATCATAATCAATACTATCAGCCCCAGGATCGCACCCAGGCCGAGGAACCCGTAACTGCCGGTGATCACCGACACATGCAGGGTGAGCCAGTATGACCTCAGCACTGGCACAAGATTGGTTATCTCCGGATCCATGAAACTGAGATGAGCCACCATCAGGGTCAGTCCTGCCAGGACCGAAGTAGCTGCCAGTGTCAGAAGTGATTTACGGCTGAAGATGAAGCCTGCAAGCACCGTGACCCACGAGATGAAGAGCATCGATTCATAGCCGTTGCTCATGGGTGAGTGGCCCGAGATATACCACCTGACGCCAAGACCGAGGGTGTGGAACAGAAATCCTGCCGCAACGAATCCGGTAAGCACCTTCAGCAGCAGGCCCGCTTTTCCCCTTCCCCGAATAATAACGGTAATAATGGTAAAAATCATCACCAGTCCCACAGTGGCATACCAGGGAAACAGTTTCTCAAATATGTTCGTCTTATAGTAGAAGAGCTCTGCCCTTATCTTAGCCCGGGAAGGCAGCTCATAGCCTGCATGAGAACGCTGGTACTGCTTCAGTGCGGAAAGAAGATCCTCCGGGTTCACCTCTGTCCTCCCTACGGTTGTAACCGCCTGCACCCACATCGGCACGGCACTAAGAACAAACAAAGAGTCTTCCGGGCTGACGTCATGCCTGACAGCATCAGCGGCCATACCCCAGTGGTCTGTGCCGTCCCTCAGAGGGAACAGGCGCATGAAGTCGCCTCTCGACATCATATAGCAGATATTTACGCGCTCATCAACCTTGATGACCTCCTTATCGAACCTTGTACGCTCACTCTCTGCCTTCGCGTAGGCCTTCTCAACATGCTCTGAGAGCTTATACCCTCCACCGTCACCGAATGAGACAATGTCAGAGAACGCAGCTCTCTCACCTTTCAGATTCAGAAACTGTCGCACTTCATCATTGGATACCTTAATTAGTGGCACATTCTGCCAGTGGTAAAAATCGAGCGAACAACCAAGGAATACCTGCATTGGCGAAAGCCCGTCAAAACTGTTCTCACGCGTGACTTTGCGAAGTATGTCACTGCTGATAGTATAGAGAGGCTTTGTGCGCCCCTTCTGATCCTGGGCCAGCAGCTCCCCGAAACTGTCAGCAGCCCCCTTTTCAATGACAAGGTGCTGGGCATTCAAAGGCATCATGGAGAGCAGGCCAAACAGCACCGCTGCCGTTAAGGGCTTGCGGTACCGTGAATTCCAGTGCCCGGGCCTGATAGACCTGAATGAAGATCTCCGGTTGACAATTGACATGATAATAAAGAGGAAAAGAAGCCCGTATCCGGCATATGTGGTATACATCCCTGCCGGATCATGATTTACTGACAGTATCGTTCCCTGTTCGTCATTGTCATATGATGACTGGTAGAACCGGAAACCCCTGTACTTAAGTATATGGTTCATGTAAATGTCATACTGAAACTCTCTCTTATGAACGGGGTCATTCAGGGTAACCCTGCTTTTAAATCCTGACGGACTGTTTGAACCCGGGTAACGTTCAATAATGAACTCATCGAGTTTCAGGCTGAAGGGCAGGTTCAGGACTCTTTTGCCGAAGCTTACCTTAGCGGTAAGGCCTCCCGCGTTGCCCCTCCATTCCGATCTCACCTCATTCTCATTATCCCAGAGATATATCTTTTTCTCACCGTCCGGTCCGGTCAGAGTGCATTCAGCAGCCCCGCCTGTACCCTGGTTTCCGCTGTCAGATGCCGGCACCATCACACCGCTCAGCGTGAGCGTCTGCGGCATTATTCTGTAACCGCCCACAGTGTAGACGGTACCCCTTGCAAGAACGATGAGTGTATCAGGGGTGTAAACGACAGACTGCATGTCCTGCATGCTGGTAGCCCTGATCTCAAGCCGCGATATCAGGAACCAACCGTCATTGCCGGTGACGACTCTTATATCCGCCCCGGTGCCAAAGCCGATGGTCATCTCTCCTATCACGTCAGTCTCTCCCTGCGACAGCACAATTACTTCACTGCTCACCATGTCAGGTGTTGCAAGGAAAGCAGCCATGGGGATACCTTCGGGCGATTCCTCCACCTGCCTGACAGCGCCCGGAATATACCGGTCAAATGAGAGCATCACCTCTTCGCCCCCTGCCTCCAGCTTCTTTTTATAATGGCTTTTACGGCCACCGTTAAGGCTGACAGCCCCGGAGTGGGTTGCAAGGACCTTCCCTTCACTGTCAGTCAGTTCAAATGTGAGGCTGTTTCCCGAGGACCACGTCAGCGAGGTGGTCTCTCCATCCCTGATATGCATCATACCATCATAACCGGAATATCGTGTGATGGCAGCACCGGCGATCATGACGATGAAAGCCACGTGGAAAAGCATCACGGTGAGCTTATCGCTGCGGTAAAGCTTGCGTGTCACTATCTGGCCGGCGAGGTTTATTGTAAGCAGGAGAAAGAGCAGCTCGAACCAGCGGGTGTTGTATACCATTGACCTGGCAGTGTCAGGGCCGAAGTCGTTTTCAATAAATGTCGCTGCAGCCATGGCTGCGGCCAGCAGAATAAACAACACACCCATCACAGCAGGTGTAAATAAAAGCCTTGCAATTTTCATGGAAACAGATTTGAATGCAAAACTATCCCTTTTCGGATATTACATGCAATTTATTACGATTAAGAATTTTTACGGTGCGGGGGGTTGCCTGAATAATGTTTTCATTCTCCAGCTCGCCCATTATCCTTACAACACTTTCCTTTGCCATGTTTGTCATCTCACCCAGCTCCTGCCTGGTCAAAATCATTTCATAATCATCAGAATGAAACACATTATCGGCAAAATAAAGGAGCGCTTCTGCAAGTCTTCCGTGCATCTTCTTCTGGGTAAGGTTCAGAACCTTGTTATGCATATGGAAAGCCTTGGCACTCAAATCCTCAATAAATCCAAGAGCAAAACCCGGATTTCCGGAAATAATCTTCCGGATTACGTCAAAACTTATGAAACATGCCTGGACATGGGTTATTGCAGCAACGGAATAACAGTATCTTGAGTTTACATGGACCCCCGGACCTGCCAGCAAGGTTGAATGTTCGGCCAGGTTTATTATCAGGTTTCTGCCGGAATAACCCTCCATGTATACCTTCGCAATGCCTGTTATCAGGAAAATTGCGTTTGATGCCGGTGATCCCTGCTTGATAATTATTTCCGAAGGGTTAAAACTGGCTTCATACCTGTGCCGGTTTACCAGTTCAAGCTCCTCTTTGGACAGATTTATGAAATTTGACCAGCATCTGTTGCAGGCCTCGCAACTTGATATATGATTTTCGCTATACATAATGTTGCTTATTTGGAGTCAAATGTATCATTCCATAGAAGGGGTTTCCCGGAAACATAACATATATCATACTATTTTTTGATTTTTATCAACTTCGGGGCTCTTACTTATCAACCTATTGTGATTGAAATATCAATGAAAAACAGGGTGTTGAGATTGAGGGTCTTGTTACCTTTCACAACAGAAAAACCAACTAATGATCAACCATATGAAAAATAGTTTTAATATTGTTGCACTGCTTGTTTCAGCCGTTCTGGCAATGGCGTCATGTGAAGGTCCGATGGGCCCTGCCGGTGCTGATGGCGCCATGGGTGACAAGGGCGACAAGGGCGATCCGGGGACCACGCTGGCCTGTGCGGAATGCCATAACAGCAACGCCCAGGTACCCATTTTCTCTGCCCAGTGGAGTACATCAACACATGCCATTGGAGGAAATGCCGCTTATGCCAATCGCACCGGCTGCGTACAGTGTCATACCAGCCAGGGATTCCTCGAGGCTTTGGCTGAAGGGTCCGTAGCGGCAATATCATTGCCTGAACATGCCAGCCAGATCACCTGCTACACATGCCACAATATTCACAAGACTTTTTCCGATGACGACTGGGAGTTGACCAAGCCCGGGGCACAGACGCTTGATGTCAAGTATGCCGGTGCTGACGTCATCTGGAATAAGGGAACCAGCAATCAGTGTGTTTTCTGCCATCAGTCACGCAACGTTTCACCTGCACCGGTGGTTAACGGACCTGACTTTACAATCTCCAGCACACGAATCGGACCCCATCACGGACCCAATGCCAACCTGATACTTGGCAAGACTCCGTTTGAGCTTCCCGGTACCGCTTATCCGGCCAATGTTCACTCAACTGCAGGCGGATGTGTAACCTGTCATATGTCAACACCCTACGGCTACCAGGCAGGGGGGCATAATATGTCATTAAAATATGATTCTCACGGCACTGAGACGAGACTATTAACAGGCTGTACATCATGCCATGAGATTGGCAGCAGCCCATATACTGCCTTCAATGCCAAGATAACAGAGTCTCAGAATGAAGTTATGGAGTTACTTGAGGATCTTGAAGCACAACTTATCGCAGCCGGAATTTACAGTTCCAGCACCGAGCTGGCAAGAACAGGTACTTTCAAAGCCAATGCCGTTCTGGCTTACCTGAACTATAATACCGTCAAGGAGGACAGAAGCCTTGGTATTCACAATCCCGAATATATCAAGACACTGCTTGGTAACTCAATAGCCGCCATGACAGCTCTCGGATACCCGGCTCCTTAAGACCCGGACAAAAGATACTCCGCAAAAAAAAGAGGGTGCCCCGTGAGACACCCTCTTTTTTATTCTGACTTGTGCTTATTTTTTAAGCGTTCTAATGTAATTGACCATATTCCAGATCTCAGTGTCAGGAATTTTCTTGTCGTAAGCAGGCATCTCCCCTCTTCCGAATTTGGTCTGGTAAAACATTTCACCATCAGTATATCCCTGGAACGCCGCACCTGAGAAGTCGCCCGGGAATGTTTTTGTCATCCTGCCTTTGGGTCCGTCACCCAGTCCGGTCTTCCCGTGACAGGAAGCACAGTTCTTTGCATAGGCCATCTGGCCTGCCTTGACTGAGGCGTCATCACTTGCAACAGGATTAGCCATCTTCTTATACTCAGCAGGAATAGTCCATGGCTCTCCCTTTGCCTGTTGTGCATTCATCACCTGTGTGAATGAAAATGCAAGAAGAGCTGTACCAACAAATAAAACTTTAAACTTCATAACCTTACTTTTTAAATTTCACTTAAATATATCATTTTTCATGCCAAACAAGGCAGCGTACTCCTATTTTCTGTTTTTCAGACCCTCTTTCCTTATTCTGAAAAGGTTGATAATGACATAGGTATAATGGCCCCAGACACCCAGAAGCATAACGGCGAGGCTGATAATCATCCACTTCGGTGCGAGGGTTGACCAGAGGCTTCTGTAGACCGGAGCAGCCATCTTCGCTTCAGTGCCCCATCCGACCTCTTCTCTTCTTTCTACATTGCCAAACAAATAATGGTCGTTGAACCTCCCAATGATGGTCAGGTTGCCAAGGCTGTCGCCCGGTATGTCATCCGGGAATTTCATTCTGAAGGACCCGTTTTCATCCAGCATGCCAATGCTGACAGGCAGCAGGCTGAACATTCTGGGGACATATACACCGATCTCCTCTCCTGTCACCGGTACACGACCATCACCGGTGAGGGTGGTGGCATTCAGTATAACAATTCTCTCCCCCTCTTCCTCAATGACTTGCATCTCAATATCAACATCATTTATGCTCAGCTCACTAAAAGTCTCCTCAGTAAGACTGTCTCCCTCAAAAGTGGCACTGAAAGGCCAGGAGCGGTCTTCGCTTGCGAACAGCAGCAGGGAGCTGCCGATGGCGCAAACGGCGTTTCCCTCAGCATCAGTAGTCGCCTCGCCGAGAAGGGTCTCATTATTGTAAAAACGTATGTTCAGCCCCGGCAGCGGCACCTCACCAACCTGGGTGATATTGGTCATCTTTACCTGCAGAATCTGCCGTGAATCAGTGTCCTTCAGGTATGTAAACAGCATGTAAGGATTTATCTTTGAGTCCTGTACAGAAGTGGCTGAAAGGTTGCCGCCCGGACATAAAAGGACCAGAATGAAAAGGGACACATATTTTATTGAAGCCTTGCTCATGATGCCTGCAGATTTCAGATTTATGTATTATTCTTCTCAGCAGCCTCTTCCAATTCGGATATTGAAATAATAGGCGCCAGCTTTGAAATGATCATGAAGAGCATTCCAAATACCGCGATACCGGCGGCAGTCAGCGACCACTCCACCCATGTCGGCGAGTAGAACAGCCAGTCGTGTCTTGTATCCTGAATAGGAATGAATGGCGTTTCCAGTGTGGGAACAATAATTATATACCTGTTTACCCAGAGTGCCAGAAGGGCTATTACGGAAGCTATCGTAATATTGTTGATCGTGCGTAACCGGGGAATGGCAATGATAATTATTGGCGTGAGAATACCAATGTAGTTTGCAAAGATGAAGTAAGTTCTGAATTCTGTAAACAACTTATCAATCAAAATCTTATCCATTTTCACCGAACCATACCATTTTGTCAGGTAGTCACTGAATGTAAAATACCCGAAGAATGCGGCAACCACAAAAAGCACAATTCCGAGATTAACGAAATGCTTCAGGGTGATATACTTCTCAAGGTTGTAAATCTTCCTGAAGATCGCCATAAGAATTATCAGGAGGCCGACACCTGAAAAAACAGCTGCTATCACGAAGTAGGGTCCGAAGATTGTGCTATGCCAGCCGGGCTGAAGAGTGACGCCAAAGATCCACGCCAGTACGGAATATACAATTATTGCGATTGCGATAATCATGGCAGCCATTACATTCCTTGAGAATGAGAGAATCCTTTTCTGCTTTGGTGTCCCCTGGTACCCCAGTGACAAAACTCTGTACATCTTCTTTTTCCACGGGGCAATCTGCAGATTTTCTGCGTCACGCAGTATGGCGAAGTCTTCTATAAATGAGACATAGAGGAAGATGGCTGCACCAAACACATCCGTAAGTATTGCAATCACATCCCAGACTATGGGCGACTGTATACGCGGGAATGCAAGGATATAGGGTATCCTTTCGAGCCGTCCCACACAGAAGAAGATAAAGAATGGGCCTATGGCGAGGGAGATTACCGTTATCAGCTCAGCGATCCTTATCACGGGTGCTCTCCAGGGTGTCTTGAACAGATGGAGGGTACCTGAAACAAGAGCGCCTGCATAACTGAGTCCCATGAAAAAGATAAAATTCACAATGTATACACCCCAGACTACATTATCTCTCATGCCGGTCACAATATGCCCCTTGTCTATCTGCTGAACCAGTCCGTAAATCCCGATAATAAAAACCAGCAGCAGGATTCCGAAAACGATGTACCAGCTTCTGCTGGTCTTCCCTATCTCAGGGGTCAGGTCGCTGAGAAGCGTCTCTCTTTTGGCCGGGTTCATTTCTTAGTCTTTCCTGATTTTGTGAAATCCTTCGTCCTGTAACGGTCAGAAACTGATTCGTCAAGATCCTCAAAGCCTATTTCAACAGGGTACATACGGTCTACCGGAGGAAGGTAATAGACGGATGGCATTGTTCCGAGCTCTTCCATATGCCTGTAGCCGTGCTTGTCAACCATCAGGGAAGAGAACCTCAGGGTCTCCACACCGTTGGTCACAGCGTCTTCATTCACATCTCCGAAATAAATTACTCCCATGGGACACGCTTTGACGCATCTGGGAAGCTCATTATTTCTCAGCTTGTCAGCACAGAAAACACATTTGCCGACAGTGCCTTCCACCGGCGGAACATTAAGTTCGGGATCGTACACATGGTCAGCCGGCACATCAACCTCCGGATCCTTCCAGTTAAACACGCGTGCTGAGTACGGACATGCTGTCATGCAAAACTTGCATCCTATACATCTCTTATTGTCAACCAGAACAATTCCGTCTTCGCGCTTATAGGTAGCCCCTACCGGGCAGACACTGACGCAAAGAGGACTGTCGCAGTGATAACATGGCTTCGGGAACCAGTACTTGCTTGTCATCTCAGAATCCTGAAGTAACTGTATCTTAATCCATTCGTGGTCTCGTGGAAGCATATGGCCCTCCTGGCATGCGTCTACGCATTTACGGGCATTTTTGCATTTCGCCAGGTCAATAACCATGACGAACTTCCTGTCAGGAATCCCCTTGTAAGACTTCTTGATTTGCTCCCTGGTCTTTTCTTTTGCCTTTTTTATTGAGGACCTGTCCACCTCCACCAGTGTGCCGTCAGGAGAAAGAAGCCTGACTGTTTCACCTGATTCTGTTTCAGGTGCTTCGCGTGCAATGGCAGCTGGGCCGGCCACTGCGACCGTGCCCAGGCTCAGTCCGAACCTCCTGATAAACTTTCTGCGTGATGAAGAATCTTGCTCTTTTCCTTCCATATGCATCATTTAAATCAGCGTTTGGCACGGACTTTCCGTGCAACTCATCTCTTAATCAGCGCAACAGGCCCGATCAGTGACTTTCCTGCCAGCCGGTGACTATGCTCCTGAAGTTGCTGACGGGAGACTTGCCCATAGTACTGACATAGATATGTATAAAAAGAAATACAACAACCAAAAATCCAAGCACTACATGAAACTGGTCCGTAAGAAAAATGCCGCTGAGTCCCAGGAATTTTTTCAGGATGAATTCCGGAAACATCAGAGCCCAGCCGGTAATGAAAAGCATTGGCAGAACAAAATACATCACACCCAAGTATGACACCTGCTGCAGAGGATTGAATTTGCGTTCGCTGCCGACGGGAAAAGGCGCCTTCTCGCCCTTGAAATATCCGAAAGCATAAAAGTATCCCTGTTTCCAGAGTCTTGAGCCCAAACCCTTCAGGCTTATAAGATAGTTTCGCCCGTTTTCGGTGAAAAGGTTACCGAAGAGAAAAATTGTGTAACTTATCGTCAGAAGCACACCGCACAGGTTATGAATTGCTACTGCTCTCTGGAACTTCACCACGAGGGCATTCTCAGGGTCCGAATAGAGCATGCTGAATCCCGTCACGATCAGGAACAGACACAAAACGGCATTTATGACATGCCATAATCTTACCCAAACCGGATAGTGATAGAAATTATTACTCATAATATTTTTTTACAGGCTTGATTATTATTCTGATAACAGTATGTACTCCTGCGATGCCAAGAACCAGCGCAATTATGATCATACCCGTAAGCGAGATGAATTTACTTCTGTTTGCACCTATTACGTAAGAGTCATTACTGAAAATAACCCCGTTTACAAAACCCTTCTGGTCTCTGCTCTCCTTCGAGGCATACTTGTAAAGAGTACCCATCAGTATGGAATTCTGACTGTGGCAGTCGGCGCAGGTGTTCACTGCACTGTCGGCAGACATCACCTCATGAGCCACCAGGATACTGTCATTCATACGGGTATGACAGTCGATGCACCTTACAGCAGCAAGATGTCTGTCGGGATCGGGAAGCCACTCATGTCTGGGAAGTACCATGGTAAGTTCCTTTTCTGTCACAAGACCCATGATATCAGGGTTACCATGACAGTGCAGGCACATCTCATTGGATTTGAAGATATTTTCCCGTCCGCTGCCTGTCTCGCGGGCAAGAGGATTGTAATAGTGTGCATCATGGCACTGCCAGCAGGTAAAAGCACCGTCGGTTGCGGTATAATGAATGCTTTTCTGATATTCGGCGTCTATCTCTTCAAAATGATACTGAGCATAAGTCGGGTCATAACCGTGGCAGTCAAGGCAGCCCCAGCCTGTCTCAAAACGTGTCTCGATGGCATGGGGGAAACTCCTGAATCCTTCACTGTGGCAGTCAAGGCAGCTGAAACTCCAGTGGACTGATTTATAAAAAGCATCCGGACTGATAAAATGGTATTCCGCCATCAGCTCCTTCCTTGACAATCCGCTGATCGTGTCTGTGATACTGAATACCAGCTTGCCGTGACACCTCAGGCAATTCTGCTCATTGTCTTCAGCGTAAAGGCTGAATTCCATTCCCTTCTGCATCTTTGCAATAGCCGTCTCTTCCTCCTGCTGAAGTGCCATAGAAGAAGAGGTCAGCGCAACTGGCAGAAAAAGGCATAAAATCAGATGTCTGAAAAACCTGTTTCCCATATATGATTAAAACCTTACTGTGACATTTAGACCAATCAGGAAATTCCCGTCACTTATACTGTTCTGATTGTAAACGAAATTATACTGCCCGAGGATATCCTTATAGTTGGCTACAAAGAGCTGGAAGGCATGGGTTGCTGTTCCGATCTCCCAGCCTAATGCCAGCTGTGGCTTAGGATTAAACTCTTCGTTTTCCTGCTTGTTGAACAGCTGATCGTACTCAGCAATGATACTGTGCGAACCGGCGAAATTATATCTTGCGCCGGCAGAAATTCCGTAATTGGCATTTTTATAGCCTGTTTCAACGGCATTGAGCCAGATAAAAGTAGGAGCAAGCTGAAGTGAAAACTTACCTCCAAACTGCCGGGCTACCAAGATCTGGCTGAAATACGAGAGTCGGTGAATCTCCCTCCAGTCGTGTACCGGACCAAAAGTATTCTCATTCAGAAGGTTCAGTCCCATGTTACCGTAAAAGGAGAGTGATACCGGAACGGACCCCGAGCTTGTCTGCCGCAGTATGGCATACTTGACTGCAAGGTCCTGAGCTTTGTAGTTCTTGGCCGTACCCGCAGCAATCATCAACCTGTCAGTGATGGCGTAATTAAGGCCCAGCCTGATATTTGCCGGCGCCCACAGGCCGAAGAGGTCGTCAATGCCATTGTTCACCGTCCCGAACCTGTGATGTATCTCAAACTCCAGCATTCCCTTGAAAGGAGTTGCGACAGTCTGGTTGTCTATCAGTATACTTGTTTCAAAAATTCTTACCGGGTAATCTTCGCTCTCCTGGCTGAATAACGGCACGAATAGCAGGGCGAGAATAACTGATGATACTATTTTTCTCATAATTATTTTGGTTTATAGGTTCTTTGGGTTAGTTATTGAGGGCACCCTGTGATGCCCAAAGCTTTATCATGTCAGGAGCTGAAATCAAAACTGTGTCAACCTGTATCATCTGTGCTCCGAATGAGGTTATCGATGAGTGTATGGACAATACACGGCTGGAGGCTGGTGTCACTGTATCAACATTTTCAGACAGTTTATCGAATGCCCTTCCAACGCTCCATGACCCGTGACAATCCTGGCAGAATGGATAAATATTCTGCGAGAAGCTGACAACAAGATCCTCCGGCACCTCTTCCTTTGCCCAGGAATACTGTTCACAGGATGTCATGACAAACATACCGGCAATTAAAACAGATGGGAGTAAAACCCTTAATATACTTTTTATACGATCCATCTTTTTCATGTTGTTAATTTAATCACAAATATATTGCAATAAGGTTACCCATATTTTATAACAAGGACATATTTAATTGATATCTAGATGTTTCTTATCAACAGACATATTGACATTTATCATTCGCCCGGCTGCTAAATACTGTGCCCCGGAGAAATGCCTGCCCGAGAGGTCAGACACGATGTCAGTTTACCTTGAAAAGACCCAGCTTCTTCTCCTCAAACCCGGCGATATAGCCTGATCTCATACTGTTTTCAGAGACTGCAAGTGATATGAACAGGTCGGCAGAAGAGGCGTATTCCGTATCACGCTGGGAGTCATGGAGCAACAGGTAACCCATGATAATATTGGCAGCCATTTCCACCAGCCGGCGCGCATGAAAATCAGTCAGTTCGTTATTGCCCGCAGAGACAATCTCTGTCACTCTCTTTTCAAAATCGGCGGTCAGGCTTATCAGCCTCTTGCGCAGGTGTTCCATCTCGGGTCTGACATCCTTTTTTTCATACTCGCGTATCTGTGTGAGGTACCCGCCTGTTGTCACTCCCCTGATGGCAGCCACCACCTGGAGCTGTGATGTGCCTTCATAGATTGTGGTGATACGGGCGTCACGGTAGAGTCGTTCCACCGGAAAATCCTTTATAAATCCGGCACCTCCGTGGATCTGGAGTGCGTCATATGCGATGCTGTTGCACCACTCGCTGCTTATGAGCTTCACCATCGGGGTAAAAATATCTGCCAGCCGGGTGTTGTTCTTCATATCCTCCCGCTCTTCCTTACTCAGTGTACGTTCACCGGCAATGAATGACCACGACTTATAAATATCCACGAATCTTGCTGTTTCATAAAGCAGTGATCTCATGGCCTCAAGCCTGACCCGCATGATCGTCAGCATCTCGTATACAGCAGGAAACTGGTCAATGGTTTTTCCAAACTGTTTTCTCTGCGAGGCGTACCTGGCTGCCTCCTCATAGGCTGCCTGGGCTATTCCCACTGATTGTGCCCCTACTCCCAGTCGGGCTCCGTTCATCAGCGACATGACATACTTGATAAGTCCCATACGCCGTTCGCCGATCAGTTTTGCAGGTGCGTTGCGGAACACCAGTTCGCATGTGGGTGAGCCCTTAATACCCATTTTGTTCTCAATGCGCCTTACTTTTACGGCTCCCGCTGACTTGTCATACACAAAGAGAGAGAGCCCCCTTCCGTCTGTTGTCCCCTCTTCCGAGCGTGCCAGTATAAGTGATATCTCTGCATCACCATTGGTGATAAACCGTTT
Organism: uncultured Rikenellaceae bacterium; assembly: GCA_963696805.1. Classification (GTDB taxonomy): domain Bacteria; phylum Bacteroidota; class Bacteroidia; order Bacteroidales; family VadinHA17; genus SR-FBR-E99. Next base: position 53,424 of record CAVOLF010000004.1, read on the forward strand.
CACTCCATTGAGCAGCCATACTCCTTTATCCTCATCATAGTGAGCCTTGAGCTGTACCGCCTGAAGGTCTGACCCGGCGTCAGGCTCGGTGAGATCCATAGCTGCCGTGGCCCCCTTATTGAAGCGGGGAAGGAACTCATCCCTTATCTCCTCGGCAGCAAACTCCAGTATAGTCTCGCCACAGTCCTGCAACCCCCATATATTTGCAAACCCCGCATCAGCTCTCGATACCAGCTCGGCAGCCATGACATAAGGCACCATCGGGAAGTTCAGTCCGTCATATTTGCGGGGAAAGTTCATTCCTATCACACCGGCCCTGGTAAGAGCCTCATGATTCTCCTGTGTGCCCCGGGCATAACGAACGCGGCCATCCACTATCTGCGGACCCTCATGGTCAACGTCCTCGGCATTGGGAGCAATGACGTCGGCACAGATGGCGCCGATAATCTCAAGGACCTTGTGGTAGTTGTCCATGGCATCCTCGAAATCGTGAGGTGCATAATCATACTGATCCTTCTCCTTGTAATCCATCTCCTTCAGACGGACTATCTTCTCCATCATCGGATGAGTGAGGTGGAACCTGAGATCCTTGTTGTCTGTATAAAAGTTTGCCATCGTATTGATATTTTCTGTCAGACTTCTGTTTTCTACCTGGCGTTGGCCTTATAGTACTTTATCAGTTTGGGAACTATCTCCGCAACATCGCCGTTAATCACATAATCGGCAATTGTGTTTATCGGAGCCATCGGATCATTGTTGATGGCTATGACCTTGCCGCTCTGGTCCATTCCGGCAGTGTGCTGTATCTGACCTGAGATGCCGCATGCTATATAAAGCTTCGGTCTTACGGTAACGCCTGTCTGCCCCACCTGGCGATCGTGTCCGGCGAAACCGGCATCGACTGCTGCCCTTGAGGCCGCCACCTCTCCTCCAAGGACGGCGGCAAGGTCATACAGCAGGTTGAAGTTTTCCTTTGAGCCCATCCCGTAGCCCCCGGAGACAACTATCTGGGCCGACTTGATGTCCACCTTCCGGGCCTCCATGTGCCTCTCAATTATCTCAACAGCCAGATCTTCAGCGCTGACGAAGTCTGACACCCTTATCTTCTTCAGTTCACCCTTGAAATTCCTGTTTACAATCTCGCGTTTCATCACCCCTTCGCGTACCGTTGCCATCTGCGGGCGGTGATCAGGATTGATGATTGTGGCGATGATGTTTCCTCCGAAGGCAGGTCTTATCTGGTAAAGGAGGTTCTTGTAGGTGGTATCACTCTTCTTTATATAATGGTCACCTATCTCGAGAGCGGTGCAGTCTGCCGTCAGGCCGCTGTGCAGGGCCGAGGAGACCCTTGGTCCCAGGTCACGGCCTGCGGTGGTGGCACCCATCAGGGCTATCTGCGGCTGCTCCTGGCGAAAGAGACCCACGATGACCGATGTGAAGGGGAGAGTACGGTAATGCTCCAGCACAGGGTCATCCGCTACATGCACCACGTCTGTGCCATAGGGAAAGAGTTCATTCTCAATGCCCTCCAGTCCGTGGCCCAGGACTACAGCTTCGAGCTTGCATCCCAGGGTGTTGGCCAGCGATCTGCCCTTGGTAAGCAGCTCGAGGCTCACATCGGCCGGTTTTCCTTCATCAAGCTCGCAAAAGACGAATAGATTATTCACTGTTAGTTTGTTTAATCTGTTAATCAACCAATAGTATGACTCTCAAGCAGCTCCCTGACAAGTGATTCAATATCCTTGTCGGAGGATGTAAGGTGTTTTGTCTCCCTCGATTGCAGGATGACATTATCAATCTCCTTAACCTTTGTCGGCGAGCCTGACAGTCCCAGCTGTTCAGGGTCTGCTCCAATTGCATCCACGCCCCATTCGGTAATTTTTATTACCGGCCGGCTGGCGGCAATGTAATCGGCACTTTCGGTCTGCAGTTCGGTATCAGTGCGGGCATACTTGTATCTCATCACCAGGCGGGCATGGCGGTACCGGCATGCCGGGGCTGTGCCGTTGACAGTGACAACCAGAGGGAGCGGTGCGGAGACGGTCTCGACCCCACGCTCCAGCCTCCTTCTTATAACCAGCCTCTCATTTTCAAAGTGCATCTCCTCGGCATACGTCACCTGGGGCCATCCGAGCTTCTCCGCTATTTGAGGACCCACCTGCGCCGTGTCGCCGTCAATAGCCTGGCGGCCGCCAATGACCAGGTCCGGCGACAGCCTGCGCACTGCCAGGGCAAGAGCGTATGAGGTTGCCAGCGTGTCTGAACCGGCAAAGGCCCGGTCGGTCAGCAGCACCCCGTCATCAACGCCGCGGTAGAGACCCTCCCGTATTATTTCTGCAGCCCTGCCGGGGCCCATGGTCAGCACCGTTACCGTCGTCCCCGGATACTGCTCCCTGAGGCGCAGGGCCTGCTCGAGTGCATTCAGATCCTCCGGATTGAATATCGCAGGCAGCACACTTCTGTTCACGGTGCCGTCAGCCTTCATGGCGTCAGGCCCTACGTTGCGCGTGTCAGGCACCTGCTTTGCAAGTACAACGATCTTAAGTCCGTTCATCTCTGTCTCACTTTTGAAGTGGCAAATATAATAATAAAACAATATCACCAAAACCGGCACGGGCCGACATGCCGAAACCGGTCGAAAGTAATTAGCATTATATATTATTGTTTTTCTGGCTGTTAGCAATACTTTACCGATCGCTGAACCAGGCCGTTCGAACTTACAAACTCCTTTGGACCTCCCGGTGACAGAGTAGCAAAAAAAAACTTAACTTCGCCCGCCAAATAAGCCTCTTTTAGTTTTCCCGAATGAAAGGTAAACCCTATACAGCACTTGTCCTGGCCATGATTTTCTGGTCATTCTCGTTCGTCTGGTTCAAGATCGCGAACAGGAGTTACGACCCCATTACGATCGTTTTTATCAGGCTTATCATTGCGATAGTGTTTCTCTCGGCCTTTCTGTGGGTAACCAAGCGCTTTACGCGGATCAGGAAAGGTGACCGCAGGTATTTTTTTCTACTGGCTCTCTTTGAGCCTTTTCTATACTTTCTCGGTGAGAGTTTCGGGCTGACATATGTCTCTTCCACCGTTGGATCTGTGATAATATCGACCATACCGGTCTTTGCGGTCATTTTTGCCTTTGTCATCTACCGCGAGAAACTGAAGCTGATCAATTACCTGGGTGTAATAGTATCATTTGCAGGTGTGCTGATCTTCATCACCAACAGCACCGGAAGCATCATGATGAACCCGAAGGGACTGGCCCTGATGTTCCTTGCGGTGGTGTCAGCCACGGGGTACAATATGGTTCTGCACAGGCTGGCATCTGCGTATGATCCCGTCACCATAGTCAACATCCAGAACATCATAGGAGCCATTCTGTTCCTGCCGCTCTTCCTTGTCTTCGATCTGAGTGACCTGCTGGCCACAGGGATAGTGGCCGAAAGCTTCGGAGCGATCGTGCTTCTGGCCGTCTTCGCCTCATGCGGGGCTTTTGTACTCTTCGCCTATTCCGTAAGGCATCTGGGGATTGCGCGCGCAAATATCTTCAGCAACCTCATCCCGGTCTTTACAGCTCTCTTTGCCTTTTTTATCATTGGCGACACCATCACCCTCCGCAACGGGGTTGGCATGATAATCGTGATCGCCGGGCTCTTCCTCTCCCAGGCACGAAAGAAGCGGGCGCCTATAGCTGACACGGACTTTGCCGGCCGTACTGCTTAACACTGTCGTACTGATTAGCCGGGCCATACTGTGTAATCCGGCCGCATTGATTGACCCGGTTGTACTGCTGAACCCGGCCGCATTGCTTGACCCGGCCGAAATAAGCTTCCTCACCATGACGTTTTGCCGATAGTATTATCTTTGTCTCCAAGCTACAAGGCTATGAGACATCGGGCTCTTTCCCTCCTTCTTCTCCTCACTCTTCTGCCGGCCAGGGGCCAGACCGGCGGTGACAATACCTATGAGTTCCTGAACCTCAGCCACTCCGCCTTCGCAACGGCAACGGGGGGAATCACTGTCTCGCAGGGACACAATGATCTCAGCCTGCCATATTTCAATCCTGCCCTTCTCAGCTCCTTGATGGACAATCACATCTCTCTCAGTTTCTCATCATATTTTGCAGGAATCAACTACGGTTATGCCTCATATGCATTCGACAGTGATACCAGGGGGACCTTTGCCGGAGGGTTGAGCTTCATCAGTTACGGCAGGTTCACCGAGGCCGACCAGGCCGGAAACATAACCGGAACATTTACTGCTGCGGAATACGCATTCAACATTATCTGGTCATACCGGATCGATTCATCATTCACGGTGGGCATCAACATCAAGCCGGTGCTGTCACACCTCGAGCGATATTTTTCAGCCGGCATCTGCGCGGATATGGGGGTGGCATATCACAATCAGAGGCTTCTGCTTGATGCAGGGCTTGTAATCAGAAATGCCGGCCTTCAGCTGAAGAGCTATACGGGACAGAAAGGTGAACCTCTGCCCTTCGAGATCATAGCCGGCGCTAACAAGCGTCTGGCTCATGCCCCATTTGGTTTCTCACTGACTGTCAGACACCTTGAGAAGCCTGACCTCACCTATGATTATGACACAGGTGATGATATCCAGGCAGGAGGCTTCGGGGAGAATATCCTCAGACATATCATATTCGGTGTTGAGATACTCCCTGCTGATGCTTTCTGGATAGGGGCAGGATTGAACTACCAGCGCCGGGCGGAGATGCGCAGGGATCAGCGGACGGGGATGGCGGGCTTCTCGGCAGGCTTCGGGTTCAGGACAAAAGCCTTCGAACTCTCATACGGACACGAAGCCTTTCACCCGGCCGGAGGATCCAATCACCTGACAGTGACACTGCGACCTGAACTGATTTTTAAAAATTAATGTCCACTGAACCTTGTGACACCCGTTTCGTTTTAACTTAGAAGATTGGATGAAACATAAAAAAAAGATAATAATTACCCTCGACGGTTACTCATCGTGTGGCAAGAGCACCTTCGCAAAGGCTATAGCCTCGGAGCTGGGTTATATCTACATTGACTCAGGTGCAATGTACAGGGCTGTGACCCTCTTCTGTCTCCGCAAGGGGCTTGTTACCGGGGGTATAGCTGACGAAAGCCGCATCATAAGCCTTCTTCCTGAAGTGAATATCTCATTCAGGCACAGCAGTGAGACGGGCTATTTTGAGACCCTCCTCAACGGAGAGCTGGTAGAGCGTGAGATACGCGACCGGGCCGTCTCTGACAATGTAAGCGCCGTAAGCACCATTGCAGAGGTCAGGTACAAACTTGTGGATCTGCAACGCGAGATGGCATCCGGAGGCGGGATAGTGATGGACGGGCGTGACATAGGCACCGTGGTCTTTCCCGAAGCCGAACTGAAGATATTCATGACTGCCTCACCGGAGGTAAGGGCACAGCGGCGATACCTCGAGCTTGTGAGCAAGGGGCTTCCGGCCGATGTCGATGCTGTGGTGAAAAACATCACCGACCGTGACCGCATCGACTCAACCCGCGAGGTCAGTCCCCTGCGCCAGGCTGCTGATGCGGTGGTGCTCGATAACAGTGACATGACTCCTGAAGAACAGATGAAATGGTTCAGGAAACTTTTTAAAAAGAAGATGAATGAAAGTTGAGATTGAACCGGGGTCAGGCTTCTGTTTTGGTGTGGAGAACGCAGTCAGGATAGCAGAGGAGGCGCTCCATGAGGGTGAAAAGGTATATTGTCTCGGGGAGATAGTGCATAATGACATCGAAGTCGCACGCCTTAAGGAGATGGGAATGGTGACCATCACCTATGATGAATTTGAGAAGCTGCATGACTGCAAAGTGCTAGTCAGGGCGCACGGTGAGCCCCCGTCGACCTATGAGAAAGCCAGGCAGAACAACATCAGCATCATCGATGCCACATGCCCCATTGTTCACTCCATGCAGGAGAAGATAAAAAAGGTGCAGCTGGCCTCCAGGGAGGCAAATGGCCAGATAGTGATCTACGGCAAGGAGGGTCACGCCGAGGTGATAGGCCTGATGGGGGCAGCCGGGGAAAAGGGCATCCTTGTCACCGGTAAGGAGGATATCGGCAGGATCGACTTCACAAGACCCGTATGGCTGTTCGCCCAGACCACCCGAAGCAAGGCCGAGTACGAGCTGGTGGCAGAGATCATACGGCTGAACATGGAAAAGGAAGCCGGGAAACACCCGGGCAATGATCTCAAGGTGCACAAAACCATCTGCCGGCAGGTCTCGGACCGCGAACCACGGCTGAGGACCTTTGCCAGAAACCACGAAGTGATTATCTTCGTCAGTGGCAAAAAGAGCTCCAACGGGCGTATGCTTTATGATGTGTGCCGCAAGGAGAACAGTCGTTCCTACTTCATCTCATCACCCGGGGAGATTGATCCGGAATGGTTAAGGGATGTCCGGACCGCAGGGATATGCGGCGCCACCTCCACTCCCAAATGGCTTATACAGAAGGTGGCTGAAGCGGTCGGCACGATTTAATATTGTTACCCTTTCAAATTGGTAATGCATAAAATAATAGTAATTTCGCACTATTATTAAATAATCTCTGCAATGACGAAAATTAAGAAGATTGGCGTTCTCACATCGGGTGGTGACGCTCCGGGAATGAATGCAGCCATCCGGGCTGTAACCCGTACTGCAATTTACAATGGCATTGATGTGATTGGCATACGACACGGTTATATGGGTATGATCAATGCCAATTTCAAGCCGCTTTACGCCCACAGTGTATCTGATACCATACAGCGTGGCGGGACCATACTGAAGACGGCACGCTGCGAAGCCTTCAGGACTCCGGAGGGAAGACAGACGGCTTATGAGAACCTCAGGGCTGCAGGCATTGACGGAGTGGTGGTGATAGGCGGAGACGGTTCATTCAAGGGCGCCAGCGTCTTCAATGAAGAGTATAATATCCCGTTTGTAGGTGTCCCAGGCACGATTGACAATGACATCTTCGGCACTGACTATACTATTGGCTATGACACAGCTCTGAACACCGTTGTTGAGGCCGTTGACAAGATACGTGATACCGCCAGCGCCCTCAACCGCATGTTCTTCGTTGAGGTGATGGGAGCCGAGGCAGGTCACATAGCCCTGTACAGCGGCATAGCCAGCGGGGCAGAGGCTATCATTATGCCTGAGATTAAGGGAGACTCCCGCAGCATCACGAAAATGATCGAGACAGGGAACAAGAGAAAGAAGTCAAGCAATATAATCATTGTGGCCGAAGGCGACGAAGAGGGAGGAGCAATAGCCATTGCAGAGAAACTCAAGCCAGAGCTTACCGGGTATGAGGTCAGGGTCGCTGTCCTGGGCCACCTACAGCGCGGGGGATCACCGTCAGCTCTTGACCGCGTCAACGCCAGCAGGCTTGGCAACGCAGCCGTTGAGGCCCTGCTTGACGGACAGCAGAGCGTGATGGTGGGCCTTCAGAACGACGAGATAACACTTGTACCCTTCAGGAAAGCCGTGAAGGAGCACAGGGGGCTGAACCAGCACCTGGTTGATATTATTGATATACTGAACGTCTGACCAATTACGTTTATTAACCTATGGAACCTTCTGAGGTATATTTCACCGATATGCACAGCACCCCTTCGCTTAACCTGCTGAAAAAGATGGAGAGGCTTGTGAGGGCTGCGGGATTTGATGAGATAGACTTCAACCGGAAGATGACAGCCCTGAAGGTTCATTTCGGCGAGCCCGGTAACCTGGCTTACCTGAGGCCCAATTTTGCTGCGCGCATCGCGCATATGGTCAGGGAGAAGGGCGGCAAGCCATACCTCACCGACTGCAACACTCTTTACTATGGTGAGCGCGCCAACGGTCCCGATCATCTGGAGGCCGCCTTCACCAACGGATATAACCCACTCAGTGCTGGATGCCATGTGGTCATCGGCGACGGCATCAAGGGCACTGACCATCGTGAGATAGAAGTAAACCTGGAGTATACGGGCAAGGCGATGATAGGCACGGCGATAGCGGATGCTGACATAATTATTTCCCTGAACCATTTCAAAGGTCACGAGCAGACGGGGTTCGGCGGAGCCCTTAAGAACCTCGGGATGGGATGTGCCTCGGTGGGTGGAAAGCTGTTTCTCCATTCAGGCAACCCCCCGGTCATATATAAGAAGAACTGCACCGGATGCAACATGTGCGTCATCAACTGCGCCCATGATGCCGTTCATCTGATGGAAAACAGGAAGGCCGTGATTGATGTGAGCAAATGCACCGGTTGCGGCCAGTGCATAGCGGTATGCCAGTATGACGCCGCCAGGGTCAAATGGGACTCGAAGGGCGATACCCTGAGCAAAAAGATAGCCGAGTATACCTATGCCGTCATCAGGGACAAACCGTCTCTTCATGTCAACTTTATTATGGATGTCTCGCCTGACTGTGATTGCTGGGGGCATAACGACATGCCATTGGTGGCTGACATCGGGATTGCGGCATCAACAGACCCGGTTGCACTGGATAAAGCCTGCGCCGATATGGTCGTCGCCGCACCTGCGGCATGGCATTTGCAGGAAAAAGAAACGGGCAATGACCTCAGCGGTGTTGACAAGTTCAGGCTGGCACACGGAGCCACTGACTGGAACACTGCACTCGTTCATGCTGAGAAGATCGGGGCAGGGTCGTTGTCTTATAAACTTACAAAGTTATGAAGGATCCGACAGCATCAGTACGTATGGCGATACTCATAGTGGAAGATGATCCGCACAGCCAGCTCTATTTCACCAAGCTGCTTTCGGGTCTGTATGACACAGCGGTAGCAGCCTCGGCCAGGGAGGCATGGGATCTGCTCCACGACAGGGAGTTTGACCTGGTGCTGATGGATATCTCTCTCAAGGGTGATGAGGACGGTCTTTCTCTTACCCGTCGCCTGCGTACAGAATCACGTTTTGAAAAGCTGCCCATAGTAGCTGTCACTGCTTATGCTTTCCCTGACGACAAACGCAGGGCCCTTGAGGCCGGGTGCACCGATTACCTGCCCAAGCCGGTGAGCAGCAACGACTTACACCGTAAAATAGCGGAGCTGGCGGTTTAAAGGACAAAAAGTTCTGTCAGGAAAAAAAAATTATTAATTTTGCGAACCTGAATTCATTCAGGTAAGTCTTTCTCCGCCGGCTGGCGGATACGGAGGCTGAAACGGGGTGTAGCGCAGTTGGTAGCGTACTACGTTCGGGACGTAGGGGCCGGAAGTTCGAGTCTTCTCACCCCGACAAGAGAAAAAGCCTGTCCGCTGAAAGCGGCGGGCTTTATTTTTTCTGTGCGACGAAAGCTTGCTTTCAGGAGCATGAGAAAAAATTAAGCCCGAAGTGAGCGGAGCGAATGAAGGCTTTTTCTCTTTCAGCCGACCCCATGGAAGTCCGCGATCCGCCAAAAGGCGGAGAGCAATCTTCTCCCCTCTTCCAGCTCATCCATGGAAGTCCGCGATCCGCCAAAAGGCGGAGAGCAATCTTCTCAATTATTTCTGTGAATCCCCCCTGTAGGGCCGCGGTGCGTCAGGAATCAGGGTTCGTCCCCTGGTTTCAGATAAAATCCGATTGCATTAAGAGATTTACTCTTACGGTAATATTCAGGATCCGTTAGTTTTGTATTTTCCAGCCGATTAACTTTTATCATTACACTGCCATCCTTCGGCTTCATAACCTGAACACCTTTTGTTGACCTGCTTTCCACCGCATTGATCTGAGAGGTGTTGAACAAAACAACCTTTTTAATGCTGCTCAGTGCAACCAGATCAATATCATGTTCAATGAGTTCAATAAAGATCAAGCGCGATTCGCTATTGAAAGCATTCCTGAGTTTTTTCCTTGTGTACTCGGTTTTGTAGCTTTCCAAAGATATCTTCCCGATTTTGCCATTTTCAAATGCCACAATCAGAAAACCTTTGTATCTCTTTTCTCCGGTAAGATAGATCGGTCTTTCACCTGACTCAAGCTCAATTTTCTGCAGTGCCTGATATTTGTCCATCAGTTCCTTTTTCTGAACTTTATATACATTACAGAGGGAAGTAAAGACAAGGATCTCACTCGAATTGGAATCGTCCCCTACTTTTATCGTTGGCGGGCCGGACGGAGATTCTCTTGCCGAAACATTTCTTTCTGCCATTTCTATTCTCCTCTTGAGACTGTCTGCACTTTGCATTTCTATAATGTTTTGATTGAACCCCAAATTTGGGAATTATTCATTTTCTTCCATCAGCCTGCCAGGATTCTAATCAGGTCATCATTCAGGTAGTAAACTTCAGATCCATCCTTTTTTGGAGTTAAAATCTTTACAGCAACCGGTTCCAACACGAGTTTTGAAAGACTAAGTAGTATTTCATTAAAAACAATAGCACGTGTCCAATATTTCAATAAAAATGGACATGCCGTCAAAACATGTCCATTTTTATCATGGAATAGGGTTTCATTTCAAAGATCAAAGCGGACAAAAAGTGGAAAGAAAAAATAGTTTATAATATATGATGCAGATAATCAGGTAAATAAAAAATACTTATATTCTCAACCCGACAAGAGAAAAAGACCTACCCCCGGAAAACCGGGGGTGGATTTTTTATTGACCCGAAGCGTCAACCGCTTGCGATTGAAAGAGAAAGGTCAATAAAAAAGTGCCTTTGAGTGAAACGAAAAGATCATTTTTCTCTTTCATCTGGCCCATGGAAGTCCGCCGTCAAGGCTGCGCTTTGCGGAAATCATCTCCCATTACCCCGTAAAGCTGATCCAATACGATGAAAATGATCGAAATCAACTGAGTCTTGGATTTGGATAAATCTTGGGGTATGGTCCAATTAAAAGAATTCCCCATCTCAGAAGGCATTTTTCTTATTAAGCTACCTAACACTATCAATTTCAGTAGCTGGATTTGCAAAAACTTCTTTTGACCATGACTCATATAGCTCTATTAGTCGTTCTACTATTTCGGGATGTTCGTCCGAATAATTCTTCTCTTCCGGTTTTTCATCATCCAGTTTTGCGAGGTAGGGGCTATCCATTTTATCACTCCTGACCGGATGGCCTGAGGTTTTATCAGTTGAGTCATAGCCATTGACAATAAGCTTCCAGTTACCTTCTCTTACAGCCCAGCCATTTTCCCATTGGAAATATAAAACCTTATGATCAGACTTTGCTTTTTTATTCTTGATTATCGGGACCAAACTGAAACCATCCAGCTTGCTATCCGGAAGTTTTGCACCTGTTATTTCGCAAATAGTGGGCAGAATATCCATAACTGTAACTACCTGACCTCTCTTTTGACCTTTAGGTACAAAACCCGGGTAACTTACTATTGCGGGAACTCTAATTCCTCCTTCAAAGAAACTCCCTTTGGCTCCTCTCCATTTGCCGGTGTTGCCTCCTCCGCCGTTGGCTCCATAATTTGTTCCACGTGGTAAGCCGCTGGTATGATTATCGACTGAGATTTTAGCGCTTTCCGTAGAATAGCCATTATCACTCATAAAAAATATCAAAGTGCGATCTCTTAAACCCATAAATTCAAGCTTGTCCATAATTATCCCAATCCTGGCATCAGTAGTTGAGATCATTTTGGCATAGCTTTTTCTTGGTTCCTCCAGATTCTCATAATATCTGTCGAACTCTTCATCAGCTTGTTCAGGATAATGTGGAATATTCAAGGCAAAATACATAAAGAAAGTGGTATCCTTGTTTCTGGCAATAAAATCGACTGCTTTGGAAGTAATCAGATCAGGGAAATACTTTCCCTCCTCAAAAATTTCTTTATCATTGTCCCAAAGATCGTGGTGACCTTTTCCATGAAGGAAATAATGATTATAGTTATCTATGAATCCATTTCTAATGCCATAAAACTCATCAAACCCTTGGGAGCGAGGTCCATGGTCCAGATCAGAGCCAACGTGCCATTTTCCGAATAATCCTGTGACATACCCTTCAGCTTTTAGCACTTCAGCTATTGTAATTTCATCAAGAAACATATTTTTCCCTGGCTGTTTAGCATATGCATTATTCTGAACCCATGAATTTACATTACTCCTTTGGGGAGATCGTCCTGTAAGCAGAGCAGCTCTTGTCGGGCAACAAACGGTATGTGCATAAGCCTGGGTAAACATGATGCCCGTTTCAGCCAGCCTGTCCAGATTGGGAGTAAACAGGTCTGCAGATCCGTAACAATTTACATCAAGTGATCCCTGGTCATCAGTTAAGATGACAATTACATTTGTCTTTTTTTCTGATTTATTTATTGCCATGCATGATATTGGCAAGAGAGTTAAACAAAGCAAGGCAAGGGTAGCACAAGTTTTCATATGATAAATATTTACTGTTAATAAATTCTAGTAGAGCTTGATGATAAAGTGTTTAATTGGATTTTCGATATAATAATTGAATACAAAGTCGCTAAGGGTAAAATCATTGAACTTCATTTAGCCAAGTAGTTTATTCACAGACTCTTCTATGTGTTTCAAATAATAAATAATAATATCTGACAACCAGTTAATATTAGTTGTTTTCTTTGTTTTGCTTAATATTGTTAAGATAGTCAAGCAATTCGCTTACTACATCCGGATTGCCATCCCAAAGGTCGTTTGTTTCAGAAGGGTCATTATCAAGATTATATAAGTGCCCCTTAACAATATTGGAATTCATATCAGAATCAACCTCACCCTCGATTAATTTCCACTTACCTTTCCTGATAGCAAACAATCCTTTGGCGGAATGGAAAACGCGTGGAGTCTCGTTATTCTTTTCAATTTTTTCACCCAGAAATGCTTGCAGTACAGGATAACTGTCTTCTCCCCCTATGATATTATTTACCCCTGTCAATTCTGCAAATGTTGCAAACAAATCGGTAAAGCTGATAACTTCATCAGTCTTTATGCCTGAATCTATTCTCTTAGGCCACTTTGCAATAAAGGGTATCCTGTGACCACCTTCCCAAATACTGGCTTTATATCCCCTTAGCTCACCTGCTGATTTATGCCCGTTTGCTCCTTGTTGGGGACCATTATCGCTTGTAAAAATAATTAATGTATTATTCTCTATACCAAAATCTTGTATTGCTCTCAGCATTTCACCAACACACAAATCTACGACATATACAAGATCGCCCCTAGGACCTTCCTGAGTTTTTCCTTTGGCAGTATCCGGAACGAGAAAGGGGATATGTGGCGAAGAGAAAGCCAGATAAAGAAAGAATGGCCTATCAGAAGACCTATTTAAGTGATTCTTAATGAAGTCTATCCCTTTTTCTGTATATTTAAAATCAACCTCTTCCTCAGACCACTCAGGATCCATTAAGCCCGGCACAAAACCCGGAAGTCCAATATATTCCTCCGGAGACATTCTCGTTGGAACTGTGACAGGGTAATTATTTTCAATAAAAACATAAGGTGGATCACTTGTGGGGCATCCGAAGTTAATAAAAGAATAGTCAAACCCCAGATCGTTAGGACCTCCTTTTACAGGTTTTGTAAAATCAATATTCTCTTCATTTTCATAAAAAACCGACTCATCTCCCCTCCATTTGTTATTATCATTCTTTATGATATATCCGTCTTTAGTCGGCCAGTTAAGTCCGACATGCCATTTCCCGATACAGGCAGTTTCATAACCACTTTTTTTAAGAACCGAGCCAAGCGTGTTTCTTCCAGGCTCAATGAGTGGAGTTTCATCATAACCAATCAAAACACCACTTTTTAATCTCGTCCTCCAGCTATATCTTCCCGTAAGTAATCCATATCTGGACGGGGAACATACAGACGCAGGGGAATGGGCATCAGTGAATAATATCCCTTCACTTGCCAATCTGTCTATATTGGGTGTCGGTATAAGTGACTCTTTATTATAACATCCTGCATCACCATAGCCCATGTCGTCAGCCATTATCAGAATAATGTTGGGGAGGCTGGAAGATTTCTTATTTTTCTCACTATCGCAGGAGTAAGCAGAGAGGACAATAACCAGAAGAGCCAGAATCTTATGCATATTTTGTCAGTCAAATTGAATCCGGGTTGAATTAATATCATTTCTACGCCTAATATATCTATTTTTATTGCAAATTGTTTTTGTGAGGCCACAATTTTGTAATAATCTTATAACAATTATAATATGTTTCCTGTATTTATGCCAGAATGAAATGTCTCGGCATACTCATGATTTGATTTTATTTGGATACTATTAAATGAGGTGCCTTTCAATATACTATGTAGAATAGGTTTTATGATAATGAAGTGTTCTCCGGTTTAATTAAAATTGTAATTAATACAATTTGTGACCTGAGATTATTAGAAAAGTATGGAATAAAAATCTTCAGATATATCAACTGCAATTTCATATGCAATTCATTATATTTACATTTTGCAATTATATTAATTTCAAACATCATGGGTAGAAATAATTCCTTTTCGTGCATCCGTTTATTCCTTTTTACTTCATTGATTCAATTACTCTCCTCTTGCGTTAACAGTACAGATAATGATAACCCCAACATACTATTTATTATGTCAGATGATCACACTAGTCAAGCATTTGGCATATACAACTCGAGACTAGCCTCGCTCAACCCAACGCCAAACCTGGATCAACTCGCCAGGGAAGGGATGATATTCAATAATGTCTTTTGCAATAATTCAATTTGCACACCCAGCAGAGCTTCAATAATTACTGGCCAATACCCTCAGACTAACGGGGTTTTGGATCTGGATGGCAGTCTGCCTCCTGATAAGCAATATTTACCGATTGAGATCCGGAAATTGGGATATACAACTGCCATGATTGGAAAATGGCACCTTGCAGAGGAGCCGTCAGCGTTTGATTATTACAATGTACTCCCTGGTCAGGGTAGATATTTCAATCCTACCACATGTGAATCTGGTAAAGGGTCCTGGCCCAATAATAACGTAGAACATGTCGGCCATTCATCAGATGTAATCACTGATCTAAGCTTAACCTGGCTGAAAAACAGGGATAAATCCAAACCCTTCTTCCTGATGCATCATTTCAAAGCTCCTCATGACCTGTTTCAAAATGCAAAGCGGTATGATACTTATCTGGAAAACACAACGATACCGGAACCTGAAAGCTTATTTGAATTTGGAAATCATGGGTCTGTTTCTACCAGGGGGGTGAACGACACTCTGACAAATCTGATAGGAGCATCGGTTTCGAAAAGGTGCAATGCCTGGGGCCTTGGTGAAAGATTAGGCATTAGTGATTCAATAGCTGAACCGGAATATACTCACCAGGTATATCAGGCCTTTCTTAAACGGTATTTGAGATGTGTAAAAGGCGTTGATGATAATCTTAAAAGAATAATCGACTACCTGAAAGAGGAAGGAATATATGATAATACAATTATAATTTACACTTCCGACCAGGGTTATTTCCTTGGTGAACATGATTCTTTTGACAAAAGATGGATGTATGAAGAGAGCATGAGAATGCCATTCATAGTGAGATATCCTCCTTCTATCAAGCAGGGGACCAGATCCGACTTACTTATAAACAACACCGACTTTGCACCTACGTTGATTGAACTGGCTGGAGGTGCTTCACCTCAATACATGCAGGGAAAGAGCTTTATAAGGACCATTGACGGTAGAAAGGAAAGAAACTGGAGAAAGGCCACTTATTACAGGTACTGGATGCATATGGCTCACTACCTTGGTACTCCGGCACATTTTGGGATAAGAACAGAGCGGTACAAGCTAATTTTCTTTTATGGTGTCGATTTCGAAGATCCTCCACGAACCGATTACTGGGGATCACAGGCTGATATTAAAACTCCGGCGGGATGGGAGTTCTATGATCTGGCATTAGATCCGAAAGAGATGCAAAACCGATACTCAGACCCGGATTACGCTAAGGTAATTGAAGAGCTAAAAATCGAGCTTAAATCAGTTAGAGAAGAGCTTAATGAAACGGATGAAAGATATCCACATATTCAGAGAATTATTGATAAGTACTGGAATTAGTGATAGAAACTCATACAGAAGTTTTTAAATTCCGGGAGTAATAGTCTTTCTTAAATGACTTAACAGCATCAATTTCAATCTCAAATAGCAGATCATCCCTGCAGATAGTGCCTATTGCAATCAATATATATGAACTGTCTATCTGATTCGCCCGGCAATATTCAATGAAATGCTTCACATGGCCTGGATCCCTGAAATAGGCAATTGCGCGTACCATGCTTTCCCATCCGTATTCTTCTTTACTCATTATTGAACTTACCACTTCCATGGTTTGATTAATCTGCATCTTAACGTTATCGTAATGCACTGTTTGACCTTCACTGTCAATTGAAGCTGTTCCGCTTATAATAAGCTTTTTTGATGTCTTATGGCTGATTTCAACAGCCCTGCTGAATGAACTTTTATAATCTGTTGCAGAACATTGCAATGGAGAGTCAACCATTCTGATTAAATTGTTGTAGTCCCCGGTTTTGAGCAGAAACGCATTAATAAGCAATGATTTAGCGGATGTATTTCTTAGTCCGATACCTGTACTTGCCGGAATAATGCCTGCAAAAATATTATTTTCACTAAAAAATTGAGTCCGGATACAGTTAAGCTCATTGTACCATTCGAGGATATCAGGAAGGTATAACCATGTACGGGAAAGCCCGTTAAAACTAATTTCATATTCCGTAACAATGCTTTTCAAAGACTGGAATACAGAATACGCCTGTCTGTAATTAGCCGTATCATCATAAGAGACCAGATTATTGACAAAATACAATTCTGTACCGAAGTGATCAAGTGATTTAACGCATAGATCTCCAATGGTTTTTCTTAATACAACATCTTTACTGTCTGAACAGATTAGCTGAAAGCTGGTAGGCGATACATAACTGTGATATAATACTGATAAGGGGGCCAGATTATCCGGTTTTAACCAATCTGAGATTTTACTGGATCCAAAGCAAAATGCCATTAAAATTTCCAGCTTATTATTTTTCAGGTAGTCTGATAAATAATTCATTGCTAATTCAAGTTCATCATGTTGTGCTATATGAAGATTAACATAAAAGAATGCATGCTGTGAATATTCTTCCCTAATAACCGTTAATCGTATATTACCGGTATCGCAAAGTATCTCCCTGTTAATTAGCATATTTCCCCAGTTGTTGCAGATTTTCTGACAGAGTTCGTCGCTGGTCATTAGACAGACCATTTATTCCAAGGGCCTTCAGTACAATCTCTTTGGCTTTGCCATATTCTTTGGCATTTGTATATATATCTGACAGAAGTAAATAAGATTCAATATATGTAGGGAAAGCAGATATAACATTTCCCAGTATCTCTTTTGCACCTGGTGCATTGCCCGATTTTTGCAGGTAAAAGGCATAAGTATAGGCATATTTTGGGTTTCCGGGTTCCCAATCCATAGCTTTTCGGCTCAGCTCAACGGCTTCATCAAGATCATTCTGTGATAGAAGCACAGCGAGATTATGTGCAGCAACTGCATTTTTTTCACTCACCGACAGGAGTCGTCTGAAATACTGAGCCGCCATTTCATTGTCACCCCTCTCTCCATATAATAAAGCTATATTAGTCAATGCTGCTTCATGATCAGGTTCAATAGAAAGGGCCCTGATAAACATTTCCTCTGCACTTTTATAATCTCTGATCAGGGAATATACGAAGCCGGCATTCACCATCGGCATTATAGCCTCCGGGTATATCCGAATTGATGTCTTGTAGGAGTTTAAGGCCTTTGGAAATTCATTCTGGTTAGCGTAAAAATTTCCGAGATTATAATGAGCCGACCAGGAATCTGGATGGGTAACCAATGATGCTTCATATTCCCTGAGAGCGTTCGATATCTTTTCCCTGTCAGTCTCTCCAATATTGTGCAAGGGCAATGAACTTAGCGCAAATGCTGCATTCAGTCTTACCACCCTGAATTGATCATTACTAAGTTCCATGAGCCTCTTGATAGCCTTTGACGAATTGTTTCGGTAGAGGCTGTGTGCCGCAGCCCCTCTTACTAGAGGAGACTCATGATAAGTGAGATTATACATTATGGCCCATTTTGCAGTATCATTACATCCTTCAAGCAATCTAATGAAGGAAGTAGCATAAACATTATCAAATCGACCTTCTTCCAGGCCGGCCAGTATTTTATCAAGCTCAGACCAATCACCCTCTCTGGCTTTCCTTATTAGCTCACCGTTAAAAATTGTCTCATCCTGATATTCAATTTTATGAGTCTCTTGAATTGACTTTTCAGCCCATTCAGCCGATTGATCATCATGGCATAAATTGCATGCATTGGGTGAACCAAAAGCCATTGTCGCCCGCGGCATCGGTGGCCTGAATGAATGATCACTCCTGTCCATTCGTGCAAAACTTGTTTTTGGCATATGACAGGCAATGCATTTGCTTGCTTCGGAGCCGGAATGATGAAAAGAATGCTCACTTACATTATTCACCCTTTCAGTGTGACATGGCATGCATGCTTCATTGGCCTTCTCCCCGGCAAATCGGTATCGGCCACTTGAAGTGTGACAATCAACACAATGCATATCACTGGCAATGGCACATTTATTCATCTCCCAGGAGGTCATCGTGTAATTCTCCCCCAAATCACGGCCATCAGCATAGAAATCTGGATTCTCGAGAGTAATAAGATCAAAAAAGTCATAAAATAAACCTTCCGGTTCAAAGGATTTTGCTATCACCGTTGCTTTTGCATGGCATGAACCACAGGAAGAATTATGTTGTTCAGAAGTAAACATACTTGTTTGCACTATTTTGAGGTCTTTCGGAGTATTTCCCTCTCCTGCTTTCACGCATGCCACTATATGGTCGTAACTGGGCCCGTGACATGTTTCACAATTAATACCCGGCTCTCGCCATTTTGTATCATAGCTGTTATCAGCAAGATTATAATTCGTTTCCAGCTGGCTCACATGGCAATTGTAGCATGTTGTATTGAAAGTATATAAGTGATTGCGCCAATCCAGTGGTTCATCATCAATGTTTTCAAAGTGTCTCACTCCGCTTTCAGGATTATTATACCAGCTTTTCGTATCACAATCATAGGCAAGAGGCAATACCTGCAGGCGGCCACCCGGGAATGGTGTCAGGAAAAAATAAATATATTTACCTCCCATTGCATGGAGAGCTGGATACCTTGATACAGTACCCGTTGCTTGTTGCTCAATGAAAAACAGGGTGTCACCCTCCACAGAGACCTTAAAGGTATCTGTCCCTACCAGAATTGCCTGGTTGAAAGCATGTATGTTTTCGCGGATAAAAGCACCCGTAACAGGTTGCATAGCCAGTCCATGATATGAATCATGCCACAACTGGTAGAATTTTTCATGGCAGGTTATGCAGCTTTTGCTTCCTGAATAGGCAGCAATCTCTTCTCTCAAATTTTTATCATATGTTCTTTGTATATATTTGATTAATAAAAACCCGCATATAATTAAGAGCAAGAAAATAATCGGCATCAATAACCTGGATTTTACTCTAATAGTAGTTCCTTTTATCATCTTTCTGATTCATTATAAATAAGCCTCTGCCTCTCGTTTAAAATAACTAGCTTTTGATCAACATTATTCGTTAAAAACACAAAATATGAAAAATATTATTAACAAACCCTTTAAATTTGTCATAGGCAGTCAAGGTCCACAAAGTTGTTTATTTCGTAAAATTGAAGCCTATACAACTTCCCCTTCGTCGATAGATTGACTTTTAGCAATATGCATCTTTTAGGTAGTAGTAAAACAGCATGAATGGCAACCAGAAGGAGGTACCGAGCTTTTATAAATATTAGCCGGACACTACTCAAGAAGTCTGTCAAAAATCCATTTATCTAACCTCACGTTGAAGAGTTTGTATTCAGGCAGAGGCCAGTATTTATTATATGGGGAGCCTTCCCTTGCTGCTAACATAATTGAGTCAATTTGTTTCACCAAACCGGGATGCTTATCAGCTATATTATTATTTTCACCAAGATCAGAACTCAGATCATATAACTCAATTGGTTCTTCTGTCCCACCGATACGTATCCCCTTATACTTTCCAACTCTTACTGCCTGTTGTTTACCCTGGTGATATTCCCAGTACAGGTAATCCCTCTTTTCCAGTTCCTTAATATTCCCTGTTAGTATTGGCACAAGTGATATTCCATCAGTATGTGCAGGTGGAGATACACCTGCAAGATCTGAAAATGTAGACATAAAGTCCCATCCGGCAGCCGGTATATTAGATTCAGTCCCGGGAACTATCGTCCCTGGCCACAGAGCTATCATCGGAACACGTATACCTCCCTCATATAGATCTCGTTTTTTACCTTTTAATGGTCCGGTTGCCTTAAACCTGTCAGTATGCTTATAATAACTGTTTTCATCACCGTTATCACTTGTAAAGAAAACTATTGTATTCTCTTCAATGCCAAGTTCTTTCAAAACAGAAATAATCCTTCCTACATCACTATCTAACCTGCTAAGCATTGCAGCATAAAGTTTCTCATGGTGTGTCCAGTCGCGTGATGCATATTGGCCAATCTCAGGCAATTGGATCTGATCACCATCGCGAGGGGATCTGCCATGCGGTACCTGTGTTGGGAAATAAATAAAAAATGTACTGTCACGGTTCTCCCTTATGTAATTTTCTATCTCGTCAACAAACAGTTCCTCAGAATAAACACCCTTATCACCAACAATGCCAGGGCGCCTTATACTGTCACCCTCATTTTCAGGAAATGTTATTCTCTTGTCATTTTTCCATAATTCAAGAGGATAATATTGAAAAGCAGCTCCTGTTGCTTTAAACCCAAACCAGTAATCCCAACCATGCTCTGTCATTTTGCCTTCTTCCATTGGGATGCCTGCCTCAAGCTTCCCGAATTGTGCTGTCTTATATCCGGCATCTTTCATGACTCTTCCTATTGTTGGCAACTCAGGCGGCCACAATTCTTCAGGCCATGAACTCATCCGTTCACCAAAGTTATCAGTATGCGGAGGTGGATTGTCCCTGATAGGACAATGTCCCGGATGCATACCTAGTAACTAATGCCGGTCCTGCTGGGTACGCATACAGTGTTTGAGGAGTAGAAATCCGTAAACCTCATCCCTTCAGTTGCCATTTTATCAATATTAGGAGTAAGAATAAGTTCCTGCCCATAACAGCCAACTCCTGCATAACCCAGATCGTCGGCATTTATCAGTATGATATTAGGCCTTCTGGGCTTAGTGCTCCCGATCTTTGCGTTGTCTTACATGAAATCATTGATGATGCAAGTATTAAGATCAATATTGCTATTTTTTTCATAATCAAAGTGCCATTTTATTTAATCTTCAAATCCCAAATTACTAATAATGAGACGATTTATCGTAACTATATTATAATCTAAGGTCAATGCTTAATTATTCTGCCCGTATCACCTCCAACTTCCATTTATCAATGGCGGCCTTCATTTCTTTTGTTCTCTTTGGATTCTTATCCGCGATGTTATTTGTTTCCATGATATCCTTACTCAAATCGTACAACTCAATAATATCTCCCTTGGTTATCATTTTCCAGTGTCCGTCCCGCATTGCAGTTCCCAATCTTGGTTCATGACCGAAGAATACTTGTCTGTCTGGCATATTGGTTTGATTCAACAGATGATTTTTTATGCTTATGCCGTCAACCTTACGCTGTTTGGGAATATCAATGCCTACGATTTCCATGACTGTGGGAAGAATATCCATTCCCACGATCAACTCATCGCTTGTCCACCCGGCCTTGATTCTTCCAGGCCATCTTACAACGGCAGGAACGCGGTGTCCTCCCTCATAAAGAGTGCCTTTACCACCCCGGTAAGGGCGTACGTTCGTCCCCATCTGTACATCACCATTATCGGAAAAGAATATAACAATAGTATTCTCTTCGAGTTTAAGCTCTCTGAGTGCGTCCATGACCTTCCCAACGCCCTCATCCATATCCTGCAATATGATCTCGTATCGTGCACGCGCAACTTCTCCTTTGAGAGGTATATCCCTGCCTATGGTCTCTATTGAGTCCGAAGGGATCTGGTAGTAATTATGCACTGCCTGGTGAGAAATGTATAGAAAGAACGGGTTGTCCTTATTGCGTCGGATGAAATCTACAGATCGGTCTGTGATGATGTGGGTGGAATAGCCCATTTGCTCTTTGACTTCAGTACCTTCCAACCAATCTTCATGTTTAAGGTAATTAGCCGCGCCAGGTAAAAAGCCAATAAACTCGTCGAACCCATGGTGTATTGGGTTGTATCTCGGTTCCCATCCCAGATGCCACTTCCCGAAAAGTGCTGTCCTGTACCCGTTCTGCTTCATGAGTCGGGAAATCGTAAGTTCGGTGTCTTCCAGTCCATGTGTGTCTGGATAATAATTCCTATTAACCACTTCTATGATTCCAACACGTTGCTGGTAACGACCTGTGAGGAATGCTGCACGCGTAGGACTACATAAAGAGGCGTTGGAGTGAAAGTCTGTAAACGTGACACCCTCCCTGGCCATTTGATCGATTCGAGGAGTCTGTACCCAACCATCATAAAGACTTATGTCGCCACAACCCAGATCATCAGCCACGATTACGATGACATTTGGCATACGATCAGTTGTATGAGAATCGGCTGCAGGTTTCTCTGACTTCTCAATATCCTTCACTCCTCCACTAAGGACGAATCCTGAGGTCGTTACAACAGTTAGAGCAAATGCCATTTTCACAATACCATACTTCATGCTTTTCTTTTTCACACTTTTCTATTTCATAAGGTACTATAACTTAAGAATCTAAGATAATCCTGTTTTATTATCTAAGCCGGACCGGGGGGCAAATGATTAAGGAGATATCTTGCCATGTAAACTCTCAAATGAAATTGGGTCCCTTTACCCTCACGGAGGCCGTGGTCACGGTTAGGATACGCCATATAATCAAACTGTTTCCCAAGTTCTATAAGACGGTCTACCAACCCCTCGACTATCTGAACATGTGTGTTTGTTTCTCCGGTACCAGTGATAATTAGCAAGTTACCGTGCAGGCCTTCGGCAAAGTTTATCGGGGCAGATTCTTTGTATCCTTCCGGATTCACCTCCGGTGTGTTCATGTAAATCTCCTGAAACCATGCATTATAAAGATGTGGCTGTGGTTTAGGGACTACAGCAATCCCAAGGTGATAGTCATTTGGTTTTCTGAACAAGGCATTAAGGGTATTCGAACCTCCACCACTCCAGCCCCAGATACCAACTCTGGAAAGATCGACATAAGACCGGGTCCGGCCAAATTCCTTCAGGCCGGCTGCCTGTTCCTCAGTGGAGAGGGGGCCTAATCTGCCCGCTATTACCCGTCGCCATGCAGCTCCCTTCGGACAGGGTGTACCCCGGTTGTCCATAGAAATCACAATATATCCCAGATCAGCAATCACCCGATGGTAATCGGCCATGGCAAACCCCCAGGAATCCCTTACTGTCTGTGCATGAGGTTCTCCGTAAACATAGACAAATACCGGGTATTTACGTGAAGGATCAAAATTGGCTGGTTTGATCATCCAGCCATCCAGAACTATATCATTACCGATATCAACCTGGAAGAATTCTACCGGCGACCATGAAGTCGTTTTTTCACGTAGTACTTTATTATCTTCGAGCACTTTCACAACACTGTGCTCAGGGAGCTTCACAAGCTGTGTGACAGGCGGCGAATTACCTGTTGAATAAGTATGAAAAGCATACCTGGCATCAGGAGAAACATTATATTGGTGATAGCCAGGCTGATTCTTTGGGCTGATCTGTTCAGGTTCTCCGGACCCATCCAATCGTACCCGGAATAGGTATGCCTGAGTTCCGTTGTCCGGCGAAGCATTATAATAAAACCATCCTTCTGACTTATCCACGGCAACGCGCTCAATAATATCATATTCTCCCGGAGTTATGTTTTTCTGACTCTTGCCGTCCCGGGAGTATATATAGGCATGTCTCCAACCATCTTTTTCGCTTAAAACTAGAAACTTATTAAAGTCGTTTATCCACTCCAGCCCAAGGTTTGTGCCATAACTTGCAACAACCCAGGCGGTATCTGACTCCTCAAATATTCTATTGATAGTGCCATTGTTGATGTTGGCAATTAAGAATTCCCGCCTATCCCTGAAACGACTAAGCTTCTCCACCAGAAGCTCCCCGGAATTCCCGGCCCAGCTGACCTGCCCAAGATAAAAACCTTCCGATGAAATGGCTATAGAAAGCCAGCGTGTCTCATTCCCATCGGCATCAACCACTCCAATACGTAAAGAGGCTATAGTTTCACCAACCCTGGCAAATCTGGTTTCTTTCACCTCTGGAAAGGTTGGATCACCCGGAACCAACATTGGCCTTAATCTTACGCGGGAAACATCTTCCTGTACAAATGCGATCCTGGTACCATCGGGGCTCCAGACTGCCTGGTTATACCTAACTGAGTTAGGGACAGCATCATTTGTAAGTGCGATTGTATATTCATTCTGTAAATTATAAACATAAAGATTCCCTTTATCAGTGAAAAGGATACGCTGACCGTCAGGTGAAATAGAGCTGTTTATACCGGCTTTCACGTGTTGAAGCTTACCTGATTTCCAATCCAGCATCCAATAGTACAGATTGACACTATTCTCTTTCCGGTCGCTTGCCGCTAATAATATTTTATTGCCATCCGGCGAAAAAGTATAGTTACTGATAGCAAAAGAACCGGTTACTCCCGGTAGATATAACTGTGAAGCGGAAACAATATCTGTTCTTTTTCCACTAGCCGCATCGAATCTTGCCAGTGTCTGCCCGTTAGCATCATTTAATCCATCCATGACCAGGTATCCTGAACCATCAGGGAGCCAATCTGCCCTGAATGACCTTACAGTATATTCATTCCTCTCATAGATAGCGCGGAATCGCTCAACCGTTTCAAAAGGCACAATATCCTGACTTTCAGATGGTACCTTTAATAGCTGGTTGAGAGAATACAAAAATTGGTCCCAGGAAAATCAGAATCAGCGATATCACCACTGTCAGATTCTTATTACTGTATTTCATCATTCTAAGTTTACAATTCAATAATACTATATAAGTCTTCTGTTTTTATTTTATCCCTCAAATATATCATATAATTTCATCATTTTATATTATCATACTCTACATATCTACACTTATTCTATTTTTGTAATTAATAAGATATGAGCATTATAATACTCCCGGAATCCTGGACCAGAGGTTTAGTTAAAATAAAAGAAATAATTTTACTAGACCTATGACAAAACAATCACGACGCAAATTCAGTGCGGGCTTTAAGGCAAAGGTTGCCTTAGAAGCCATTAAAAATGAGAAGACACTGGCAGAGTTGAGCCAGCAGTTTGAAGTAAATGCAGTAACCATATCCAAATGGAAAGCTGAGTTTTTAGAGAATATGGCCATTGTATTTGAGCATGGCCGGGAAAAGAAGTCAGACCAGAGAACCCCGGAGTTGGATGATCTCTATGCTCAGATCGGACAGCTGAAGGTTGAGAATGACTTTTTAAAAAAAAGTGCCAGGAGACTTGGGATATCGGACAAAGACTGGAAATGATCAAACCACGACACAAAGAACTGTCGATCAGGAAGCAGTGCGAGATCCTGTTGGTCCCCAGAAGTTCGTTATATTACCAGCCTATCCCTGAGAAGCCTGAAAATATCAAAATGATGAATATCATGGACCGGCATTTGCTGACACACCCTACCGAAGGAGTGATCTCCATGGTAGATATGTTACGGGATATGGGTCATCCGGTGGGTCCTAAGCGTATCAGACGCCTGTTCAGACTTATGGGCTACCAGACTCTTTATCGGCGTAAGAATCTTACCAAAAATGCTTTAAAGGAGTTTATCAAGCCTTATTTACTGCGTGGGTTAAAGATTACTCATGCCAATCAGGTATGGTGCACGGATATTACCTACATCCCCATGGCCAAAGGGTTTATGTATATGACTGCTTTTATTGATGTTTACAGCCGAAAGATCGTCGGTTGGGGAATCAGTAACAGTATGAGTAAACAATGGTGCCTTGACGTTTTAAATGATGCGATCGCACAGGCATGGCAAACCGGAGATTATAAACTCTGACCAGGGATCCCAGTACACCAGTTTTGCCTGGACTAACTTTCTTGAAAAAGAAGGTATAAGAATATCTATGGATGGCAAGGGCCGCGCTACAGATAACATCTGGATCGAACGCTTCTGGAAAAGCCTGAAGTATAATTACATTTACCTTAATCCATGCGATAATGGTTTAGAACTTTTTGATGGAGTTCAAAACCATATCGCATATTACAACCAGAAAAAACACCAGACTATTAAAAAAACTCCCAATGAAGCATACCAGGAATCAATCACTAGAAAAGCAGCATAAAGCAATGAATGTTTAACTTAAGAAAGTGTGCCTTTGGTACAGGAAATGGGGAGTATTATAAGGTATCCTGGCAAGTAATATAATATGACATAATTTGTTTGATAATATCTATTTGCTTAATTCTATTTATAATTCCCATACCTTTGGAGTGTTTCCCACCATGTAATTATGTTCTCAGGAGACACTCCCTCCTGGATTACGTGTATTGGTGCAAAAATAAATCCACCACCCGGAGCCAGGTCATCAATTCTTTTTCTGGTTTCCTCTATAACTTCTTCCTTTGTTCCATGCGGCAGAACATATTGAGTATCGCAGCTTCCACCCCAGATAGTCAGTTTATCGCCATACAGATGCTTGAACTTCTTTGTATCCATACCTGTACAATTGACCTGAAATGGATTCAGAATGTCAACACCTGCTTCAATTAGCAGAGGTATTGTTTCCATTATGGCTCCGTCATTATGAAAGAAGATATATATTTTCGATTTTGCCTTTTCCTTTATAAAGTGAAACAGACGGTTATGATATGGCCAAATCATTTCCTTATATAGATCAAGGTTTACCAGCAAACTTGATTGAGTGCCCAAATCGTCAGCACATGAGGCTACCATTACATTCTCACCTACAGATTCGAGAGCTCTTTCCCAGTATTGCATTTTCACTTCTAATATGTGCTCCATTATTGCATGTACAACAGGCTTATTGATGATCATGTCAATCAAAAACTTTTCATAACCTGTCATCCACATAGCATGCTCCCACATTCCGGAGCTCATACGTCCGAGTACATAAGCTTTTTTCTCTTCAAATACAACCCTATCGGCTTCTTCCTTAAGGTTTTTATACCTTAAAGGATCCAGGGCATTGGGCCAGGGATAATTATCTACATCCTGAATTGTTTCCACATGTGCCAGAGGGCTTCTTGCCAGGTCGTAATAATGACCACCCTTTATTGGCATCCTCCATTGCATACCCCATTCATCTTCCAAATAATGATAGCCCTCCTTAATTCCAAGATCTTTCAACCTGGCCTCTTCAGTAATGGTAGGACCAACATTTTTCACATCTACCTTCAGGTAATCCACCACATCCTGGCCAGTATCTGCCATTTGTGTTATAACATCCCTTATCTCATCAGAGGCCGACATCCCAAGGTATTTCTTCAGTTCCCTTAATGCTTTGATATTGATACCTGTAACCTCTGTGCCACCAAGGTCGAAGGGGATTCTGTCACCTTCCCTGTGCTCGAGTGCTGCCAAAACTCTTTCGTAACTTGTCATTTTGAATGTTCATTCATTTTTAACTTAAAAAGCAAATCCAATATTTATAAAAATAATGTGTATTCCTTACATGTAGTAAAACCAAATCAGAGAAAAAAATTAATTTCAGGATGAAAATTACAAAGAAAAAATTGAATAATCAATAGTAGTCAATCGACCATTGGCAAGTCTTGTTTTTCATTAAATTAATACAATGGTATATTTTCCTGACCTGTTACCTTTCAGTAAATCCAGGACAAAATAAATGGCATCCCTAATCTGCCTTAATCTTTTCATCATTTTGAAGGCTACTACTGACATAATCGTATTAATCATGTCACTTTCAACGCCACTGAGGTAAATTTCTTAACATACTGTAGTCACTTTTAAGATGCCCGATAACCGGTTCAACTGCTGCCATTCGTTTGAATCGATTTCGATCCTTGAGCTTCTCATATGCGGTTTTACCTTTACCAGCACCGGGCATCTTGATCTCTACCCCAATAATGGTCTTCCGTCCTTTATAACCTCTGTCAACCAATTTAACCTTCGGTAACCCGCCCAGCAGATCTGATACATGGTCCAATTGTGGCTCAAGTGTATGACCGTCGGACAGATTGCCTTCAAAAGCCATGGCCCCAAGTATGACGCCGCTGTTCTCTGTAATCACAAAACCACTCTTATTTCCAAACTCGTACTTCAAATGATCCTTTCCCTTGGAGATGCAGCTGACTTCTGGTGCATGAAGGCCATAGATCTTGCTATGGGTCTCTTTTTTGTCCAAGAACCCTGTAGTATAACCATAACTGCTCATCATAGGTCTCAAGGCGCTCTTTCTCATCAAGACTACGTTCAACATCCCTTACTAGCCGACCGGCTTTATAGTTTTAAAGTTCATGTATATGATGGATGGATTTTTACAATTCGTCAGAAACTTTGCAATTATAACATTTTCCGCAATTTTGATCACTGGAGCAAAGTTAATCCCTCTATCCCATGGTATGAAATAATATTTTAATTACACATCGGAAGTTGTGCAATCTGTGCCTAAAACCCTTTCTACGTGATTTATTGATAATGTGTAATTTCTTAAACTATATTTTTAAACAGTATCTGGTTCAGAGCTGCCGGAGCCAAATACTTCGTACCGGAAAAACTAGCTAAGTCCTGCTTCCCTTATTATCCTTGGCACAATAGCTTGCCATCCTACTGACATCAGGTGAAGCCCGTTAATACCCTTTTTGGATTTCAGTTTATCAATTATTTCCAGGGCTACCTGCACTCCTATTTCTTCAAAATCCTCCGCAGAGGTTTTTTCGAACCGAGACATTATTGTTTTTGGGATGTTTACTCCGGGCACTTTATATTGAAGATGTTCAGCCATTTTCAAGCTCTTAACCGGTGAGACACCTGCAAGTATATAAACCTTATCCAAAAAGCCTCTTTTATATATTTCTTCAAGCCATGCATCCAGCCTGTCAGGGTCAAAAATCAGGTTTGTCTGGAAGAACTGGGCACCCGCATTAACTTTTTTCTGTTCCCTGATAGCTTGGTACTTAGGTTCAGAAGCAAAAGGAGAAGCAGCTGCTCCCAGGAATAATCTGGGAGGACTTTTCATTTTTCTGCCATCGAGATATACACTCTCATCCCTTATTTTTCTAAGGATCCAGAGCATCTGGACCGCGTCTATATCCAGGATGTTAGTATTGCTGGTTGGGGAAGGACCTATACGGGCATGATCTCCGGTTATACAAAGCACATTATGTATACCCAGTTGATTAGCACCTACGATGTCTGACTGAAGTCCGATTCGTGTCTTATCACGGGCAGCTATCTGAAGAACAGGATCAGCTCCCATTGTTGAAGCAAACGAGCTGCAGGCTATGCTGGACATGCGGGGGCTGGCAGACGCGCTGTCAGTGAAATTTATGGCAGAGACTAAATCCTTCAGCAGTTCTATATTTCTAATGAGCAAGCAGGTGGAGGTACCCAGAGGTGGGGTAATTTCAGCAGTTATAACAAACTTGCCTGATTTCAGGTCTTTTTCGAGTTTCGAGAAGGGCTCATTATAACCCTGTGCATGGTATTTACTATCACCATTCCACCATTCAGGTTGTCTTACAGGCTTGAACACTCCTTCCCAGGCGAGTCCTCTGAAAGCTTTGTCCATGGTGAAAAGACTTTTGGTAAATCTTCCTAGTCCGAACTTACGCAACTGTCTGACAACATCACCCCAGGTCACTGTTCCTACCTTGTCCCAATCAAGAGGAGGAAGTACTTCAAGCAGCAGGTGTTCCCTGCCCAACTTAAATGCCCGGTGGTAGATATTGTACCAGATACATGGTCTGGTTTCATCAACATAACACCTTGCAGAGGATGATCCTCCGCAGGGCCCGTTACGCATACCTTTGGGACATTCCATGGGACATATAAATGCTGTTTCCTGGAGAAGGCAGTTCCCACACATACGGCAGCCGAAAAGTGGTCCTTTGATCCATCGTTCTATTTTGAGTAAAACATTTGTACCTAACTTCTCCTTTTTAAAAGGGTAGAATGGTGGTTGCCAACGGTGTCCTGGAGTAAATAGGGACATGTTTAATTTCTAAAGGTATTTCTGATAGTATTCCACGAAGCGCATTGCAAAATCGTCGTTGCCTAGAATCAGGTCGGTAGCCCTGACAGTTGCAGTGATCTTATTCGGGTTCGCGATAGGACATGTGAGTCCGTTTTTTATTGACAAAGCCATATAAACAGTATTTAATATTTCCCTGTTTGGCAAGCCGAAGGAAATATTACTGGCACCTTGGGTAATATTCAGTCCCAGCTTGTCATGAACCAGCTTTATGGTCTGGAGTGTTACTAGGCAAGCATTGGGATCTGCACTAACGGCCATTGCAAGAGGATCGATAATTACATCTTCCTCTGCAATTCCAGATTTGGTAGCCCTCTCAAGAATATGCTCAGCTATTTTCAGTCGTTTTTCGGGATCGTGAGTTATCCCTTTGTCATCCATTACCAGGCCAATAATTGCAGCACAGTATTCTTTTGCTATTGGAAGGACAACTGCAAGAGACTTATTCTCTCCATTAACTGAATTTATCAGACACTTTCCCCTGGCAACCTTAAGGGCTGCTTCAATTGCAAATGGATTTGGTGAATCCAGGCATAAGGGAACATCAAAATTATCTTGTATTACCTTTACCGTCTCAGGAAGCAGGGCTACATCATCTACTCCAGGGAAACCAACATTAACATCTAAAATATCAGCACCTGCATCAATCTGGCTCTTTGCAAGGGAAAGTACAAAATCAAATTCCCGGTTTGTTAGAGTCTGAACAAGCTTATTCCGTCGTGTCGGATTTATACTTTCACCAATAATTCTTACCGGTCCGTCTGTATCAATAATCACCTCAGAGGATTTTCCCTTTAATATAGTTTTCATGATATGCTCAGTTTTTATTAGGCAGATGCATTAAGATAATTAACTGCACCCTGAGGATCAGGAGAGTAATGGTCAGCCCCTATTTTCATGCAAAAATCCCTGGTCACAGGAGCCCCCCCAATAAGGATTTTTGTTTCAGCGTGCCTGGCCTTTATCTCTTTAACTATAATTTTCATGCTTTCCATAGTTGTTGTCAGAAGTGCTGATAATCCGATATAGCAACCCGGGTACTGTTCGATAGCCGCTATAAACTTCTCTGGTTTAACATCCACTCCCAGGTCGATAACTTCCCAGCCGCCACCTTCAACCGTCATCGCTACCAGGTTTTTCCCGATATCATGAAGGTCTCCTGCTACTGTGCCTATTACAAAAACACCTTTTCTTTTTGTTTCACCCGATTGGAAATAAGGTCTGAGATGTTTTAGCGAGGCACTCATGGCCTTCGCAGACAATAGCATCTGCGGAACAAATATCTCATTCCTGCTGAATTTATTCCCCACGACCTCCATTCCGGGTATAAGACCTTTTTCTAGTATATCTGACGGGCTGATGCCCTGTTTAAGGGCTTGGGCTGTTAATTCGTCAGCACCATCCTGATCTTTCATACTTGGAGGGTAAGGCGAGGCCTTGTTAATCTTACCCGCTTCAACGCATAAGGAAATGTTATACAGTATGTCACTCATCTCAAAAAATATTAAATTTGTCTTAATGGATCTTCAAAATCAAAAAGTACAGTAAGTATACATTAATTTCAGCATGAAAATTACAAATAAATAATCTAATAATCAAACGCTCGTGTAAACTATAATAGAATTTAATTCCATTGAAATATTTATCCTTTCTGAAAAAAGCTAATGGGAGAGTACTCGGTAACCTTATAAACAGAAGGAAAAATAATAATTGATCTAACAGATGAATAATTCTCATCTTCAAACTGTCAATCAATCCGATTCAGACTTATCTTCTTAAAAGGCAGGTCCTTTGTGTTTGAATTTATTAAGTCCATAGACCATCTTAATGAATCATTTCCCTCCACCTTCATTTCAATCTGACGTTTATCCATATCAATAACTAAAGTTCTGGCAACCGATTTCAGAGGCCAGGAAATATGCAACTTTCGGGGAATCGGATTTGTAACTGAAGGATCTTTTCCTTCCATAACAATTTCTTGTCCGTCAACGGTAACCTTAAATCTCAAACCTGCTATTTTATCGGGGGTGCTCCAAATAAATCCATCAACAAAAGGAAGTGTAAAAAAAGAACATTCATTTGATGTTACTTTTTCAGTGAAAAATTTCGATGGAAAGTTTTCATTAAACAGGTGAATATCGCGAAAACGCAGAGTACCATTATCCCACAATAAATTGACCCGGTAAAACCGGCTGTTGAACCAAACCGTTTTGCGATCACTGCCTTCCAGATCATTGTTCACCGTTACTGAGGTGGCCGGAGTAGGTTTATATTATTCTTTAAACCATTTCACTATTGTCCGGTTAAGAATTCCAGAATGACAACTGGCTCTCATTATAATACTCCCGTAATCCTGGACCAGAGGTTTAGTTAAAATTAAAAGGAATAGTTTTACTAGACCTATGACAAAACAATCAAGACGCAAATTCAGTGCGGAATTCAAGGCCAAGGTTGCCTTAGAAGCCATTAAAAACGAGAAGACAATGGCCGAGTTGGGCCAGCAATTTGAAGTTAATCCAGTAACCATATCCAAATGGAAGGCTGAGTTTTTGGAGAATATGGCCGATAGTATTTGAGCATGGCACGAGAAAAGAAGTCAGCACCAGAGACACACCGGATTGGATGACCTTTATGCTCAGATCGGGCAGCTAAAGGTGGAGAATGACTTTTTAAAAAAAAGTGCAAGGAGACTTGGGATATCAGACAAAGACTGGAAATGATCAAACCACGACATAAAGAACTGTCGATCAGGAAGCAGTGCGAGATTCTGTTCGGTACCCAGGAGTTCGTTATACTACCAGCCTGTCCCTGAGAAGCCCGAGAATATCAAGATGATGCAAATAATGGACAGGCATCTTCTGACAGCATCCTACCGAAGGAGTTATATCAATGGTTGATATGTTACAGGAAATGGGGTATCCGGTGGGTCCAAAGCGCATCAGACGTCTGTTTAGGCTCATGGGCCACCAGACTCTTTATCGTCGGAAGAATCTTACCAAAGGAGCTTTAAAGGAGTTTATTAAACCCTATTTACTTCGTGGTTTAAAGATCACTCATGCCAACCAGGTATGGTGCACAGATATTACCTACATCCCCATGGCCAAAGGGTTTATGTACCTGACGGCTTTTATTGATGTTTACAGTCGCAAAATAGTTGGTTGGGGAATCAGCAACACCATGAGTAAACAATGGGTCCTGGACGTATTAAAAGATGCGATAGCACGGCATGGCAAACCGGAGATCATCAACTCTGACCAGGGATCTCAGTACACCAGCTTTGCCTGGACAACTTTCTGGAAGAACAAGGAATAAAAATATCTATGGACAGTAAGGGACGAGCAACAGATAACATCTGGATCGAAAGGTTCTGGAAAAGCATAAAGTACAACTATATTTACCTTAATCCATGCGACAATGGCTTAGAACTTTTTGAAGGAGTTCAAAAACATATCGAATATTATAACCAGAAAAAACACCAGACAATTAAAAAGAAACCCAATGAAGCGTACCAGGAATCAATCACCAAAAAGGCAGCTTAAAACAATAAATGTTTAACTTAACAAACTACTCCTTTGGTACAGGAAATGGGGAGTATTATAAGGGCATTTATTTTTGTAGTTTAACATGCCCAAGTATTTCTTGGAAGGGGCAACTTTCACTTAAAATAATTCAATATATTTACACACTAGTGTCCGGTTAAGATTTGCCTAACGGTCATTTAATATATTAATATACTGCATATTACAGCGTTTTTAAAATTTGACGATTTGAAATTATATTTTCGCTCTTTTCTTTATTTGAGCGAAAATGCATATCAGGAAAACAGTCTTTGCGCAATTGATGACATTTATGCCAGAATACGAGTTCCAGAAGTGTGTCGATCATTACAAGGGTGACTACCGAGTAAGAAAACTTACTTGCCGGGAGCATTTCCTGGTTATGAGTTTTGCCCAACTCACCGGTAGAGAAAGCCTTCGTGATATTGAGAACTGTCTGACTGCTTTCTCTGGCAAGTTGTATCACTCTGGTTTCAGCAAACCGTTTCCAGATCTACTCTTGCTGATGCCAATGAGAAAAGGAACTGGCGCATTTATGCTGACTTCGCTCAAATCCTGATCAAACAGGCAAGGCCACTTTACATCGATGATAACGACTTCAGGGTCGATCTGGATAATATGGTCTATGCATTTGACAGCACCACCATTGACTTGTGTCTTAGTCTGTATCCCTGGGCAAAATTCCACCATCAAAAGGGTGCAGTAAAGATGCATACCTTGTTGGATCTCCGAGGATCCATTCCTGTGTTCATTGACATCACCGAAGGTTCTGTTCATGACGTCAACTTGCTGGATGTGATGCCTATAGAGCCGGGATCTTATTATGTCATGGATAAGGGATACATTGATTTTCATCGGTTGTATTCCCTTTTTCATCAGGCTCATGCATTCTTTGTCATGAGAGCAAAGGATAACCTCAGATGTGAAGTGATTTCCTCGGCAGAAGTTGACAAAGATACAGGCTTGATAAGTGACCAGGTAGTGAAATTGACCGGGTATAAATCCTCTAAATCTTATCCCGATAAATTCCGGTTGGTCATTTACGAAGACTATGCCACAAATACCGTTTACCCCTTTATGACCAACGATTTTGAACTCCCCGCTCTGTCCATTGCAGAGCTCTACCGGGAACGTTGGAAAATCGAACTCTTTTTCAAATGGATCAAACAACATTTGCATATCAAGGCATTCTATGGAACAAGTCAAAACGCAGTTTCATGCCAGATATGGATAGCAACCTGCACGTACTTGCTGATTGCAATCGCCAAGAAAAAACTCGATCTGGCAATAACTCTGTACACATTTGCTCAAACATTGGGTCTTACTCTGTTTGAAAAGACCCCTATCAAAGAACTTTTTAACAATAAAAACTTAATCAAAAACCTGTCCGATGAAAACCAATTATTATTATGGGATTCTTAACCGGACACAAGTGATATTTACATTGTAATTATAATAACTCACATAAATCATGAATGAAGAAATCTTCTGACTTTTTTTGATTCAGCCTTATTTCGTTTATCCAACCTCTTTAATAAAAGCCGCAATCATGAAAAGGGGATATTTGCATAGAATTAACTATACTGAAACATTTACTACCATGATAAGAAAAACACTCCTTGTCCTTTTTTGCCTAATTATTATATCAGATTATGCCTTTTCACAAGTCACGCTGGAACTCGCGAGAGAAGATGCACTGCGTGGCTCTGTAACACCCGAAAGAGAATGGTGGGATCTTAATTTCTACCATCTTGATATAAATACCGATCCTGCTGACAGCAGCATAAGTGGATATGTATTGATAAGATACGTTGTCCTGGAACCTCATGACCATATGCAGATCGACCTGCAGGCCCCCTTGGAAATAAGCAGAATAACCCAGGATGGGGTGGATCTGGAATTTAAACGCGACGGTAATGCCTGGTTTGTGCAACTGGAAAAAGAACAACTTATCGGTGAATCGAATGAATTGAAAGTCTTCTACGGCGGAAAGCCATCAGAACGCGGACTCACATGGTCATATGATGAGAATGGTAATCCTTTCTATGCCTCCTCTTGCCAGTTAATAGGAGCAAGCATATGGTGGCCCTGCAAGGATCACATGTATGATGAGCCCGATAGCATGAGTTTCAGCATTACAACACCCGGAAACCTTATGGATGTCTCAAACGGCCGTTATAGGGGAGTAAAAGAAAACCCTGATGGCACAAAAACATGGCACTGGTATGTGAACAATCCAATCAATAATTACG
Source organism: uncultured Rikenellaceae bacterium (assembly GCA_963696805.1). GTDB lineage: Bacteria > Bacteroidota > Bacteroidia > Bacteroidales > VadinHA17 > SR-FBR-E99. Next base: position 89,518 of record CAVOLF010000004.1, read on the forward strand.
GGGTCAATATAAATGTAGGGGATTATGTCCACTTCGGCGAAGTATATGATGGCGAACTGGGAAAACTCGATTGCGACTATTACGTCCTCAGCTATAACCTTGAAAAGGCAAAGGAACATTTCAAACAGGTGCCTATGATGCTTGAGGCTTTTGAATACTGGTTTGGTCCCTATCCCTTCTATGAAGACGGCTATAAACTGGTTGAAGCCCCTTACCTGGGAATGGAACACCAGAGCTCGGTTACTTACGGCAACGGCTATATAAATGGATACCGCGGAAGAGATAACAGTTCTACAGGTTGGGGTAATAAGTTTGACTTTATTATTATACACGAATCGGGTCACGAATGGTTTGCAAATAATATTACCTACAGGGATATTGCCGACATGTGGATACACGAAAGCTTTGCATGTTATTCAGAAGGTCTCTTTGTCGAATACTGGCATGGCAAAGATGCAGGATTTGAATATCTCAGGGGCATACGACCAAATATACGTAACGAATCCACAATTATTGGTATCTATAATGTTAACCGCCGCGGCGCAGGAGATATGTACCGGAAAGGTGCCAACATGCTACATATGATACGACAAATTGTGAACGATGATGAAAAGTGGAGAGGCATCCTGCGAGGGCTAAACAAAACATTCTGGCACCAGACAGTTAGTACTGAGCAGATAGAAACCTTTATGGAGGAACATTCAAGTTTCGATCTGAAGCCCATTTTTGACCAGTTCCTGCGAGATATCAGGATACCGGTATTCGAATACAGATTTGCTGATGGAGGTTTGAAATACAGGTGGACTAATACTGTTAGCGGCTTCAATATGCCCCTTAAAGTCTACCTTAATGGTCGTCAAACATGGCTTAATTTTTCGGGCCAGGGATGGTCATTTCTTGAAAATATAGATCCATGCAAACTTGTAGTTGACAAAGATTTTTATGTGGCCGGAATGAATAGTATGGGAGAATAATTTAAGTATTCAAGTTTCGCAAGTAAAAATATTCGAACAGACCCTCTCCCTTGAGAGCAGCGATAACTGCAAGCATATACGGTTGATGGTGCTCGAATTGCTGTTACTGTTTATCTTCTTCATAGTCATGAGCGCTTTCCATAATGCTGAATCTATTCTGTTTAAGGTTCTCTCATGCAAGAAGGATGTTTTCTACCGCTTTATGGCCAATGGTTCTGTGGATTGGAGAAAGATCCTGTCTTATTTTCTAAGCCGGACCGGGTGGCAAATGATTAAGGAGATATCTTGCCATGTAAACTCTCAGATGAAATTGCGTACCTTTACCCTCCCGGAGGCCGTGGTCACGGTTAGGATACGCCATATAATCAAACTGTTTCCCAAGTTCTATAAGACGGTCTACCAACCCCTCGACTATCTGAACATGTGTGTTTGTTTCTCCGTTACCAGTGATAATTAGCAAGTTACCGTGCAGGCCTCTGGCAAAATTTATCGGTGCAGATTCTTTGTAACCTTCCGCATTCACTTCCGGTGTTTTCATATGTATTTCCTGGAACCATGCATTATAAAGCTGCGGCGATGGTTTAGGTCCTACTGCAATACCAAGGTGATAGTCATTTGGGTTCCTGAATAAAGCATTAAGGGTATTCGAGCCACCACCGCTCCAGCCCCAGATCCCAACTCTGGAAAGATCGGCATATGATCTGGTCCGGCCAAATTCCTTAAGCCCGGCTGCCTGTAACAAGATGAAAACCAATTATTATTACGGGATTCTTAACCGGACACTAGTGAAATAAATGAAATAATATGATATATTTGAGGTAGTAAGACCCAATGTTTGAGCAAATGTGTACAAATGTTCTTTGAAAAGATTTTCTGGCTGATATTCATCACCACGTTTAATGACTCTACATAATCTGTGTATGATTTTGTTTCTCACAGCAAGAGATTGATCTTTCCCGCAGTGACAGCAGATCCCGGAGTTTTAAGATTACATCACGTTGAGGTGTCCAGAGTTTAACATCCTCTATGTTCTTATAAGCAAAAAGAGCTATACGGCGTGCATCAACCCGATCATTCTTGCCTCTCTGCAGTCCAAGAGACCGTATGATGTTCACAGGCATTTCCAACCAGACATTACATTCTTTCTCTGTCATAAACGTGGTTAGAGGGCGACAATAAATGCCTGTGAACTCCATGCAGAAAATAGTATCGGATAATTGCACCTGATACTCTTTCTCAAGGAATCTGGTCATTGCCTTAATTCCCTTTTGATTGTTTTCAAAGACTGCCTGGATCATATTCACCTTATCACAGTACTTGATTAAAGCCAGATCGAACTTGGCTTTAGAGACATCAATACCAATGAAATTTTTAAACATGATTTTTGTTTTTTAATTAACTGTTTAAAACTAAAAACCACGTACTGAACACGTTCAAGTCCCTAATAATAGGCCCAAAGCCTAAAATTCTATTTGAAGCTTGTTCAAAACACTGTTATGGGATTTAATCGAAAGATAAGTCTGAGAACTTATGACCTTCATTAATTCACCCATACCGGTTGGTCTTAAAGCAAATTTCGGTAATAAATAAAACCCACAATTAGAATTTGTCCCACGAGACAAACCTAAGGGACTTTTAGGTTCTGGTTTTACATAAGATTTTTGGGTAATTTCCATCCCGAATAGTTTTTAATGTGACAAGCTATTTCAGGACGAGACACTTTCTCATTGACTCTCCCTATCGAGGTAATATAGTATATAATTCAGATAAGTTATTGATTGTATTTGTATAATTATAGTACATAAATTTGTTACATTATAAACGAAAAGCTGATCTTTCCTTTCTTTTTAATGAAATATTTTGTATATTTTTTAATACTAACCTAAATTAATAACCAAACTGCTTATGAAAAAGATTCTGTTTTATCTTCTCCTATTCTCCTGGATTGGAGATTGGGCACTATGAATGCGCAAACCATAACAGGTCAAGTAACCGGAGAACAGGACAAACAACCATTACCGGGAGTTGCTGTAGTGGTCAAAAATTCTACAACAGGCACTTTTACGGATGGTAATGAGAAATATTCCGTGACAGTACCATCTTTGAATGCGACTCTCGTTTTCTCTTTTGTAGGAATGAACACGATTGAGATTCCTGGAAATAATAGGACCGTCATAGACGTATCGATGGCGGCTGCTGTTTTAGGACTTGATGAGGTAATAGTTACTGCATATGGTACCTCAAAGAGAAGTGAATTTACAGGTTCAGCTTCTGTTGCTAGAAAGGAACTTATGGAAAATGTTGTTTCTAGTAACGTTTTTAGAGCTTTACAGGGCATAATGCATTTGAGGGAAAAAACATGTCAGGTGGTCTGATGAAAGCCTGCAGTGAAGGAACAACACTTCCTAATTTCTGGATGGAGCATGCAGTAGGCGAGAAAATCTCAACAGCGACTATTATCAAGGCTTCAGGGGAAGCAGTAAGGTATTTTTTCAAAAAATAGCTATGAGGTTTTTATCTCAGGTCTGCTTAGAACTGTAATTGAAGTTGAATGCGTGAGGAAAAAATGAATAATTCAACCCCTGGAAACACAAAGACCATGAAAACTGTTTCTTTTATTCTTATTATGGTTCTTCTCATGCAATTCGCTATTGCCCAAAAGGTTGATATATATAAAAGGCCTGTTCAGGCAGAGCGTTCGCGCGATTTTGATGCGATCCACTATAAAATTACTCTCAATGTAGATATGGACAAAAAGACGCTCACGGGGGAAAACCAGATAACCCTTTCACCCCTGAATGATAATTTTGAAAAGTGTGTTTTTGATGCAGAAAATCTAATCGTTGAAAATGTAATCGACAGTAATGGTAAAGACCTCACTTTTGAACAGAAAGACAACCAGGTCTTAGTCAATTTAAAGAGACAATATAATCATGCAGACATAATTAAATTAACCTTAAAGTATTCACTAAATCAACCTATCCTGGGTTTGCGTTTTATAGATGCTACAACTACAAATCCTGTGATGGTATCATCAGATTGTTGGCCTGATAAAGCGCGGCAATGGATTCCATGTTATGACTATCCTAACGATAAGGTAACAAATGAAATGATCGTAACGGTCAATAACAAATACAAAGTATTGTCAAACGGCAGACTGATTAGTGTAACCCAAAATGATCCACAAGAAACAGTGACATATCACTGGAGCCAGGATCTCCCGCATTCAACCTACCTGATTAATCTGAGCATTGCAGATTACGCTGTAATCAAGGATTCATTGGGATCACTTCCAATCAATTACTGGATATACAAAGGAATTGAAGCAGAGGCGAATACAACATTCAGGAAAACTCCGTATATTATCAATTTCTTCAATAAGCTATATAATTATCCTTATCCATGGGCCAAATATGATCAGGTTATAACAGCATACATGACTGGAGGTGCAGAAGCTACATCAGCTACAATTTTGGGAGATGTATTGGTTATGGACAGTATTGCAGAAAAAGACTTTTCAAGGGAGGATGTTATTGCACACGAAATTGCACACCAGTGGTGGGGAGACCTTGTTACTTTGCGGAGCTGGGAACATACATGGCTTAATGAGAGCTTCGGAACATATTCAGATTATCTGTATACAAGTTTCGATAAGGGAGAAGATGCCGGTGCTTATGATCTTCTTGGGAAGAAAAATCACTATCTCAATGAGGCACATAGCCGATACTTGCGACCCATAGTATTTAACAGGTATAATAACCCCGGCGATAACTTCGATAAACATACATACCCAAAAGGAGCCTGTATGTTACATCTTTTGCGATATATTCTGGGTGACGATACCTTCTTCAGAACATTAAGCATATTCCTCCATCAAAATGAATTTAAATCCGTTGATACTCATGACTTCATGAAAACAGTGAAAGAGGTCAGCGGTAAAAACATGGATTGGTTCTTCGAGCAATATATCTTCAGTCCTGGTCACCCTGTTTTTGAAGTAACTAAATCCTGGAATGAATCCACAAAAAAGATTAAGATAACTATTCTGCAAAAGCAGGACTCTGTGCCTGGTGTCCCTATCTATACCATACCTGTTAATTTGGGGTTTTCTTTTCCTGATAAGAAAATTATTAAGGAAGTCTGGTTAAAGAATAAGGTGGAGAATTTCGATTTTGAATTTGCCTCTGAACCTCTGTTAGTTAGATTTGATGAGGGAAATTATCTTCTTCAGGAAGTTACATTTATTAAATCCCTTCAGGAATTAGTGTACCAGGCAGAAAATGACGATATGGTAGGACGATTGACTGCTGTAAATGAACTCAGATCTTACAGCAGTGATAAATCCTCCCGGGCAGTATGGACAAAGCTGGCCATGCAGGATCCTTTCTGGGCGGTCAGACAGGCCGCTCTTGAAAACATCGGAAATTACCCTGATGAAAAATCTATAGAGCTATTAAAAGCCTGTCTGATGGATAAGAGTTCTAAAGTGAGAGCATCCGCTGTTAGTATGCTGGGCAACCTGAAAGACCCAAAACTCATTAAACTATTTGAAAAGTCTTTCAGGTCCGAGAATAGTTATGCAGTTCAGGTAGAATTATTGAGATCTATCGGGAAATGTGGCAGTAAACATCAACTGGCATTCCTCAAAGAGGCCGAATCCATGAAAACATACAGGAATATTGTAAGTAAAGCCGCAAAGGATGCTATTGATATGATAATGAATAAATAAGCTTTAACTGTATAGCAGAATGAGTCTAACTCAGAAACCAAACAATATATTTGTCTCATACACAGCTCCTGTTTTACTGTAAATAGCCCATCGAGATTTGTTAATATAGTATATAATTCTGTCAGGTATACGGTATATGTTTAATACTGTTGTTGATTCGCTTCGAAACCTAATTAGAAATAAAACGAACCATGAAAAAAAAAATCATTATTAAAAGTTTTATGGGAGAATTAGCCGGTAACGGGATTAAATATTCAGAAACTTTAAGGTTTATTTTCCTGGCAGTAATGATTCTCTGTACACTGAATCTGGTAACATTATCACAATCCGTAGATTTTCATGCCTATTATACTAGGCTCGATTATAAAGACAATAATAACACCGGTAAATATGCAGATATTGTTGTTAATGTAAACAATATAGGGAAATTGGTTTTTAGCCGTGAATACAGCTATCTCCCATATTGGGAGGTACAAGACTCAAAACAGTTTTTCGAGAATATTATTCCGTTTAAAGGTGATGGTCCTCCAGAGCGTCCTGACAGGATCAACAAATGTTCTTACGTAAGAGTGATTGAAAATTCTGACGAGAAGGTTATTATTCACTGGAGATATGCTCCTGACCAGACCAGTCTGAATTTCACTGATTTCAGGAAAAGCTATACAGGTGATATCGGAAAATATTTTGCAGATTACGTTGATGAATATTTTGTAATCGACCCTGAAGCAATTGTTACCAGAAAAGTAAGAAAGGGTTGCTATTCCCTTGATGACTGGAACGACCCTTTAAATGTAACTACACAGGTTCTGAAGCTTACTCCGGACGGGATTGAAACCATAAACCTTGTACCTGCAAAACAACAGAACCTCCCGGGGCAAAAAATATCAGGATCACCTGTAATTAACAAAGAAAACAGGTCTCCTGCATTATGGTGGAAATTTGATGAAGGTTTGGAGCTAAACCATAATTATACTGAAGAGAGTAAAAGTGGCTCATCCTGTACAATAAGTGGTGTCGACAGCTACTGGAGGCCAGGAGTATCAGGGTCATCCCTTTCATTCGATGGTTATACAAATAAGGTAAGCATGCCTGCCGAAGAGCTACCTCAAATTACCGGTGATTTTAGCATTGAAGCATGGATTGCTCCCCAGGAATACCCCTGGAATGAGGCCGGAATTCTTGATCATGACCAGAACAAAAAGGCAGGCTATTCATTGTCGATTAACCACCTGGGACAGATAGGCCTATATGCCTACATTGACGGATCATGGGTCGGATTAACCACCAAAGAGTCTGTTGAGCTACTGAAATGGACCTGTCTAACAAGTGTTTACAGGCAGGATGAGGGTTTCAGTATTTACTTCGATGGAGAACTGGTCAGCACCAATGATATCTCAGGCAGTATTACTGATGCTGATAATCATGATCTTTATATTGGTATGGCCCATGAAAAAAAACCTCCATGGGCATTTGAACGCGAAATTACAAAATCCTATTTATCGAATATGGTTTTCAGCGGATTAATAGATGAAGTTCGTCTGTTCAACAGAGCATTGGATAAAACTGAAATAGAATCAGGATACCGGAATTACAAACCTGAGAGCTCAAAGGTTCTTGGTTTTTGGGTTCTGCCTGCAGGAGAAGATATCCCGAACAAATTTGGTGCAACATATACCAACCTGAAATGCAGCCCTGAATGGGACGGTTTATGGCGTTTTGGGGATTATGCTGATATCGTGGTTTCTTTTGATGATAAACCCTGTCGTTTCGTGTTCTGGAGAGGGACGAATTACCTGCCAAGTATTGTCACCGAACCAGGGCCAAAAGGGAAATGGAATAGTGACCAGGGACCTGAAGATTATACCAACCAGTGTTATGAACATATGTCGGATAAGACATGCCGATATTCTCATGTCAGGCTAATTGAGAATACAGATGCAAGAGTAGTGGTTCACTGGCGGAATGCAAGCGTGGGTGTCGGCTATGATTGGCGTACAGTTGATGATGACGGATGGGGATTATGGACCGATGAATACTGGTATATATATCCTGATGCAGTCTCCGTAAGATACCAGGTGAGTGGAAGATTGAAGGATTTCGAGGGTATTCAAACCCAGCAAAATGAACTGCTGAGCCAGCCTGGGAATAGGCCTGAAGATAATGTTCCTTATGATGCCATTACCGTTTCTAATATTAAGGGGGAAACCGAATTATGGAATTATTCCACAGGGGTTCCGTACAGGAAAGGGCCACCGATTGAAGAAAACAGAAATTTGATCTACATGAATCTCAATTCAGAATACAAACATTTCAATATTGGTGAAATAGGATCATATTTTGTACCCTACAGTCAGTGGGAGTCAATGAGGATGGCTCCGGGACATACCAAATATAACGCATGGAACCACTATCCGTTTGGTTTATTGCCAAGTGACGGAACGGTTGCCACAGGAATAGACAGGGTCAGTTCATCCTGTATTATAACTCTATATGGGCCGCATCATCTGCTTGACGACGGCAGAACAGATATGTATAATATTTATGGTATAACAGATCTGCCCGCCTCTGAACTCAAATATCTTAACCGCTCATGGAACTATGCTCCTGACTTAAGCAATATAAGCGGAGCCGAAAGTAAGGGTTATGAGAAGGGGCAAAGAGCTTATGTATTCAACAAAAAAACAAATAAGATCTTATTCAACCTGAATGGTTCTGTCGACAGCCCCGTGTTAAATCCGTGCTTTATAATAAAGAACTGGAAATCTGACTCTGAAGCCCGGATCAGGGTAAATGGCAAAAAACAGGCTTCAAACACCAATATTAAGCAGGGAATTATCAGGGACATTGACGGGACACAAACACTAGTAATATGGATCCGGCAGAAATCAACAGAAAAGGTATCTTATAATATCAATTAAAAGTATTAATAAAAACAGGGCTTGATCTATGCAGGAACAGATGACGGAAATGTTCAGGTCACAAATGATGGTGGCAAGACCTGGAAACTTGTCAACTCAGGACTTCCCCCTGAATGGGTAAGTCGGGTAGTTGCCTCTCAGCATGAGACCGGAACTATTTTTGTGAGTTTGACAAAATCACTCCATTGTTTGCCTGCTTCAACTCCTGAACGGAGAGGCCATATTTTTTGGCTATGTCAGCCAGAGACTCCCCCTTCTGCACCTTTTGATTTCAGGCAGCTCACAATTACCTCCCCTTATAATATTTATTGATATTAAAGCACTAGTGTCCGGTTAAGATTTGATCAAGGTCATTTAATATATTAATATACTTTACTTTCGCTCTTTCAAAGTTTTTAGCGACTTAAGGTTCTCCAAATCCCCACGGATCTCCTCAAAATGCTCACATATAAGTCATGCTCGAAAAAAATGTTACAGAATGAAGACCTTCTACTCCGGACACACTGATTGAAGCACTACCACTAATACCTCATGATTTTGCGAACTTAATAGTAGATTCAATATAATCCTGCCCTGATGCTGTCAAGTTTTTCCTTTAGTTCTTTTGCTTTTCCCGACCTAGTTGAATACATGTTATTTGTTTCCTGTGGGTCCTCATTGAGATTGAATAATTCAAATTCATTCGGAACCTCATATACGCCAAGTTTGTTTCTGAACCATTCTGGTTCATTATTCATGTCACCGGAAGGTGCATCAATATAGATCCATTCTCCTTTCCTGATAGCATGGTTCCCCCTGGGTGAATGATGTACAATAGGTTCTCTCTGAAATGTTTCACTATGTTTACCGTCGAGAAGATTTAAGAAGCTAAAACTATCTTCAGCTTCATCTTCTTTTATATCATATCCCGTGATATCTGCTACTGTTGCCATAAAATCTACGAGACATATAGTCTTATCGTTTTTTGAAGATGCCTTTACTCTTTCAGGCCATTTTACAATAAAGGGAACACGATGTCCGCCTTCCCATAGGTCCCGTTTAACTCCCCTTAATCCGTCCATGCTGTAATGCCCTGTGTTTAGTATCCTGTCATAGGCCGTTGTCTCAGGTCCATTATCGGAGCTAAAGATAATCAGGGTATTTTCAGAGATATTTAAATTCTCAAGCTCTTTTAAGATTAGACCAACAGAATAGTCCAGTTCATTTACAAAATCACCATACAGTCCAGCATCACTCTTACCTTTGAATTCTTTGTTTGGAACTACCGGTTTATGAGGGCACATAGGTGAAAAGTAGAGGAAGAATGGGGTGTCATCTTCTGATGCAGATCTAATAAATTCCAAGGCCTTTTCAGTGAATTTTGGAAGCATTATCTCATGATTGTAATCAGAAGATTTATAGCCTCTTATATTGTTTTCTCCAATAAGATAATTCCCTATGCTGTCAAGATCAAACCACACATCGGGCACTGCAAGAGCAGTATTATTTTCAATGAAAGTCCAGCCTGGCCACCCGAGGCTAAAGGAGTAATCGAATCCTTGTTCTCGTAGTCCGCTCAACTGGGATTTACTCCAGTCAATATTGCTTACAGAAATTGACTCGCCTGTATCTAAAAGTTGCCATTCAAGACCTAGATGCCATTTCCCGACAGCAGCAGTTTGGTAACCGGATTTTTTTAACATATCGGCTATGGTAAGTCTTTCAATATCTATAACAGGAGTATCTTCCATCCCGAGAACACCTCTGACAAGCCGTGGCTCTCTCCAGGCATATCGTCCTGTTAAAAGAGCGTATCTTGTAGGTGAGCAGACTGTAGAAGGGGTATGAGCATCTGTAAACATTATTCCTCCAGAAGCAAGCTTGTCAATATTTGGCGTCGAGATTTTGGAATCCTCATTGTAACATCTAAGATCACCATAACCAAGATCATCGGCCAGAATGAAAATAATATTTGGATAAGGCTTTTCTGTACCACAATTTGTCAGTCCCAATATTAAAATAATGATGATTGTAAAAATGATTGATATTGGTTTATTCATATTCCTGGAATATTGAATTAATTTCACTAGTGTCCCTACGCCCGATCTTAACGGGACATTAGTGTTGCCTGCGCCAAAATTAAAACATTACTCTCATTACTTGAAAGTTAATGTATAAGATTCTTTTGTGACAGTTTTGTTCTTAATCCATAGTATCAGCTTGCTGCCTTCAAGAGTGTTGATCCTTCCGATATCGTAATCAGCGCCAGGTTTCAAATCACGATTGCCATTTCTGATCTTGTTTATGTCAGATGAGAGGTTTTCAATAATAATACATGCATTAACCATTGGAGATTCTTTGCTGGCCTGGATGTCAACTTCAATCTTTCCCAGTCTTCTAATGTCTGTACTTACCAGTATATAAGCCCTTTGTGTTTTATCATATCCCTTGTTCCTTATACTTATATCCCGGGTTATTAATTCAGGGGCCATATTCCATGATCTGGCCAGTTCAGCAAGTTCCTTCGCTGGCTGTGTAGATGCGCCATATAACCAGGTAAACCAAAAAGTATTGTTTGCTCCTTTATGATGTGGTGGGCCGCCCCATGCCAAAGAAAAATGAGAAGCCCTGTCTGCTGCCAGGCAATACCTTCCATCAGATGGATTCTGCGCCACGGGCCAGTGATTCCACCATGGGAAATGAGACACATCCTCTCTTTGCTCTATTCCGAAAACAGCCATTTTATTTTCAGGTTCAAAAATAGTAAATGGCTTATTCCTGGATTTCAAGTTAACAACCTGTATAACAGGATCAGGAGGATTTTCACCCCTTTTAAATTCAGGTGCACCATCGGCCCATGAATAAGTATAACCTTCGCCAGCCATATTGACAAGGGTCATCGCATCGAGATTAATATTATCTTCAGGAGTGGTTCCGGGCTGACATAGAACAATGGATTCTGATGGACCCAGAGGGTTACCTGTACTATGCTGAATAACTTTTCTGACTCCTATCCCGTCAGGATAAAATGTAAAATATTCATCAACACAATCCTGCCACCCACTTATTTCATCAACCTGCGAAAAATTATTACGTACAGAAACAGGAATATACCGCCAGTGCACAACCACTCTGGCTTCTGTATTCTCAATAATACGCACATGTGAATAAAGGCAGTGAGGATCGATCATATGTTCGAAACAACCTTCCATTGTGTCAAAATATTCTGCACTCTGGTCAGCCATCCACTGCCCGTTTTCCATAACCCATACCGGCGAATATCTTGTTCCTCTCCAAAAAACAACCTTAATGGGGGAATTTTCGAACCGTACTACGATATCAGCATGGTCGCTTACTCTCCATAGAGCATCCCACTCCTCATAATATTCAAGCTTTGCGTAATAGGCTCCAAATTTACCCGTACCGTCAGGTCCTGAAGGCATTAATCTTTCAGGAATATCTGGTACTCCTGCCGAACTTCCTTTTAATACTTCCTCACTGATCAATTGTTTTGTAAGAACACCGCTATATAGTTTTATTTCGTCACAGATACCATCGATTGAAAACCACGATGGTAATGTAGCATATGTCCTTACTGGATGTGAAGGGGCTACCTTATCCCTGTTCATGCCCATCAGCACGTCAATGTCATTGCTAATATCCATTTTCCCTTTCAGTTCCATTGTTCCTGACAATCTCCCATTGACATAGATATCCAGACCTGTGTTGCTGTTAAAAGATGCCGCAATATGATTCCATTTCTTCAGATCAATCTTATCATTTGAAATACACCTGTGCCATTTGCCGTTCACCGACACAAACAGCCCTGCCTCACCACTCGGTCCAATACCAAAATAGAATCCTGACCGTTCCTTATCATTCTGGCATATTACAGGGCACCAGTTCCATGGGTAAGTTGCCAGGGCAATCCATGCTTCCACAGAAAAAGCATTCTCCATGCTTTCAGTATTATAATTGTTGCTCCTTACCTGTGTGGTAAAACCATCCATTTTGATGGAGTTACCATTAACGCCCTGGACAACCTTGTAATTACCACTAACGGAATAACCCTTGTCAACCATTTCATCAGAAAAGACATTCGAAGAAAGGTTATCAAATGTCCATCTGGCGACCACTTGTGGATCCTGTTGCTGTATATCAGCTTCATAGTAATGGTTTGCCTTAACATTAATAATTATCAAAGCAAGAATGGCAGTAAAAAGAATTCTTTTAGTCATAATATACTTGTATTTAAATATTAATTTCATCATATCAAAACTCTTATAAACCCGGACGAAAAATGATATTTCCCAGATAGCAATACTTAATTATTCCGCTAAACTTACGTAAACATAGTAAGCTCCTAGTGAGAGTCTTTCATCGCCTGTGAAGAAAGTCTTGAGTCTGGTTTTCCCGGGTTCAAGATCCACTATAAACTCTGCTGCCTTCATATTGTCTGTCACAGCCAAAGTACTGTCGTAATCCTGGATCTGGAGACGAGCATTCATTATATTAAGTGCCACTCCTTTTGGAAATGGTCTACCTCCAGGAATAGGAACCGTTGAAGCAGGTATACCTTCTCTTATACCTTTATCTGCCTCCTTAGGCCATCTCATTAGCTCGATTTTATACTTCCCTGATCTTTCGACCTCAACATCCCAGTAACCATTTAGGCGGGCTCCACTTCTAATTCTCGCATGTGAATGCGGTGGTGTGTCAGTCGGTGATGGTTCTGGTCCATCGGTTGCAACCACTCCCATCCAATCATGTGATGAAAGCTTTATCGATGGCGCTTTTTCAGATCCTAAGTGGATATAACTTCTTGTTTCATAACCAGAGAACACATCATTATACCAATTATCATAAAGAGATTGAAGCTCCTTTACCTTTTCGGGATATCTCAGAGCAACATCAAGCCTCTGGCCCGGATCAATTTTCATATTATACAATTCATCCCTATATAAAAGTCTCCATTCTTCTTGCATAACCGCAGAACGTCTGAAATATAATGGTTCTTCAATACGCTGGGAATCGACAAAGAGAGTTCGTTCTCCCTTTTTCCATTTTAATATTCCTTTTAAATATTGCCATAAACTGATACCATCAATTTCAGGTCCTTCATTTTTCTCGAGTCCGCACATTTCAATTAGACTGGGAAGTATATCGATATGTGCAGTCAATCCATCAAAATCGTATCCTTCATCAAGTCCTCCTGCCGGCCAGTGAATAAAACAAGGAACTCTATGGCCTCCCTCAAATGGACTTCCCTTCATCCCACGCATTCCTGCGTCAAATCCATATACTGTTGGAATACCATCATTTGGAATATGTTCATTACTTAGACTTTCAAGAATAATTCCTCCAGCACTGCCATTATCCGTCATAAATATAAAAATGGTATTATCGTCAAGATTCTCTTCTTTCAGATAGGTTCTTAGCTTACCCAGGTTTTCATCAATATTGGTTATCATCCCATAGAAATTGGCATTAGGAATCAAAGTGTCATTTTTATATTGATTCGAATATTTATCTTCGACATGATATGGGCCATGAGGAGCATTGGTTGCCAAATAGCAAAAGAATGGTTTATCCTTATTGCTGCTAATGAATTTTGTTGCCTCTCTGAACCATACATCGGTGCAGTATCCCTCAAATTGACTGTATTCACCGTTGTCGTAATATTGATCATCAAAATAATCATTATCCCAGTAATCTGCTGCATTGCCTATGGCTCCTCCTCCAATATATACTGCTTTTTGAAATCCGACATCGATTGGTCTGCGCGGATAATTATCGCCCAGGTGCCACTTACCAAACATCCCGGTTGCATAACCATTATCCTCAAATACCTTGGCCATTGTCACTTCATTCTCTCTAAGCAGAGTCCTTCCTGTAACCGTATGCCATACTCCCACCCTGTCATTGTACCTGCCCGTCATAAGTGCTGACCGGGTAGGGGCACAGGTAGGTGATACATGATAATCTGTAAGCCTTACACTTTCAGCCCATAGTTCATCTATATTTGGAGTTTTAATCCAAGGGTTCCCAAGAGCAGCAATATCTCCGTAGCCCTGATCATCGGTAATAACAAGAACAACGTTTGGCTTATGTTTATCTCCATTACAGGATGTTAGGAATAACATTACCAGGATACTAGTATTAAGAAACTTTTTTAATAGTTTCATCGTGGTTAGTTATGTTTAATTAATCTCATTTTTTTTACATTTGCTTAGTTCCTTCACCCTTACTATACCTAGTGGCTGCCTACCTTTTGGAGCGCTGCGACCACTCGATTTCAGGTGTTGGAGCAATTTCTGAATCTCCTTGCGTTTTTCAGCCTCAGTGAAAAACAGGTTTGTTGTTTCACCGGGATCAGTATCGAGATTATATAGTTGTCCTGGGGCTTCTGGCTCATTTTCAGGCAATGCATATTTTGCAAGTATCTCATTGTCATAGTTATTCCCGCCTGATCCTTTATGATCAAGATATTTCCAGATTCCCTTTCTGATCTGAAACTCGCCTCGCAAACTTTGGGTCAATAAATACGGCCTTATAGATTCATTCTCATCTTGAATGCCAAGCATAGCAGGCAACATGTCATAACTGTCAGTGGCATCCTCATCTTTGAGTTTATATCCTACTAATGAGGCTAAAGTGGCAAATATATCGGTAGTATTTATCATCTGGTCAGATACCAAATCTCCAGGGAATATACCTGGCGACCAAACAATAAAGGGAACCCGGTGGCCACCTTCCCAGCCATCCCGTTTCATTCCTCTCCAGCCACCTGAAGGATCGTGCCTATAATCCTGACGCATCCAGTCAACATGTATTACTTCAGCTCCATTGTCAGAATTAAGAATAATCAGAGTATTATCTTCTATGCCCTGTTCTTCCAATAAATCCATTAAACGACCAACGATGACATCCAGCTCCCAGACAAAATCCCCCCTTGGACCGGCATTTGTTGCCCCATTAAACTGAGGTGCAGGGAGTACGGGTGCATGGGCAATCTGGGTTGCTAAAACAGCAAAGAATGGTCTGTCAGGTGTATTTTTTCTATGCTTTGTAATGAATTTTCGGGTTTTTTCGTAAAATATTAAGTCTGCGTCCAGAAAATTATATCCTGGGGCCATCCAGCCTTCATCATTATCCCAACGCCATTTGCCACCAGGATTTGGAAGTTTTGCGCTATAATGCCTTTCACTGGCAGGAATTTGGACCATCCCATTCTCAATATAAATATAAAGTGGATCAGTGTTAGGACAATTAGGTGTTATAAATGATTCATCAAATCCTCTTTTATTAGGACCGTCAATAAGAGGTGTACTTTTTTCATAATCAATTAGCAATGAATTCTTAAAACCACCACCCAGTACTTCACCATTTTCATCAAACCAGGTAAGGCCCACATGCCATTTTCCGAATACTCCTGTTCGATATCCCTTGGTTTTTAGCATTTCCGCAATCGTTAGAGTTCCTGTTTTTAAATAACTGGGGCCACCTGGACCTTCAAAAGCACTCCCCCCTCCTCCGGTGGAGCGATATATTTGCTGACCAGAATATAGTCCGTAACGCGAAGGAGAACAGATGGTTGATGGACTATGAGCATCCGTAAATCGAACTCCTTCTGTGGCCATCCTATCAATATTGGGAGTATAATATGCAGAACTATCATTGTAGCAGTTCAGATCACCATACCCAAGGTCATCAGTGTAAATGATAATTATATTAGGTAAGTCCTGGGCTGTAAGGCGTCCAGATAAAAGACCAATAAGCAGCAAAATGTAAAGTCTGATCTTTTTCATTCTTTTATAGCTCTAATGCAAAATATTCACTCTATTTGGGAAACCCATTTACAATATTGTCAAAAATCCATTTATCTAACCTGTCAGTGTAAAGTCTTTTCTCAGGCAATGGCCAGTATTTATTATATGGGGAGCCTTCCCTTGCTGCTAACATAATTGAGTCAATTTGTTTCACTAAACCGGGATGATCATGAGCAATGTTATTATTTTCCCCCAGATCAGAACTCAGATCATATAATTCAATTGGTTCTTCTGTCCCACCGATACGTATCCCCTTATACTTTCCAATTCGTACTGCCTGTTGTTTACCCTGGTGATATTCCCAGTACAGATAATCCCTCTTTTCCAGCTCTGAAACATTCCCTGTTAGTATTGGAACAAGTGATATCCCGTCAGTATGTGCAGGTGGAGAAACACCTGCAAGATCTGCCAGTGTAGACATAAAGTCCCATCCGGCAGCCGGTATATCTGATTCCGAGTCCCGGGAGCTATTGTACCTGGCCACAAAGCTATCATCGGAACACGTATACCTCCCTCATATATGTATCGTTTTTTCCCTTTTAATGGCCCGGTTGCATGAAACCTGTCAGTGTATTTGTAATAACTGTTTTCATCACCGTTATCACTTGTAAAGAAAATTATGGTATTCTCTTCGATGCCAAGTTCTTTCAAAACAGAGATAATCCTTCCAATATCACTATCTAATCTACTAACGCACGCAGCATAAAGTTTTTCAAGGTGAGTCCAGTCCCGTGATGCATATTGGCCAATCTCAGGCAATTGGATCTCATCACCATCGTTAGGAGATCTGCCATGCGGTATCTGTGTTGGGAAATAAATAAAAAATGTACTGTCACGATTCTCCCGTATGTAATTTTCTATCTCGTCAACAAACAGATCCTGAGAATAAACACCCTTATCACCAACTATACCAGGACGTCTTACATTCTCATCCTCATTTTCAGGAAATATTATTCTCTTGTCATTTTTCCATAATTCAAGAGGATAATATTGAAAAGCAGCTCCTGTTGCTTTAAACCCAAACCAGTAATCCCATCCATGCTCTGTCATATTACCTTCATCCATAGGGATACCTGCCTCAAGCTTCCCGAATTGTGCTGTCTTATATCCGGCATCTTTCATGACTCTTCCTATTGTTGGTAACTCAGGAGGCCACAATTCTACAGGAAATGAAGTCATTCGTTCACCAAAATTTTCAGTATGCGGAGGTGGATTGTCCCTGATAGGACTATGCCCCGGATGCATACCCAGTAATAGTCCTGCCCTGCTTGGTACGCAAACAGTGTTAGGGGAATAGAAATCTGTAAATCTCATCCCATCAGTTGCCATTTTATCAATATTGGGAGTAAGTATCAGTTCCTGACCGTAACAGCCAACTCCTGCATAACCCAGATCGTCGGCATTTATCAGGATGATATTGGGCTTCCCGGGCCTAGTGCGCCCGCTTTTGGTTGTCTTACATGATATCAGTGATGATGCAAGTATTAAGATTATTGTCAAAACAACTTTCATATTTCAGGATTATTTCTTTATCACTTAAAATCTATATTATTTCATTGTTTAGGCCTTTGCTCCTCCAGCTCGCATTTCTCAATGGCAGCTTTCATTTTGTTCTCATGGGCCAATTATCTAAAATGTTAGTTTCCCTGATATTCCGAATCTATCATTTGTAGTAAATGCACAATAATTACAGAAGTAATTTTTAACAAGGAGGTCCGTCTAGGTCCAAGACTGACCTCCCGTCAAATAATCATTACATTAAAAAAACTGTAGCTTCACCTAAAATCAGTTAAATTCATTTCCTGTAAAGACGCCAGTTAAAGGATTCTGGTCTGTTGATTCTATCTAAACTCTTATTAATAAGTAATTCTCTTTCAGGAATTGGAAGATATAAATTCCCATGAGTTGGCAGGAAACCTTAATGCAGCTTGATGAGTAATATCCCGTTTAAGCGGCATTTGATTTCTTAGCATATCAAAGAAATAAACACCTTCTCCCCAGAATTCTTTTCGTTTTTCAAGAATGATCTCATCTATCAGAGCCTGACCTGTGGCGGTTGATTTCACCGCATTTGGGTCGGCTCTATGTTGTACTTCATATAGTGCATCCTGTGCTCCAGGCTCATTACTACTCTTCGCCATGGCTTCAGCTTCAATCAGGTACATTTCTGCAGAGCGGATATATGGATAGTCTCCGGAGTACTGTGGATTAGCCATTTGAAACTTAAAGTTATTGTATTGGCCATTCTTTTCTACTAATAAGCTGACCACGTATGTCGGTAGCAGAGTAAAATGATACTAAAGTGTCAGATGCCCATATCCACTGAGCAAGAGCAAAAGGAGTCAAGTGAGCATTCGCACTGCCTGGACCCTGGTTTTCTTCAGCACTATTATTTTGACCCCATATCCATTCAGGGTTACCAATATCCATAAACCCACTCTGCCACTGTACAGCTGACATAAGGGGATAACCTTGTTTCGCTAACTGGGCATATGTTATAGCGTTAGTCCAATCTTCCATTGTAAGATAGACTCGTGCAAGAACTGCATATACTACATTAATATTGAAATATCCTTTTTGTTGTCTGTCAGTACTCATGAAGCTGGCAGCCTGTGTTAAATCTGATAATATCTGAGCATAAACCTCTGATACCGGAGATCTTGGATTGCCTTCGTGTTTCTGCAGTTGTTGGCTCAGTGTATATAGGCACTCCCGGCATACTTGATGCAATAGCATAGGTATGCTGATATCTTCTGACAAGCTCAAAATAGGAAAATCCTCTCATCGCAAGAGCTTCTCCTCTTACTTTATCAATTTCAGCCTGTGTACCTGACACACCATCCAGATTTGCTAAAAGGTCATTGATATTATTGATACTTCTGTACAACAATTCCCATGGGTATCGAACAGCTCCTCCATTCCGGGTTGAATGCGCTATATGCAATTTCCTGTTCATAGTTGACTCTTTTTTGAATATCCGGCCCCATGGCATCTGAGCAAAGATGTAAGATATGTAAGACCATGCGTAGAGGTTATCAGCTTCTCTCCAACTCCTGTATACTGATATCAACACACCCCGGGCAGACTCTGCTGATTCAAAAACATCTGGTTTAGAAACAGAGTCAGTTGGATGGGTTTCAAGAAAATCACTTTCACATCCTTGCAAAATAATAAAAGCAAGGATCAAGATCATAATTGAACTATTTTTATATATCTTATTCATGACATTACAGTATTAGTAATTATTAAAAGGTTACCTGAATTCCTCCGGAAAAAACTTTCTGCAAGGGTATTTCCTGACCAACTTGACCCTCAATACCAGCTTCCGGATTTGTACCCCGGTCTTTATATTTATAGAAAGTCAGGAAATTATCACCCTGAAAGAATACTCGTGCACTCGATAAGCCTATTCTGGAAACAATATTACGCGGTAGTGTATAACCCAGGGTCATACTTCTGACCCTTGCATATGTGGCGCTAACAAGCCACCTTGAGGAGGCTGTATTGAATTGGTTTGCCAAAGCACCGAAAGTTGTCATTCTTGGCACATCCGTATCTGTATTCTCAGGGGTCCAATAATTCATGACATCGGCACTATATGTTTCGTAAATGTTACCCGAGCACATCATATTCTTATATTGGACATCATATATATAACCTCCGATATTATATAGTCAGATTTATGCTCAAATCAATACCTTTATAATAAAATGAATTATCTAAATTACCATAAAAATCAGGTAGTGATGACCCTACATAGTAATAACTTGCAACACAGTAGATTCTGTAGTCTCTTTGCCAATTACTATGTAATCACCATTAGCATCCAGTACAGGGTCTCCTGATACATCTGTCTCATAAATATCTTTATAAAACAGAGCATTACCATTAGAAGGGTTAACTCCGGCATAAGTCGAGAAGATAGTAATCATATACTGATCTTCCTACAACATACCTATAAAGTCCTGCTGAAATTTCTTTTGCTGGCAGACTGGTAATTACATTCTTAAAATGCGTTATATTCAAACCCGGTTTCCCACCTGAAATCACCAATAATGAGATTTACTGAGTTGACCGAAATCTCAAATCCTTTATTCTCTATATCACCTATATTCTCAGCCACTGAACCCAAACCGGATGACAGAGGTAATTCTCTGTTAAAGAGAAGGTCCTGTGAAGTTTTAATAAAGTAATCAACTGAGACATAAAAACGTTCCAGCAGCTTAGTTTCAAAACCAAAATTAATTTGTTCATTCCTTTCCCATTTAAGATCAGTATTTGTAAGTGTTTTTAATTTAAATCCTGGATTCCCAGCATCCTTTATAACGTCATATAGTCCAAGCCAGGCATAATAATTTGAAATTCGCTCATTTCCCTGCCCTCCATAACTTATCCTTAAAGTCAGATTGTCCAACCATCCGAGTTTCTTCATGAAGGACTCTTCCGATATTCTCCATGAAGCTCCCAGGGAATAAAAGTTACCCCAGCGTGACTCCGGTGCAAACCTTGAAGTCCCATCTCGTTCTGAAGCTGGCAGACATATAATATCTATCCTTGAAGTCATATGTTAAATTCGACAAATAACTTTCAATCCTGTGATTATTTTCTAGCGAACTGGCCCCTGTAATGATTGATGCAGAACTTAATTCATGTAAAGATGGAGTTGGGAATCCGGTACCGCTAGCCTGAACTATATTATATTTAAGAGAATATGCCTCATGACCCACCATAATATTAATGTTATGATCATTAAATTCTTTTGCATAACGAAGAAGATTACTGAGGGTATAAGTTAAATTCGTTGTTTGTGATCTAGTTGATTGACCTCTAGCCACGTACGCAAAGCTTGTCCAGGGAGCATATGTATAATATGAATTCACAACATAGTCAGCACTAAATGAGTTTTCAATCCTTAAATCACGGAGAAGGTTTATGTTAATGAAGCCTCTCGCGCTCAGGTTTCCAATCTCTGATCTGTCTTCAGCGTACATTGCCCATGCAAGTGCATTATCACCGGGAACCACTCGCTTTATCCAATTACTGGTTCCGGGCATATCTGACTGTCTTCGACTATAAATATACATTAACTTATCTCCGTTTACGTCATAAAACCAGTCCTCATTAGCAATGTCCCATAGCCAGGGCGGATATATATCAGGTAACACTTTTAACATGTTTATAGAGCGACCTATATTAGGAGCATTCTGATCTCCAAAACTAAAGGAAGTATTAAGCCCTGATTCAAACCAGTTATTTATTTTCTGAGACACATTTACCCTAGCGGAATATCTCTTGAAATTTGAAGTTGTAACTTCAGCATCATTGTTCAGGTAGCCTATTGAAAAATAATGTTTGAGACCCTTATCTGTTTGTCCACTCATATCAAGGTGATATTCCTGCCGAGCTCCGGGACGAAGTATTACATCTTCCCAAAGAAAGCTCCCCCATCTTTCTTCAATGCCAGTCTTTAAAGACCCATCAGGATTTAGAGGATATTCTTTGAAAGAATTGAAATTTCCAAGACGGGGAAGAAGTTGGCCGTGAGCATAGGTTTCAGCCTCTGCCAGGCTTGCACCTGAGTGAGTATCAAGATAACCCTGCTTAAGAGCTTCCCAGTTTAATTCATAAAACTGGCCATTTGTGACTCTTGGATAAAAAGGAATTGCATTTGAAGTGACCCCAAATATTGAAGAAAAATTAACTTTTGAGGATCCCTTTTTACCTGATTTGGTTGTAATCATAATAATACCCCCAGATGCTCTTGCTCCATATAAAGCAGTTGCTGCTGCATCTTTCAGGACACTCATAGATTCAACATCATTAGGATTTATTGAGTTCAAGGAGCCACCGAATGGGGCTCCGTCAACTACAATCAATGGATTGGAATCACCATTGATCGAGCTTATTCCTCTAATACGTATTTGAGGATCGTCTCCAGGCTGTCCACCAGCACTTTGCACCTGGACACCTGTTGTTTTTCCCTGCAAGGCCTGCGCGATATTTGAAGTCTGGATTTTATTAATTTCTCCGGGCCCTACGACTGCCGCTGATCCGGTAAAAGTAGCCCTTTTAGCTGTCCCATAAGCCGTAACGACTACCTCTTCTAAATCATAAATAGCAGGTTCCAGTTTGATGTCAACTTCTAGACGGCCGGCAATAGGGACTTCAATTTTATTAAATCCAATAAAAGAAACTAAAAGAGTATCTTCAGTTGAAGATACATCAATGGAGTATTTACCGTTTCCGTCAGTTATTACTCCTACAGTTTTCCCTTTGATCTGGATCATTAACACCCGGAAGTGTTACTCCGTCTCTGGCACTAGTTAGAGTACCTGTGACTGTTTGTGAAACCAAGGCATTAAGCCCCGATATCACTAAAGTTAAAATAAAAATAACAATCTTTTTCATAGGATAGTTTTAGTTTATAGAGTGGCTTAGAATTCACAAATAAAGTTTGATATATATTATACAGAAGCGTGCAGCCAAAAAAATAGCTGCTGCTTGTCATTTTTTCCACCCTGGCAGTCATTATTTCTACCAAAAGAACTATAACCAGAAATATTATTATGATATTATAATCAAGAATATTTACGGGACTATTCATTTCATGAAAATAATTAGGATATATGTTTTTATGAATTAACAAATCGAGCCTCATTTTTCATATATTAGATTGTCTAATATTTAATTGTATGACAATATTAAATCAATTTATTTAAAAATAAAAATAATAATAAAACATTTTATTATTATTTTTATTTCTCAGTAATTATTATTTGTCCAAATCAGTTTATACGAATCGCCCCTTACTTAATGCACTACGATTAAAATGATTATTCAGAAGTTTATGTGTTTCATGAAGTGTGTCTGGTACTATAAAAAGTAAAGGTCTTATGATTTAGTTTTGCATTACAAGCAAATAATGTTAAACCAATAAGCGAGCCAGCTCACCTATGTGGAAGCCTATTACACCCAACAGAAAGATGTATTTATCACATCATTCAAAATGCACTTCATTACTTTGGCGGTGCACCGCGGGCCATAGTGACGAACAATTTAAAGTCAGTGGTGATTAAAAGCAGTAAGCAGAAATAACGCTAAATGAAGTCTTCTTGAAGAACTGAACATCGCCATTAGTCAGGCCCCTGAGGAGCATAATAACCGGCCCACGAGTAACGGGCCCTATACACGGCGCCCGTTGTTTGAAGAAGTTGAACGGGTAGAGCTTCAGTCATTGCCGCTGCACCGTTATGACCTTAAGCGCAAGAACTACATAACCCTTATAATATTTCTGGGCGAAAAATGGACGTACTCGTTTTTTTAATACTATTAAAACCGGCATTATTCAGTTTCTGTGAAGTAGCTGATTCTTCTAGCTTATATTTTACTCAAACAAAAAAGAACTTATGATTGCATTTAATAAAAACTTTAAATTACTTTGTTTAATATAATTACATTCTAATAATTAGTATTAATTAACCAGTTAAATATTATAACTTTAAAACTCAGTCAATTGTTTGCAATATTATTTCATGAGTTAAATGATTTGGACTCTGAAATAAAGACATTAAATTGATAATACTTAAAGTAGAAGTAGTCTAAACAATAAAATAAATAAAATGAGATTATTATGGGGTTTTTTAACTGCTGTGTTAATGTTTCTTTTTGTATCATGTTCTCAAAATAAACCGAATGTGATACTTGTAATGACAGATGATCAGGGATATGGTGATTTAGGGGCACACGGCAATCCGTATGTTAAAACGCCAAATCTGGATAAGTTCTATGAGAATTGTGTCAGGTTTACAGACTTTCATGTTGATCCTTGTTGTTCCCCAACCAGAGCGTCATTATTGACAGGCAATTATTCACTTGCAACTGGAGTCTGGCATACAATAGGCGGCCGTTCTCTTCTTAAAGAGGGCTTGCCTACCATTGCTGATATTTTTAGCGAGAATGGATATGAGACTGGGATTTTTGGTAAGTGGCACCTCGGTGAGAACTTTCCTTTCAGACCACAAGACCGGGGATTTAAGGAAACTTTAGTACATCGGGGTGGGGCTATTGGAGGGAACGCAGATTACTGGGGCAATGACTACTTCGACGATACCTATGTTCATAATGGAAAGTTTGAACAATATGAGGGATACTGCAATACAGTATGGTTTCAGGAGGCTATTAAATATATAAGAAAAAATAAAAAGAAGCCTTTTTTCTGCTTTGTGTCGACAAATGTGCCTCATGCTCCCCTACTGGTAGATGAGAAATATGCGGAACCATATAAGGAAGTTCTGTCAGAAAGGATAAGTAACTACTACGGGATGATCAATAAAATAGATGAGGATTTTGCTATGCTTGAAACGGAACTAAGAAAACTTGGTCTTGTAGATAATACAATTCTAATATTTATGACTGATAACGGTCCCTGTCCGTGGTTTGGCGGCATAGTAATGGATTTTAATACAGGCTATCCTCTGGAAGGATACAGTGCAGGAATGCGCGGAGGTAAAATATGGGGATATGAGAATGCTCACAGGGTTCCGTTTTTTATTCGCTGGCCTGATGGTAATATCGGTGGAGGCAAAGATATTGATGCACTTTCGGCCCATATAGACATCATGCCCACACTAATAGACCTCTGTGATCTTAAAATACCAGCAAACCTGAACTATGATGGAAAAAGTCTTGCCCCATTGCTTACTGGGGATATTAAGAAATGGCCGGAGGATAGAACAATAATTACACATAACCAAAGGGTTGAATACCCTTTTAAGGACAAAGAATACCAGGTTATGACAGAGAAGTGGAGGCTGGTTAGAAGGGAGCAGGATGAACTCTATGAAATTATTGAAGATCCCGGTCAAAGAAACAATATTGCTGATCAACATCCTGATGTTGTGAAAGATTTATATACAAGATACGAGCAATGGTGGGAGAATAAAGCTCCGAATCCTGATTGGTACGCTGAAATTTATCTGGGCTCGGAACATGAGAATCCTGTTACATTGTATTCCCATGATTCATATTCTCGTAACGGAGAGCAAATATGGGTTGTTAATATTGTTAAAGACGGTAAATATGAAATAAAATTAAACAGGTGGCCTGAGGAATCAGGTAAAAGAATTGTTGAGAACCTTAAAGGAGATCAGGAATTGCCAATAATCAGTGCAAATCTTACTGTTGGCAATACCAACCTCAGCCATCCGATATCACAAGTTATGACCTCTGCTAATTTTATAGTTAATCTTAAAAAAGGCACGACCTGTATTCAAACCTCCTTTCAAACGGTTGCTGGTGTTAAGACAGGACGGACGGAATGTGTGTATGTTCAATATGTTGGTGACCCTGACAACAGTAAACTGGCAGACTATTCTCCATCTGATCCCGACAAAATATTAAGACAGGATTTTAAGCCAAAAGTAGTTTTATATGATTAGTTTTTGATTTGGATGGATGAAATTGAACGGTCGAAATAAGACACTTGGATATCTTTTTGTGTTTACTGTAATCTCTGAAATCCGGTTCACTCTCTCAAATAGCATTGTTCTACCAGTTCAATCATATCCTCTTCAGAAGCTACTCTTGGATTTCCTTTGTAATCGGGTAAGACCATGCATTGCTTTGCCAGTTGATCTATCTCACTCTCCGGCATTCCTATGTCTTTGAGACAAACCCATAATCCGATCTTTTTCAGGAATTTATCAATTTCATCCACAGACTTTTCCGCGGCTTGCAAGTCGGACATTGCTCTTAAATCCGGGTTAAATATCCTGGCAATATTTGCAAACTGATTAATAGCTGATTCCCAGGTAAATCTTGCGAAGGCAGGATAAACTATCGCAAGTGCTTCGCCGTGAGCAACATTGGGATACATTCCTCCAATAGCCATTCCCATTCCATGGGGGAGGGTTACACCGGCATTGGCTATGCATAATCCGGCCATGGTGTCAGCCCAGGCCATCTTTTCTCTTGATGTAATATCATTTGGGTCTTTGAGTACTTTTGGGAGGTATTCTGCAACAATTGAGATGGCTTCCCATGCCAGCAATTCAACATAAGCACCAGTGCCGGGATTAATTGTACTTTCAAAAGCATGGCATAGCACATCAAATCCGGTTGTTGCGGTAACAAATTCAGGAACGCTAAGCATCAGTTCAGGATCCACAATACATACCTGCGGGTAGAGAATATTATTATATAGAGCAGATTTATCCCGGACCTGGGGATTTGTTATTACAGCCACCTGAGTAACCTGGGAGCCGGTTCCGGAGGTCGTTGATACAGCAATTACAGGTAGTAATTTTGAAGGATCAGGCTGAGGTGTTTTGTAAAACAGGTAATCCCAACTGGTACCTTCATGGGTTGCTTCAACTGAAATTGCCTTGGCAGAATCCATGCTTGAGCCACCACCAAGTCCAATTATTACCTCAGCCCCGAAATTACGTGCCATTTTGGCTCCGGCCGAGATTATTTCTACAGTTGGATTTGGGATAACTCCATCGTAATGTGCAACTTCGATTCCCTTGTCGGTTAGTATCTTTTTAACTCTTTCATATTGGGACTTAAGGGCCGGAATAGTACCAGGAGTGGTTACCAGCAAGGCTCTTCTTCCATATATCAAGACTATTTCTGCAAGTTCGTTAATCCGGCCATTCCCGAAGAGAACCTTTGTTGACTGGTGATAATTAAAATTTTTCATGAGACCAATGCATTACTTTTTTAAAATATTTTCGTTGTTATTATTGGTGTTGCCCCTTTTTTGGTGCAGACATACGCTGAAATTTCAGTAGCTTTTTTATGCGTCTCTCTCAATGGAATCCCCTTCAGGATTCCAGCGATGAATACTGCAGTAAAAGAGTCGCCTGCTCCTACTGTATCTGCAACTTCTACTTTTGGGGCTTTTGTTGCTGATACATCATCTGGACTCATTATTACACTACCGATGCTTCCCTGAGTATAAATTACATATTTCAAGTTGAAATACTTCAGTATCTGATCGAGTTGATTGTTAGTGGTTCCTGTTAAAACCAAAATAACCGGCTACAACAGGTAGTTCACTTTCATTTAATTTCAGTACATCTGACAGTTTCAGCGAGTTATTGATGAGTTCTTCAGAGTAGAATTTCTGTCTTAGATTTATATCAAATACTTTAATACAGTCGACCCTTGTGGCCTTTAAAAAGGAGATAATTGAATTTTCCGATTCATCATTTCGCTGAGCAAGGCTTCCGAAACAAACTGCATCGACCACTTTTGCAAGTTTATCCAAATCGGTTTCCCACCTGATATGATCCCATGCAACATTCTCATGAATAGTGAAGTCAGGCGATCCATTTTCATCCAGTTTTACTGAAACAGTACCTGTCGGAAAATCGTTTTCCTGAATGTACCTACTGCTAAGTCCAAGATCATTAATTACTTGTTTTAAGCTCAGTACCAAGAGTGTCCATTCCTATGGCACTAATTGGCAAATCCTTCACAACCAGCCTGCATTGCATGGAAAGCGAAGTTACACGGTGCTCCGCCAGGTTGTCTGCCAGAGGGCAATACGTCCCAGAGCAATTCCCCGATGCCAGCTACAATTGGTTTACTGTTCATTTCACATATGTTAAAGTTGAATCATTACTTTCATACTCTTATCACCCTGATCGTCTATGAACTTGTATGCTTCAAGATATTTATCGAAAGGGAAGCTGGTGGTAAGAAGCGGAGCGGTAATGACTTTCCCTGAAGCGATCATCTTGACTGCTTCTTCATAATCTTCGTGTCGGTACATCATGGAACCAAATACATTCAGTTCATGCTCACCCAGATAGAACATATTGATGACCGGGTTTTGTGAATAAACACCAAGTATTACAACTTCTCCCCCCTTTTCAACATACTGCATCAAAACATCAAGGGATGACTGAACACCTGCGGCTTCAAAACCTACCTGAAATCCTTCATTGCCAAAATATGCTTTAATCCCCTCCTCAAATGGAGTATCTTTAATATTCAGAGTCCCTTCTATCCCGCACTGGCGGGCAACATCCAGCCGGTAGTCGCTTAAGTCGGTTATGAGTACCTTTGCTGCTCCCCTGGCCTTTGCAAACTGGGCAACCAGATTTCCTATGGTTCCTGCACCGGCAACCACTACATTTTTTCCTTCTAAGGCAGAAACCCTGCTCGTTGAATGAGCCCCTACAGCTGCTGGCTCAATCATCGCCCCCTGCTCAAATGTCATGCTGTCCGGAAATACGATAACTCTCTCTTCTGGCACAACAAATAGCTCCTGAGCGACACCCGGAGCTTGAAAACCTTGTACTTTCAGTTTTTGGCAGGCATTATACTGCCCTCTTTTGCATGGCCCACATTCTCCGCAAACGATCTGAGGACGAGCGGTGACCTTCATTCCTGGTTTTACCTTTGTCACCTTCGCTCCTGTTGCTTCCACAACAGCTGAATACTCATGGCCCTGTACCACAGGGTAAGGAGTAGCCGGGTGTTTTCCATGAAAAACATGAATATCTGACCCGCATACTCCGATCCTTTTGATCCTGAGTAATACTTCATTTTCTTTTAATGGACCAGGTTCAGGAATTTCCCGCTGTTCTATCACTCCGGGTGAAATCATAATTGCTTGTCGCATAACAGGTATTTTTATGAAAACAATATATACAGTGTCACAAGTGTCAAAATCAGAATACCAGCCCATAATCTTGGGTCCCTAACCCCCATAAATGAACCTTTGGTTACAACTGCAAACGGATTGTCCCAGGTATATTTTTCTATTACCTCCGGATCAGGTTTTGGAGTCAGATAACTTACTGTGAAATAGATAACCGTACAGATAACAAATAGCCACCAGGCTTGCATCATAAAAGGCAGGTGTAATCCTTTGGTAAGATACATATAGCCGCTAATTGGTTCAAAATCAATACAAAAGATTATTATGCCAATAATCAATCCGGAAATCAGGGTTGCGACACCAGCCTCTTTGGTACCTCTTTTTGAAAATACACCAAAAAGAAGAACAACGGCAACGGGTGGAGCAATTGCAGCGGCAATTTTATTAATGGCTTCAAAAATGCTCGAGAACCTGTCCCCCTGCGTCGACCACAACATCGCCAGTATCATTACAACCACTGCAGAAATGCGTCCCACTCTTATTTGCTTTTTATCGGTTGTAGAGGGATCCAGTCGCTTAACTATATCAATTGCAACAAGGGTAGCCGAGCTGTTCAGGGCAGCGGCAATTGTACTCATCAAGGCCGCCAGCAATGTTGCAGCCATAATGCCCTTTAAACCTATGGGAAGAAGTTGATTTATCATTACCGGGAAAGCCTGATTTGCATCGGTTCCAATAATGTCTTTGAACAATACATAGGCGATGACTCCCGGAAGCACCAGAATAAAAACAGGGAGAATTTTTAGGAACCCGGCAAAAACAGGACCCAACTGGGCATCATTTTTGGTTTTAGCACCTAGAACTCTTTGAACGATGGTCTGGTCTGAACACCAATACCATAGACCCAGAATGGGATAGCCCAGCAAACAGGCGTACCAGGTAAGTCCTGATTCAAATCCCCCCTCACCTAATGCACTTAAGCTTTCTTTAGTGTGTAACATTGACAGTTGCCCGGGTTTTAACAAAGCTTTAAAATCGGCAAGGGTCTGAATTCCTTTATCGGGTAGTGCGAGGATGGCAATTATTGTAAGTGCGATTGCACCGGCAATTAAAATTACAGACTGGATGGTTTCAGTAACAACTACCGCTTTCAATCCACCCAATACAGTATAGATAGTTGTTACAATAGAAATAATTACAATTGATGTTATAACATCTATTCCGAAAAAAGCCTGGAACACAACAGCGCCTGCATAAAGGCTCATACCTATGTGAACAAATAAGGCACCTATAAGACCTATAAAAGCGAGAACTGTCCTGGAGCCTGAGCCATACCTCTTCTCAAGAAATTCAGGAAGCGTAGAGATGCGGCTTTTAAAATAAAACGGAGCAAAGACCAATCCAAGTAAAATTAATGTCACTGCGGCCAGCCATTCAAAATTACCCCAGACGAGTCCCTCATTGTAACCGGCAGCGGCTAAACCGACAAGGTGAATTGTTGAAATGTTTGAGGCAAAAAGGGCAGCTCCTATCACCGGCCATTTAAGTCCACGTTCAGCAAGGAAATAGCCTTCGCTCGTTATTTTTTTCAACTTTACCGATAACACTCCGACAACAAGAATGCCGATCAGGTATGCTATTATAATTGTTGTATCAATCCAACTTATTGTTCCTGCCATATTTTAGCTGTTTAATGTTTAATCTCATTTTCCACAAACCATCTTTTCCCGGCACCCGATACTAGAATCACATTGGCATATGCGGTGAAATCTCCTGTGCGAATTACTGCTTTGACAGTCTTGCTCATCTCCTTTATTTTTGAATGATCAACAGTTTCAACTGAAACACCCTCACCAAATGCCTTTGAAATATTTGCAAACAAAGTCGGGCTGACATTCCGTGTCTGATCAGCCATTATCATCTTTTCAACTGAAAAGTATTTTCTCAACATTGCCAGAACCTCAAGTACCATAGGTTTATTCTCCTCAAGTGAAAGATCTATTACTTCTACTCCTAACGGAATTGCAAAACCGGCGTCTGTAACCATTAACAAATCGCTATGTCCTTGCTTCACCAGTGCATTTGCAACTGAACTGTTTAATACTCCTGTTTCTTTCACATCGTAAATTTTTGAATTATTGACTAGTGTATTATCTTTAAAATAAGTTAAGCTATTTTCGT
The DNA here is from genome assembly GCA_963696805.1 of uncultured Rikenellaceae bacterium. GTDB lineage: Bacteria > Bacteroidota > Bacteroidia > Bacteroidales > VadinHA17 > SR-FBR-E99. The sequence goes on from CAVOLF010000004.1 coordinate 120,738, forward strand.
TACACTTTCAGTCAGATTTCTTATTGGATGAGAGAAATTCCTTCTACCTGGATATTTGTATGTTAAAAATCGAACCAAACGATCAGATTTGCGTAATTATTCACAGTTTCTGTTTAACAGGCATAATTCTGACAGAATACGATTATAATAACCAATAAACTTTCATTCATATCCGAAAAATAATAACACCTGATGCGGATCCGGTTCATGTTAGATTAAAAACTCGTTTGACTGAAAATCCATCTATTTACTTTGTTTTAATTTCAAGTGTGATCTCCTGCTTTGCTGGTAATAAAAGTATGCGGTTGTATTTCTGGTAGCCCTCTTGTAAAGTAGTATTCCCTTTTTTAACCATAAATTTCGTCATTTCTGTCGGAGCTTCTAAAGTTATAGTTTGGTCTATTGATGACACGAGCCTAACAACAATAAGGTCTTTTTCCCACCGGAGACTCTTAATCTCTATCTGGCTACGGCACAACACACCTTCAATAGAGCCTGTGGGCCATTCTTTTGGAACCGAGTGTAACAGTTTAATCCTCCCTGGTTCAGACTCAACAAGCATTTTAATGATAACTGCCGGCATACCGCCGCTTATATCCATGTTAAAAAGCGATTTATGATTATGCATTGAGGCCATGTTGTTAAGCCAGTAACGGTTAACAAGGGGAATTAGGCACTGATAGGCAAGTTCGCTTTCTCCAAGACTTGTTGCCGCCTGTCCGAGCTGTACAAGTCCGAATGACATAAAGCCGCTTGAATTTCCACCCCAGTGCTTGTTGAGTTTGATATCTACCAGTTTTCTGAAGGCGTTTGAGAGAACCGTGTCCTGACCAATTTCAGGAGGCATACCATCATAAAGGGCATAAAGTTGTGAGGAGTGCCTGTGATTGTAATTGTCAGTCAGTTTAGGAGTAAGCCATTCTTTTATAGCACCATCCTCATTTATTAAGTACTCCGGCATTTTATTAAGCATCGAATTCCAGAGTACAATTTTTTCCTTGTTAACTCCCAGTTCGTTTGACCCGGCTATCAGGTTTCGCAATAATTCCTTAGTTGCGGCAACATCCATTGTGGCATTAAATGAGCCCTGTGACTTAGAGTTAGCAGGCCAATTTTCAGGCGATTGGGTAGGGGAAAAAATATAGCGTCCGTCAGGGCCCAGATAGAGATAATCTTCAAAGAAAAGAGCTGCCTTTTCCATGAATGGCAATGCATGTTTGGCCAGAAAATCTTTATCGCCGGTGTATAAGTAATAGTCGTAGAAGAATTGAGCTGCCCACGGGGCACCAGCAACCCAGAAGCCACCGGCAAATTCGGGGGCAAGAGCATTATTGAACCCGTTCGTCGTTGATCGTGAAGGGAGAACAACTCCTCTGGCCCCAAACATATTCTCAGCATTTATCTCAAGGTATGGAACAAGAGAATCAATATACGAGGTGTAAGCGAGCATCAGTTCGGGCATGTTTCCCCTCATCATGCTTGCAATAGCCGAAGGCACATTGCCATTGTGGGTATAGTCACTCGCCCAGCCGGGAACATAGGTTCCACCCCAGAGACCCTGCAAGTTCGGAGGCAATTCACCTGTACTTGAGAGGATATTGTAACGCCCTGCGTCGAACTCCTTCTCTATAAGCGCCTTATTAAGCTTTTCATTTGTCGACATGGTTAGGAGTTCCTCAGTTGTAAGAAGGTGGTCTTTCCCTCCGCCCACGTCAAGTTTTACCCTGTTGAAGATTTCACCGTGGATTAAGGCATGACGTTTGAGCAGCCCATCGAAATCGACCGGCAGGGAGGCAAACTTCTTTTTCATTGCCGGGAACTCAGAGAACTCAGGGTCATAGATCAGATTAACATCGATGAAAACAAGAACCTGATCGGCCCCCTTAACATTCAGAGTCTCGCCCTCTGTGGTTGTTGTACCGCCTTTTGCAATCACTTGCGCAACCCCTTCAAGAGCCTGTATACTCCCCGGATAAGCCTTGGTAAACTTGTTTTTATATGTCAGAATTGATTTATCAGCTGTCCTTTTTATACTATCAACATGATTTGCAAAAACTGTATTTGAATTTGCGACTACCTTCTCTCCAAGTTTTATGTCAACCTGCCTTGGTTTAAGCTCAAACCTGCAGTTTACGTTACCCTTACCCGGACCGGTTATAAGTAAAACAACAACATTATCGGCACGGGAGACAAACAAACGACGCTCGAATACGCCGCGTTTATCTGCCCAGTGAACGGTCGCCTCACCAGTCTGAAAATCGACCGAACGCATGTAATCCTTTATAGGGCTTACTGAATCCATCGTGATATTGAGGTCAAAAGCAGGTACAAAGTAATCGGGGTATCTAAACCCATTTTGACCCGAAAAATCGGCGGCTAGTTTGGTCGCCTGTGTGTAAAGACCTTTATCTATCAGACGGCGAATCTCAAACAACCTGTTCCCATTATCGGGAGGCATCATTGGCTTTCCCATTGGGAGGAAGAGCCTCTCATGACTTAGAATGATGGTCTCATTAAAAGGCCGGCTCATTACATTCGCACCAAGAGTTCCATTTCCGCTAATAAGGCCATTCTCCCAGGTTTCTGCCGGTTGAGAGCTAATGAATCCCCGCTCGGGCACTTTAAGTTTTTGGGCAATCAGGTCATTATTAACTGCCATTAAAAGACTGAGCACCAAAAGTGCTGATTGTAAGATAGTCTTATGCCTCATAATTTTCACTTTATACTGTAGATATTTCAAGTTCTGTTTTATGGTAAAATGTTTATTTTAAGAGGTTTAATTCCATTTATATAAATGAACTGTACAAGGTCATCTCCCATTAATTCAAGTTATAGATGAACAGTCAGGATAGATATTAAAATACTCATCAATCCAACACTCCCTATCAGTCTTAGAATCAACCCTCCATGTATTATCATAAGCACTCACAATAGCATACCTCCAATGAATAACATCCCTGGTATTATTGCTTTCAATAATCCTGACATGAGAAAAACGAAAATGACGGTCCTGCATGTGATCGGAATATCCCTCCTTATCATCCCATGCTCGGACGCTTTGATCGGTCATCCAATTCTCATTCACAGAGATCCAGAAGGCCCCATATCTTATCCCTCTCCAGAATATTATTATTTGCGGTGAGTTTTCGAAACATTCTACTATATCCGGGTCCTGTTCAACAGGCCAAAGGTTATCCCATCCCGGATAGTATTTGAGTTTTGCGTGCACCGCTCCGAATCGTCCGGGATTCTTTTCAAGCTTTGGCAGCTCCCAAATTGCAATGTCAGGTTTTGTAAAAAGGTAGTTTAAAAACGATTCTTTAATCTGTTCAGCAGTCATGGCTTTGCCATAGCCTTTTATCTCGTCTATAATGCCATCCAATCGTAATCCCTTGCCTGAAATACCAATTGACTCCTCGAAATTCTCTTCAATTGTATCGGTAATATTAGTTATAGCTTCAACTATATTTCTGTTTTCTATTTTTTCAAAACCCCATTGCATAAGCGGGTCATGGGCACCTGAATTCTCACATAGTAAAATCAAGAATATGAACCATAGATTTCTCATTCTTTAATTTCTTTTAGGAACAAACAAGCCTTGTAAATTTGATTTTAAGTAAAATGGATTATTACAATTAGATTGATGAATATCGGTCCTATATATATATCCCAGCTTCATTAAATGCAAAATCATTATTTGAGTTGATGATGTTATACCCGACTCCATATTGAATAAACGACCCTATTTTGTTAATAAATAGATACCATTTTTTATTGATTACAGGGCTGGTCAAATAAAATATTTTGTTATTTACTTTTATAAAGTATACAAATATACTAATAAATATGTTTTAATACATGCATCTTAAATAATGTTATACAATAATTATACTAATATATATATGTATCAATGATATAGAAACATATTAATTATTTAATACTTAATATATTATAATGTAATTAAAACCTATCAAATAATATCTGTTACAGTTTGTACAGATATTCTGTTTCCCAAAGCATCAGGAATTTACATAATTTATCCTTAGAAGCCTTTTGGAAGCCTTAGTGTTAATAGCATAAGCCTTATTAATTCTGATTTTTGCTTTGATTCGATAAAAGTCTATCAAGATGAAAAAAGTCATTTTTAAAAAGTTGGGATTCAGCTCCGGAAAGAAGATTTCCGGGGCATTTCGGCAATATTAATAAACGCAAATATCTGTTTGTCTGGAGATGGGAAAAGTTGCTTGTACCAAAAGTAGTCTATCGTGATAGTTCAGTCCATGGAAATAGCAGCAAAAAGGAACTGATTCTTCACACGGGAAAAATGGTCCCATAAATAAGAAGAACAAGAACGTATAGGGATCAACTAAATGTCTATATTCAAAACCTCATTAATCACCAAACCAACAGCCCCATACAGTGAAGCCCTATCGCCAAAAGTTACCGGGAGCAATTGATAATTAGTTAAGAGGGGCTCAAATACGTTTTCTTCAATAGTTTTCCTAAGAGGGTCCCAGAAGATAGGTCCGTTTTGAGCAACGCCACCTCCTACGAAAACAGCCTCCGGGTTGAAGATATTTATCAAGCCGGCGATAGAAAACCCCAAGGTATGAATACTTTTTTGCAGGACACTTGCAGACAGTTTATCTTTCAATTGTGCGGCTTCTACAACCATTTTTGCGGAGATCTCTTTAGGTTTGTTTTTACAGAGATTCATAAGTATTTGTGATGGTTTTTGCTCCATCATCAAGATGGCTCGTTGTGCAATAGCATCACCCGAAGAATACGCAGTAAGACAAGTATCCTTTCCGCAGGGGCATAAGATCAGTCTGTCACCATCAATCGGGATATGGCCAAATTCTCCTGCGATTCCGTCTGTCCCATAGAAAACCTTCTTATTAATAATTATTCCGGCTCCAATGCCGAATCCGACATTTACACAGATGATATTTTTGAACTCGCTCCCCTTGCCGAAAGCTAATTCCCCAAGTGCCATTACTCTGCTAACATTGTCAAAGAACAGGGGAAGCTTGATGCGATTTTGAATATAATTATGCAGCTTAATATCGTGCCAGTTAAAAGCAGGTGAATAGACTACAACTCCATCCTTAAGATTGACAATCCCCGCAACTGCCATCCCAATTCCAATAATCTGGCCTTTTTTAATAAGGTTTGTATCTGACAGGCGTTCAATTACATCAATTACCTTATTTAGAACATATTCCGGTTCTTTGAGTGACTCAGTAACAACTTCTATTTCTTTTATTGGCTCAGCACACATGTTTGTTAACATACCCCTGATATATGTAGTCCCAAGGTCTATGCCGATGATATACCTTTCACTACTGCCAAAATAAAGGGACTTCATTGGCCGTCCCCTTGAAATAGGGATTGACTCACGCTCCTCTAAAAGCCTGTCCTTATTGATAAGGGAGTCAACCAACCTTGAAACCGTTGCTGTACTCAACTTTGTGAGTTTGGCGATTTCCTGTCTGGAAATTCCCTTATTTTCCCACACTGTATGTAATACCGACGACTTATTATACTTACTCAGCAGGTTTTTACTGATCGAATTTTGTCTTGAATCTTTCAAAGTTAGTTCTTTAAATACAACATAAAACTAAAAGTATTTTATTTCCCCTATGGGATTGCCGTGGCAAATAAAATCCAATTTAACTACTATTCAACATTTTTCAACTAGACAGGGCAAAGATAAGTATTAATTGTCCCTTCAATTCTTTAAAGATATACTTTTGAGTATTATTTTTCTTGTGCTTCCAAGATATGGCTGTATACATTCTGAGAAAAAATGAAAGTTTATTCAACATTTTTAAAGGAAATATTCGAAGAATTTTACTCGCACACCAAAACTTTCCTTCATCAATTGTCTCAGATTAATTGATAGTTTTTGTCATTACAACAATACCAGAGAAGTTACAGATCTCGACAAGTGCGTTCTGAGGTGTAATGATAATTGAATAATTAATTTATACTGTGCCGGATTCGGATAATAATCAAGCACTTCTTTACTAAAATTATATTCCTTACTGTTTATTCCAATACTCTTTAATAAGAGCCGGATAGCTTTTATCATTTTTCAGCCAGAACTGATACTCTTCTTTGGTGGCAAACGGAGGAGTATGATGTGGTTCCAGCTTCTGGCTGGTTTTCATTAATGGAGCCGGATTCTTGGGCAGATAACTCCTCAGTTCCTGGATAACATCTGCATACTCTTCTTTGCCAGCGAGATTATACCATTCTTCCGGATCAGAGTCATGATCATAAAGTTCTTCATAATCATCTATATATAAGATATATCTCCATTTTTCAGTTCTGATTGAAAACTCTCCAAAGTCATAAGATGTTATTACCGGATAATTCCATTCTCTTTCAGGATCTTGTAACAAAGGCACGAGGGATCTCCCATCAATATCACTACGTTGGGGAAGGCCACACAGGTCAATAAGAGTGGGGTAAATATCCTGTAACGAAACAACCCTGTTGCAGGCTTCATTAAAAGAACCATTAGGCAAACCTTTGACTCCTTTAGGCACTCTGATAATCAGATTTGATCTTACTACATTTTCCCATAGAGCGAATTTTCGCCAATGCTCTTTTTCTCCTAATTGCCATCCGTGATCAGACCATACCACTACAATTGTATTATCAGCGTATGGGCTATTATCCAAAGCATCCATAAGCATTCCGAACATAGCATCTGCAAAATATATTGATGCGAGATAACCCTGTACTGCATTTTTCCACAACCCTGCTTCTGTAATATGCTTATGATAATTCCCTCCACGTGATGCAATATCTCTGGCTCGTTCTCCAAGATCACTTAAGTCATCAACTCGTACTTCAGGTAATTCGATTGAATCAAGTGGGAAGGCATCAAAGTATTTACAAGGCACATACCACGGAACATGAGGGCGATAGATGCCACATGCGAGGAAGAAAGGCTTTTCATGATTTTCCTGTAGTTTTTTTGACACCCATTTCACACTTTTGTAATCGCCCATCAATGAATCCGGCACATCCATCGGAGTCCAATCGAACTCCATATACATGTTTTCAAAGGCCGGCATACTTACAGTCCCTGATTCTCCTATCTCGGGTAAAGGGTCAGATGGCATATTTACTATTTGAGAAGGCCAGTATTCATCCCAGCAGGCGGAATCAATCATATGGTAGTGAAAAATTTTCCCGGCACCGGCTGAATAATATCCGTTTTCACGAAAATACTGTCCTATGGTTACTCTTTCAGGAATAACCTCGCGCCAGTCCTGATAGTTGGAATAGACGCCTGATGTATGTGGTGCGTAGCCGGTCATTATTGAAGTTCTTGAAGGATTGCAGGCAGGATTTGAACACTGAGTATTGTTAAAGCTAACAGCACCGGAGGCAAACTTGTCAAGAGAGGGGGTCTTGGTCTGAGGATGTCCGCCGAGATATCCTGTCCAATCATTTAGGTCATCAATTGAGATAAACAGCACATTTGGTTTCTCAATTGTCTTTTCCTTTGAGTTGCAGGCCATAAGAGAACCAATTAAAATTAAAATACTTGAGTATTTAAACAAATTCATATTTCCTATATTTAAGATTTAAAAAACTATTTTCCCACTAAGGACATCCTTCCATTTAATTGATCTGGTTTCAATAAGCTCATGTCTTTCAATCGGTATATGACTTTTCAATTCTTTTTTTACTTTTTCATAATTTGGATTATCAGCCAGATTAGTCCATTCGTTTGAATCTTCTTCCAGGTTATACAATTCTTCTTCAGTACCATCATAAATAATATAATGCCATTTCCCTTTGACTACCGAGAAGTTTTTATCCCCCAAGGAACTAAGGATAGCCCTGTCGTGGTTTTTTTTAGGATTCTGCAGGTTACTGACAAGGCTGTGGCCGGTAATGCCACTTTTTGCGGGGATGCCGCAGAGGTCTGTAAGTGTTGGGAAAATATCGGTCAGGGACACATTACTAAAACATTGTAAACCGTTTTTTGAACCTTCCGGTAAACCTTTAACGCCTTCGGGGACTCTTATCATCAGTACTGAATTGATAACATTCTGCCAGAGTGCGAACTTGCGCCAGTGAGTCTTCTCACCCAGCTGCCAGCCATGATCAGAGAATATGACTACAACTGTATTATCGGAATATTTGCTGTTTGCAAGCGCCTCCAGTACCATTCCTGCCAGATGGTCTGCATAATTGATGGAAGCAAGGTATCCCTGAACGGCTGCTTCCCATTGTCCTGCAGCCAATACCTTCTCATGGTATCTGCCACCGGCAATACGTTTGGCCTGCTCAGGAAGATCTTCCAGGTCCTCATCATAAATTGCAGGTAGCATGACTGAATCTATCGGGAATTTGTCGTAAAACTCCTGTGGCACATACCATGGCAAATGGGGCCGGTACAGACCGCATGCCATGAAGAATGGCTTATCATGATCACGATTCAGTTGATCAATAATCCAGCTTACCGATGAAAAATCGCCCGTCTGTTCCACAGTATATGGTAGTGGTTCCCAGTCGAAAGCAATGTACATTCCTTTAAAATATGGCATATTGAATGTAATTTCTTCTGGATCATCCTCCCTTATCTCATTATCTTGTCTCAGGAATATTGTATCCGCTGTAATCGAGTCAAGGGCAGGAAGATAATAATCAGGCATATGTTTTATCTTATCAGGAAAGTATTCATCCCATGATCGCTGATCAGGCATATTACCGTGATATATCTTTCCGGCTCCCATTACACTATAGCCATTATTCCTGAAAAATTCTGGCATCATTATCTCATCACCTACAACATCTCTCCAAACCTGTGGATTATTATACAAGCCGGTAATATAGGGATCCTTGCCACTGAAAAGGGCTGTGCGTGAAGGATTGCATGCGGGTGATGAACAAAAAGCATTCTTGAAGGTTACGGCGTTCTCGGCAAACCTTGATAAATTTGGTGTTTTTGCCTGGGGATGTCCCCCCATGGGTTCTATCCAGTTATTAAGGTCATCAATTGAAATAATCAGAACATTTGGTTTAGAAATATCTGATTGAGAAGGACTGTTGCATGAAAAGATCGTTGAAAAAGTAATGATAACAAAACTGATACAAATGAGCTTTGAATAATTCATAACTTCTGATGTTTTTATTTAAAGTTAATATTAGAATGAACTCCATGATTATACTATTTGCTATAACTTGTGTATTATTTTATCAGATTTAAATTGATTTTTATAATATGATTGAATTTAGATTCTCTTGAGGAAGTCAGTGTCTCCGACGCTTCAATCTTGAATAACCAATATAGGTTGTTTATAAGGGCCAACTATGTATTCTTTTAACAGTCATAATTCATAATTCCTTCCCTCCAGGCTCCAGATTTTCGAGCCAGAATTTTTCCATTGTCTGCCTTAAATGGTAAGTCGTATTTTCCCTCTCAGAAATACTATGTGACCGCATAGGATAAACCATCTGATCAAATAATTTGTTATGTTTTATCAACTCGTTGGTGAGCATTTCAAAACTCTGGTAGTGAACATTGTCATCTGCCGTGCCATGCATAATCAGAAGTTTTCCCTGCAGTTTATGTGCATGGCTTATAGGTGAGCCATCTATATAACCCTCTGGATTATCCTGTGGAGTGCTCATATACCTCTCCTGGTATGATGTATCATAAATCTTCTGGTCGGCTACAAAAGCCACCGCTATCCCTGTCTTATATAATTCCGGATATCGGAACATACAGTTAAGGGTCATCTGCCCTCCTCCACTCCAACCATGGATCCCTATTCTCGAGCCATCAACAAAGGGATAGGTATCAATCACTTTCCTTACTGCTGCAGAATGGTCCTTTGGAGCCACTATGCCAATCTTCCTGTAAATAATTTTACGCCATTCCCTGCCTCTTGGCGACTTTGTTCCCCTGGGATCAATGCTCAGAATAAGGTAACCTTTTTGTGCCATATATTGGTGCCATAAGTCTCCTCCTTCCCAGTTATTTTGAACCGTGGCTCCTGCTGGTTCTCCGTATATATATATTATAACGGGGTATTTTTTGGACGGGTCAAAATCATGTGGTTTTATCATCCAGGCATCCAACTCCACTTCACCGATGTCAATCCTGAAAAATTCTTTGGGATTTAAACCGAGATTATCATAGCGCTTTTTTGCTTCCTCATTGCTTACCAGTAATCGCACCTCCTTATGCCCCGGGAGGCTGATTAGCGAAATACGAGGTGGGGTAACTACATTCTGGTAGGTATGAATAGCCCAGCGGGCATCTGCCGAAACCTGGTATGAGTGCTGTCCGAGCATGTTAACGGGGCTAATCATTTCGGCTTTGCCGCTGCCGTCAAGCCTGCTCCTGTAAAGATAACGGTCTATAGGTTTATCTGGTGAGGCAATATAATATACATAACCTCCGGCAGGATCTATGCAGCTTATATTTATAACATCAAAATCACCCCTTGTAATGAGTTCCATATTTTCCCCATCCCTTGACACCTTATAGAGGTGAAGCCAACCATCACGTTCACTGGTCCAGGTGAAATATTGTCCCTCATCAAGCCACATAATATTATCATGTATATCAAGGAAGGCTTCATCCCTGTCGGTTAGTATATTTCTCAACTCCATGGTATTAACGTTGGCCACCCATACAGTATTGATATTTTGCCTGCGGTTTAGCTGTTGTATCATTACTTGGTCCGAACCGGGTATGAAATCCATTCTGGCGAGGTAATTATTACGTGAATCACCAGGAATATCAAACCACCTTGTTACACTACCGTCAGCAGGTACAACTCCAATTTTAACAGCAGAATTTGTTGTGCCTGCTTTTGGATATGGCAAGGGTATAGGTACAGAATACACTGAATCAACATTATTTATCATATAGAAAATCCCTGTCCCTTCAGTGTCTGTTTGCCAGTAAGCAATATGCTCCCCATCAGGGCTCCACCTGAAGCCATCCCTGCAAGCAAATTCTTCTTCATATACCCAATCAAAGGTGCCATTAATGATATTTTCTCCGCCATCAAATGTGATCTGTCTGGACGAACCCGTTACCAGGTCCTCGACATAGATATTCTGTTTACTTACATAAGCTACCCTCGATGCATCCGGTGAGAACTTGGCAAACATCATTGTTGTCCTTTCAACTTCTTTACCTAACTGCTGTAATTTACCGGTTTCGAGGTTCAGGACCCAGTAATCTCCTCTGGTATGATATCGCCATACCCTCTTTGTATTTGTGAAGACTAACAATCTTGTGTTATCATCAGACCAGGTATAATCAGCAACCTGTAATGGTTCTGATTTACCATCAGGGATCAGCTGTTTTGATGAAATCAAAACCGATCTTTTACCTGTTCTGGCTTCATACCTAACAATATCCGGTGCGCCTGTTTCTTCATTAATCTCCAGCGTGGAATAACCATTAGAATCTTTCAACCATCTCACAGGAACATATCTCTCCTGAGTGTACACTCCATCGCGATAAATATCCTCCAGCCTGAGCTCATTATGACTCTGCGCATCTGATATAGCTAATATTACAAATAAGTTAAGCAGTAATAAAAAGCCTCGTAGACGATAGTTCTTCATTTTAGTATATTTAAATTATTTACACAAAATTTCTATTTGATTTCTAACAAAATCTTATTCTGCCCGCCTGATAATAGTAATAAACATTACAGTTACGATAGGCTAATATGCTGTGCTCCTTCTCAATGAATTATAAAGGCCGTGCTGATCTCCAGCCAGCTTTTAATTTTTTACCTAGCTCATCAATTAATTTGCTATTAAGTGGATTGGGTGCGATATTAACATTCTCTTCAGGATCATTCTGATGATCATATAATTCAGCGGTAACATAATCTAGTGCTACCTTATTCTTGTCATCCCAGTAGTACCATTCAATATAGTGGTATCGGTCTGTTCGCATAGAATAACCCATATATCTCTGCCCATCTATCGCCACTCTTGGTCTCCTGTGAAATTGGCTGAATATGGCACTTTTCCATTCCCTGTCAGGGTCATTAAGTAGGGGGACCATGCTTGTTCCTTGGAGATAGTCAGGCACCTCTATTCCCGCAAGTTCGCAGAGGGTAGGAAAAACATCAACCAGTTCGGTAAGCCTTTCTGAACGCCTTCCCTTTCCCTTTATACCCGGTGCCTTAATAATGAGTGGTACGCGTGTATCAATTTCATAGTTGGTCATTTTACCCCAGCTGCCATGTTCGCCAAGTTTCCACCCATGATCACCAATAATGACAACTATTGTATTATCTGCCAGGCCCATTTCATCAAGACCTTTCATCAGTTTCCCAAAACAGGCATCAACAAAGCTCACAGAAGCATAGTAGCCATGTTTTAGAATTCTCCCAATACTGTCTGGCAGAGTTCCGATAACGGGATGCTGTACTATTTCTTCCAGATCATAGCAGTTGCCAAGTTCGTACATCGAATTCATCGCAAAGCCGGGTGCATTAACAGGGATATAATTATTTGCTGCCGGCGATATTGAATCCCTGTTATACAATTTCCAATATTTCTCAGGAGCTATAAATGGGAGATGGGGCCTGTAATACCCCATTGCCATGTAAAATGGCTCCTCTCTTTCTTTTAGCCTTGAGATGGTTGCAAGGGCAAGGTCTGTTTGAGCTCCATCATAGAATTCGCTCTCCGGGGCATCGAAACTCTCCACTGATGTTCCATACCCCCAACCGTCCGCATAGAGCTTAGTTCCCGGGTGGCTTCTGATCATTTCAGCACGTATTTCTATCTGTCGGGCAGTGATTTCATCATCATAATGAAAGGACTCAGCATCCCTGTCAATCATATCAGCAGTCTTGTACTCTTCCGGTCTCAGATCAGGTTCATCAAAAGATATCGAGTCCGGAACATGATTATGAAATATTTTACCGATTGAGACTGTATGGTAACCGTAATCTTTAAAGTACTGAGGCATAGTTTTTATATCAGGTATTGCTCCCCGGTGATGGTCACCAAGGTGCCACGACCTTATCGAATCGGGTCGCAAACCTGTCATATAGCTTGCACGTGAGGGCTGACAGACGGCAACCTGGCAATAGGTATTAAGAAAGGCAACACCCTGATCTGCCAGCCTGTCAAGATTTGGGGTTAAAATCTCATCATTCCCATAACAACCAAGTTCGGGCCGTAGGTCATCGAAAGAGATAAATATTACATTCGGTCTCTTCTTAAACTCAGATTTGCCCTGCCCAATACCCGGAGATATCAGGATCGATATCTGGACTAGCAAAGCAATTGTGGTTTTCATCAGAATATTTATCATGATATAGTCTTAACTAATTATTAAAATTGTATTCAGCGGTTATTAAACTCCTATCCATGGAGCAAGTCACATCGGCAACAAATACTTTCACATCATCATAAACTTGATGAATCTGCTCCTCCCAGGCTTCCCTGGCAACTTTCAATACGGAATCAGAGTTCAAAGCTTTGCCAGTTGCCAGCATCACCATCAGATACGAAGTGAGTTTTCCTAAGTTCACGGTGGCTTCATTTAATTGCCAGCTGGCATCTTCTTTCCCTCGTCACGCATTTCAATCCAATATTTCTTCAGAATTGGCACCATTTCAGAAAGTACATCTCGTTTTTCTTCAGACAAGTCATTTGTCTGACCTGGATCGGTTCTAATATTGTAAAGCTCAAATTTAGTCAGTTTGGAATTGAAGAACCATTGATCAATATCCATTGTATCAGGCTTCTCAGGTAGCCTACCAATAATAGAATAATCACCTAACCTCATACTTGCCTGTGGTACCCTGGTATATCTGTAAGGAGTGAACCAGATAGCAGGTACTTCCCTATTAGTTTCATCATTGTTCAGGAATGCATTAAAATTCATCACACCATCAATATTTATGCTTTCCGGTTGTTTTATACCAACTATTTCGCAAATTGTCGGCAAAATATCTGTAGCGTTAAACAAAACATCGCTTGTACTGCCAGATGGTATAACTCCGGGAAGCCGGACAATACCCGGCACACGATGCCCCCCTTCATACGGATAACGTTTCATGCCTCTGTAAATTCCAGGAGTACCGAAACACTTATCTCTTATAGGGTCTTCCCATTTCCCAAGTGACTCTTCAAATGTAACAGGTGTTTCAGGACCATTATCGCTCGTAAATATGACCAGAGTATTGTCTCTAGCACCGATCTCCTCAATAGTTTTCATCAATCTGCCAAAAGCATCATCAAGCTGACTGACCGTGCCATAATATTCTTTTTTATACTCTGACAAGTCTTCCTCTGGCCTATTAACGCCGCCATAGTTAATAAGCCTTTCAAGTGAATCTACCTCGCTGGTAGCGTATTTCATACTAAAAGCAGAAGGTGGTGAAATTGGGGTGTGAGGTTCACTTGATGAAACAAGAAGGAAAAAAGGTTTATTCTTGTCCCTTATATTCATCAGCCATTCAGAAGCTTCTTCAACTATAACATCGCAATACCATCCGTCAACCCTGCCGATCTTTTCACCGTTGCGTAAAAACCGCTCTGAATTTGCAGGTCCGTCAAATGCATTATGCGTGGTCCCCATCCAGTAATCAAAACCCTGATCGCCCGGGCCCGGATGATCAATCCTGTCTTTCTCAAGAATAGACAAATGCCATTTACCCACAAAGCATGTTTCATATCCCTTTTCCTTCAATAGTTCGGCAATAGTAACTTCACTATCGGCAAGATATGTATTATTATTCACTATATAGTAGAAGCCACTTCTGTAAGGATTACGGCCGGTAAGTAATGCTGATCTTGAAGGTGAACATACTGTTCCACCCGAATGACAATCGGTAAGTAATACTCCTTCTCCGGAAAACTTATCCAGATTTGGTGTTTTAATTATGGGGTTCCCATAACAGGCAAGATCTCCATAGCCAAGGTCATCAGCCAGAAAAATAACGATATTAAGATTATCCGGCACATTATTCACATTATTGCAGGATGCTAAAATTAAAACCAGTAAAGAAATGATTGAATTACTTCTCATTGCCTATTAGATTATTCTATTAATTACCTACTATTTGAAAAGAATATTTATTCCCTTGTATTGTAGGAAATTCTATTGATCCGTCATTATGCATTTTAACCCTTATGCGTTTTTTGTTTGAAAAGACTTTATAATCAGTTCCGGTGAGCCCGGGATTTATTTTGCAGTTTTCTCCGGCCTTGGATATTATTTCAAGACTGACCAATTCTCCTTTCTCCCATGAATAGTTAAGCTCAAAGCCTCCACGCACACAAACTCCATTGAAACTTCCATTATCCCACTCATCGGGTAAAGCAGGCAGGAGATCAATTATCCCTTCATGTGACTGAACTAACATTTCAGTAATTCCTGCTGTCACACCCAGAGTGCCATCTACCTGCAATGGTGTATAGCATTTGGCAAACAATTGGGGGTAGGCTTGCTCTTCTGATATAGCCTTTGAAGATCTTGTACGCCCTGTTCCCATCATATAGTCGGGCCCACAATGACATTTTCCACCCTCGTGGAAAAACCCGTTCCACCGTCTCCTCGTTGCTCCAGCACAGCTTTACAGGCATCCACAAGCTCAGGTGTTCTTTTAGCAGATATAACGTTACCTGGATAAAGACCGTAAAGATGGGAAAAATGTCTGTGCTTCTTTTCCATCTGAGCGTAGTCTTCAGTCCATTCCTGCAACGCACCGTTAGATCCAACAATGGGTGGAACAAGTCTTTTACGGGCCAACTGCTACCTGATTGTACAAATTCTTTATCCCTGCCTAACAGATTTCGCGGCTTCAGCATAATAACCGAACAGGTCATGCAGTATTTGCATATCAATTGTAGAACCATAGCAGATGGTAGTAAAATAGTACATTCCTGTTACCTCGTCGTAAAAATACTCATATCCGGGTCCATCAGGCGGATTCTCAGGTGAAGTTGAGGGATTCGTCACAAGCCATTCACCGTTAGGATGTTCAACAAGAAAATCCATAAAGAATTGAACGGATCCCTTTATTATATCATATACTTGTTTCAGATATTTTATGTCCCTGTTGTACAGAAAATGCTCCCAGAGATGAGTCGTTAACCAGGCTCCACCTGTGGTAAATGTACCCCAGGTTGGTCCGTCCATAGGCGCAGCAACTCTCCATAAATCGGTATTCTGATGGAACACCCATCCATCTGCACCATAATGTTCGCGGGCTACATCAGAGCCCTGGTCGGTTAATTCCCTTACCATCTTTATCAATGGTTCAGCACATTCTGACAGATTGCCTGATTCAACAGGCCAGTAGTTCATTTCGGTATTGATATTTGTAGTGTACTTTGAATCCCATGACGGGCTCATATCTTCATTCCATATACCCTGGAGGTTTGCCGGTTGTGTACCGGGACGTGATGATGAAATGAGTACATACCTTCCAAAATTATATGCCAGTGCTGCAAGGTTTGGGTCGGAGTTATCTTTAAATGCGTTCATACGTTTATCTGTTGGCAGGTACGAATTCACTGTAACAGGCAATTCAAGCCTGACCCTGTCAAAAAGACTTTTATAGTCTTCGACTGCCGAACTTCTCAGCTGTTCATAGCTTTTCCCCTCAATACTATCCAGGTAATTATTTACCCGCAATTCGGGATCTGCGCTTACATCCCTGTAGTTAACAAAATTTGTCGCTGCTACTATACATAATGTAACTGCATCAGCATTCTCAATTATCATATCTGTGCCTTCAACCTTGATGATTCCACCCTCATTAATGGCCTTTAATCGGACAAGATATCTCAGTTTCCCCTCAACACCCATGTAATCTGCTGATTTGCCGTTAACCACCAGCCCATCATCCTCTATGCCATCCATCCTGAAATAATCTGTGGCATAATTTGAATGAGTCATATTCCGTACTCCCCTGAGCTGGGCCTTGAAGCTCAGGCCATTTTCTTTATCACAGCTCAACCTGACTATTATTACCTGGTCCGGCACAGATGCAAAAACTTCCCTATAATATTTCACCCCTCCTGACTCATATTCCACATGAACAATACCTGTACCCAGATCAAGCCACCTCCGGTAGCCTGTGAATTCCTTATCGCCTGGGAACCAGATATGAAGGTTTGCTGTTGACTGGTATTTTTGTTGCTCTACGGGATAACCCATAAGATGCCTTCCAAACAGTTTGTGAGCTATCAGGGGCTTCCCCTCAAAAATATTTTTCTGTATTTCAGGCAAAAACTGTAACCCCGGTTAACAGTGTTGAATATGGACCGCCTGACCAGTGGGTCTCTTCGTTTATCTGTATCACGCTCTTCGTCATAGGCACCGAAAACCATTGCACCCAGCCTGCCGTTACCAATCGGAAGTGCTTCTTCCCATTCATTCGCTGCTTGCTCATACCACAGAGTAGTAGAGGGGTTAAAATCTGATATTTGTGCATTACCATTGTTAAGCGCCAACAATAATACTACAATAAAAATCATTCTAAACATAAATATCCTTTTCATCCTATACTATTTATTTTTCTTATGTAAATTTATGCATAAATTATAGGATTTGTACAAATCATTCGATGCAAATTTACATATATTCATTTATATGTCATAGAATCATTAATTTGAAGTCATTCAAATTAACACTTATCCGCTGTTCCGAAATCGGGTAGAATTATAAAAAGTGGCACAACCTATCAATATCGAAAAGATTCCAAGTCCATATTAGAAGTATATATAATGTCCTCATAATTTTTATAATACTAACTTTCTTTTAACCTAATCTATTATATTTGCATCGCAATTATAATAACCCCTAAGTCTATGATAAAAAACTATTGACTTTTTTGTTTCTGCATTATTTTATGTATCCAATCTCTTTAAAAACATAGCAAGCGGACAAGAGAATATCTGCATAGGATTAACAATACATAAACATATATTACCATGATAAGAAAAACACTCCTTGTCCTTCTTTGGCAATTTTTTATATCGGGTCATGCTTTTTCACAAATTACGATGGAGCTCACGCGAGGTGACACACTACGAGGCTCTGTAACACCCGAAAGAGAATGGTGGGATCTTAATTTCTACCATCTTAATATAAATACCGATCCTGCTGACAGCAGCATAAGTGGATATGTATTGATAAGATACGTTGTCCTGGAACCTCATGACCACATGCAGATCGACCTGCAGGCCCCCCTTGGAAATAAGCAGAATAACCCAAGAAGGGGTGGATCTGGAATTTAAACGCGACGGCAATGCCTGGTTTGTGCAACTGGAAAAAGAACAGCATAGCGGTGAATCCAATGAATTAAAAGTCTTTTATGGTGGAAAGCCCAAGATAAGCAGGCGTCCGCCCTGGGACAACGGGCTCACATGGACGTATGATGAGAACGGGAATCCCTTCTATGCCACTTCTTGCCAGGGAGGCGGAGCAAGCACATGGTGGCCCTGCAAGGATCATATGTATGATGAGCCCGATAGCATGAGTTTCAGCATTACAACACCCGGAAACCTTATGGATGTCTCAAACGGCCGTTATAGGGGAGTAAAAGAAAACCCTGATGGCACAAAAACATGGCACTGGTATGCAAATAATCCAATCAATAATTATGGCGTTAATATAAATGTAGGGGATTATGTCCACTTCGGCGAAGTATATGATGGCGAACTGGGAAAGCTCGATTGCGACTATTACGTCCTCAGCTATAACCTTGAAAAGGCAAAGGAACATTTCAAACAGGTGCCCATGATGCTTGAGGCTTTTGAATACTGGTTTGGTCCCTATCCCTTCTATGAAGACGGCTATAAACTTGTTGAAGCCCCTTACCTGGGAATGGAACACCAGAGTTCAGTGACCTATGGCAACGGCTACATGAACGGTTATCGTGGCAGGGATATAAGCGGTACCGGCTGGGGTGAGAAGTTTGACTTTATTATTATACACGAATCGGGTCACGAATGGTTTGCAAATAATATTACCTACAGGGATATTGCCGACATGTGGATACACGAAAGCTTCATAGCCTATTCAGAAGGACTTTTTGTCGAATACTGGCATGGCAGGGAAGCCGGTTTTGAATACCTCAGGGGAATACGATCAAATATTGCCAACGACCGGAATATTATTGGCATTTATGATGTTAACCGCTCAGGCTCAGGAGATATGTACCAGAAAGGTGCAACCATGCTCCACATGTTAAGGCAGATTGTTAATGATGATGAAAAGTGGAGAGGCATTCTGAGAGGGCTCAACAAAACATTCTGGCACCAGACAGTTAGTACTGAGCAGATAGAAACCTTTATGGAGGAACATACAAGTTTCGAGCTAAAGCTCATTTTTGACCAGTTCCTGCGAGATATCAGGATACCGGTATTCGAATACAGATTTGCTGATGGCGGTTTGAAATACAGGTGGACTAATACTGTTCGCGGCTTCAATATGCCACTTAAAGTCTACCTTAATGGTCGTGAAACATGGCTTAATTTTTCGGGGCAGGGATGGTCATTTCTTGAAAATATAGATCCATGCAACCTTGTGGTTGACAAAGATTTTTACGTGGCTGTTATGAATAGTATGGGAGAATAATTAAAATATATCTAATCTTGCAATTTAGTTAGTCGACCCTAAAAAAAGCGTATATATTGTTGATATTTAATGATATAAGTTATATCAAACTTCCTTCAGATGGACTGGCGCTATATCATAACCGGCTTTGTCATCAAGGGATTTATCATCAGGTAGTCTCAATGCTGATATATCTACCTGCATATTAAAACATTTATTTCTAAGTGTTTCTGAGGTTATATATTAAACAATACTTTTAAAAATGCATATCATACTTAAAACGGTACTTGGACTCATGGCAAGCATCTTTGGTTTTTATTATATTCGTGATGTCATAAGGAATAGGAAAAAGTTCACGGATAAACCATGGTCTGCACTTTTTTGTACCGGATTTGTAACTATTTTTTTCGACACTCTGGGAATTGGTTGTTTTGCACCACAAACCGCTATTTTTAAATTATTTAAATTTGTCGATGACAGGTTGATTCCAGGTACTTTGAATGTTGGCAACACGATCTCCACGGTTGTTCAGGCACTAATATTTATGACCGCGTTTAATGTCGAACCGGTAACTCTAGTCTCAATGTCAACTGCCGCACCACTTGGTGCATTGATAGGCGCGGGCATAGTTGCCAAGATGTCACGTCAGAAGATACAGTATGGATTGGGCATTGGTCTAATAGTTGTTGCTTTTATTATTTTAGCTGGGTTTTTAGGTATAATTCCGATTGGAGGTGAGGCAATGGGTTTAACAGGTTGGAAATTGATGGTTGCTATTGTAATGAGTTTCTTGCTTGGTGGCCTTCAAACCATTGGTATCGGATTCTATGCCCCTTGTATGGCCATGGTCTATGCCCTTGGGATGCATCCCCAAACCGCATTCCCAATAATGATGACAGCAACTGCAATGTTAATGGCGGCAGGGGGATCGAGGTTTGTAAAAGAAAAAGCTTACGATCAGAAAGTTGCGATTTCTCTTACAATAGCTGGATTTTTCGGGGTCCTTCTAGCTGCTTATGTTGTTAAATCATTGCCATTAAATGTACTTAAATGGGTAGTTTTTTTTGTCGTTATGTATACATCGATTTGGATGTTTGTTTCAGCTGCCAGATGTGAGCCCCAAAAATCTTCCGCATAATCTAATCTTATTCATTGGCTGGCCCTAGCATATCCGATACCTGCTCCAACTAAGGCAGAAGTGTGTGACCGTCCTACCTGCACACTGACAAACATTGACATTAACTTATCTCATTATATATCAACAATATAAAAACCCCTTAGAAGCTGACTACATAAATATAGCTTAATAATATTATGACCGGATTAAACATAAAATCGGGTTGCCTTAGAGTGGCAAATCCGATGAAAAGTAACAACAACTGTACGCAAATAAAATCTAATTGTCTATATCATTGCTGTTCATTCTTTTTCCGTCCTTCGAGAGTTGTGTTGAAAAAAACCACGAATACATATCGTACAGGTGATACCATGTTAGCGAATCAGTTTCAACATTATGATTAATATTTGGGTATGGTATAACAAAGAATCGCTTTTTTTCTTTTACCAGTTTATTTATTAGCATTTCCGTACTCTGATAATGGACATTATCATCACCTGTACCATGGACCAAAAGCAGGTCACCTTTTAATTGACCGACATAAGTAAGGGCTGATGTAAGGTCATAAGCTTCACTATTTTCGGAGGGGAGGCCCAGGAATCTTTCTGTAAAGCCTGCTTCATAGAGTCTGTGATCTGAAAGATAAGCACCAGGTATGGCTACGTTATAGAGATCAGGATACCTGAGTATCTGTAGCAAACTCATCAGACCACCACCACTCCATCCAAAAATGCCTACTCTATCGCTATCGATAAAACTATACTTTTTTATAATTTCCTTTACTGCCCTTGCATGATCATCTGAAGGAAGTATCCCATGTTTTTTATATATTATTTTCCTCCATTCCCTTCCATACAGCGAAGGTGTGCCCCTGCTGTCAATATTCATTATCACAAATCCATGCTGTGCCATATATTGGTACCATAAATAGTTATTGTTCATCCATTTATCTTGTACAAACTGTCCGGCGGGCATACTGTAAACATTAAAAATCACCGGGTATTTCATTGATGGATCAAAATCTCCGGGTTTAATCAACCAACTATCTAGAACAACACCCTCTCCAATATCAATTTTTATAAATTCAGGATCACTTATTTTCACTCCGGCAAGTTTACTCCTGAGCTCAGAGTTATCTTCTAATACTTTTATCGTGTTGTGGGAAGGCAAACTGACAAGCGTTGTAACAGGAGGATTGTTCATTGCTGAAAAAACATGGAAAGCCCATCTGCTACAGGGAGACACAATGTATGAATTTACCCCGACTAAACCTTCTGGTGTTATTCGTCTTAATACCCCTGCACCATCAGTAGAAATAGCATATAGATATCTGTGTATTGCACTATTTATCGAACCGTTAAAATAAAGAATGTCATTTTGCGCATCATATCCGGAAATGCTTTCTATGTCGTAATCACCAGGTGTGATACATTTTATATTTGCTCCGGCAAGGTCAACTTTATATAGATGTCTCCATCCATCCCGTTCACTTACAGCAATAAACGATCTATTATTATTAACCCATGTCAGGTCAAAAGGCAAAAGAAAAGTTGGATCACTATCATGCCACACGAGATTATCCTTGCCGCCATGATCTGATTCAGACACAATAGCAAGCTCATTCTGTTTCCTGTTGAGATATTGTATATAAAGATCTCCAGAGAACTCATTCCAGCCAAACCAGGTAATGTACCTGTCTCCGGTTAAATGTTTTGTGTCGGTCCATATAGGATCACTACCATCACAATTAACGATACCGATCCTTGTCACCGGTATTTTCTCTCCGGGTTTTACATGTTGGAAGGAGATAATCTCAGGATATAGAAAATCAGTATAATTGATCATTTTAAACTCTTTGACTCCCGACACATCAAAACTGATAAATGCTATTCTCCTACTGTCTGGAGACCATTTGAAGCCCCTTGTATTAAGTACTGACGTAAACTGCCATTCATTACAGTCTCCGTTAATAATTTGCTGATCACTTGAAAACGTTGCCCGGGTAAGTTTCCCCTTTTTTATATCATATACCCATATGTCCCGCCCCGAAACAAACGCTAACTTTCTGTTATCAGGGGAGAAAGCCGGGTTAAGAACCGGAACTTCTGACGGTATTAACTTGGCTGCAACTATTTTGTTATCCGCAAAATCCTTAATCCAGTAACCACTTTTTTTCTCCCCTTCCGCTGTATATCCTAACCTTATCAGCAATAAGGATCCATCCTGGGATAAGCAGTAATGTGTTACCCGGAAATCAGAGGATCCGAGAACAGATACTATTTCTTCCGGCACAATTAGATTTTGAATCTCATTGGTTTCAGGATCGACTAGTACTAATTTTATCACTTGCCACAGATGGGGAAAAATATTTCTTCCCCTTTTCGGTCCAAGAGAGGATACCTGGACTTTTTATGTTATACTTTTGCTCAAGGAAGATGTCTTCAAGGGTCAAATGTTTATATTCCTGAGCAAATAAATTACTGCCTTTTGCTCCCCCTATGGAGAAAATCACAAAGAATATTAATGCCTTCTCAATTTTATTATTGCAATATGATTTCATGGTATTTTGAGATATATATTAAACTGAAAATAGGAAACTTAGAGAGTTAGTCATGATCTTGGAAGGAGGTTAACTAATATGATTATGAATATTTACTTAAACGATAAACAAGTTGAGATAGCTGATGACCTTCTGCTCGAATGGAAAGCATATTTTGCTTAAAGACTATGCATCATACATTTTAAAAAAGGATGATAAGGCTAGCAATTGATTAGCCTCCATGGGATGATGTCTCCGCTAAGTTCCTCTAAATGCTGCCATAATTATGTTGGTATTTGTGAATATTTGTCCACGATTATACTATTTCGGATTAAACAACGAGATACACCTGGTTCTTCGAGAAATCTCTATTTGTTCAAATACACACCTTTCGATGGCCCATCCTTAATCCCATCAGGTAAGAGGCTCATTTTATATGTTTTTAAGATAGCAGCATAGCTGTAATGTTTTGCCTGTTAGAACCCAAGATAAAAGTAACATATTATGTTAGAGACAATTATTGCACTCTATTATCAAAAAAGTATCCTATCTTATTCAATGACGGAAACAAAATTTAAATCAATTATTACCTATTACTCCTGATAAAAGGAGCTATAACAATTGAATATAATTGTGGTATTCTTACTATCAGAAAATTTACAATATGCATTGCATCATTCCCATTTACATCTTGGTATTAATAATCCCTGTACTTCTTTTCAACGGAATTTTCAGAGGAATGCGAATAATCCACAAAGGGCGTTTGAAGATCGTATCTACTTTAAACCTATCTATTAGAAGCTCTGATAAATTATAATCAGTAAGTTATGTAGTGTAAGTGTGTAAAGATGATTATCTTCTCTTACCAAACAAACAAGAGATAAAGACCTTTGAGCCTTACATGTCTGGCTAGTGAAAGAATACCTCAGACTACGTTTGAGCCTTTATCATATTTTTTTACACAAAATATTTGTTCCTCTTTTGAGATATCCTTTTTAATAATTCATTTAGAAAAGATGTATTATCTTGTTCCTGCCTTCTGCAAAATATTGATAAAAATTATAATAACAATGTTAACATAGTACATTTATCCGTTAAAATCATATAACATTTATGACATGTTTTTTCATAAATTTATATCCATTTATTATAAACATAATCCGGTTATGTGACTTTTTAAAAATGAAAAAGTATGAAAATGGAACCGTTATGTTTCAAAGTTCCAATGCAATTGGAAGAGTCGATTAGGGTTGAGAATTGGAATTTAAATGTTTTTTTCGATCCTATTCATTATCATGATGAATGTCAGCTGACATATATTATGAATAGTGAGGGTATTGTATTTATCGGAAACCGATTGGTAAGATTTGCAAAAGATGAATTGTATCTGATTGGTAAAAGTATTCCTCATGTTTTTAAAAACGATGACCAATATTATGAAGGAGGAGTCTTAAATGAGGCACGTGCAATTTCAGTCTTTTTCTCTTCTGACATATTACAGAAAGTATTTGCAGATCTTTCGGAGCTTAACCATCTTAACAAGCTGTTAGATGACTCATCAATGGGAATCAGGCTGGTTGGCAAAGAGGCTAGAAGCTTTGAATCATCAATGAAATCATTGTTAACACTGGATGGATTTGACAAAGCCATGTGCCTGTTTAATATACTTAACAGAATGTATTTGGCGAAGGATTTAGAACACATTTCTCCCAAAATTCATTTCCCATTGGATCAGGAAGACAGGGACAAACTGAACAAAATTTTCGATTATACCATGAAACATCATCAGGATAAGATTTCTCTGAAGGAAATTTCATCTCTTATCAACATGGCTCCTACAGCATTTTGCAGGTATTTTAAACTCAGGACACTTAAGACATATTCTCAGTTCCTTATTGAGGTCCGGATAAGCAAAGCATGCAAAATGTTAAATGAAAAAAGCTCAAATGTGTCTGAAGCCTGTTATTCAAGTGGATATAATAATATTTCAAATTTTCATCGTCATTTTAAAAACGTGACCGGTATGACACCATCTAAGTTTAGAAGAACATTTGTATTGTCTGAAATCTATAGTTTAGAATTTCCCCAATTAGTATTTTTTTGTTGTTTCTATGATTCCAAAGAACTAATGTCTCGTCCAAGAAAAACCTTTAACATTTGGTTAGTAATTCTGACTTCACCTTACAAATTTCCGAATAATAGATTGTATCGGTTTCCACTTAATTAATCACAGGAATACTTTCAAATTTTTATAAAATCGAAGATGAAGAAATTACCTGGCATATTTAATGATGTGATCGGGCCTGTGATGCGGGGGCCTTCCAGTTCACACACGGCGGCTTCATGGCGAATTGCCAGAATCGGACTGGATATCTTAAACGAACCGTTGGAGAAAGCTCTGACAGAGTTTGACACCAACGGAGCCTGGGCCCCGAATTATCGGGAACAGGGAACTACAATGGGAATTGACGGCGGACTGTTAGGACTTGAAATTACCGATGAAAGAATGAAAGATACGGAA
Source organism: uncultured Rikenellaceae bacterium (assembly GCA_963696805.1). Classification (GTDB taxonomy): domain Bacteria; phylum Bacteroidota; class Bacteroidia; order Bacteroidales; family VadinHA17; genus SR-FBR-E99. The sequence goes on from CAVOLF010000004.1 coordinate 146,506, forward strand.
AGTTACGCCCGTCAAAAAGAAATTATAATCGATTATCAGATAAGCTCGTTCCCGACAGACCATGCCAACACAGTGCGACTTACCCTTTGGGGGATCTCAAAAAAAATGGTTCAGATAATTGCAGTTTCTCTGGGAGGGGGCTCTTTTGAGATCAGGTCTGTTAACGGGTTTCCGGTACAGTTATGTGGCGACTTGTATGGAATAATGATATTCACCAAAAACAAACCGGATATAAGTGATGAACTAAAAACCATAATTCCTTCCGAAGTTGAATTTTCATCAGAACAAAAAGGGGATGTGATTAAGTACGAGTTTAAATCGTCATACCCGTTTTCTCCTGAACTAATGTCCCGACTTCAAACTCATCCGGTAATTGACGATGTAGCGCTTATTAATCCAATAATGCCCGTAATTGCCGGCAGACAGACAGAAATGCCATTTACCACAATTCAGTCACTTATCGATTATGCAGAGGAAAAAGGTGCAGATCTGGGGAAAATGGGTCTGATATACGAAAAATGCATCAGCGGAATTTCGGAAGAGGAATTAATTATTAAAATGAGGTGATAATCCAGATCATTCATAAAAGTATTGATACCGGATTAAGAGGAACACATTATGCAGACCGGATCTTACAGCAGCAGTCTCACTTGATTGGAAAGGCAGAAAAAGAAGGCAAAATAAAGGATTCTGTTGTTAACCGGATAATCGCGAATGTATCGGCGCTGATGGAATCAAAAAGTGCAATGGAAGTTGTTGTAGCTGTGCCAACTGCAGGATCATGCGGAACCGTTGGAGGATCATTGCGGGCCATTTCCGAAAACAGAGGTTCTTCCGAGGACGAATTAATTAAAGCATATTATGCAGCGGGAATTGTAGGTGCTTACTTTGCTCAGGGGCCCGGTTTTTCGGCCGAAGAACATGGTTGTCAGGTGGAATGCGGGGCTGCTTCCGGCATGGCAGCTGCAGGAATCGTACAATTAATGGGAGGTACTGCAAAACAAGCTCTGGACGCTGCATCAATGGCCATTCAAAACATGATCGGACTGGTGTGCGATCCGGTAGCCGACCGCGTTGAAGTTCCTTGTCTGGGTAAAAATATAAGTGCTGCTGTCAATGCTTATTCTTCCGCAATCATGTCTGTTTCCGGATACGATGCTGTAATTCCTCTAGATCAGGTAATCCAAACCGTTTCGAGGGTAAGTAAAACAATGCCAACCTGCTTGAAATGCACTGGAAAAGGAGGATTAGCGATAACTGAAACAGCATTGGACATTGGAAATAAACTTAAAGAATCATCAGTTTTGGATAATCCGTAAAATACTGTTTCTTCGATGGATCTAAAAAGAGAGTGACATCCCATTTATCCGAATGGTATATTTGCAACCACAATTCAAAGATGCTCTTGCAGTGAGTTTAACTGAATTGATGGAGGGAAAAAAGAGTTATTAATTCAATTTTAAAAAAGTAAAATATGTTTAATAAAAAGACCTACACAGAAAGAAGAAGAATACTAAAGGAAATAGTCGGTAAAGGACTAATTCTGTTGATTGGAAACGATGAGTCTCCGATGAATTACACAGATAATACCTATCATTTCAGGCAGGACAGCACTTTCCTCTATTATTTTGGAATTCAGCAACCCGGGCTGGCTGCTGTAATTGATATTGACAACGACCTTGAAGTGGTTTTTGGAGATGAATATACAGTCGAGGATTTTGTTTGGAGGGGTCCTCAACCAACCATCGCCGGACAGGCCGAAAACTGCGGAGTGTCTAATGTACAACCGGCCAAAAACCTTGCATGCAGTGCTTGGCGTAGCGCAGCAAAAGAAACAGACCATTCATTTTTTACCTCTTTACCGCCCTGAAAACAAAATCAAACTGTATGAATTGCTGGGTATAGCACCTAGGGATATTGCCGGTACTTTTTCTGAAGCACTGGTTAAAGCAATTGTCAGCCAGCGAGAAATTAAAACGGAGGAGGAAATTGTTCAGTTGCATCAGGCGGTAAATGTAACTGTTGATATGCATGTAGCTGCCATGAGATTTGCAAAACCGGGAATGACCGAAGCACAGGTTACGGCCGAAATCCACAAAATCGCCATTGCAGCCGGGGGGAATATTTCATTTCCAATCATTGCCACAATAAACGGACAAACCCTGCACAATCATTACCATGGAAACACGCTTAAGGAAGGAGACCTGTTCTTAATCGATGCCGGGATATGAAAATGAAATGTGTTACGCCGGCGATTTGTCGAGCACCATTCCTGTAAGCAAAAAATTTACCCCGGTTCAAAAGGAGATTTACCAGCTGACGCTTGATGCGCATCAGGCAGCCATTGACGCAGCTCAGTTAAACAAACCATTCAAAAATGTGCATATAGCAGCATCAAAAACAATTTTCGAAGGATTGAAAGCGATGGGGTTAACCAAGGGCAATACTGACGATGCCGTTGAAGCAGGCGCCCATGCTTTGTTCTTTCCGTGCGGAACCGGCCACATGATGGGATTGGATGTACACGACATGGAAGACCTGGGTGAAGTATGGGTTGGTTACGACGGAGAGCCCAAAAGCACGCAGTTCGGGCTTAAATCTTACGTCTGGCAAAACCTTTGCAGCCAGGGCATGTTTTTACCATTGAACCCGGAATCTACTTTATTCCTGAGTTAATGGACCTGTGGAGAAGTCAGAACAGGTTCAATGAGTTTATCAATTGGGATGAGGTATACAGGTACCGCGATTTTGGCGGGATAAGAAACGAAGAGGATTTTGTGATGACTGAAAATGGTGCCCTGTTATTGGGAAAACCAAAACCCAAAACCATCCGGGAGATTGAAGCGATTCGCAGTGAAGTTGTTTAGAGTTTAGTAATTGTACCATATTTCGACTTCCAGCCTTTTAAGGCTGCTGACTGCCTTGGCACCAGGTAGAGGGTTGACATGCCTTTACCAACTGTAAAAGCAATAGAGGCAGCAACCACACCGATAAGGTTCAGGAATACCACACATACAAGCAGTACCACAATTATCACAGTAAGCTCTATTGCTGTTGCTGTTGAGATCGGGCCTGTGGTACCGTTTATTACAAGCGAGGATCTCTGGAAGTTCAAAAGGACCGTCAAAGCAGGCAAAAGGATCATTATCTTAAGTGGAAGATATGACAGATCTGCAAGTTCCTTGCTCAGTCCGGAGACGTTTATAAACCACAGATCAGCCAGAGGAGTGAAAGCCAGGACAGATATCAGAACCGTTACCAGTAATCCAAGGTACACTGCAAAATTCCTTAATACCCTGTAGTTCTGTTTTTCCTTTCCTATCAGGGCAATATTCACCTCCTGGTATGATAATCCCATGCTTCTGAAAATAAATACCAGCGAACTCACAACAGGGAGAACAGCCAGCGACTCCACTGCCATATAGCTCCTGCCGAGGAAGAATGTAACGAATGGATGCACACCAAGCGATAATATTGAGGTTAGCGCAAGCGGATAATAGAACTTTGTGATTGATCTTAGGTTAAGATTGCCGTTCTCAGTATCTTCCTTCTGAAGCAGAGTCTTCAGAGTCCCGGAAACCATTATCCTTGTTGCTATTGCTTCAACAAAGAACGGCCAGCGACATTGCCCCTGCACCAACGTATGCCCCTTGTCACTCCTGCCGAATAAAGAAGCAATCCCACTATCACAATAACTGATAGCCGGACCATAGTCCCGTAAGTTACCCGTCTTGTAAGGTTATTCCTGATAAGGATACCCTGGTAGAACCTCCTGTAACCAATCGATGCAGCCCAGGGAAGAAAAATAATCAGTGCAATGTGGGCAAGCCTTGCAACTTCTTCAGGCACTTCCATGAGACCTATAACAATGTAGTTGAATACCGGCGGAATAAGGATGATAAGCTGGATACCGGTAATCCCGGCATTAAGGATATCTGTAAATCTTTTTAGCTTCTTATAGGAATTGCGTCCTGTGACAAGGGCTGTGGAGGCACTCATCAGCATTATTATGGGAGATTCAATTATCAGGGCAAACGATCCTGCAATACCAAAGGCAGCAAGGTTGAATTTTGCATCACTCAGCCGGGCGATAAAGGCAATGAGGAATGGCTGCTCAATGGCCATCATCAGCCAGGTAAGTGCCAGCGGCCCCCAGAAAAGAAAAATCCTCCGGTATGTCAGCCTTTCAGTCGGATCCAATAGTCAAAAAATTTATGGTCAGGGTAAATCAACATCCGTTTCAGTTCTAAATGAACGGACAAAAGAAACACAATTTTTGATCACCGGAAGACTCCCAAAAGACTATTTTAAAAAAGGGAGTTCAGTAGTGGTCTCATAATTTATGTAATTCGTGCCACCACGGCGATTACAATCAAAAACAGCATTATTGCCACTAATACCTGAACAACCTTATATTGATTTTTATTATAAATTGCATCATTGGTTAACTTAAAACAATAAACCTATGAAAATTCTCAGAGGAACCGTTTTTGGGGGAATCGCGTATTTCCTCCTTGGATGGCTGGTTTGGGGGATCCTCCTCATGGATTTCTTTTCAGCCAACATGAATCAATGTGCCAGCCGTACTGACGGACAAATGGTCTGGTGGGCCATCATTCTTTCAAACCTGGTGTTCGCGCTTCTTTTGACCCTGATACTGCACTGGGCCAGGGCAAAAAGCATCATCGACGGACTAAAGTTCGGGGCATTGTTCGGGTTGCTTTTCGGATCCGGCATTGCATTCTCCTACTGGTCAATGAGCACGATGTACCTGACCGCCGGAGCGATGGTCACAGACATCCTGGTTTCAACTGCCGTAATGGCCGTTATTGGCCTGGTGATAGTCCTGACCTGGGGAAAGGAAAAATAGCAGGACACCCTATCTTACCAGCCCTGCAGGGGAAACAAATCAGATGCTGACGAATGATTCCGTCAGCGTGGCAACATATGTTACAGCTGTCATTGATTATCCTGCTCCTGATCCCCTTTGACGGGTATAACGAGCCTCATGTCAGGCATGGCGAAAATCACACCCTTGTTTGCCTGCTTCAGCTCCTGGACGGTCAGATCGTACTTTTTGGCTATATCAGCCAGTGACTCGCCCTTCTGCACCTTGTGGATCTTCTTTTTCGCCGGAGGAGCCGGTTTAGCTGCAGGCTCACGCGAGGGGGCGGGGGACTGGTTTGTGGCTTCAGTCTGACGGGCCGGTGCATCGGCAGGAGCTGCCTCCTTTGTCTGCAGTTTGGGACCAGGCTGACTCTTTACACCGGCACTTGTCTCCTGCACTTTAGCCGTACCGGCATCTGCCGGTCTGGACGTCCCGGCAGCAGCGACAGCAGTCCTTGATTGTGTTGTGGAAGCTGCAGGCCTCTCCTGAACAGTGACATCCTGGGGCATCACCTCCTCCTGAGCCACCAGTGAGGAAGATGCCGGAATTCTCAGTACCTGTCCCGCCTGTATGCCTCCCGCCGGGATAGCATTTTCGCGGTCAATATCGAGTATTGTCACTTTGTAGGCCCTGGCGAGGGAATAGAGTGTCTGACCCTTCAGCACCTCATGCATGTAATATGGCTTGCCATTGAACATGATCCGCTCTCTGGCCAGCCTGATTCCTGTTGCCGGATCAAACCCTGGGGCAGCAGACGGGGTGTGTGAGGCAACAGTAGCTGAACGCTGTGCAGGCTGTGCTGCCGGACGAGGCTGAGATGGCACCTCTGAAATATCTCCGACCGAGGGTATGCGGAGCACCTGTCCTGTCTGTATACCGCTCGAAGGGATAACATTTTCACGTGTGATGGCATCAATTGTTACCTTATATGCCCGGGAAAGAGAGTAAAGAGTCTGGCCTTTCTGCACATCATGCATGTAGAAGACCTTGCCACCGTAGATCATTTTTTCATTTGATACTTCAACAGGCACCTGGGCGCTTATGGCGACAGGCAGTATAAGTAGTATTATCAATGCAATAACCGGCAAAAAGCGTTTATCCGACATAAAAAAATGTTTGATCCACAACAAAGGTAATAATTTCACATAATTGAAACACCGATCAGAAGAGTTAAACATAATTATCCGCCGGTTGTTCTGTTTTATTATAAACACGTAATAATATCTCGAGATGAATCACACACGCAGGATGACCAGCATTCTCAGGAATGAATACCATGGCGAAGGCATCGATCTGAGCAATTTTGCTGAGGATCCGATCGTACAGTTTGAGAGATGGATGGAAGAGGCCATTGCCCATAATGTAAAGGAACCAAATGCCTTACATCTGGCAACGGCAGATGCTTCAGGGAGACCGTCAGGGAGGATCGTCCTCCTGAGGGACTTCAACGAAAGGGGATTCTCCTTCTTTACCAGCTACGGCAGCAGGAAGGGAGAGGATCTGCAGCAGAACAGCAATGCCTCGATGACATTCTTCTGGAGTGAGCTCTACCGCCAGGTCAGGATAGGTGGTAAGGCTTACAGGCTGCCTGCCTCAGAGTCTGATGCTTATTTCCGGAGCCGCCCGCGGGAAAGCCAGATAAGCGCAGTTGCCTCACAGCAGAGCCGGGTCCTCGAAAACAGGGCGCTGCTTGAAAAAACGGCTGCCGAGACAGATGAAAAATACAGGGACCGTCCGGTGCCAAGACCCGACGACTGGGGAGGCTACTATCTTGTGCCCGAATATGTCGAATTCTGGCAGGGAAGGGAGCACCGGTTGCATGACAGGCTTCAGTACATCAGAACAGGTCAGGAAGGAAGTTGGACCATAAGATTCCTCTACCCGTAAGTCACACCGGAGACAGCCGTGTCATTTTCCTTTTAATACTACGATGAGACTTATATTCATCCGTTGAACTGAAGCTCCGTGAGTGTCCTGTATAGTCCAGTGCCGGTCGCGAGGAGCTCTGAATGACTGCCCTGCTCAACAATCTTTCCGTCACTCAGCACTATAATCCTGTCGGCCTTCCGGACCGTTGAAAGCCTGTGTGCTATCACAAGGGAGGTACGGCCCTTCATCAGCTTCTCCAGCGCCTCCTGTACCAGTCGTTCAGATTCGGAATCGAGTGATGAGGTAGCCTCATCAAGTATCAGTATCCTGGGGTTTTTAAGTACTGCCCGGGCAATGGCTATGCGCTGGCGCTGGCCTCCGGAGAGCTGTACGCCCCTCTCCCCCACCACGGTCTCCAGTTTATCGGGGAATGACTGAATAAAGTCCCACGCGTTGGCCTGTATCGCAGCCTCCATGATCTCCTCTTCACCCGATCCCGGTTTTCCGTAAGCGATATTCTCCCTGATAGTGCCTCCGAAGAGGAAGACATCCTGCATTACCACTGCCATCTGTGCCCGCAGTGCAGTCACCGGGAAGCTCATACTGTCACGGCCGTCGAACAGTATTCTCCCGTCGGCAGGGTCGTAGAACCTGAGCAAAAGCGATGCAATGGTCGACTTGCCGGCGCCGCTAGGCCCAACAAGGGCTATTTGTTGCCCGGGGGCTACGTTGAAGCTTACATCCCTGAGTACAACCACCTCATCGCGGGAGGGGTATCTGAACCCCACACCGTCAAATGTTATCTCTCCATGAAGGGTGTGTGCACTATGCGGTGTGTAGACCGGATCAATCGTCTCTGTCTTTTCATCGAGGATCTGTAACAGGTTCTCCGAGGCTCCTATCGTCTTCTGCAGCCTCGTGTAGACGCCGGCCATCCCTGCTATATTTCCGCCAATGAAACCTGAATAGATCACAAATGAAAAGAGCTGGCCGGCCTCCATCTGTCCGCCGGCTATCATAGTTGCTCCCCGCCAGATGACAGCAGCCATGGAGACAAAGAAGCCCAGCACAATGAATGAGATCGCTGCCTGGTACTTACCGCCCTTGATGCCTGTCTTTGCCACCTGCTCTGTTTTCTGCCGGTATCGGGTGCTTTCAAAAGGCTCATTGGTAAAGGCCTTTACATTCTGAATGCCCTGCAGTGTCTCCTCCACAATAGTATTAGATTCGGCAACAAAAGCCTGTGCCTTCCTTGAATATCGGCGGATGGCCCTCCCTGAGAAAAAGGCCATGAGTGATATGGCCGGAATAATAGCAAGCGTGAAGATGGTCAGCCTGAATGAACTGATCATCATAAGGGTTATGCCTCCCACAATGACCAGCACTTGTGAGAGCAGGTCGGCGAGAGTGTTCGTGAGCGAATCCTGAAGCAGCGATATGTCAGAAGAGATCCTGCTGTTAAGCTCCCCGACCCTCCGCGATGAGAAAAATGACATCGGCAGCCTGATAAGGTGGTTATAGATGTGCTGCCGTATGGAGGCGAGAGTCTTCTCGGTGACATAGACAAAGAGCCTGGTCCGGGTGTATGAAAAGAGAGCCTGGCCCGTAAGAATAACTAGCAGCAGTATCCCCGTGCGGTGGATCTCAGAGATAACCAACCCCCGGTTGGCTATGTCAACCATATCACCGAGGAGCTTGGGGAACATAAGGCTGGCCGCCGTGGAAAGCAGAAGGAACAGAAGTCCAAGTCCAAACTTCCATCTGTACGGCCTCAGGAACCTGTAGAGCTTTGCCAGCTGTTTCAGTCCTGAACCTGTGTGTATCTTGCCGGGTGCTTCAGACATTTCGTGACACTTATATCAGGAGAAATGCAAAGATAGGCCAATATGTTCACAGGTGTCAATAATAAATATGGAGTGCATGGTATATACCCTCTGTTAAAAATGTGAAAACAGTGTTTATAAGTAGTCCCGCATCGGACCCTCTGAAACTTAAATGATTCTATATTTTTAAAGTGTTAAAATGACACCTATGACAGCACTCGAAAATCTCAGAAACCTCGTACTTGCACCATATATACTCAGGGCGACAGCCCTCATTGGCGTCCAGAGGGAGGTGGGCGGGAACCAGTTCCGCCACTGCTTCTCAACACTGGGTATACTGCTCGATTATAAGTTCTACGACAACGGTATCCTCCTGAAAGCCTCGCTCCTTCATGACCTGCTTGAAGACCTGCCCGAGACACAGGTTGATGAGATAAGGTGGATAGACAGTGACGGGACAGCAGTGGTGGAGCTCGTACTTGAGGTGACTAAACGAAAAGAGGAGACAAAGTCAGAGTATCTCCAGAGGGTGCTTGAGCGGGGTTCGGATAATGCACTGCTGCTCAAGTGCGCTGACAGGATCAGCAATCTTACCGACCTTCACCGTGACATTCAGACGGAACAGAAAATCTCCGGGTATCTTGACCAGACAGAAAAGTATGTTTTACCTATGGCGAGAAGGGTTAGTTCCGATATGCTCACAGAGCTGACCGACCTCATCGCCAAGCGGAGAAGGATACTGCAGATACTGGAAAACGAGGGGTATCAGTCTTGATAATGCAACCGTAGAACAATCCGGGGCAGTGTCAGCCCAGGAGTACCTTAACCATTGCCGATATCTCCCTGCCGTCAGCCTTGCCTGCCAGTTCCCTGGTGGCGACGCCCATGACCTTCCCCATGTCTGATGGCGCTTTGGCTCCCACCCGTGCAATGATTTCCCTGAGGGTACCTGCCAGATCCTCTTCACTCATCTTTGCCGGCAGGTATCTCTCCAGTACTGCAGCCTCCTTCTCCTCCTTTTCATAAAGATCGGGTCTCTTCTGTTCCCTGTAGATTGCGGCAGATTCCTTCCGCTGCTTGACCAGCTTCTGAATTATCTTAATCTCCTCCTCCTTAGTGAGAACGGTATCCTGGCCTCTCTCTGACCTGGCAAGGATAAATGCTGTCTTAGCAGCTCTTAGTGCCTCCAGCGACCCCTTGTCCTGCGCCTTCATGGCCGCCATCAGGTCGGTGGCAATTTTTTCTGAAAGTGACATAATGCTGATAGTTTTGTTCTACAAAAAATCGATAACAAATTTACACCATTTTAGCATCGCCTATGACCACATGCGGCCAGGGCTCGGGTTATGGCTGCCACTGTCGTCAGGATATCTCCTTCCGTGACCGATCCCATATGTCCTACTCTGAAATAGCTCTCCTTTATTCGGGGAAGAAGTCCTCCTGCCAGTATCACCTCCGATGAACCGATGGCCTTCATAAAATCGCTCCCTTTTATCCCATCGGGATAGTAAGGAGCGGAGAGAGTGTTTGCGCTCACCTCTTCGCTGACAGGTATCATCCTCAGTCCCAAGTCCCTCATCGCTGCCCGGAAGGTGGCACCCCTTTCACTGTGCCTCCTGAAGCGCGCCTCCATACCCTCCTTAAGTATCAGCCCCAGGCTCACCTCAAGGCCGGTAACCAGGTTCACTGCCGGCGTTCCGAAATATGCCGGTCGTCTATCTTCATAGGCTTTCATCACTGGCAGCCAGTGTGTCCAGTCGCTGTAATAGCTGCCCACCGGGCTTTTCCTCTTCTGCCAGGCTTCGATTGCCCGCCCTGACACGACCATCAGCGCCAACCCGGGGGGCACTCCCACAGCCTTTTGTGAGGCGGTGAGAACCACATCAATTTTCCACTCCTCCTGCCTGATCTCTTCGCCGGCCACGGAACAGACACCGTCAAGCACGGTGATTACACCGTGCTTCTCCCCCAGTGCTCCCAGAGGCTCCGGATCAACCCTCACTGCCGTGGATGTATCCACATGGGTGAATGTCATGAGTTTGTATTTTGAGCGCCTGAGCTCTTCCTCCACCGCCTTAATACTTACTACACCACCTGTCTCCGCCGCTAGCATGGTAACCTCAGCACCGTAGCGTCTCAGCAGGTCGGCGTATCTCTCACCGAAGTAACCGGTGGAGATAACCAGGGCCCTGTCGCCCGGCTCAACCAGGTTGGCACCGGCCATATCCATGGCGAGGGTTCCGCTGCCGGCCATAATGAAAGGCTGCCCGGAAGGGGCCAGAAACACCTCTCTCATCATCTCCAGGGCATGGCCAAATAAATCAATAAAATCAGGCGCCACATGGCTGGTTGTAGGCATTCCTACAGCCATCATTACTGCCGGTTCAAATTCTATGGGACCGGGTATCATCAACAGTCTTCTGCCTTTCATGATCTTTTATTAATTGTCTTTGTACAGTATAAGTCCATTTTCACCCATCATCTCAACCAGCTGTTTCTTTATCTCCTCACTGAGTGGCAGCAGAGGTCTTCTCACATGTCCGCCGAAGAGGCCCAGATGATCCATTGCAGCCTTCAGTGCCGGCACGCCCCACCGTGCCGTCACTGCGGCGTTGAGTGCTATTATTGAGTGCTGCAGGGCCCTTGCCCGGGCAATGTCGCCGGCAACGAATGCATTGTATAATTCTATGCAGTGGCCCGGCATTATATTGGCGCTTGCAATGATCCCGCCGACGGCCCCCATGGCCAGTGACGGCAGCAGGAAACCCGCTCCGCCGGCGAGCACCTGGAAACCGGGCTTTGCATTGCCAAGTACCTCTCCCATCTTTACCACGTTGCCTCCGGACTCCTTCAGACCGACAATATTAGGATGCTCAGCCATGGTGATGATCATACGCGCCGTCATGTCCACACCGGTATTGGCCGGCATGTTATAGACCAGCACCGGTATGGGCGAGGCATCGGCCACGTCAAAATAGTGCCTCACCAGCTCCCCCTGGTTCATGTTGCCCTTGTAATATGAAGGGTTGATAACCAGTACAGCGTGCGCGCCTTCCGTGGCAGCGGCCCTGGTGAGGGAAATTGTCTCGCGTGTCGACTGGCATCCTGTGCCCGCTAGAAGGAGCCGGCCTTCGGGAAGAGCATCCCTGGCGGCAGCAATGACCGCAAGCCTTTCACTCTCCGACAGCATCACCTGCTCCCCGTTGGAGCCAAGTATCAGAAAGCCGGCCAGGTCAAACTGAGATAGTCTTTTGATATTGGACCTGATCTTTTCCGGTAACAGGTTCTCATCTTTATCAAATGAGGTGGGCAGGGGAGGAAAGATTCCTCTTAAGTTGAGTAAAGCCATGTTCTTAAATTTATATCCGTATGGTTCATCTGTTCCGCGTGCTCATCGAATAGGGCCTGGCAGATGGTGCGGTACCGCGCTCTCTTTCAGGCTCGCCGCTCATGAAGAACTCCAGTGTTCCTCCGCCGGCAAGCTGCCCATGTGTTACATAGCTGATATCCAGCTTCCTGCCATTTAGACTTACTTGCTTCACAAAGATGGTCTCACGGCCGTTTTCCGGAGCTGAGATCACCAGTTTTCTTCCGTCGGAAAGAGTAACGGTTGCCTTTCTGAAGAGCGGCGAGCCCAGCACATACTCGCCCGTCCCGGGGGTGACAGGGTAAAAACCGAGGGCACTGAACACATACCATGCCGATGTCTGTCCGTTGTCCTCATCGCCGCAATAGCCATCGGGAGTATAGTTATATAGCTTATCCATCACCTCCCTTACCCTCATCTCCGTTTTCCACGGCTCCGGGGTGTATTTGTAGAGGTAGATCATATGCTGCACCGGCTGGTTGCCGTGAGCGTAGTTACCCATGTTCATGATCTGCATCTCCCGTATCTCATGTATGGGGAACCCATAATAGGAATCATCAAACAGTGGCGGCACCACAAAGACCGAGTCGAGCATCCGTGCCATCATATCTGCCCCGCCCATCAGCTCTGCCAGGCCTGCCACATCGTGAAACACGCTCCAGGTATAATGCCAGCTGTTGCCCTCGGTGAATGCATCACCCCACTTGTAGGGGCTGAATGGCGACTGGAAAGTGCCGTCAACGTTCTTCCCTCTCATCAGCAAGCGTTCACTGTCGAAAACATTCCTGTAGTTCTGAGACCTGCTTGCGTAAAGTTCAACCTCCTCCTGAGGCCTGCCCAGCTCCTCCGCCATCCGCCACAGGCACCAGTCGGCGTAGGCATACTCAAGGGTGCGTGCCACATTCTCATTGATGCCGGCATCATAGGGGACATATCCCAGGCGGTTGTAGTACTCAGCGCCGTACCTGCCCACCGAGTGAACAGGGCCGTGTCCTATTGTGTTCTTTACCATCGCATTCCACAGGGTGTCAATCTCATAACCCCGGATGCCTTTAAGGTAGGCGTCAGCGATGAGAGAGGCGGAATTGCTGCCTATCATACAGTTGCGATGGCCGGGACTAGCCCATTCGGGAAGCCATCCGCTCTCGAGGTAGGCATTCACCAGCCCCTCCATAATGTGTGAGCTCATCTCAGGGTAGAGCAGGGTTACCAGCGGCATGGCAGCCCTGAATGTGTCCCAGAAGCCATTGTCGGTGAAGAGCCGTCCGGGAAGAACCTGTCCGTTGTACGGACTGTAGTGAACGATATTCCCTTCTGCGTCATACTCATAAAACATCCTCGGGAAGAGAAGTGTACGATACAGTGTTGAATAGAATGTGCGTACCTGATCATCAGTGCCGCCCTCCACCCTGATGCGTCCGAGCTCGCTGTTCCATCTCTCCCTGGCAACATCGCGGACATTGTCAAAGCTGCGACCCCCTGTCTCCCGTTCAAGGTTAAGCTCTGCCTGTTCGTGTGAAATAAATGACGATGCCACCCTCGCAGATACCTGCTCTCCCCTTTCTGTCCGGAAGCCAACCACCGCTGCCGCCCGATCGCCCTGCTGCCCGGTGCTGCCCGGTGTGAGCTTTCCATCCACCCACCCCGAGTAGAAATCAAACTCCCTGTCAAAGACGATCACGAAATAGTTATGGAAGTTCTCCGGCACGCCGCCGTGGTTGTTGCGGCAATAACCTATGACCTTTCTCTCTTCGGGGATAATCTTTACCATTGAGCCACCGGAGAAGGCATCGATGACCACAGCCGAGGAATCACTCTCCGGGAAGGTAAACCTGAACAGGGCTGACCTCTCTGTGGGCGTCACCTCCGCAGTGATGTCATAATCAGCCAGATAGACGCTATAGAAATAGGGCCGCGCCTCCTCGGCCTTGTGTGAGAACCATGAGGCGCGTTCTTCCTCGGTGATCCTGCCGGCGCCCGTGACCGGCATCAGCGAAAAGGCAGCGTAATCATTGATCCATGGGCTGGGCTGGTGTGTCTGCTTAATTCCGGTAATCTTATGATCATCATAGGTATATCCCCATCCATCACCGTTGCGGCGAGTCTGCGGCGTCCAGAAATTCATCCCGAAGGGCAGGGCCACGGCAGGATAGGTGTTGCCGTGCGAGAGAAGATATTCCGAATCGGTACCCATCAGAGTATTCACCAGGTCAGCAGGCTCTGCGGAGAACATCTCCTGCTGCCTGCATCCGCCGAGTGTCAGCACCATGAGCGCTGTCAATGCCGCAGCGGTGGCTATACGGCGTGTTTTTTCAATCGATAAGATCATTTTTCAGATTACTTTAGTTCGTTGTCACTGAGGGTCAACATCGGCATGGATGCGCAGAAAGCCCTTTCTTGGTTTCTTAATCTCGGTTTCCATTGCCTTGCGCACCAACTCTTTTACCCTGGAAGGTGAGAGGCTGCTTTCTACCTTGATCATTACAGTCTTGATATACCACTTCTGTACCTGCATGATTACGGGGAACTCCGGTCCGAGCACATGGCTCCCCAGCTGCTTGCGGAGACTCTCTGCAAAACGTGCTGCTGACACATTCATTTCATCCAGGTCGCGATGCCGGACAGAAAGCCTGATGATCTTCGTGAAGGGAGGATATCCGAACAACGATCTCTCCTCAAGCTGTGTGCGGCACATTGACTTATAGTCATGCTTTAGCACCTGCCGGAGGATGATATGGGACGGGTCGGCCGTCTGTATAATCACCTTGCCCCTGCGGGTGCGTCTCCCTGCCCTGCCGCTCACCTGTTCCATCAGCTGGAAACTGCGCTCAAAGGCCCTGAAATCGGGGAAGTGCATCATATTGTCGGCATCGAGGATACCCACCACCGTCAGCCTCTCGAAGTCAAGCCCCTTGGATATCATCTGTGTTCCGATAAGGATGTCTGTGGCACCGGCGGCGAAATCGGACAGTATCTCCGATGAGGCGCTTCTCTTCCGTGTTGTATCCTGATCCATCCTTGCCACCCTGGCTGAAGGGAAGATAAGCCTGATCTCCTCTTCGATCTTCTCTGTGCCGAATCCTTTTGTTGTCAGGGATTCCGATCCGCACTCCGGGCATGCTGACGGCAGCTTCATGCTCCTGCCGCAGTAGTGGCAGACCATTTTGCCGATGCTCTTGTGATATGTATAGCTGACGGAGCAGCTTGTACACCCCGGCACCCATCCGCAATCGGGGCACATCAGGTAAGGAGAGAATCCCCTCCTGTTCTGGAAGAGTATCACCTGTTCGTTCTTTCCCAGGGCCTCCTCAATAGCCTCAATGAGTCGGGGAGTAAAGTGTGAAACCATTTTCGTCTTCCTGCCGAACGAACGTGTGTCGGCGACGATCATCTCCGGCATCATGACATCACCGTAGCGGGTCATCAGCTCAACAAACCCGAACCTGCCGGCAGAGGCGTTATGATAGCTCTCAAGCGAGGGTGTGGCTGACCCCAGCAGGGTTCTGCCCCCATGGATCCGCGAGAGCACCATGGCGGCGTCACGGGCGTGATACCGTGGTGCGGGGTCAAACTGTTTATAGGATGAATCATGTTCCTCATCAACAATGATCAGTCCGAGGTCCCTGAAGGGAAGGAAGAGCGAAGACCTGACACCCAGGACTGCCCTGAGAGTGCCGTCACTGATTCTTCTCCGGACCTCACGGCGCGCTGCCGGGGTAAGACGGGAGTGAAAGACCCCTATGGAGTCTCCGAAGTGCCGCTGAAGACGTTCGATGATCTGGCTTGTCAGGGCTATCTCAGGCAGCATGTAAAGAACCTGTCTACCCTGAGCAAGCTGCTCCTGCATAAGATGAATATAAATCTCCGTCTTCCCGCTGGAGGTTACACCATGCAGCAGCACTGCCTCGTGGTCACTGAAGAGTTCCCTGATGGTGTTGTACGCCCCGGACTGGACATCATTCAGGATGGCAGGCATTACTACCTCACCGGCGGCTGCCGTCTTGCCGCTCCTTTTCCTTCTCGCCACTCTTACTCCCGGCAGATCGTCAGCCGATGGAATCGCAGCCTTCATCACCTCCCCGGGGTAAGCCATGTAATAATCTGATATCCAGAGGATAAAATCAACGAGCCGGTCATTGACCGCAGCCTCTTCCGGCAGCAATCCACTTATCTCCTTAGGGATAAACCCTGACGGAGGGGTATTGTGGATGCTTATCACGAGGCCTGTTGCATTACTGCTCTGGCCAAACGGTACAGTCACGATGCTGCCGCGTCTCAGGGCATCTCTCAGCTCCCGGGGTATGCCATAAGTATAGCTGCCGCTGACGGCAACAGGAATGACAATATCTGCGAACTCTTTTTGCATAAGGGATCTGCTGCCAAATTATAAATAAAAGGCGGCAAGGACCGGCTCTCCGGTCAGATTTTATCAACGAAGGCCTTAATGTGCAATTAAACCAGTGCCGCCCTTACTTTTTCGGCAGCGTCGGTGAAGGTTGATGCAGCAATCACCTTCAGCCCCGAACTGTCAATAAGTTCCTTTGCCTCGATGGCATTGGTGCCCTGGAGCCTCACTATTACGGGAACGCTGATATCACCGATGGTTTTGTATGCCTCTATTATTCCTGATGCTACGCGGTCACACCTGACAATCCCGCCGAAGATATTGACAAGTATGGCCCTGACATTCGGGTCCTTGAGTATTATTCTGAAACCGGCCTCCACTGTTTTTGGATTTGCTCCGCCACCCACATCAAGGAAGTTTGCCGGTCTGCCTCCCGAGAGCTGTATCAGGTCCATTGTTGCCATTGCCAGGCCGGCGCCGTTAACCATGCATCCCACATCGCCGTCGAGCTTGACATAGTTGAGGTTGCTGGCAGACGCCTCCACCTCCGTGGGATCCTCCTCTGTAAGGTCACGCATCGCAGCAAGCTCCGGGTGGCGGTACAGCGCGTTATCATCCAGGGAGACCTTGCAGTCAACGGCCAGCACCCTGTCATCACTGGTCTTCAGGAGAGGATTGATCTCCATAAGTGATGCATCGGAACTGATAAAGGCATTCCACAGGCCGCTTATGAAAAGGGTCATCTCCCTGAATGCCTTGCCGTGAAGGCCCAGGTTGGAGGCTATGGTTCTCATCTGGAATTCATGCAGGCAGCAGGAGGAATCAACCACCTCGGTAAAGATTGCTTCCGGTTTTTTTGCAGCCACCTCCTCTATATCCATACCTCCTTCAGTGGAGTAGATAACAACGAAGGCAGACCTTTTCCGGTCAAGAAGCACAGACAGGTAAAACTCCCGTATATCCGACTCTCCCTTATAATATACATCCTGGGCGATAAGGACCTTTCTGACCACCTTCCCTTCAGGGCCGGTCTGATGTGTCACAAGTGTCATTCCCAGCATGCGCGAAGCCACCTCAGCTGTCTCCTGTGGTGAACGGGCTATCTTCACCCCTCCGCCCTTGCCCCGGCCGCCGGCATGGATCTGGGCCTTTACAACGAATATCTCCGTCCCGAATTTCTTCTGAAGCTCTTCGGCAATGAGTTTTGCCTGTTCGGCTGTCTCAGCCACAAATCCTTCCTGCACCTGTACTCCGTGAGCCTGCAAGATGGACTTTCCCTGGTATTCGTGAATATTCATGACAAGGTATGTGATAAGGGGTAATATTGTCTCTTTGCAATCAGGTATGTAATTTACTCTTTTTTTATAATTATTTTCGTTAAAATTTTTCTGAATGAGGAAGCTTTCCAATGATGAGCTTAACCGTAAAACCGTTTCGGAATTCAGGGCTTCAGTCAAGTCGCCCTTCATCATTGTGCTGGACAATGTAAGGAGTCTGAACAATGTAGGATCGATCTTCCGCACGGCTGACGCCTTCCTTGCGGAGGCTGTTTATCTGTGCGGCATCACAGCCACTCCTCCCCACAGGGATATACATAAAACGGCGTTGGGAGCCACTGAATCAGTTGCCTGGAGGTATTTTGACAGTGCTTCTGAGGCGGTAAGGGAGCTGAAGGCAAAAGGATATGTCATTGTCTCCGTGGAACAGGCGGATGAGGCTCTGCCCCTGGACCGGTTCACTGCTGAAGCCGGGGTCAGGTATGCCCTGGTGTTCGGGCATGAGGTCAGGGGGGTGAGTGACGAGGTGGTTGATCTCTCTGATGCCTGCATAGAGATACCGCAGTATGGCACCAAGCATTCATTCAACATTGCTGTCAGCGCCGGGATAGTTATGTGGGAGCTGGCAGGCAGGACCGGCGACAGGAGATAAAAAAACCCCGTCTGCCTGCCGGCGAACGGGGTTTTATGATTATGTAGCCTGTTTACTGTGTAACAGACTTGAATGTGTCATCCATAAAGAATTTGGCAAACTCGAGATCAGTCTGGGCATAGTTCTTCCAGTCAGAGTTGTAGCCTATAGCTTCGCGGAGACCGTTAAGAACGCCGTCCTTATCGTCGAGGCGCGCAGCAATGACAGCACCTAAGTATGAAGGAGCACCGCATTTGCATGGTTTAACCGATTCCATGGTTGTCTTGGCTTTATTGATGTCACCCTTCAGAAGCTGCGCAAGAGCAAGGTTCATCGAGGGCTTGTCGCCAAGCATGTTGACAGCCAGGTCGTATTTGCCATCATGAATAGCGATGGTACCAAGTCCGAATTTTGATTCGGGCGTGGCGGCTGACATCGAGTTGAAATACTCGGCAGCAGCCTTGACGTCACCCTGGAGGAGAGCGGCAAAACCCATGTTGTTCTTGACAACGTCATCATTTTTGAGAGCCTTGGCTTTTTCAAGTGCCGTCATGGCTTCATCAGCCTTGCCCATGCTCAGGTATGCCCATCCTATGTTGTTCCATGCACGCACGCACTTGGGTTCCTTCTCGGCAGCCATCTGGTAGTACTTGAGCATCTCATTCGGATCTTCAGTCAGTGTGGCAGCGTAGAGCATCTGCTCGAGGCTGAGTACTGATGCATCACCCTTGATTGCTGCAAGGATCTCATCATCATTGAGACCTATAAGGTCAACGTCGACAATGAATTTTGATCTTCTCAGCTGGGGAAGGATCTCCTCTGCAAGAGACTCATAGGCTGTTGCCATGTTCTTAATCTCCTGTTCGCGGACGATGGGATCCTGATACATTGAAAGGACTCTCAGGACAAGCTCCTTGTCAGCCATTGACGACTCCTGGACGAGGGTCTTGAAACCGTCCCAGTCTTCAGCTGTGGTCTGAGTTGAGAATAGTTCACTCAGTTCGGGGATCTTGCCGTACTCCTTCTGGAGATACTTCTCAGCGGCCTTGCCTCTCTGCTCAGACAGTCTTTCGTTAAGTGTGAGCGGACCGTCGGGAGAAGCGTATGAGCTTGTGGTGACGCCTTTAACTGCCATCCTCTCGTTCTGCATGACGAGGGCAACATAATCCTTCAGAGCCTGAATATCGGTAGCCTTCAATTCGGAAGTCCTGATATCTGACCTGTTTATCATATAGAGAATATCAGCCATCTTCTGCTCGGGAACGATGCGCTGATACTTGTCCTTCAAAGATATCGGCATTGCATGATCTTCAACCAATGTAGAGGTGGCGATTACACCGTCAGCCAGCTTGATGGGATCAAACGCCAGCGTCTTGTCTTTCTTGGTAGCCTCAACGCGGAGCATGAACTCAGATACCTTCATTTCAGGTATGTAGTTCACATCGCCTGTCCAGTTTACATTGCCGCCAGTCCAGCTGATAGACTTATTGTTGGCCAGTACCTTCTCACCCTGTGCGTAGAGTAGTTCATCAAATGCTGTTTCGCCTCCTTCATAAACCAGGACGGGGGTGATCTTTAGCGTGGTGTTCTTATCAAAGTACTTCTCAGGATAGGTTGCTTTTACCTGTGCTGCAACAATTCCTGCATGTGTTTCAAGTACCTTGGGTGTTACCTCATACTTGACAAGATTTGCGTTTTTCTTCATCTTGTCAAGACTGCTGCAGCCTGAAATAAGTACAGCAGCGAGCAGAATGACAAAAAGTCTGGTGAAATTTTTCATAATTTGTTTTTTATTAGTTGCGATCAGTTTCTGTATCATTATAACAATTATACGATATTTTCTGATTTGATTGCAAATTTAAGATAAATTTTAGTCATTAACCGCAATTGCCCTATTAAAAAATCAGAAATTACGGAGATTTATGCCCGGTTCAACAGGCTCTCTGAAGATCATATCGGTCACTTTCAGGTAATCTTCATTGCTGGCCACGAAGTCAATACCCGATACATCAAGAACCAGGTAACGGTTCTCCGGGTTCTGCCTGAAGAAATTAAAATAGCTCTCCTGGATCCCTGACAGGTAATCTGCGGTGATTGACTTCTCGTACTCCCGGCCTCTTGTGGCTATGTTTTTCAGGAGCCTCTCCGGGGGCACATGAAGATAAACATAGAGATCCGGCTTTGGCAGTGAGCTGTAGATGATGTAAAAAATCTGCCTGTAGAGGCTGAACTCATCTTTTTCAAGTGTTTGTGAGGAGAATACCAGTGACTTCATGAAATAATAGTCTGCCACGGTAAAGCTTCTGAAGAGGTCCTGTTCCACCAGCTCCTCCTTCAGCTGCCTGTAGCGGTCAGCCAGGAACGAAAGCTCGAGGGGAAAAGAGTACCTGGTGGGGTCACTGTAGAACTTCGGCAGGAAGGGGTTATCGGCGAAGCGTTCAAGTATCAGTTTTGCATTGTGATCCCTGGCGATCATCGAAGCCAGGGTGGTCTTGCCTGCCCCGATATTTCCCTCAATGACTATATAGTTATACCTTACGGTCTCCATTTCGTTCACTCATTGCAATCATTATCAAAAATAACATTTGACGATCACAATAGCAATAAAAAAGCAGGGACGCACATGTTGCGCGTCTCTGCCATTTATCTTCAGCTATGCCCGTGGGGGCTTCGCCGGATGTTATAACCGGGTAAAATTACCTGTTGTCGTCCCTCCTGCGGTCATTTGAGCGGCGATCACCGCGGTCACGGTCATGTCCGCCTCTGCCACCTTCGCGTGAGCCATGATAATCCCTTCTTTCGGTATGTTCGCGCTTGGGTGGTTCCACATAACCTTCAGGCTTGGGGATCAGCGGCTTGCGTGAGAGTCTCAGCTTGCCGGTCTTCTGATCTACCTCAATCAGCTGTACCTCAACGATATCGCCTTCCTTGAAGAGATCCTCCACAGTTTCGACCTTCTTCCAGTCCATCTCTGAGATGTGAAGCAGTCCGTCCTTGTTTGGAAGTATCTCCACAAAAGCTCCGAACTGGGTGATGGTCTTCACCTTCCCGGTATAAACCTTGCCAACCTCGGGGACAGCGCAGATAGCGTTGATCCTGTCGAGGGCAGCCCTGATCACTTCGTAGTTGTCTCCGAAGACATCGACCATACCCTGGCCGTTGATCTCCTCGATAACGATTGTAGCACCTGTTGTTGCCTGTATATCCTGGATGATCTTTCCACCGGGACCGATAACTGCGCCAATCATCTCCTTGGGGATATAGATCTTCTCTATCCTCGGGGCATGAGGCTTGAGTTCCGGTCTTGGCTCAGCAATAGTCTGTTCCATGATGTCAAGTATATGGAGTCTCCCCTTGCGTGCCTGGTCAAGCGCCTGCTTGAGCACCTCGAATGAGAGTCCGTCTACCTTTATATCCATCTGTGTGGCTGTTATGCCGTCACGGGTGCCGGTAACCTTAAAGTCCATGTCGCCCAGGTGATCTTCGTCGCCGAGGATATCAGACAGGACAGCAAATTTGCCTCCGTCCTTGTCTGATATGAGTCCCATGGCAATACCCGAAACCGGTTTGGCGAGTTTGATCCCTGCATCCATAAGTGCCAGGGTGCCTGCGCACACTGTGGCCATTGATGAAGAGCCGTTGGACTCAAGGATATCTGACACGATGCGTATTGCATACGGGTTTACTTCATCGGCTGGCATCATGTTCTTCAGTGCCCTGTGAGCCAGGTTGCCGTGACCTATCTCCCTGCGGCTGGTGCCGCGGGCAGGCTTGGCTTCGCCGGTGGCAAAGGGCGGGAAGTTATAGTGGAGCGTAAATTTCTCAGATCCCTGTTTCAGAACCTCGTCAATCATCTTTTGATCGAGTTTGGTGCCGAGGGTGACTGATGTGAGAGACTGTGTCTCACCGCGGGTGAAGATGGCAGAGCCATGAGCTGCGGGGAGAGGATCTATCTCACACCAGATGGGACGAATCTCGTCGAGCTTACGGCCGTCAAGACGCTTGTGCTCATCAAGAACGAGGCGGCGTGCGGCTTCCTTCTCAACATCATGGTAGTACCTGCTCACCAGGGCAGTGTTTACCGGATTCTCATCAGTGTACTGTGCGAGGAATTCTGCCTTGATGGCATCAAAACCATCGCTGCGGACCTTCTTGTCAGAACCGGTAGCTGCCAGGGCATAGCACTTTTTGTATGTCTCATCCCAGATCTTTGTACGCAGATCCTCGTCGTTGACCTCATGGCAGTATTCTCTCTTGACGGTCTTCCCGACCATCTCAGCCAGCTCGTTCTGAGCTACACACTGGATCTTGATAGCCTCGTGGGCAATGCGAAGTGCCTCGAGCATGACATCCTCCGCGACCTCTTTCATCTCGCCCTCAACCATCATTATGTTATCATAGGTGGCACCTACAATGATGTCAAGATCTGCATTATCTATCTCCGGAAGGGTGGGATTGACAATGAACGCTCCGTTGATCCTGGCAACCCTGACCTCAGAGATGGGACCGTGGAACGGAATATCTGACACTGCAAGTGCAGCTGATGCTGCCAGTCCTGCAAGTGCGTCAGGCATGATGTCTTTTTCTGCCGAGATCAGGTTGACTGTCACGAACACCTCAGCATGGTAATCATCAGGGAAAAGCGGACGCAGTACCCTGTCAACCAGTCTCGATACGAGTATCTCATTGTCATTGGGCCTTGCCTCTCTCTTGAGGAAACCGCCAGGGAAACGGCCTGACGCCGCATACTTCTCCTTATACTCAACTGAAAGAGGCATGAAGTCAGTGTCCTCTTTCGCATCCTTCGCTGCAACAACAGTTGCCAGGAGCATGGTACGGCCCATCCGCACCACGACAGAGCCGTCAGCCTGTTTGGCCAGCTTGCCTGTCTCAATTACTATTGACCGGCCATCGCCAAGGTCAATGCTTTTTTCAATTAACTTATACATTTGTATTACTGATTATTACGAAATAAGGGGTAAGAAAGGAGGAGTTTACTCCGGGAATTAAAAAAGGCAATCTGAAATTGCCTTTTTTCTCATTACTTACGCAGGTTCAGTGCCTTGATAATTTCACGATACCTGGAAATATCTTTTACCTTCAGATAGTCAAGCAGACGCCTTCTCTTCCCGACCAGTTTAATCAGCGACCTCTGGGTGCTGAAATCCTTCTTGTTCTTCTTCAGGTGTTCAGTCAGGTGCGCAATCCTGTAGGAGAAAAGAGCAATCTGACCTTCAGCGTTGCCTGTATCAATCTCTGAAGATCCGAATGTCTTGAAAAATTCCTGTTTTTTCTCCGTTGTCAAATACATATCCTTATCCAATAGATTGTTAATAAATTCTTCAATTTTGGATCGCAAAGATACAACTCTTATTTGTAATATTTCAAACAATTCAAATATTTTTTTGCATTTGACTGCCTGCGGGCTATAACTTTCCGGATAACATATTTTATCAGGAAGCTTCTATAGAATAGACGCAAGAATATTGCCAAAAGTTGCGCCTGATGAAAACTTTATTGAAATATTGTTCAGGGTATTGTCTTTGTTCGCCGGCGGCTCCCGGTCAGGGTTCCAGGAAAATGGAGCTTGAGCCTCTTATTTTATGTCCCATGCCTATCAGTGAAGAGCCGATAAGGCAATCGAGGCACCTGTGGTACCGGCACCAAAGTGTTCGCAGTTCAATGAGAGCCTGTGAGGCCATTGCCGATTCCGGACTTAGGCCGGCCTCCGTAAAATCGGTCACCACACTGTTTTCTTCCGGAGGTAGTGAATCGAGGATATCAAGGGCCCAGTCACATCTCTCCTGTTGTTGTTTAAGTTTGCCGTAAACAAACACGATAGGGCCAATGGCATTTATAATGAGGAGGTCGGCTGATTGCCTTCCTGCGCGGCCGGCTTTTGTGGGTACCTCCCTGCCGAAGATGTAGTGGTTGTTCCAGTATGCCGAAGCTCTGACGGCGAGGAGAGTCCTGAGACTCTCCCTGTCATGCGATTCGAGCACCCTCGAGAAGAGACCGTCACTGTTGGTCAGCAGCGACGCCAGCTGTGACAACCTCACCGTTGGGAAATTTGCCGGTCTCAGCCGGTGAAACTTCCACATCCATCCATCGACGGGCTGCAGTGAGTATTTTGCCTTCAGCACATTGTACTCCCTGGTTAGGAGAAGGTAATAATCATCAGTGACCGCCTCCCTGAAGAGCGCCTCGTCAAGGAGTCCGGCCGTGCCAAAGAGAAGTGCCTCAACCTGGGTCATGTTGTCTGAGTGTTTCCGGATGATCTTCAGAGGCAGACGCGATGCCAGCATCTCAAACGGGCCGGTGTTGACCCTGAAGCCGAAATAACGCGATATAAGCCTGTAGAGCGTCTCCTCCCAGTCGCTGCCTGTCTTACCCAGCATCTCCCTGATCTCGTTGCTCTTCCTCTCCAGACGGTCGACGGCAAGTGACCAGAGCCAGTGCTTTGTCATGAAGCCGTCTGCCTTGCCTATCAGTCCCGCACAAGCCAGGACTGACGGGTTATTCACAAAATCGATGTAGTTCTCCCAGAGTGCCGGATCAAACTCCAGGCGTAACGTCAGCAGCCTGCGGCCCGATGCCGTATAGACCTCCGCATCATCATTATGAACAAGATGCAGTATGACGTTGTCATAGGCATGGTCAGTGTGGTGGCCGTGCCGGTACCAGTCAGATGCGTTGACATGTATCTCCGTGTTACCAGCCCAGACGGTGCCGTCAACCGTGAGTCGGGTGTTGAAGAAGTCGGGACCGGAGTCGCGGTTATAATCTCCCGTAGTGATAACCTCTATCGGACCGGCTTCCCTGTCGCACAGATGTCCGGCATCAAAGAACCGGTTTTTCCACAGCCAGTGGAGGAACTCTTCCTTCATGGTCGGTATGTTTAGAAATGCAGCTAATCAAAGTTACGAACAATGAAACAAACGGCAAAAAAATCATCGGATCTCCTGCAGTCATAACCGGGGAGGCGGAAGAATGAAAGTATCCCTACACCATATGGAAGCCTCCTGCGGAAGAGGCCCGTAAACCCCCTTATAAGGGAAATCAGTGACTTCCCCCCTGAATTATTTGACGAAGCCTGTTAAAATGGCGATGAAAGCGATGACAACGAATCGATGTTATGCTTTAATTTTACTAATCACCAGAAATAATAATACTATTTATTTTATCCCCGTACGAAAATGAAGACCCTAATCAGGATTATGGCTGTGCTGATTTTATTTAGCCAGGCCATTATTGCAGAAGCACAAATCAAAGTTGACTTTAAAAAGAAACTTGAGCAGCAGGTAAACCATAGGCTCAACCAAAAAGCTGACCATGCCATTGACAAGGTCCTTGACACCGCAGAGGACAGCATAGCTGCCGGACTCAAAACGGATAACGAATCAGGACAGGCAACCGGCAACCAGAACAACACGGACGGACAGGCCCAGGCTACGAGCGACCCGAAGACCGGTAGTCAGTCAGGCACGCAGGCACAGACTTCCCTGCAGTCATACTCAAAGTATGATTTCATTCCCGGCGAGAAGGTTATCTTTTATGACGATTTCAGCCAGGATGCCGTTGGCGATTTCCCGGCGTTATGGAACACCAACGGCTCGGCCGAGGTGGTAACCACCAATCTCTACACGGGCAACTGGATGAAATTTGTGATGGATGAGTGTGTATGGACTGACGCCTTGCTTAATCTGCCCGATAACTATACCATTGAATATGATGTTATTCCTATAGGCGGACTTGAGGGTGAGAGTATGTCAGGATGGCACATGAGGCTTATGCAGGCAAAAAATGTAAATGCATTTGACCACGGCTCGACACCAGGCCAGGGTGGATTCCAGTTCCAGGTTGAATACTTCGGCAGGCCCGGTTACAATACCTGGCTATACGGTGATGAATGTGCTGCTGCCAACCTGAGCGGGTTTGTCGAAAGTGATAATCTGAAGGAACAGATGAACCACAAATACCATATAGCCATCTGGGTTCAGAAAACCAGGGTACGCCTTTACCAGGACCAGAACAAGATCATTGATCTGCCCAGGGCATTTCCGGCAGGTTGCGTTAAGCCAGACAGGCTGAGGTTTGAGTACGGTGCCGCAATGATCAGCAATGTACGTATCGCCGTGGGTGCGCCGGACATGCGAAACAAACTCATGACCGAAGGGAAACTGATAACTTATGGGATCTATTTCGATGTAAATAAGGATGTTGTAAAACCGGAATCCTACGGCACACTCAAGGAGATTGCCGGCATCCTCAATGAAGTGCCCGATGTCAAGGTTAAGATAGTAGGCCATACCGATGCCGACGGTGCCGATGCTGCCAACCTCGATCTCTCAAAACGCAGGGCCGCATCAGTGAAGAACGAGCTGGTTAAATCGTTCGGCGTCAATGGTGACCGCCTTGTGACCGACGGTATGGGTGAAGGCCAGCCTGTGGCTCCCAACGACACGCCGGCCAACAAAGCGCTGAACCGGAGGGTAGAGTTCATAAAACTCTGATCCATGAGGAAAATACTTCTCCTGATAATTGCAGCACCGCTTATAGGGAAATAGTTCTGCACACTATCACATACTATATTAAATGAAAAAGTCAACGGTTCTTTTCGCTTTGCTGACGTTGAGCATTACTTCTTTTACCCAAAATTCGGACTTATGGTTGCTTACGGCTAAAATAACTGTAAGCTATTCCATGCAGAAAGATACCCTCATAAGTTTTATGGCCGGAAATTATAAATGGGATAAAGAAAAACACGTCACAGTAAAAACTGTATCGAGTGGCGTAATTACGGCAGTCATCGAAAATCAGGCTGAAATCCCGGACAATGAGTTCGAGTTCGATTCAGACTATGTTGACCCAATAAACATTACTGTATCAGGACAGGGATCACACTCTGAATCTTCAAGTTACCTTGAAACCATTGATGGTAAGATGGTCGATGCTGATATTCGGGATATTAATGTTTCCGGGTCTGATTTGCCTAAAACTACTGTACAATTCTATTACTCCCATGATAGTAAATCCGTCAGTATCAGTACCGGAATCAATGCCAAAGGGTCGGATAAGGGACGTATGTTTGACGACGAATGGAAAGATTTCGGGGGTGATATTGATCAATATTATATTTCCTGTGTAGGTGGATGCGACGTATCCTCCGACAAGAATTGTAAAATTTCTAAAACAGGTTCGGTTTACCAGGCAACCTGGAAATCGAGTGAAAATAAACGAAGAAATTCCATTGATGGAACTTCATTTATCACCATTGAAAGCACTCTGGATGTTACCATCAGCCCCTATAAGGAACCAGACAAACCAGAGGTGTCCCTTTACGGTTGTTCGGAACTCAGCATAGAAGAGCAAGGAGAAGTTATGGCATCCGGAAAGCCTGAAGGTGGAAAATTCAGGTTTTGGGTGGAACCCGGCAATCTGTTCAACGTTCAATCCGACGGTGAATCATCGGCCATCCTCACAGGCGCGACACCGGGAAAAGGTACGATCTATGTGGAATATACCAGCCCTGAAGGAAAAACGAATACAGCCTCACAACCAGCTTCATGCGTGAAAATCGAAAATTACAATGGCGGGCAGAAAATCCCACAGATTGCACTTTTCGATATTGATGGAAAGAAACTTCCGGGTGTACTTAAAATCCCGGTTGAGGCCCAGCCTTCCAATCTGGAAGAACTGGTCGATTTCGTCCCTGCTGATAAGACCGTACTGTCGGCTGTCGGACTGTCAGGAGCAGTTGAATTAACAGGTTCAAAGGAAGGAAATACCACGCTTCAGGCACAAACAAACTGTGGCCATGCTGCAGGTCCGACCGTTGAAGTGGAGGTTGTGAACTGCGATGATGAGACAATTGCAAGGCTTGAGAAGCAGAGACAGGCAGCGACTGAAAACCTGCAAATTGCCACGAAAGAGTTGCAAAAACTTGCCGGTTCTAAAGAGTTTGAAAAGGCCCGGGATGATCTTGTTGCTTCTACCGGAGACCTGCTTGTGAAGGTAGGCGTTACTATTATATCTGGCGGGAAGTCCCCGTCAGCCGGCATTAATACGGCTGCTCAGATAGCCAATGACGCAGTAGGATTGTCTGATATGATTGCCAGCCGCAGCCATGAAGAGCTTTTCATAAACGGTGTCAAGGCGGCAGCAGGTAAAATCTGGGGAGCAACTGCCAGCACACTGGTAGGGCTGGAGTCTATCGCAGAAGCAGCAGACAGGTTCTATGAAAACATCGGCGAAATTCAACTTCATGAGGAAGCCTTAAAGAGCGTTTTGGAGAGTTACGAAAAGGCATTAAAGGCTTTAGAAGATGTCGTCCGGCGTCAGCAGATCTGCAAAAGAGATAAAACACAGCCTCAGAAAAAGGAGGAACCAAAGGCAGACCCGACGCCAGAGCCGCCTGACCCGAAACCTCCTGTCGACCCGAAACCCAAGACCGACACCCCTCCGGCAAAGAAGCCGCCAACGGAACCCCCGGCACCGAAGCCGGGAGACGAGGATCCCCCTATCTCACCCCCGCCGCCGACCAGCAAGCCCCGGCAGGTAGGCCTGCCATATTCTCCTGAGGATTGCGGATGCGACAAGACTAAAGACATAAGCGTAAGTTCTGAGGGATTTTCAACTCTACAGGCCGGAATAAAGAACATAGGCGATTGTGTTGAAAAATTCAACAAAACCTCCGTAAATGCCTATGCAAATACCCTGCGTGAACTCTCAGCCCTGACGGATTCCCTGAAGGTTGCTGCTGACGGAGATCCTGAAATATTCCGCGTGAAATCCATAAAAGCAAAACCTCAGCTGGATTCGTTGATAGAGCAAACAAAATCCTACGACGAAGCTGGCAAGACTTTCCTGAAACAATTTGAAAAGTGCCCGGAATCAGTAACCACCGGAATGGAAGTCCTGAAATCAGCCCTGACTGTTACAGTTGATTCCATTACAACCAAATATTAAATTCCTTGAAAATGAGAACAAATCGCGCCATAGGCCTGGCATTGCTCACCGGACTTTCACTTAACCTGACTGCGCAGGAGCTTCCTCTTCTCTTGAGGAGTCCTCTTGTGATGCTCCTTTGTCATTAACATAAAAGTACTATTTTAATTAGTACTTTTAGTCCAACTTCTTAGGGGCGCAAGACAACAAAGGAGGAGGATTAATCCCGGCCACGAAGTGCGTCGGGACACCTGTCTTAAGTCACCCCGCGGGAGAAAAGAAAAATGGGTATCCAGTCTTCAGTCACGCTGAATTCTGAATACCCTTTTAATCCTGAAACCTGTAACCCTTTAACCCTGATTTGTCCACCGGGGTTTCAGCACCGGAGGAACATTTCTAACCAACGAAAACTAAACCCCAAAAACTCAAATAAAACCTTTCCTTCATAGAACGATGAGGCAGTAAATCTGCCCCGTAACCCTTACCTTGTCATAAGGTAAGCTTATTTATCATCTGGGAGAATCCATAGATTAATCCTACAATTGCCAGGAATCCGGTTATCACAATCCCATACGCCAGAAGGATCGCAAATGATAGTTTGGCATTGGTCTCAGGATCCTCCACTAATTGTATGTACTTCTTTTGCATAAACCGGATTTTTAATTGTTATTGTGATCTCCCAGATTGCAATACAAAGTTGAGTCACTTTCGTCTTTATACCGTTACAAAATTCCCGCAAAAAATTACATTATTCACAGGTCGCCGGAATTTCCCCGGCTCCTGCTCCGGGGAAATCAGCCATTTCTGCTACAGGGCGAATTCTGCCTGAAGAGGAACCCGGATTAGCCACTCTGAAATGCCATCTTTCCGGTCTGGAACAAAAGAGATTATATTTGTGTTTTCATTGACAACAGCTGGAAATCATAAATATTCAGGGGGCATTATGTCTGACTGGAAAAGAGTTTTCGCGATAATATTTACGGGGCAGCTATTCTCAACTCTGAGCAGCTACGTGGTGGCTTATGCCGTCATCTTCTGGCTGAGTGTTGAGACCAGATCGGCAGAGGTGCTGGCCTATGCCACTATCGCCTCTCTCCTGCCCCAGTTGGTTCTCGGGCTCTTCACCGGTGTTTTCGTCGATCGCTGGAACAGGAAGCGGACGATGATCTTTGCCGATCTCTTCATTGCGTTATGCACCCTGGCACTGGCCTCGCTCTTCTGGATTACCGAGCCGAAGATCTACTATGTCTATCTCCTGTTGATGATGCGCTCTGCCGGGATGGCTTTTCACGTCCCTGCCATGCAGGCTTCGGTACCGCTGCTGGCGCCTCAGGACAAGCTGATGAGGATCGCTGGCATAAACAACATGATACATTCTGTCAGTACTATTGCCAGTCCTGCCCTGGCAGCCCTGCTGATAAGCCTCTTTCAGCTGCAGTGGATACTGCTTATTGACGTTGCCGGCGCTCTAATTGCCGTATCAACTCTGCTGATGGTCCATATCCCTGATCCGGATAGGTCAGAAACAGCCAAACCGCATCTTGGCAGAGAACTGATGGAAGGGCTGAGGGAGATCTACGGCAAGCCAGGGCTGCTATGGCTTTTCATCCTGGCCCTGTCAGCCATGTTCTTCATAATGCCTGTTGCAGCCCTCTTCCCGCTGATGACACTCGAGCACTTCAGCGGCACAACATACATGATGAGCATCGTGGAGATAGCATGGGGGATAGGCATGCTTATCGGAGGAGCAATTATCGGGCACCGCCGGCTTAATAACTTCAAGGTTGTTCTGATCAACATGACCTACCTGGTCCTGGGTCTCACTTTCATCTTTTCCGGGATACTGCCTCCTTCAGGGTTCGCCATCTTCGCCGCCATCACTGCCGTGGGTGGCATCACCTTGACCCTCTATTCAGGTTCCTTCACTGTTGTCATGCAGACCATGGTGGAACCGACAGCCCTCGGAAGAGTGTTCTCCCTTTACTCCAGCATAACCCTGCTACCCTCAATGATAGGCCTGCTGGCGACAGGATATATTGCTGACACGATAGGGATAGGGAACGCATTCATCATCTCCGGCAGCGGCATTGCATCACTGGGCGTCGCCGCATTCCTTTTTATCCCCCCGATAAGGAAGATGGTGGCCGCGGAATTAGCAATCGGCAGTCCACAGCAGGCAGTAGGCAGCAAGCAATAGGCGGAAGCAGTAGTGAGGCATTAAAAGTTAAGAGCTTGTCGATTAGAATGTGGTTCTACGAGACAAATCTAATGGACCTTCAGACGGAGCGCAGCGAATGGCCTTCAGACCTCAGACCTTCATACGGAGCCCCGTTTGCGGGGCGACAGACTTCAGGCCTTCAAACCTTTTCCCTCCAGGTACACAGCCATCTCCTCCTGCATCTCCCGGGCCTTCTCCCCGGCTACTTCGGCGAAGTTCTCAGTGCTGTCAGCGTAAATGATTGCGCGCGAAGAGTTGACAAGCAACCCACAGTGACTGTTCATTCCATACTTCGCCACCTCTTCCAGGCTGCCCCCCTGGGCGCCGACACCCGGCACAAGAAGAAAATGATCAGGCACGATCTTGCGTACCTCTGCAAGCATCTCCGCCCTGGTGGCTCCCACAACATACATAATATTGTCAGTTGTTCCCCATCTCTGAGTAACCGTCAGCACTCTCTCAAACAGCCTCTGACCCTTGTCAGTGTGGTACTGAAAGTCCTCGGCCCCCCTGTTTGAGGTCAGGGCCAGTATGACAGCCCATTTGCCGGGATACGACAGGAAAGGAGTAATGGAATCTTCTCCCATATAAGGAGCAACTGTAACGGCGTCAAAGGGCATCTCCCCGAATACCGCCCGTGCGTACATCTTTGAGGTATTGCCAATGTCACCGCGCTTTGCGTCGGCAATAATAAAGATATTGGTGTCGAGCTTGTTAATATAGCGTGCCGTTTTATCAAGAGCTGCCATCCCACGGACTCCGTAGGACTCATAAAAGGCAAAATTGGGTTTGTAGGCAACTGTGTATTTATGAGTTGCATCAATGATCCGCCTGTTGAACTCAAAAATAGGTTCCTCCATGCCTGAAAGGCATGCGGGCAGCTTTGATATTTCAGGATCCAGTCCTACGCAGAGGAAGGATTTCTTTTTAAGTATCTGCTGAAAGATTTCTTTTGAATGCATTATCCTGGTATTAATAATCACTTGCCTTCAGACGCTCAGCATTCTCTGCCATCTGAAGCTTGTCGAGCAGCTCCTGTATGTTCCCGTCGAGCACCACCGGAAGGTTGTAAATCGTCAGGTTGATGCGGTGGTCAGTGACCCTCCCCTGGGGATAGTTGTATGTTCTGATCTTGGCCGACCGGTCGCCGGTTGAAACCATTGTCTTGCGCTTTTGTGAGATCTCGTCAAGGTACTTCTGGTACTCGAGGTTATAAAGCCTCGTGCGCAGTTCCTTCATAGCCTTCTCCAGGTTCTTGATCTGCGATTTCTCATCCTGGCAGGTGACAACAATTCCTGTAGGCACATGTGTAAGCCTGATGGCTGAGTAGGTCGTGTTCACACTCTGTCCGCCCGGGCCGGATGAACAGTAGGTGTCCTTGCGGATATCTTCGCTGCGCACCTCGATGTCGAACTCGCCTGCCTCAGGCAGCACTGCCACAGTGGCAGCGGAGGTGTGGATGCGTCCCTGGGTTTCGGTCTGGGGTACCCGCTGCACGCGGTGCACGCCGGACTCATATTTCATGATGCCGTAGACACCCTCACCGATGACGGTAAACACAATCTCCTTATAGCCGCCTGCAGTGCCGTCGGTGAAGTAGTTCAGGTCAAGCCTCCATCCCTGCGATTCAACGTACTTTGAATACATCCGGAAAAGGTCGCCCGCAAAGATGCTTGCTTCATCGCCTCCGGTACCGGCACGTATCTCGATCACGGCATTCTTGTCATCCTCCGGATCAACCGGCAACAGGAGGTACCTGATATCCTCCTCCATATCGGGGATGGTGTTGACCAGCTGATCTATCTCAGCCTTGGCCATCTCGCGCATCTCCTCATCCTTCTCTGCAGCCAGCAATGCCCTTGCGCTCTCAAGGTTATCGATTGCGCTTTTGTATTTTTCGTAAGCCTCAACAACGGGCTTAAGCTCCTTGTATTCCTTGTTCAGCCTGACATAGCGCTTCATGTCCGACATCACGTCAGGGGAGTTCAGCTGTTCGCCAACCTCCACAAAGCGCTTCTTCACACCCAGCAGCCTGTCAAGAATAAGATTGTTTGTCATTACTCGCCAAATTTCAGGGTGCAAAGGTAATTATATTAAGGCAATAGGCAAGAGAGGGCCGAGCGTTAAAAAATGATCCGGTGGATCATTTTAGCGAAGGGGCCAGTTTGCAGGGGAGGCGCAATAGTGCAGTCGGCAATCGGCAGTCAGCAGTCGGCAGTCAGGACTGAAGACTGACCTTCAGATGGCCAGTCAACCTAGTAATGAAACTCCCCAAACCCGCTTTTGACAGTAAGTTTTGGGGAGGGAGAGGGTTCACACCGGCCGATGATCTGAGCGTCAAGATTAAATCCGGAGGCAATATCAATTATGGCCCGGGCGTCATCCCTGTCAACATACAGCTCCATCCTGTGCCCCATGTTGAAGACACGGTACATCTCCTCCCACGGGGTGCCGGAACCGGACTGAATCATTTCGAACAGAGGTGGTACAGGAAAGAGGTTGTCCTTGATAACATGCATACTGTCAATGAAGTGAAGGATCTTAGTCTGGCCGCCTCCCGAACAGTGTACCATTCCATGGATGGCAGGTCTCATCACCTCAAGCACTTTTTTTATCACAGGGGCGTAGGTGCGTGTAGGTGACAGGACGAGCATCCCGGCATTCACCCCCTGAACGGCTGTCGCGTCAGTGAGCTTCCTGCTGCCTGAATAAACCAGGGAGTCTGGTATCGCACCGTCAAAACTCTCAGGGTAGAGGCTGGCGAGATAGTCGTGAAAGACATCATGCCGTGCAGAGGTGAGCCCGTTGCTGCCCATGCCGCCGTTATACCTGTCTTCGTAGTTTGTCTGACCGAACGATGCCAGGCCCACGATAACATCACCCGTGCTGATCCGGGCGTTATCAATGATGTCAGCCCTCCTCATCCGGGCAGTGACAGTGGAGTCAACGATCACCGTCCTCACCAGGTCTCCCACATCAGCCGTCTCTCCCCCGGTTGACCATATCCCTATCCCCGCATCGCGCATCCGGCTGAGGAACTCTTCCGTACCCTCAATGATGGCTTTGATAACCTCGGCGGGGATAAGGTTCTTATTCCTTCCTATTGTTGACGACAGGAGGATGTTATCCGTCACGCCCACACACAGCAGGTCGTCGAGGTTCATCACCACGGCATCCTGGGCTATACCCTTCCATACGGAGAGGTCTCCTGTCTCCTTCCAGTAGACATATGCCAGTGACGATTTGGTGCCTGCACCGTCGGCATGCATGATATTGCACCACCCGGGGTCTCCGCCCAGAATGTCAGGAATTATACGGCAGAAAGCCCGGGGGAAGATCCCTTTATCTACGTTGCTGATAGCAGCGTGAACCTCCTCCTTCCCGGATGATACTCCTCTCGTGGCGTAGCGCGACCTGTCAGTCATAATGGTTATAAAGATCCTTTCCCGCTTTAGTCTGCAGGAACATAGTCGGTCCTCAGCACCCTGAATTCAGTGCGCCGGTTGATCTGATGAGCTATCTCCTTCTGTTCCTCGCTGCCGAGAGAGTTGATATACTGCTCGTTAAGGGTGACTCCGGAACGCAGGAACGGAGCGTCCTCCATGATGACGGCATCCACCACTTTCGGGCTGGTCTCACCATAACCCCTGGCAGTAAGCCTGTCAGAGGCGATCCCCTTCCCGATGAGGTAATTCACAACCGACTGCGCCCTCTTCTGTGAAAGATCCATGTTGTACTCCTCGGTGTCACGCGAGTCGGTGTGCGACATCAGCTCAATGGTCACATTCGGGTTGTCATTAAGAGTCTCAACCAGCTTATCAAGGGAGACCATGGATTCGGGCCGCAGGTCCCACTTACCGAAGTCGTAGAAGATGTTCGGCAGCTCAATAGGCCTGTCAATAGGTGTCAGAAGGATTGTAGCCATAAACTCGCGGCTCTTGTCCTGTCCCCTGGTGGTCTCTTTCTCCTTACCGTTCAGGAAGCCCCTTTTTGAAGCGAGGAAGATATAATCAACTTCGGGTCTGAGGCTGAATTTAAAGTCGCCTGCATTGCCTGTCTCTGTCTGCATGTTGGCGCCGTCGCTGGCGATGAGCTGTACCGTTGCACCCTGAACGGGCTGACCGCTCTTTTCATCCCTGACGAGGCCTGTGATGCCGAACAGCAGCGGCGGCATCTCGAAGGTATATAGGTCATCAACTCCGCGCCCCTTGCGTGACGAGCTGAAGATTCCCTTCTCGGCACCTTTCTCGAAGGTAATGCCAAAATCGTCTGCCGGGTTGTTTATCGGCGGCCTCATGTTATTGACAATCCAGCTGTTGCCGGTCTGGGGTGTCGCCCTGAAGATATCAAGGCCGCCCATTCCGATGTGACCGTCAGAAGCGAAATAGAGTGTTCCGTTCTCGCGGATGAATGGGAAGAGCTCATTGCCTCTGGTGTTTATATCGGTTCCAAGGTTCTCGGGCCTCGACCACGGGCTGCCGGGCGAGGTGCGGGTGGATCGGTATATGTCTTTTCCACCCAGTCCTCCCGGCATGTCGGAGACGAAATAGAGCGTCTGGCCGTCAGGAGAGATTGAGGGGTGGGCGGCTACGAGCGAGTCGGCAAGCAGCTCCAGCTTCTCCGGGTCCGACCAGCGTGTACCCTCACGGGTGGAATACATTATCACACATCCCTTGTTTTCACGCTTCCCCGCCTCGCATCGGGTGAAATATACCTCGGTAAAATCTGATGAGAATGACGGGGTACCGTCCTCAAACTCACTGTTGAGGAAATCAACCGGTACGGGGGTGCTCCACTTGGCCTTCTTGTCAAGCCTGGTCTCGAAAAGATCTGTAAAGCTCTGTCCCGTGGCACCATGCTCCTTGTTCCCCTGCGCGTCATCACGTGATGATGTAAACCAGAGGAGGCCATTATCATCGCGCCCGAATGCAGGGCTGAAGTCCGAGTTCCTGGAGTTGACCTCCTTCAGCTCCTCAACGTTATACGATTCAGGGGAGGCCTGCCATTCGATGGCAAGCTCACAGGCTCGTATCTGCTGCTCGGTACGGGGGTCGCCGGGCACAAGCTGCCGGTATTTGCGGAACTCCTCTATGGCCTGCGGGTAGCGTCCCAGCTTCTTCGTGCTCTCCGCCAGCCAGTACTGTGCCTCAGGCCTGGGGAATGCAGACCTGACGGCCCTTTTATACCATAGCTCGGCATTTTTCGGGTCGTTGATCAGACGGTAGCACTCTGAAACCATAAAGACCATTTCAGCCTTCACCTGCTTGTCACGGGTCTTGGAGTAGACATCCTTGAAAAAGTCTGTGGCTTCATAGTAGCTTCCGGCCTGGTAGGCTGAGTAGGCACGCTCAGTCTTTTGCTTCTGTGCACTGAGAGCAACAGGAAGAAGTAAAACCAGTGTAAATATGAGGATTAATGGTCTATTCATGCTGAACACCTTAGTTAGATGCAAAAGTAATGATTGTTATTAATGTTAACGTAACGCCATTCCAATAATTACCTTCCGGGTGACCTTACAGCAAAAATAATGCCCTCCCGGAGGAGGACACTTAAGACCACAAAAAATATGAAATAAACTACCTTGTAAAAAGAAGCTCACGGTACTTGGGCAGCGGCCATAACTCGTTGTCAACCACGAGTTCAAGCTTGTCAATATGGAATCTGATCTCATTGAGGTAGGGTTTGACATTGCTCTCATAGGCAACTGCCTTCTTGTAGAGGTCCCCGAGAATGTTGGCATTCCTCCGTTCCTCAATCATTTCGGCCACAAGCTTTTTAATCATTGTTATATGATCCGAGATGATTATTATGAGATCCTTGCGTGCCCCGGCCAGTCTTATGTACTCGTTGTCGTCAAATATCTCGCGCAGTCCCCTGACATTTTCAACGAGCGATGTCATGTAGTTCACCGCAGTAGGTACGATATGATTTATTGCCAGGTCGCCGAGAACCCGTGATTCTATCTGCAGCTTCTTTGTGAACTTCTCCAGCTCAACCTCCACCCTGCTCTCCAGCTCACGGTCGGTCAGCGTACCGGTGCCAACGAGGGTCTCGCGCGACAAGGCGTTAACGTATGCCTTGAGTGTCTTAGGCACACTCGCTTCAGAGGAGAGGCCCCTTCGTGCCGCTTCACGGTGCCACTCCTCACTGTATCCGTCACCCTCAAATCTAATTCGTTTTGAATCAGTGATGCACTTTTTCAGGACCTGGAAGATAGCCTCATCCTTTTTTACGCCTTTGTCAGTCAGTCTGTTGACCTCATCAGTGAAGATCTTCAGCTGGCGGGCGACTGCTGCATTAAGTACGATCATGGCGGAGCTGCAGTTGGCAGATGAGCCCACGGCCCTGAACTCGAACCTGTTGCCGGTAAAGGCAAAGGGTGATGTGCGGTTGCGGTCGGTATTGTCAAGGAAAATACCCGGTATCTTGCCGAGGCCAAGCTTGATCTCCGTCTTTTCCTGCGGGGTCATCTTCTTGTCTTTGACCTTGCTGGCTATTCCGTCGAGTATGTTTGAGATATAGCTTCCGAGAAAAACAGAGATGATAGAAGGAGGAGCCTCATGACCGCCCAGCCTGTAGGAGTTGTTTTCGTTGGTGACGCTTGCCCTGAGCAGTTCCTGGTTGTCATTTACGGCTTTGACCACGTTAACGAGGAATGTGAGGAACTGCATGTTGGTCTTCGGGTTCTTGCCGGGCGACAGGAGGTTAACTCCAGTGTCCGTCGCCATCGACCAGTTGCTGTGCTTGCCTGAACCGTTGACCTCCGCAAAAGGTTTCTCATGGAACAGGACCCTGAACTTATGCCTCCTGGCCACCCGTCGCATTATATCCATGATGAGCTGGTTGTGGTCCACGGCCAGGTTAGCCTCCTCGTACACCGGGGCACACTCAAACTGGTTAGGAGCCACCTCGTTATGGCGTGTCTTTACCGGGATGCCAAGCTTGTATGCCTCATATTCGAACTCAGTCATGAATGCCTTCACCCTCTCCGGTATTGAACCGAAGTAATGGTCGGAAAGCTGCTGGTCCTTTGATGAGGGATGCCCCATCAGGGTCCGGTCAGCAAGCATGAGATCAGGACGTGCATAATAGAGAGCCTCGTCTATAAGGAAGTATTCCTGTTCCCATCCGAGGGTCGCGATGACCTTTTTTACATCCTTGTCAAAGAGATGACATACCTCAACGGCAGCGCGGTCAAGCGCGGCCAGCGAACGAAGCAGGGGGGTCTTGTAATCGAGAGCCTCTCCTGTATAAGAGACAAAGACTGTCGGTATGCAGAGGGTATTCCCGACGATGAAGGCAGGTGACGACACATCCCATGCCGTATATCCCCTTGCCTCAAAAGTGTTCCTGATGCCACCGCTGGGAAAGCTTGAGGCGTCAGGCTCCTGCTGAACCAGCACCTCCCCGGAGAAGATCTCGATGATCGAGCCGCGCTCACCCCTCCCGACAAATGAGTCATGCTTCTCGGCTGTGGCATCAGTAAGAGGATGAAACCAGTGAGTAAAATGGGTGACACCATGCTCCATGGCCCATGCCTGCATGCCTGTTGCCACCTGGTCGGCTATCTGCCTGGTGATGGGAGTACCCTCATCTATCGCCGTCAATACCGCCTTGTAGGCTTCCCGGCTCAGATAGCGCTCCATCTTCACCTTGTCAAAAACATTCTCTGAAAAATAGGAGGATACTGTCGCTTTCGGAACGGAAACCTCTACAGTCTCCCTGTTGAACAGTTCCTTCAATGCACTGAAACGTAATTCTGCCATGATCTGATTTTTTTGTAAAAATAGATCATTTTCGAATATACCCCCTATTTTTTAGGGTATTTTTTGACTTATTATGTAAGTTCTTAGATCAACCCCCATTTTTTTGGGGGTAAATTCAATTATTTTTACTTTTTAAGTCCGTACGGCATTCGGCACGCTGGAAGATGCCGTACAGAGATTTCTCGAAATCAACCGCCACAACCTTGTATTCAGGGGTGAGGGTAAACTCATCGCCCACATCGCTGGTGAGGAAGTTTATCGCGGCCTCGGGGAAATGGAATGTGGTGTATATCACCCCGGGCTTGACGACATCGGTAACCTGCACCTTCATGGTGGTCATACCGCGCGCCGAGAAGATCCTTGCAAAGTCTCCCGTTGCAAGTCCCTTAAGCCCGGCATCATGAGGATGCACAAAGAGTATGTCTTCCGTAACGAGCTCCCTGTTAGGGGTACGGCGGGTCATGGTGCCGCTGTTGTAATGTTCCAGCAGTCGCCCCGTGGTAAGGATGTAGGGGAAACGCGCGGCATTCTCATTCAGTTCCGGAGACAGGTCGTAGTCCCACGAATGGAATTTGCCCCTTCCCCTCTTGAATGTTTCGGTGTGGAGTATCTTTGTGTCAGTGCCATCTTCTTTGACAGGCCACTGTTTGCCGTTGTCACCGAGCTCATCCCATTTCACCCCCTTGAAGAAAGGCACGATGCCTGCTATCTCCTTAAGTAACACATCGGCCGAGTATCCCTCCTGATTGTAGCCCATTCGGTTCATCATGTCAACCACAATCTGACCGTCGGGCTTCGTTCCCTCAAGCGGCTCCACCACCTTCTGAACCTTCTGTATCCGGCGCTCGCCATTGGTGAAGGTCCCCTCCTTCTCGAGGAACGAAGATGCCGGGAAGATCACATCGGCTATCCGCGCCGTCTCGGTCATAAAGAGTTCCTGGACAACCAGGAATTCAAGTTCCTGCAGTGAGCTCCTCACATGACAGGTGTTGGGGTCTGTCTGCAATATATCTTCTCCCATGATCCACAGGGCTTTCAGGTCTCCTCTGCCTGCGGCGGAGAACATCTCCGGGATCCGGTAGCCCGGCACTGACGGGTGGTCAACGCCGTAAAATGCCTTATAAGCAGCCATGTTCTCAGGTTTGGTCACATCGAGGTAACCGGCACCCTGATGAGGCTGTACACCCATGTCGGCCGCCCCCTGCACATTGTTCTGTCCGCGCAGCGGGTTGACGCCTACGCCCTCCTTGCCTATATTGCCGGTCATCATTGCAATGTTCGAGATAAGCGTTATCGCCTTGGTCGCCTGCCAGTGCTCCGTCACACCCAGACCGTGAAACTCCATGGCAGCATGTGCCGTTCCATACTCGTGTGCCGCGGCTCTCACAAGTTCGCGGTCTACACCGCATATCGCTTCAAGGGCATCAATATCAAGTGCCGTTAGATATCGTCTGAAATCTTCCCACCCTTCGGTGCGTGAGCTGATGAACTCATCGTCAATCAGTCCTTCGCTGAAGAGATACCATGCAAACATGTTGAGCACTGCGACGTTGGTGCCAGGGTTGATCTGCAGGTGATATTTTGCCAGCCTGGCCAGCTCAATCTTCAGCGGATCAATGACGATCAGGGGTGTTCCCGATTCAACCAGTGCCCTTATGCGTGCCCCGGTCACCGGGTGTGCAGCTGACGGATTGGCCCCTATAATGAGTATGCATCCCGTCTTGTAAAGCTCGTCAATTGAGTTGGTGGCTGCTCCGGTACCGAATGCCCACTGCATGCCCATAGCCGTGGGAGCATGGCATACACGTGCACACCCGTCAATGTTGTTGGTGCCGATGACGATCCTGAAAAACTTCTGCATGAGGTAGTTCTCTTCATTGGTACAGCGTGCCGAGGATATACCTGCCAGGGCATCAGGACCATACTTCTCCCTGATCTCCCTGAACCGGGAGGCGGTATAATCATACGCCTCATCCCAGGAGACCTCCGTGAAGACACCGTTTTTCCTCATCAGCGGTGAACGGAGCCTGTCAGGGTGGTTATAGAACTCAAAGGCAAACCTCCCCTTGAGGCATGTATGCCCCCTGTTTGTCGCACCGTCGAGCGGGGCCTGTATGCCCCTCACGCTGCCGTCAATCACCTTGACATCCAGGTTACATCCCACGCCGCAGTATGTGCAGGTAGTCCGTACGATGCTGTCTGCCGCGAGGGTCTTTGTTGAGTACCTGTCTGAGAGCGCATTGGTCGGACAGGTCTGAACACAGGCTCCGCATGAGACGCAGGGCGATTCCCTGAAAGTGCGGTCATATCCCTTTATTATGCGGCTCTCATGACCTCTTCCGTGGATACCGAGGACATGCTCGGCCTGCAGTTCGTCACAGGCTCTGACGCAACGGTAGCACTTGATGCATTCAGTGAGGTCAGACCATATATAAGGATGGCTCCTGTCCGTTTCGAATTCCCTGACTGACAGTTGGTATCTTACCGCAGGGCTTCCGGCTTCAGCCACAACTCTCTGAAACTCCGTCGGAAGCATGCCGGGGTCAGGCTTCAGCTTGCCGGGAGGGTATTCTGAAAGAACGAGTTCGATGATATTTCGTCTCAGCCTCCTGATTTTTTCCGTGGAGGGATAGATATAATATCCCGGAGCCACCGGTGTATGGCATGATGCCATCACCCTGGCCGGACCGTTCTCCTTCAGGGCCACCTCCACGGAGCAGATCCGGCATGATCCGTAATTCTCGAGGTTGTCGGCCTGGCACAGGGTGGGTATGATTTCCCGTCCCTGCATCCTTCGTACAAAGTCAAGTATTGTCTCGCCTGTAATGACAGGGAACGGCTGGTTGTCAATATATGCTGTGTCTTCCATGGCCTCAGTTTTTGCAGTGAAATAATCGTCCAGTTCCTGGCTGAAATATTGCAGGGCATTATTGAACCGGCAATGGCAATCCGCCTCCCAGCGCGCACAGTGATCCCAGCTGCATCGTCTCAAGCAGGTCGTCAAAGAGCTGCCTGTCAATCTTCGCCCCTCTCTCATATGCTCTCGTGAGCAGTTCCATGACCACGTATGGATCCTATCCTGCAGGGGAAACATTTTCCGCATGACTCTCTCTTTGTAAATTCGAAGAGGTGTTCAAGGAGTTTTATTACTGGAAAATCCGCGGGAATTGATACGATGCCTGCATGACCCAGCAGAAATCCCTCGCGGCTGAACGACTCGAATTCGAGAGTCAGGTCGCCGACCTTAGAGGCCGGTACTATTCCACCCAGGGGCCCGCCCACCTGAAACGCCTTGACCGGGTACCGTGTTCCCCCGCCCATATCGTTGAGCACGTTCCTCAGCGGAGTGCCCATCTTCACCTCAAACAGTCCCGGTCTGCTGAAGGCACCGTCGAGGCAGACGAGCTTGGTGCCGGGAGATTTTTCTGTTCCAAGGGCGGCATACGCCTAACCTCCTTCTTTCAGTATATAGTGTAGGTTGGCGAATGTCTCTACGTTACTCAGGACGGTGGGCATGCCGAAGAGTCCATAGACGGCCGGGAAGGGCGGACGGGTCCTGACCTCGGGCCTCAGTCCTTCCAGGGAGTTGAGCAACGATGTCTCTTCGCCGCAAATATATGCACCTGACCCCTCAACCACATGAAAGCGGAAGCGGAAGGCGGCCTCGCCTGACGGGCCTGCAGTGATGCCGGCATCCTCAAGCTCCCTGACGGCCTCCCTTGTTTTTCTAACGGCAAGGGGATATTCGCCCCGTATATAGACCACGCCCGTATCAGCTCCGGTGATGAGACCCGTCATCAGCATCCCGAAGAGCACCGAGTGAGGACGCTCTTCGAGAAGCCACTTGTCAGAAAAGGCGCCTGGATCACCCTCATCGGCATTGCATACGATATACTTCCTTTCGGCCTTCGCCTCAAGTGATGATTTTACCTTCAGATGAAACGGGAATCCGGCGCCGCCGCGTCCCCTCAGTCCCGACAGCTCCAGCTCCCTCAGCGCCGCGGACGGTGTCAGACACCCACCTGTCTGCCGGGAGTAGTATTCCCCGGTATCACCCGTGGGAGCCAGCAGTGCCGGCCTGTCAGTATTGGTTAAGGTCGTCAGCACCGGGGACGCGCTGTCACGCCCACGATCCGCACCTCTCCGTTGACCATGAAGGCATCGTTTGCATGACAGTGCCCTAGGCATGTCACAACCCCGATCTCATGCCCGGCATAGCTCTCCATCAGGCTTCGCTTAACGTCAGCCTGCCTGCCTGAGGTGAGACAGGCCGTACCGTCACAGACGAACGCCTTTTTCCCAATATGATCCCTGCGCAGGAAATCATAAAAGGAGCTTGCTCCCATCACAGCGCATGGCCCGTCAGAAATCGCCGGCAACGGAAATGAGCCTCTTATCACCCGATGCATCAACCCGTCCTGCAGCCCTGACAATCTCGTCATAGAGCCCGTCTGCCACACCTTTTCGCGCAGAGAGACCTCTCAGGTTTCTTGACATAGTTTCTCTACTTTTTAGACAGTTACAATATATTATCTTACTGCAAGATATACATGAAACATGAGAATTATCACATTCAGACGGCAGTTTATTAATTGAGAAGATACCCCCATCCGTTTGTTTAACTGAATTTTGTTATATTTGTCGCCTGTATTTTTCAACAGGTAGACTTCAATCAGATAAACAGTTTTCCGATGTCAGTACTTCAGACTTTAAGAGAGAAGGCAGGACCGATTGGTGGCAGGCGTTATTGGGTCTGTCACTGCTTCTCTTTGTGTCAGTGATTTCTTTGGCAACAACAACGCCCAGCGACGAAAGGCGAGATAAATATTATGAATGGCCCGTATTGACGGTGAGGTCTTCATACCCGGAATTTGAGGCGAGGGTTCAGGAACTCGACTGAGATATACAAAATGTCCGGTTCAACTGACATCAATGAACAGATGGCTGAGAGCATAAGGGAGCAGGTATGGCAGCAGACGCTGTCTGACAGGCTGATGGGCAAGACATACAGGAAGACCGGCCTGGCGGTGAGTCCCGATGAGGTCGAGATGATGGTTTTCGGCGATGACCCTCATCCGATAGTGAGGCAGCTGTTCTCCGATCCGAAGACCGGCATGTTCAACGGATCATTCCTTGTCAACTTTCTGAAAGCCACCGAGACCGATGAGGCCACCAAAAGATACTGGCTCTTCTTTGAGGACCAGATCATCAATGACAGGTTGAACACAAAGCTTGTGAACCTCATGTCAAAGGGACTATACGTGACAGGCAAACAGTCGGAATATGAAGCCAGTCTCCTGACCAAGACCGTCAGCCTCAGCTATATGGCACGAAACTATGCGGCAGTTCCCGACAGTGC
This sequence comes from uncultured Rikenellaceae bacterium, assembly GCA_963696805.1. Lineage (GTDB taxonomy): Bacteria > Bacteroidota > Bacteroidia > Bacteroidales > VadinHA17 > SR-FBR-E99. The sequence goes on from CAVOLF010000004.1 coordinate 190,996, forward strand.
CGTTACTGTGACCCCGGATGAGATCAGAAAGTATTACGACGGGCATAAGGATAACTATAAGCGCACGGCCCAGCGTGACATGGAATACATGGTTTTTGACATAGCTCCCTCGGAATCAGACCTGAAGGAGACTGAAGACTGGGCGACAAAGGAGAAGGATAATTTCGCTGCTGCAACTGACATTATTCAATATATCAATCTGACGGCAGACACGCGTCACACAGGTTTTTACACTCCCCTTTCAGCACTGCCTGAGAACCTTAAGGAACTGGCCCTGTCAGGTGACAGGGGTGCAGTAGTTGGGCCCTGGTTTGAAAACGGCGCCTATAAGCTCGCACGCATCATTGACATAGCCGAGCGTCCCGACTCCGTCAGGGCTGCTCACATACTCCTGTCCCCCAATGCTGCCAGGAACATGACCCAGGCAAGGAAGGAGGCAGACAGCCTGATGAGTCTCATCAGGTCAGGGATCGACTTCAATCTGCTGGCCATGGCCAACTCTGATGACCAGGGATCAGCCCAGATAGGTGGTGATCTCGGATGGTTCAGTGAGGGTATGATGATCATACCATTCAATAACGCATGCTTCTCCGGTAAAAAGGGAGATCTTGTGACGGTAGAGACCACATACGGACTGCATATAATCAAGATACTTGACCAGAGCACCAGGGTAAAAAAATATGATATCGGTATTGTTGACCGCCAGGTGATACCCGGCAACGTTACAACGCAGCGTATCTATGCCGAGGCATCACAGTTTGCAGGCACCAATAACACATATGAGAAGTTCAACCAGGCTGTTGCTGAGGGCAGTCTGAACAAGAAGCTGGCCATGAATGTAACTCCTGATCAGAAAGAGCTTCCCGGACTGGAGCAGGCAAGAGGACTGGTGATGGCGCTCTTCCAGAACAGCAAGCAGGGGACAATCGTTCTCGACAACAGCAGCCAGGCGGTCTTCGAGCTTCCTGACATGTATGTTGTGGCCTACTGTGCCAGGGTCCAGGAAGAGGGAACGGCTCCCATTGAGGATGTCTCTTCAGATATCAGGTTTATCCTGGCAAAAAACAAGAAGACAGAGGTCATCTCAGCGGAGATGAAGAAGCTGGCCGCTGAAGGGAAAACGATATATGATATTGCATCACACTACAATACGACTGTACAGGATGCAAGCGGCATCAACTTCAGGTCCTTCTCAGTGCCGGGAGCAGGCATCGAACCCGGACTCATCTCAGCCGCATCGGCATCAGAAGCCGGAGTGCTCTCAAAACCGGTCGGGGGAAATAACGGTGTCTACCTGTTCGTGGTCAATACCGTTGACCCGGTAGCGGCTGAAGATATGGCCATGGTTCGTGAGAGGCTGAATTCCAATTACCAGATACGCGCCTCATACGAGGCTTACCAGGCTATCCGCGACAAGAAAGAGGTGAAAGATATGAGGTACAAGTTCTACTAGGAACCTTTTATCACCTGCAACGCACAGGAGAGGCTGTCTCAAACGAAAAAGGGACAGCCTCTCTCTTTATTCCGGCCTCGCTTACAGGAGCCTGGCTCTGTGAGCCGTCATGTGGCTTCACCCCTGAATCTCTCCCTGATGCTCTCTTCACTCTGGTCCCTGGATAGTGCGTTGACAAATTCTGCAGGTATGTTGTATACATCAACCATTATCAGTCCGTCAAGGCAGTCATTGAAATCAGGATCCGCAGGGAGGATATGCTTCCCCGGGGGATCGATCCGTTGAAGCAGGAAGCTGGCCAGTTCCCTTGATGTCATCAGCTTCATAGTACCTTCTCCATGATTTGAGGTATTGCAGCCTCCCACCCCAGAGGCATAAGATGAACACCGCTGACCCCGTGCTTCTCCCGGAGACGCTTCATGGTTTCAACCGTGATTGATATGCTCTCTTCCCGGAACCTGTCCCCGGCACCCGCCAGTCGTTTCATCACGGCATCGGGTATGGTCACCCCTGGTATGCTGTCATTGAGGTAGCGTGCCAGGCTCATCGATTTGAGCGGGCTTATGCCTACAAGGATGTACACCTTGTCAAGCAGTCCCTCGTTATCAAGGCATTCGAGCCAAGGGTCAAGCATGTCAGGGTCAAAAACAAGGTTTGTCTCCAGGAACTGAGCCCCTGCATTGATCTTCTTCCTGTCACGTATGACCTGCAGAGCCGGCTCCTGTGCCAGGGGCGCCGCCGCCGCCCCGAGGAAGAGCCGTGGCCGGTTTTTTATCTCCCGCCCGTCGAGCCAGATGCCTTCATCCCTCATGCGCCTCAGGATCCAGAGCATCTGCACCGAATCGACATCGATGATGTTCATGTTACCCCGTGGCTTTGGTCCCACGCGCGGGCTGTCTCCTGAAAGGCATAAAATGTTATTTATTCCCAGGGCGTTTGCTCCAATGGCCTGTGACTGGAGGCTGTTGCGGTTATTGTCGCGGGCAGAGATCTGCATCACCGGCTCCGCACCGAGTGATGCGGCCACGGCAGAGCAGGCGGCGCTTGACATCCTCGGGATCGCTGATGATCCGTCGGTGAAATTTATTGCGGTAACATAGGGCTTGACCAGCCTGATCTTATCCTCAAGCTTTGCCGTGGCTGCACTCAGGGGCGGCTGCACCTCCGCCGTGATGACGAACCTTCCGCTGCGCAGCTCGCTCTCAAGGCGCGACTGTGGCTCAGTCACCGCCGGGGGGTGATACTCCGCATCCCCTCTCCACCAGTCCGGCTGCCTTATCGGCCTGAAGATCTTCTCTTCGAGCAGGGCTCCGACGCTCATCCCTTTTCTTGATGAGGGAAGTATAATGCTGCGCAGCCCCACCTCCCTTACCTTTCTAACAACCTCACCCCATGTCTCCGTCCCGGCCCTGTCCCAGTCGACCGGCGGGAGCACCTCAAGCAGTTTATGCTGACGGTTCATCCTGCGTGACCGCTCATATATGAGGTGCCAGGCACAGCGTCTTGTGGGATCAACATAACAATACCCGTTGTTCACGCCACCGCAGGGACCGTTACGTATCCCCTTGGGGCACTCCATATGGCATATGAAGGCTGTCTCCTGGAGGAGACAGTTACCGCACATCCTGCATCCGAAGAGCGGTCCCTTGACCACCCTTTCTGTAAATGCCAGCATCCGCCCCCCGGCAGACAGCCTGCTGAACGGACGAAAGGCAGGCTGCCACCGACGTACGGGGGTGAACAAGGCCATGATAATATCAGATGATATACATGTTTATGAGCTGCTCATAAAGCTCCTGCCTGCCGCTGATCTTCTTCGGTTCTCCCGCCCTGGCAGCCAGGGCATGGAGGTCTTCTAGAGTAAGTTTGCCCTTCTCATAGAGAGCGCCGTCACCTTTGTCAAACGAAGCATACCTTGCCTTGCGCATTTTCAGATAATCTGATTCCTTGAGAATACGGTCAGCTATCACCAGCCCGCGGGCAAAAGTATCCATCCCGTTGATATGAGCAATGAAGAGATCCTCGGGGTCGGTGGAGTTGCGTCGCACGTGAGCATCGAAGTTGATGCCCCCGGTTTTAAATCCTCCTGCCCTGAGAATGACCAGCATGGCTTCAGTGATCTCATTAATATTGGTGGGGAACTCATCAGTATCCCACCCGTTCTGATAGTCGCCCCTGTTGGCATCAATGCTGCCGAGCATGTCAGCATCAGCAGCCGTCTGCAGGTCATGCTGGAACGAGTGACCGGCCAGGGTGGCATGGTTGACCTCCACATTCAGCTTGAAGTCCTTGTCAAGGCCATAGTGACGGAGAAAACCTATCACGGTTGCGGCATCGAAGTCGTACTGGTGCTTGGTGGGCTCCATCGGCTTGGGTTCGATGTAGAAGGTCCCCCTGAATCCCTTCCTGCGGCCGTAGTCGCGTGCCAGGGTGAGCATCATGGCCAGATGATCAAGCTCACGCTTCATATCAGTGTTATGAAGTGTCAGATAGCCTTCACGACCTCCCCAGAAGACATATCCCTGACCGCCAAGAGCAATGGTGGCATCAATGGCATTCTTCAGCTGCACGGCGGCGTTGGTCAGCACGTTGAAATCGGGATTGGTGGCAGCGCCGTTCATATAACGGGGATTGCCGAAGAGGTTCGCAGTGCCCCAGAGCAGCTTCATGCCCGTCTCCTTCTGTCGTGCCCTGATCACCGGCACCCACTTCTCAAGGCGCTTTTCGATCTCGAAGACAGAACCGTCTCCAACAAGGTCAGTATCATGGAAACAATAGAACGGTGCTCCAATCTTTTGAAAGAACTCGAAGGCCATGTCAAGTTTGACTTTTATCCGCTCGTCGCCTTCCATACCGTCATACGGGAAATCCCTCGTCTTCGCCCCGAATGTGTCAGTGCCGTCGCCGCAGAATGAATGCCAGTAGGCGATTGCAAACCGCAGCATGTCCTTCATTTTCTTGCCTCCGACCTTTGCTTCGGGGTCATACCATTTGAATGCAAGAGGGTTCTTTGAGTCCCTGCCTTCATACTTGATCTTCCCTATTCCCGGAAAGGCCTCACCTGTCTTCTTTTTTGCCATAGCATTAATTCAATTCATATAATTGATCTTCCAGAATATCAAGCCACTCCATGTATTTCTCATCATAGATCAGCGCCAGTTTGTCATCCGGTTCGCTCGTTCCCGTTATCTCAAGGCCCCTGAAGGCTTCCTGCTTCCGATCTGTAATAGCCGCATCCGATACCTGCGCCGCGGGCTGCACCTATCGAACCGTCAGTATTGTAAAGGGTGATTACGGTGGATGTGAGGCTGGAAAGCACCTCCCTGAAGACCCTGCTCTGGAAGAGGTTCGACTCACCGGCCCTGATCACTGCCGGGTTAATGCCTGTCTCCTTCATAATTTCGAGACCGAAGCGGAACGAGTAGGCTATCGACTCCTGTGCCGCCCGGTAGAGATGGCCCTGCCTGTGAATGTTGAAGTTCAGGCCGTGGACCGATGCGCCTATGTCGCTGTTCGGAACATTCTTTCGGAACCGTTTCCAAAGGGAAGGATTACAAGTCCGTCACTGCCGGGCTCCACTGATGCCGCCAGGTCATTCATCTCCGGGTATGAAAGTGCGGCCGCGGTGTTTTTCTTGAGCCACGAGTTCAGAATGCCGGTACCGTTGATGCAGAGCAGCACCCCGAGACGCGTTATCCGTTCAGTGTGGTTGACGTGCAGAAAGGTGTTTATACGCGAGAGGGGGTCAAACTGAGTAATATCGGTGACACCGTATATCACCCCGGATGTCCCGGCGGTGGTGGCCACCTCACCCGGATGCAGTACGTTGAGTGACAAGGCATTGTTCGGCTGATCACCTGCCCTGTATGAGACGGGTATGCCGGATGGCAGCCCGAGCTCCTCCGCCATGGCGGTGGTAAGGTGACCCTGTACTGAGAATGACTCTGCAGGCTCAGCCAGCAGCTCAGGAGCAATGCCGTAGTATTCAAGTAACTCCTCCGAGATCTCGTTCCTCATGAAATCCCAGAAGATTCCTTCTGAAAGCCCTGTATATGAAGTTTTAATCTCATCGGTAAGCCTCATTGCAAGATAATCACCGGGAAGCATGATTTTGTGAATGCGCTTGAAGATGGCAGGCTCATTCTCCCTGACCCATGCCAGCTTCGAGGCGGTGAAGTTGCCCGGGGAGTTCAGAAGGTGATGCAGGCAAAAGTCCTTACCCATTTTCTCAAACGCTTTTTCGCCGGTCTCCACAGCCCTGCTGTCACACCATATTATTGAGGGTCGCAATACCTTCCTGTCACTGTCAACGGTGACCAGCCCGTGCATCTGGTAAGCTACCCCGATGGCGCCAATATCCTTCCTCTTTGTGCCAAGAGGTTTAAGACAGGCTCCGAGGGCCAGGGTAAAGTTCCTCCACCACACTTCCGGGTCCTGCTCAGCCCACCCGGGCATGGGGGCGGAGATCTCCATCTCGGAGGGAGGATATGAAGCGGATGATAGTGCTCTGCCGGTATCTCCGTTGACAACGGAGACCTTCACTGATGAGCTGCCGAGGTCAATACCCAGTAATAGCATAAGGTTCTTTTTTACGAATAATTTCTCACTGTCGTGATAAATGTACGTAAATTTTCCGTAGAGGCATCCGGGCCACAAGATGGTTCTGTGATATTGAAAGGCTGTCTAAACGCTCCCCGGAAGTAAGTTCAGACCTTCGTTTTCCTGTTCCGGTAGGTGCAGTTCTTGTCATCACACACGTGACACTGGTAGTGGGCGTATTTCACATCCCTGCCTATTCCGATGATACCGCTTACCGATTTCACCGGATTCATCAGCGCTGATTCTGTAAGCGTTATGCCGCAGAAGTTTTCCCTGAAGAAGGTGAATAGCTTGTGTTGTTCAGCCACGTCCCAGCCGCAGTATCCCGGACTGAACCTGTTCGTGATCATTTTCCCGCGCGCTGCTGCTTCGGCTTTCAGTTCTTCCTGCATCCTGTCAGCAGCATTCTCAACCACCTCGGAGCCGATGACGTCATAGATGTACCCCCTCAGAAGGTCTCCTTCCTTCATGCTTTTCCGGCTCATCTCACCTATTGACGGTCCGGCGGTGCAGATAAAGAGAGCTACCTCATCAGCATCCTTTATCTGCCTGTAAACAATAGGCCTGACAGCGAAGATAATGCCCCCGACTCCCACGCTCTTGTCTTCGCGGTCAAAAGTTATGTTATTGAAAGTCTTGTATTCAGCCCTGATGTCACCCATTAGCCTGAGCTCTTCTGACACCTCTCTAGTGAGTATGGTTACGGGTTCCGGTGCAATGCCGGGCTCGTAGCCCATTGTACGTTCCAGTGACTCAACGTCCGGAAGCAGCTCGCTGAATGTATAGGTGAACCTGTTCAGGATGGCAAGGTGTTTTGATAATGTTCAATGAAGCGGATTGCATAATCATCCCTTCCGAGAATAAGGTCTGCCGCACGCACCAGTCCTGAAATCTTCTCGGGATTGGCGATGGGGCATGTGAGGCCCAGCATGATTGACATGGCCATATAGGCACTGTTGAGGTTCTCGCGGTTTGGCAGGCCGAATGAAATATTGCTGGCGCCCTGCGTAATGTTATGGCCCAGCCTGTCATGTACAAGCCTTATAGTCTCAAGCGTTACCTTGCACGCATTGGGATCTGCGCTGACGGCCATGGCCAGGGGATCGATTATCACATCCTCCTCCTTTATTCCGGCACGGACTGCGCGTTCAATGATCTTTTCGGCTATCCTCAGCCGTTTCTCCGGATCATGAGGTGATGCCATCATCATCAAGGACCAGTCCGATTATAGCGGCACCATATTCCTTTGCAATTGGCAACATTCTCTGCAACGATTTTTCTTCCCCGTTCACGGAATTGATAAGGCACTTGCCCATTGCCACCTTCAGGGCTGCCTCAATCGCGGCGGGTTCGGAGAGTCAAGGCAGAGGGGTATGTCAAAGTGTTCCTGCAGCGCAACGACTGCCTCAGGTAACAGTTCCTCATCTTTAACTCCGGGAAAGCCAACGTTTACATCCAGCACATCTGCCATGGCGTTAATCTGCGATCTGGCAATAGAAAGCATGTACTCAAAGTTCTTCTCCTGAAGAGTGGAGACGAGCCTTTTTCGCCTCGTCGGGTTGATTGACTCACCGATGATGATGACGGGTCCCTCTGTATCTATTATTACTTCTTTTGATCGGCCGGACAAAACCGTTTTCATCTGTTCATTTGGTTTAGTCCATGAAGGTAGACAAAAATTAATAAGGTTGGGATTGATAAGGGATCAGTGCTGTCTATTGAGCGATCGTTTTAAGAAACTCCACTGCGCCCTGGGGGTCAGGTGAATAATAATCGGCTCCGATCTTTTCACAGAACTCGGCAGTCACCGGTGCTCCTCCGACGAGTATCTTTATGTCAGAGTAATCTTCCCTGAGGAAGCGACGGTTTTTCGCATGTTCTCCATGGTGGTGGTGAGCAGTGCTGAAAGCCCGATCACTGCTCCCGGGTGTTTTTCGGCAGCCTGTATGAATTTGTCAGCGCTGACATCCACGCCCAGGTCAATTATCTCCCATCCTGCGCCTTCTATCATCATGGCAACCAGATTCTTGCCGATATCATGCAGATCACCCGTCACCGTACCTATTATGAAGGTGCCCTTTCGTTTAGTCTCGCCGGAGAGGTAGTATGGTCTGAGATGGATCATCGAGCTGTTCATAGCCTTGGCAGCCATGAGCATCTGCGGAACAAATATCTCATTCCTGCTGAACTTCTGGCCTACCCTTGACATCGCGGGTATAAGAGCCTCTTCAAGTATCTCCCCCGGGCTGATACCTGTAATAGAGCATTCTGTGTCAGTTCAAAAGCGCCCTCCTGATCTTTCATTGAAGGAGGATAGGGTGATTTTATATCAATCTTGCCAAACTCAACACAGGTTGACAGTTTCTCAAGAATTTCAGTCATTGTCATATGATGTTTGTCATCAATGGGTACCAGCTCTTCATCTCCGGATAAGCCAGGCATGATTTATCAATGAAACGTATGTAAATAAGCATTTTTATTTTATCCGGCATAATTACGGTACAAAAAACTTCAAAAATACACGGGAAGTGTCACTGCAGACAATGGGGGTGAAGGATAAAAGGGACACAAAAAAGCCCCGACTGTTTCCAATCGGGGCTTTGTCTGTAAAGTCGGCGGCGACCTACTCTCCCACATTTTGCTCTGCAGTACCATCGGCGCAGGAGGGCTTAACTTCTCTGTTCGGAATGGGAAGAGGTGGAACCCCTCCGCTAAAGCCACCTGAAGACTTTAAATATCGTGACATGCTGGTTAATTGTAAGTTTAATAAGACATTCCTCAGAAAGCTCACGGGTAATTAGTACTGCTTGGCTTTGATGTTGCCACCTTTACACCTGCAGCCTATCAACGTCGTAGTCTACAACGACCCTTAAGGGAAATCTCATCTTGAGACGAGCTTCGCACTTAGATGCTTTCAGTGCTTATCTCTTCCAAACATAGCTACCCTGCGATGCAGCTGGCGCCACAACAGGTACACTAGAGGTCTGTCCAACACGGTCCTCTCGTACTAGTGTCAGGTTCTCTCAAATTTCCTACGCCCACAACAGATAGGGACCGAACTGTCTCACGACGTTCTGAACCCAGCTCGCGTGCCACTTTAATCGGCGAACAGCCGAACCCTTGGGACCTTCTCCAGCCCCAGGATGTGACGAGCCGACATCGAGGTGCCAAACCGCCGCGTCGATATGAGCTCTTGGCGGCGATCAGCCTGTTATCCCCGGAGTACCTTTTATCCTTTGAGCGATGGCCCTTCCATACGGAACCACCGGATCACTATGCTCTACTTTCGTACCTGATCGACTTGTCAGTCTCACAGTCAAGCGCCCTTATGCCATTGCACTCTCCGCACGGTTACCAATCGTGCTGAGGGCACCTTGAGGAGCCTCCGTTACTCTTTTGGAGGCGACCACCCCAGTCAAACTACCCACCAAACAATGTCTCCCGCAGAGCGGGATTAGATTCCAGGTAAATGAAGGGTCGTATTTCAACGTTGACTCCCCGATTCCTAGCGAAACCGGTTCACAGTCTCCGACCTATCCTACACATCACTTACCCAAAATCAATGTTAAGCTATAGTAAAGGTTCACGGGGTCTTTCCGTCCCGTTGCGGGTATCCGGCATCTTCACCGGAACTACAATTTCACCGAGCTCGTGGCTGAGACAGTGCCCAGATCGTTACACCATTCGTGCAGGTCGGAACTTACCCGACAAGGAATTTCGCTACCTTAGGACCGTTATAGTTACGGCCGCCGTTTACCGGGGCTTCAATTCAGAGCTTCTCCATATTACTACGGATAACCCCCCCTCTTAACCTTCCGGCACCGGGCAGGTGTCAGGCCTTATACTTCATCTTTCAATTTCGCAAAGCCTTGTGTTTTTGTTAAACAGTCGCCTGGGCCATTTATCTGCGCCCCCGTTATAACAGGGGGACCTTTTTCCCTAAGTTACAGGTCTAATTTGCCTAGTTCCTTAGCCACGGATCACTCGAGCACCTTAGGATTCTCTCCTCGACTACCTGTGTCGGTTTGTGGTACGGGCACCACATGTCTGAAGCTTAGAGGATTTTCTTGGAAGTCTGATTAGGAACACTATCCGTTCAGCCGAAGCCTCGCGGTACTATCAGGTTCGTCATACACAAGCTATTAACCCATGTATATAACTACTCCCTTTAACCCGGTATTCCGTCACCGGGCGGTTCTTTCACTCCTCCGTCTCCCCATCGCAACATGCGGTGGTATTGGAATATTAACCAATTGTCCATCGAGATCGCCTCTCGGCTTACCCTTAGGTCCCGACTAACCCTGATCCGATTAACGTTGATCAGGAAACCTTAGTCTTTCGGTGGGCAGGTTTCTCGCCTGCCTTATCGTTACTTATGCCTACATTTTCTTTTCCAGCCGCTCCAGCATACCTTACGGTACACCTTCGGCGCAGACTGGAATGCTCCCCTACCAATGATGCTTTTACACACTATTCCATAGCTTCGGTGATATGTTTATGCCCGATTATTATCCACGCACAACCGCTCGACTAGTGAGCTGTTACGCACTCTTTAAATGAATGGCTGCTTCCAAGCCAACATCCTAGCTGTCTGGGCAGTCGCACTTCGTTTCTCCAACTTAACATATACTTCGGGACCTTAGCTGATGGTCTGGGTTATTTCCCTCTCGGCCACGGATCTTAGCACCCATAGCCTCACTCCTGAGCACCATTTTGCAGCATTCGGAGTTTGTCAAGGTTTGATAGGCGATGAAGCCCTCTAGCCTTATCAGTAGCTCTACCTCTGCAAAACTCGACTCAAGGCTGCACCTAAATGCATTTCGGGGAGTACGAGCTATTTCTCAGTTTGATTGGCCTTTCACCCCTATCCTCAGTTCATCCAAAAACTTTTCAACGTTTACTGGTTCGGCCCTCCATCCCGTGTTACCGGAACTTCAGCCTGACCAAGGATAGATCACAAAGTTTCGCGTCTACCCCTACTAACTATACGCCCTATTCAGACTCGCTTTCGCTTCGGCTCCAACTCTTAAAGTTTTAACCTTGCTAGTAAGGATAACTCGTAGGCTCATTATGCAAAAGGCACGCCGTCACCCCGTCTTGCGACAAGGCTCCGACCGATTGTAAGCAAACGGTTTCAGGTACTATTTCACTCCCCTGTTCGGGGTGCTTTTCACCTTTCCCTCACGGTACTAGTCCACTATCGGTCTCTCAGGAGTATTTAGCCTTGCGGGATGGTCCCCGCGGGTTCAGACAGGATTTCACGTGTCCCGCCTTACTCAGGATACCAGCTATATCATAAATACATTCCCGTACAGGGGTATCACCTTCTATGCCCTACCTTTCCAGGTAGTTTCAGTCTGTATTAATGATAATGATGCCGGTCCTACAACCCCGACTATGCCTAGACATTGTCGGTTTGGGCTATTCCCATTTCGATCGCCACTACTCTGGGAATCACTATTGTTTTCTTTTCCTCCGGGTACTTAGATGTTTCAGTTCTCCAGGTTCGCTTCCCGACTTGCGCCGGGATTCCAAGTCTTCAACTTGGAGGGTTGCCCCATTCGGATACCTGCGGATATATAGGATATTTGCTCCTCCCCGCAGCTTTTCGCAGCTTGTCACGTCCTTCATCGCCTCTGAGAGCCAAGGCATCCACCGTTTGCCCTTAATTACTTTCTTGAGTAATCTCTTATTAATCTTACAATTCAAAAATTTATCAAATTTGATATCTTCTCTATAAAAACCAGCATGTCAAAGAACGTACGAAGTATTTCCGCCTTTCGGCGGGAAGGTCTGAAGGTCTGAGGGTCTGAATGTCTTAACTTGACCTCTTGACTTTGGACTGCTTTGGACTTTAGACCAAATATTTTAAAATGAAGTAGTCACAGACGAAAAAGATTTTACCGATTTGACCATCTCCAGAAAGGAGGTGTTCCAGCCGCACCTTCCGGTACGGCTACCTTGTTACGACTTAGCCCCAGTCACTAGTTTTACCCTAGGCCGCTCCTTACGGTTACGGACTTCAGGCACCCCCAGCTTCCATGGCTTGACGGGCGGTGTGTACAAGGCCCGGGAACGTATTCACCGCGCCATAGCTGATGCGCGATTACTAGCGAATCCAGCTTCACGAAGTCGAGTTGCAGACTTCGATCCGAACTGAGACCGGTTTTCGAGATTAGCATCCTGTCACCAGGTAGCTGCCCTCTGTACCGACCATTGTAACACGTGTGTAGCCCTGGACATAAGGGCCGTGCTGATTTGACGTCATCCCCACCTTCCTCTCACCTTACGGTGGCAGTTTCGCTAGAGTCCCCTGCTTTACCAGATGGCAACTAACGATAAGGGTTGCGCTCGTTATGGGACTTAACCCGACACCTCACGGCACGAGCTGACGACAACCATGCAGCACCTTGCAGAAAGCCCCGAAGGGAATTTCTATCTCTAAAAAATGCACTCTACATTTAAGCCCAGGTAAGGTTCCTCGCGTATCATCGAATTAAACCACATGTTCCTCCGCTTGTGCGGGCCCCCGTCAATTCCTTTGAGTTTCAACCTTGCGGCCGTACTCCCCAGGTGGATTACTTATTGCTTTTGCTTAGCCGCTGACAGTGTATCGCCAACAGCGAGTAATCATCGTTTACGGCGTGGACTACCAGGGTATCTAATCCTGTTCGATCCCCACGCTTTCGTGCCTCAGCGTCAGTGTCGGCTCAGTAAGCTGCCTACGCAATTGGTGTTCTGTGTAATATCTAAGCATTTCACCGCTACATTACACATTCCGCCTACCTTAACCAAACTCAAGGCTATCAGTATCAATGGCAGTTCTGCAGTTAAGCTGCAGGATTTCACCACTGACTTAATAGTCCGCCTACGCACCCTTTAAACCCAATGAATCCGGATAACGCTTGCATCCTCCGTATTACCGCGGCTGCTGGCACGGAGTTAGCCGATGCTTATTCCCAGGGTACCGTCAATTGCGCAACGCGTACGCAAGTTTCTCCCCCTGGAAAAGCAGTTTACAACCCATAGGGCCGTCTTCCTGCACGCGGGATGGCTGGTTCAGGCTTGCGCCCATTGACCAATATTCCTCACTGCTGCCTCCCGTAGGAGTCTGGTCCGTGTCTCAGTACCAGTGTGGGGGATCACCCTCTCAGGACCCCTAAACATCAAAGCCTTGGTAAGCCGTTACCTTACCAACTAGCTAATGTTACGCATGCCCATCCCGTACCGCCGGAACTTTAAATATCAAAAGATGCCTTCCGATATTTCTATGGGATATTAGTCCGAATTTCTCCGGGTTATCCCCCTGTACAGGGTAGGTTACATACGCGTTACTCACCCGTCTGCCGGTCGCCACCAAAGTATTGCTACCTCGTGCTGCCCCTCGACTTGCATGTGTTAAGCCTCCCGCTAGCGTTCATCCTGAGCCAGGATCAAACTCTTCATTGTAATATTTCATTTCTTAAATATCTCTCGAAGATCAATCCGGTCTCTTCAAAAACTCAAACAAAATCGCTAGGTTTTTGGCGAGATCCCTCTCGCCTGTGTGCTACTACTTCATCATTAATTCAAAGAACTTGTTCCCTCCTCATTTTTTGAGGCAAGGGACGACAAAGATACAGAACTCTTTCCTTCTCACCAAACTTTTCATAAAAGTTTTTTCACTTTTTCTTCTGCCCCTCTCAGGGCAAATTCCGTGAGTCCAATCTGTCAAACCTCTCTTTCAGGGAACGTGCTTTTCTTCAAAAGCGGGTGCAAAGATATGGAACAATTTCAATAAAACAAATTATAATAACTTTTTTTCAAGTTATTTTTCTTATTACGGTTTATTCTGCCATGTTATTATCCCCACCCTCTATTATATAATATATAGGTATAGCGGCAACGGCCCAAGAGGTAAACAGTGATACCTAATACCTAATAACCTTTATATGAATTGATTACCTGTCTACCGCCGGGCTACGGGCAGGATCCCCGAACCATCCTCAATCAAAGTGTTAATTAAAAGAGGAATTAGTTTATAAATCAAAAGATGTTGTGTATGATTTTTTTCCTAACTTTGAAAAGGGCGGTCCCTCCTCCTCGCTGACCCCTTCGGGGTCGATACATTTTGACGAATGTTTATTTGACTAACATCCAATCTGGGGGGACCGCCTTTTTATTTTGTGGGTAATCTATATAACTGAAATTTCCGATTTTTGTTGCATTTTGGGTTACGTACACGGTCAGATATTAACCCTCCTGATCTATATTTGGTATATTAACACCAAATTACAGATTGATCAATGAAACCTGTTCTCTCAGAAAATGACAAGGACCTGCTGGAGAAAAAAGTAACCCTGGCTGAAGAGCAAACGAGGTCCCAGATAGTACTTGCAACAGTCATACGAAGTGACAGTTACTCAGAAATCCCCTGGAAGGCCTTTGCCCTGGGGGTCTCAGTCGCCGGGTTGCTGGCACTCACAGGAAATCTCTTGTTTCCGGGCTGGATCCAGGGGATGGCTGTTCTTATTGCTGTCGTCGCAATGCTTGCAACCGGCGCAGCTATGGCCCTGCTGACGATTTTTCTTCCGGTATTTGCACGACTTTTTCTGAATACCAGTCGTGCCGAAACAGAGACAAGGCAATATGCAGAATCTCTTTTCCTTTCAAGGCAGCTTTTTCTGACAAAGCATCGTACCGGAATCCTCCTTCTGATAAGTCTGTTTGAAAAGAAGGTTGTTATCTTACCTGACAGAGGTATATGCGACCATGTGAGCAATGCTGATATACAAAGGATAATAACACTGATGAAAGCTCCCCTGGGGAGGAATGAATTTCGCCGGTCAATGGAGATTGCGGTTGATGAACTGACCAGGATAATCGAACCATTGACGGCTGATGACACACCCGGCGATGAACTGTCGAACAGAATTATTGAAGAAAGTGGACTATGAAAGCGAAACTGACAATCATTCTGGCCTTTGCATTTCTCCTGTCAGCCTTCACAGTTCCTGATACTGATGTGCCCTACCTTACCGGCCGGATAACTGATAATGCCTATCTGCTGTCAACAGAGACCCACAGATTGCTGACTGACAGTCTCAGGGCCCATGAATTACGTACAACGAACCAGGTTGTCATTCTGACAATTCCGGCGTTAGGAGGTGAAAGCATAGAAGAATATGCAAACCGGGTTTTCAATGAGTGGAAACTTGGACAACAGGGCAAGGATAACGGTGTCCTTATCATAGTGGTACCCGAGGAAAGGCGGATGCGGATTGAGGTAGGCTACGGCCTTGAAGGTATACTGACAGATCTGACTGCAAGCAGGATAATTCAGTTCATCATGACACCAAAGTTCAGGGATGGTGATTACGAGGGCGGTATTGTTGACGGGGCATTTGCAGTAATTGATATTCTTGAGGGAGGTTATCTTGACGAAGGATTAGCTTTTGGAGAAACGGGCGACTATGATAGTGACGGATTATCCGGTCTGGAGAGCTCCGACCTGACAATTACCGAACGGATCTTATTCGGAGCGTTTATTTTTGGCATAATCGGCCTGTTTACAATTATCGGGATAATGACGCCGGGATTTGGCTGGTTCTTGTACATCTTCCTGATACCGTTCTGGGCAATGTTCCCCATTATTATTGTCGGTACCAAAGGTGCGCTTGTCTGCCTGATAAGTTACCTGGTACTTTATCCCGGTGCTAAACTATTTCTGAATAATTCAGAATGGTATAAGAAGGCAAAAACAGACCTGAAGACAAAAGGCAAAGCATCAATAGGAGGATTTACCTTCTCATCAGGCAGTTCGGGGAGTTCGGGGAGTTCCTGGAGTTCAGGCGGCGGCTCATCCGGAGGTTTCTCCGGCGGAGGCGGCAGGTCAGGCGGCGGGGGGTCATCAGGGAGCTGGTGACAAAGCAAATCCACTCAAAACCGGATAGATGTAATGACCTGTTATTTCATACCTGAACAGGCAGTCTTCCAGTACCTGTCCTCCGCCAATATTGTGCACGATCATATACCTCCCGCCCTCTGCCGAACGTTTGCCTGATACTATGCCGACATGCTGTACGCCGCCTCCAAGGTTCCAGAATACGATATCACCCGGAGCATAGTCTTCAGCCCTCAGGGAGACGGGTTTTGCTGAACCGTGCCTCGCAAAGTATCTCATCAGATTAGGTACCCTCCGGTGATCTATGTTTGCATCCGGGCGTGACAGTCCCCACAGTTTCGGATATTTGTCGAAGTTCGCCAGCATATCTTCATGAACCTCCTTCTGGAGGTCAATGCCAACTTTTCTGTATGCGCGTACTAAAACATCAGTGCAAACGCCCCTGTCGGGAGGAATATCACCGTTCGGATAAGATATGCTGTAATATCGCGGATCATATGAAACTGCCTGGTTTGTTAATTCAACGGCTGCATCAGCCAGATGGGCCGAAAAGTCACTCTGGCCGTAAAGAGCTTTGAATGTGCAGAGTATACACAAAAGAAATATTACAGGGCCTTTCATGGAAAAGAAGGGGGCTGCTGAAAAATAATTATTGAACTGAATTTATGAATTTTTCAGATGCAAGGCAAGTAATTATCATCAATGCAATGTCTAATCGTAGAAAACGATGGCCTTTTTTTTGCCGCATTCAACGCACCTGCCTACTATAACTCCCTCGTCAAAAAAACCCGGAATCCCTTTTTCTCCTTCAATTCGTTCACATTGTCCTGACAGAAAGGTCCTGTTCCCGCACTCGCATTCCGGTCTCACCTCTCTCAGTCTTTCCCTGTGATTCCCGGTAAATGTAAATAACCGCATCAGGTACCCGCATGCTTTGCATTCTCCCCATATTACTCCCCTGAAATTACATTCTACGGACCCGGTGTGATGCTCAACGGTTAACCTGAAAACTGATGATTTGCAGGAACTGCATACAAACAATGTGAAATTATGAAGGCAGTCAGGGTAATTCTCGCTGTTCAGCCTCTTACTGGCAAAATCAGAAAGTTCTGAAACGACGGTATCAGGGTACATCTACGTAAAGGTTTAATATTTAAAAATCTGATCGGCGAGAATTCCGCCGACCAGGCCTCCGATTATGCATAAACCCGCGATGGTAATTAACAGTATACCGATCACCACAGATAAAACAGGCCTGCTCTCCCTGATCTGGATAAAGTACTTGTCATAATCAACCATTTTGATCTTAAGGTGCCTGATCAGGGACTGCTCCACGCCAGTAATCGATGACCCTTCAGAAAGCTGAAGGACATAATTGCCCCGGGGTGCTGAAAACCGGGCAATTTCCATCCTTGCGGTTTTCCCGTTATTTGTGTTCGGTCTCAGAATGAAGGATGATAGTTTCAGGCTCAGACCCGTTGACTTGTCAATTATTTCAGGTTTAAACTCATCCAGGGGTGCCCTTCTGAAATACTGACCCTTGTGCCATACAGCATAAGTACCGGGCTCATTCAGGGTAAACTCCGCAGATTTCTGAGAATACGGTATCTCAAGGATTATTCTCCCGCTGAAAGCTTTCTGGAGAAATTTAAAAGATAACAGAAGGATTATGATCCCAAGCGGGATTAAACTGAAAAACAGGATTTGCATCTGCAGGGATTTTTTCATTATGTTCTGTTGAATCAAATTTACTTGCTTTTTGTAAACCTGTCAAATAATAATACTTGCAGTCGGGATGCTCTGACCAGAGTCCCGCCCAAAAAAAAAGCCCTCATTTCTGAAGACTCTTTGTGGAGATTAAGGGAGTCGAACCCTTGACCCCCTGCGTGCAAGGCAGGTGCTCTGACCAACTGAGCTAAATCCCCCATTAACATTGTCGATTCCCGATTTTTGATTGACGATTTTTAATCGCAAATCGCACATCGGAAATCGCAAATTCCGTAGTCCCACCCAGAGTTGAACTGGGGACCTCTACATTATCAGTGTAGCGCTCTAACCAACTGAGCTATGGGACTGATAAGCGCACACTATAAAGAACGCCCCCTTGATTTTTGATCATTTGGGGTGACAAAAGTAACGCTTCCTCACAAACATCCAAAATATTTTCAGAAATATTTTAAGGACCAACCGGAGAAAAAGTCCCTGGCAGCGGCCCGGAGACCAAAACCGGGGTGTAATGTGAGGTTAAGACCAAATTCAAGGAGCAGAGTAAATAAAATAGTTAAATTCGCACTTTGAGCGGACCCCATGTCAAACCTGGTGCTGATACCAACATACAACGAGGCGGAGAACATCCACGGGCTGGTCCATGCCATCTCCTCACTCAGCGTACCCTTTGACATACTCATTATTGACGATAACTCACCCGACGGCACCGGCACCATTGTGAAGGACCTGATGCGTTTATACCCCAACCTGCACCTCCTTGAGAGGCCCGAAAAGGCAGGCCTGGGGAGGGCATACATAGCGGGATTCGACTGGGCGCTGCAGAGAGATTACAGGTATATCTGCGAGATGGATGCCGACTTCTCCCATGACCCGGCAGACCTGGTAAGGCTTCATGCCGCATGCAATCGCGACGGTGCTGACCTTTCCATCGGGTCAAGATACATCTCCGGAGTGAATGTGGTCAACTGGCCCATGGGAAGGGTGCTCATGTCATACATCGCATCGATGTACGTGAGAATAGTCACAGGCATGAAGATCATGGACACAACTGCCGGGTTCAAATGCTACCGCCGCGAGGTGCTGCAGAATATCAACCCCGGACATATCCGCCTGGTGGGATACGGCTTCCAGATAGAGATGAAATTCTCCGCCTGGAAACTTGGCTACCGTATAGTTGAGTTGCCCATAATCTTCACTGACCGCAGGGCAGGCACATCAAAAATGTCCGGAAGCATCTTCGGTGAAGCCATGTGGGGCGTGCTGAGAATGAAAATTGTCAGTATCTTCAGGAAGCCGCGCAGGATAGTAACCTGACCGTTCCATGATGAACCGGGAGAAAAAAAACAAAATAGTCATACGCAACGCCCTGCTCATCAACGAGGAGAGCAGAAGACCCGCCGATGTCACAATTGAGGGAGACACCATCTCCTGCATCTGCCCTGCCGGGGAGGCAAAAGCCGGCAGTGATGCTGTTATCATTGATGCTACCGGCCTGTGGCTCCTCCCTGGAGTCATTGACGATCATGTGCATTTCCGCGAACCGGGACTGACCCATAAGGGCGATATTGCAAGCGAGAGCGCCGCTGCCGCCGCAGGCGGGGTGACATCATACATGGAGATGCCTAACACCTCTCCCCAGACTGTCACTATTGACGAATGGCAAAAGAAGAACAGCCTTGCCACCGAAAAAGCTGTAATAAATTACTCCTTTTACCTCGGCGGCACCGATAGCAATATCAGCGAGCTGCTCAGGGCCGATCCCGCACTCGTCCCGGCCATCAAACTCTTTATGGGAGCCTCAACCGGCAATATGCTTGTCAGCAGGGAGGAGGCCCTTGAGGCCATCTTCAGCCTGAAAAAGCTTCCCGTTGCCTGTCACTGCGAGGATGAGCAGATCATCAGTGCAAACATGACAGCTTACCGTGAGAAATACGGCGAGATGATCGACCCCTCCTTCCATCCTCTGATCAGGAGCAGGGAGGCATGCCTGGCCTCATCGACAGCAGCCGTCAGCCGCGCACGCAGGGCAGGCACCAGGCTTCACCTGCTGCATCTCTCCACGGCGGAGGAGACGGAGCTGCTCACTCCCGGCCCTGACCCCACCTCAAAACAGATCATCGGTGAAGCATGCGTACACCATCTGTGGTTTGACGACTCAGCATACAGTGACAAAGGCAACCTGGTCAAATGGAATCCACCTATACGAACGGCATCAGACAGGCAAGCCCTTCTCAGGGCAGTCAGGGAAGGCCTGATTGACATCATTGCCACCGACCATGCGCCCCATACCCTGGAAGAGAAGAGCGCTCCTTACTTCAGTGCACCGTCAGGCGGCCCCACTGTACAGCACTCGCTGGTGATGATGCTTGAGCTATGCCGACGCGGAGAACTAACCCCCGAACTTGTGGTCAGGAAGATGTGCCACAACCCGGCTCTCATCTTCGGCATCGCTGAGCGTGGCTTCATCAGGGAAGGATACAGGGCAGACATGGTGCTGGTTGACCCCGACTCCCCGTGGACAGTAAACAGGGAAAATATTCTTTATAAATGCGGATGGTCACCCCTTGAGGACACGACATTCCACAGCAGGGTGATAACCACCATCGTCAACGGCATTACGGTAGTTGCGGAGGGCCGGCTGACAGGCCTCCGCGCACCGGAGATGCTTCGTTTCAAACGATAAATAAATTCAGTATGAGAAAGATAGTATTATTGATGATTCTGGCGGCGCTGACAGCATCATGCAGGGAGCGCGGCAGCGACAGGAGAGGGGCAGAACCGGCTGCCGGCCAGGAAAACCCCGCCAACGCTCAACTCCCTGCCGGCGCAGTGCTCATTGCCAGCGACATAGTCACAGATGTTATAATCAGACCTGATCCGGAGGGTGATCCCTGGGAGATTGAAAAAGTTGCAGGCTACGAGGGAGATCTACTGGTTGCCAACATCTTCAGCCGCATTTATGACGGTACTCTTACTGTTTACGACTATCACAGCGGGGAGGCTCTGTCAGCCGCCGATGTGAAGAAGATAGAGAGCGAATTCAGCGATGACCGCACACGGATTGGCAAGCTCTCCTTCACCGAAGACTGGTATTACAATCCTGCAGAGAACAGCTTGCAAAAGAAAGCCAAATCAGTTACCTTCGGGTATGGGCTTTACAATAATCTTGGTAAAGTCTACGCTTACAGGGCAGCCTTCAGGGCAGACCTGAACTGAAACAGTATAAACCAACACATCGCCACGATGTCAAGCTATGATATAACCAGCCTGAACGACTTCATCATCAGGCAACAGAAGGATTTCCCATATGCAAGGGGCGAACTCTCCAGCCTGCTCCATCACATTGGCACGGCGGCCAAGATGGTCAACGCCAAGATCCGCAAGGCCGGCCTCGTCGAGATCCTGGGGAGGGCCGGTGCAGAGAATCCGCAGGGTGAAGACCAGCAGAAGCTTGACAGGTATGCTGATGAAGTGTTCATCGACGCCCTGAAGGCCTCGGGTGAGTGCTGCGGCGTGGCTTCGGAGGAGAACCAGAACGAGGTTATCTTCACTGAGGCGTTTGCCGCAAGGGGCAAGTACATAGTCTGCATCGACCCTCTTGACGGCTCGTCAAATATAGACTATAATGTATCGGTAGGGTCCATATTCTCTATCTACCGCCGGGTGACCGAACGCGATGCAGAGTCGGGCATAGTCGATTTCCTGCAGGACGGCAGCAGCCAGGTAGCCGCAGGATATGTTATCTACGGCTCCTCAACAATGCTCGTCTACACCACTGGCAACGGAGTGAACGGGTTCACCCTTGACCCCACCATCGGCGAGTTCTGCCTCTCCCACCCCAACATGAAGACTCCTTCAAAAGGAAGGATCTATTCCGTCAACGAGGGTAACTACATCAAATTCCCTGACGGAGTAAAGCGTTACATAAAATACTGCCAGGAGAATGACCCTGCCACAGGCCGCCCGTACATATCAAGATACATAGGGTCACTGGTTTCGGACGTGCACCGCAATATCCTTACCGGAGGCATCTTCCTCTATCCCCCTTCGATAATCTATCCCGCAGGGAAGCTCAGGCTGGTATATGAATGCAACCCCGTATCATTCATTATTGAGCAGGCAGGAGGCGTAGCCACCGACGGCCGTAACAGGATCCTTACCCTCAGACCTGAATCGCTGCACCAGAGATCACCCTTCTACTGCGGCTCCACGGAGATGATCAGTCAGCTGGTCGGCATGTGCTGTTAACGCCGGTGCCTCATCACTTAAAGCACTGTTTTGCTTGGCGTTCACCGGCGCTTTGTTAATTTTGCATCCTCAAGCAGTTCAGATGGCCAGCACCGTTTTCAGAGACCTTTACAGGCAGCATCCCTCGTTCACAAGGCTTGAGGCCTTGCTTGCCGGCGACAGCAATGAGCCGGTGATGATCCACGGCCTTACGGGATCATCGCGCACAGTGGTGATGGCCGGCGCCCTGTCACAACAGCCCACCACCCACGTGGTGCTGCTTCCGGAGAAGGAGGATGCCGCCTACTTCTACAATGACCTCACCTCGCTCATCGGTGAAGACAACATCTTCTTTTTCCCGGGAACCTACAAAAGGTCTGTCATGTATGACCAGACCGAACCCGCCAACATCATTCTCCGGGCCGAGGTGCTTAACTTCCTGACCTCCGGGCGGAGAAAATGCATCATTGTCACCTACCCTGAGTCGATCATGGAGAAGGTGGTCAGCAAGAGTAACCTGAAGAAGAACACCTTCGCCATTAAGAAGGGTGCAAAACTCTCCATTGAATTCCTTGAGGAGGTCCTCCGCATGTACAATTTCCGGAGGACCGACTTTGTTTATGAGCCCGGACAGTATTCCGTCAGGGGAAGCATCACCGACCTCTTCTCCTACTCGGCAGACAAGCCATACCGTATTGATTTCTTCGGTGAAGAGGTTGACTCAATCCGCTCATTCAATGCCGATGACCAGCTGTCACTCCAGCTCCATGACGAGATACAGGTCATCCCTGACATACAGGCGCTTGCCTTTAATGAGAGCACTGACAGCCTGATCGATTTCATTCCGCCCTCATCCATCATCTGGAGTGACAACTTCGATTACATCATTGAGAAGACTGATGACATCTGGTCACAGGCGCGCATCCGCAGCTCGCGCGGTGAGATATCGGACCGCCGTGACATAATCATCACCGGAAGGCATCTTGAAGAGCTCTGTTCGCGTCACCGCCAGGTCTTCTTCGGCAGGGGGAGACACAGTGAGGGAGCCGTAAACATTGAATTCCGGACTGAGCCACAGCCATCTTTCAACAAGAACTTCGACCTTCTGACTTCGAAACTTGTAGCCAATGCCAGGGAGGGATACAGTAATTTCATTATCTCGGAGAGCCAGGCCCAGGAAGAGCGCCTGAAGGAGATCTTTGCTGCCACTGACCCCCAGGCCAGCTTCACGCCACTGCTTCTCAACCTCCACCAGGGATTCACCGACCACAACCTGAGGATAGCGGTATATACTGATCACCAGATCTTTGACAGGTATCACAAGTTCAGGATAAAAGGCTTCTTCACCCGCCGTGACAGCATGACCGTGAGGGAGCTGACCGATCTCAACCCGGGTGATTATATTGTTCATGTCGACCACGGCATTGGCCGTTTCGGAGGGCTTGAGAAGATTGAGGTCAACGGGCGCATGCAGGAGGCCATCAAGCTCGTTTTCAAGGACAACGATATACTCTTTGTTGGCATCCATGCCCTGCACCGCATCTCAAAATACAAGGGCAAGGATGGCACGCCTCCCCGCATCAACAAGCTGGGCTCCGGAGCATGGCAGAAAGTAAAACAGACAACAAAGAAAAAGGTTAAGGACATTGCCCGCGACCTCATCAAGCTCTATGCCCAGCGAAAGGCATCCGGTGGCTTTGCGTTCTCACCCGACTCATACCTGCAGCGTGAGCTCGAGGCCTCGTTCATATGGGAGGATACTCCTGACCAGCTTGCAAGCACCATAGCCGTCAAGGAGGATATGGAGGCGCCAGTGCCCATGGACCGGCTGGTTTGCGGTGATGTAGGGTTCGGCAAGACCGAGGTGGCCATCAGGGCAGCCTTCAAGGCTGCAACTGACGGCAAGCAGACCGCCATTCTTGTCCCCACAACCATCCTGGCGCTTCAGCACTATAAAACAATCACCTCGCGGCTTGAAAACTTCCCATGCAAGGTTGACTATATCAGCAGGCACAGGAAACCCTCTGATCAGAAAAAGATACTTAAGCAATTGGCAGACGGAGAGATAGATATCATTGTAGGGACTCATAAAATAACAGGCAAGGAGGTGAAATTCAAGGATCTGGGCCTGCTGGTCATCGATGAGGAGCAGCGTTTCGGTGTCGCCGTGAAGGAGAGGCTCAAGAGCCTGAAAGCAGGTGTTGACACCCTGACACTGACAGCCACGCCCATTCCCCGCACACTGCAGTTCTCACTGATGGGAGCACGCGACCTGTCGGTCATAACCACTCCTCCTCCAAACAGGATGCCCATAATCACTGAACTTCACGGCTTCAATGAAGATATTGTGCGTGAAGGCATTGTATACGAAGTAAGCCGCAACGGACAGGTCTTCTTCATCAATAACAGGATTGAGAACATCATGGAGGTTAAGGCCACCATATCACGCATCTGCCCCGAGGTCAGGATTGCCGTTGTGCATGGCCGAATGGAGGGTGAGGCGATTGAGAACGTGATGTTTGACTTTATCAGAGGCGACTATGATGTTCTGCTTGCCACAACCATCATTGAGTCAGGCCTTGATATCCCCAACGCCAACACCATTTTCATAAATGACGCCCATTCCTTCGGACTCTCCGAACTGCATCAGCTGCGGGGGAGAGTCGGCCGTTCAAACAAGAAGGCATTCTGTTACCTGCTTACCCCTCCGCTGTCGGTTCTTACAGGTGATGCCAGGAGAAGACTCAAGGCAATAGAGGAGAACTATGAACTGGGGAGCGGGTTTAACATCGCCCTGCAGGATCTTGATATCCGCGGAGCAGGAAACCTGCTTGGCGGTGAGCAGAGCGGCTTCATTACCGATGTGGGCTACGAGACCTACCAGAAGATACTCAATGAAGCTATTAAGGAGCTGAAGGAGGAGGAATTCGCGGATCTCTTCCCCGTTGCGGCGAAAAAGAATGAGACGGAAGAGGAAGAGAGGACGAAACAGTTCGTACCTGATGTCACCGTTGAGACCGATCTTGAGATAATGTTCCCCGACGAGTATGTATCGAACATTCCGGAACGCATCAGGCTCTACAAGGAACTGAACGATATCAGGGATGAGGCAGGGCTGGCAGCCTATAAATCACATCTTGCAGACAGGTTCGGACCCCTGCCGCCTCCCGCACGGGCACTTCTTGATCTTGTAAAACTCAAATGGATTGCCTCCCGGACGGGAATTGAAAAGGTAATACTGAAAAATAACACTCTGATTGCTAACTTTGTTACAGATCAGTCGTCGCAATTTTACCGCACTGCTCTTTTTGTTTCGGTAATGAATTTTGTGAACAGGAAACAGGGAAACATGACAATCAGGCAGAACAACAACAAGCTCAGCCTCACCGTCAGGGAGATGACGTCAGTCACCCAGGCAATCGCTCTCTTTGGCAGGATATTGTCATACCACGAGTCAAACACGAAGCCGCAGGCAACTCAATGAACCTCATCACAGATATCGGCAACACCGCCACCAAGGTGGCTCTGGCAGAAGGTGGCAAGATCATCAGGAAGGAGCGTCTCACCTCTGCAGACCCGGCACTGATAGGCAGGTTTATCGGCAGACGTTCCCCGGCGGGGGCCATTGTCTCAAGTGTAGGTGGTGACCCTTCTGAACTTCTGGATTTCCTCAGAAAAAAGTGTAACAGGGTGCATAACCTGACATGGCAGTCAGTGTATCCCTTCGTCATTGACTACGGTACGCCGGAGACCCTTGGTGTCGACCGTCTGGCGGCTGCAGCCGGAGGCTTGGTACACCACCGCGGGGCGGATCTGCTTGTCATCGATGCAGGCAGCGCCCTTACCGTTGACCTTGTCACTGACGGGGCATACCGCGGCGGGAGCATCTCACCGGGGCTCTCAATGCGGTTCCGTGCACTGCATGAATATACGGGCAGGCTCCCGCTGGTAACCAGGCGTGAGAGCTTCTCCTTTCCCGGCAGAACGACGGAAGAGGCTATCGCAGCAGGAGTTGTCATGGGCCTGGTGTATGAAATAAATGAGTATATTCGCACATTCGAAAAAAGGCATAAAAA
Source organism: uncultured Rikenellaceae bacterium (assembly GCA_963696805.1). GTDB lineage: Bacteria > Bacteroidota > Bacteroidia > Bacteroidales > VadinHA17 > SR-FBR-E99. The sequence goes on from CAVOLF010000004.1 coordinate 216,962, forward strand.
ACTCGTCACGGTCATCACGGGAGGCGACAGCGAATTAATATCTTCGCACACTGACAAAAAATTAGTTATATACCCGGACCTTGTGACTGAGGGTTTGAATTTTTTACTTGACACTAATGTATAAGACCAGAAGATTTAGTCTGATATGTCTGCTGACACTCCTGACTGCAGGAGCGGCAGGGCAGAAGAATGTTCAATCTCCATATGCAAGGTATGGCATTGGAAACTTAGAGCAGCAGGGCACTTTCCGCACAAAGGCTATGGGAGGTATCAGCAGCGGGATCAGGAACAACCTCACCCTGAACTTTGTTACGCCGGCATCATACAGCAGCATAGACACCTCATCATTTATCTTTGACTTTGGTCTTGACTATGGCCTCATCAGGCTCAGTGAAGGAGATCAGACCTACTGGTCACAGGATCTTAACTTCTCTCACCTCATGCTCGGATTCCCGATTAGGAAGAACTGGGGGGTAGTGGCTGGTGTAATGCCCTATTCCAATGGCTCCTACAGCATCGTGGAGAGTACTTCCGACGACGGTGAAACCGAAGATTTTCTGGAACGTCACATAGGTTCGGGAGGTTACCAGAAGGCACTCATCGGAACCGGATTCAGCCCGGTGAAATACTTCTCGGCCGGAGTTAACATGTTTTTTATTTTCGGTGAGATCACAAGGCTGAATGATTTTATTTTTACGGAGGACAACAATTATTTTAATACCAGGAAATATGGAAGCTCGTCAATGAATGGCATAGGATGGGAGGCATCCGTACAGTTCATGGCACCGCTGCCCGAAAAGAAATTCATCAATGCAGGCATCACCTATACCCCCGGCTTTAAACTGAGGACGACCAACCAGGACGTTGTTTTCAGGTATTCCGGCATCCAGACCTCTACACTGGCCTTTGACACCCTGTCCAATGCCACAGTCAGCACCACCAGCCAGATGCCGCAGACCATCAGGGGAGGCATCTCCTTCGGTCAGACCGATAAGTTTACGGCAGGGGCTGACATCAATTATACTACCTGGTCCAAGGCTTCACTGCCCGGCACTTACGGAACCTATTCCGATGTGATATCACTTCACGCCGGAGCAGAGTACATACCTGACAAATTCTCAAATTACAGTTTTTTTGATCGTGTTGAATACCGCGCAGGATGCCGTTACGGTGAGAGTTATGCCCTCTACGGAGGAGATAACATAAAAGAGTACGGCATAACTTTTGGAGCAGGGATACCAATGAGAAGATCGAGATCGAGAATCTCACTGGTAGTGGATCTGTCAAAAAGAGGTAATTCTGACGCAGGCCTTCCTGGAGAGACGAGGATATCGATCGGAGCCAGTCTCAATCTTTATGATTACTGGTTCATCAAACGACAGTATGAATAAACTATTTAAGAAAGAGATGAAAAGAACTTTAAGGACGATTTTGACCGGAACACTTCTGGCAGTAATTTCATTCAGCCTCCAGGCGCAGAAGGGCATTGAAACGGGCACTCCGTTCGGACGGGGCGAAGACAGCACCAGGTGCCTTCGCAATACATCGCTCTATTCAACCTACTACGAAAATAAAGACTACAACATGGCTCTTCAGTTCTGGAGACCGGTATTCTCCGAGTGCCCCGGATCTTCAAAGAACACCTATATCAAGGGAGAGGCCATGTTCAAGGAATTCTTCCGCAAGTCTGGCAACAAGGCCTTTATTGACACAGTGATGATGATACTTGATCAGCGCACGAGGTACTTCAATGAAGGACCTGCCAACTCCCTCCGCAAAGCCTTTGCTCTTTACGAGTTCGGGGGTAATGACCCGGACTATGCCAGGCAGTGTTATGATATAATAAAGGAGGTGATGGATACCTCCCCCCAGAGTTTTGATCAGACCTATTCAAGTCTCTACATGGCCATTTCTGCAAAATGCTACGCGCTTAAGATCATCGAAGCGCCGGCTGTTATCACAGCTTATTCGCAGACGATGAAGGTGGTTGAAGCACAGCTCTCACGAAAGCCTGATGATGCACGTTACCTTGAGGCAAAGAAGAATATTGACGCCGTATTCAGGTCGAGCGGTGCAGCCTCATGCTCCAACCTTGAGGGGCTGTTCACTGCCGGTGTCGACAAAAACCCGAATGATACTACCATGCTCAGGAAGGTCATCAACCTTCTGACTGAGACGGGCTGCCGTGATTCCGAGCTCTATTTCAAAACGGCAACCTATCTGTACCAGGCTGAGCCGAATGCATCATCGGCAGCCCAGCTTGCTGAAATGAACATGGCCCGCAAGAAATACAACGAGGCTGAAAAATACTATACTGAAGCCATTGACCTGGAAACAGACAGGACGATCAAATCAGGCCTGCTGACCAAACTGGCTACCCTGGAGCTGGCTTCCGACAGCAAACAGGCTGCACGCGACTTTGCCAAGGCAGCATACTCTCTCGATCCGACCAACGGCACTGCCCTGTATATCATTGCAGAATCCTACGCCGGCGCCAGAATTGGAGAGGCCTTTGAAAATCAGACTGTTTACTGGGTGGTTGTTGACTACCTTGTCCGGGCAAGGAATACTGATCCCACACTTAAAGACCAGATAGATGAGAGAATAGCAATCTATTCGAGGATGTTCCCCTCAAAGGAAGAGTCCTTTTTCAGGAGCCTGGTCGATGAGGGCGCAGCCTACCAGGTGGGGGGATGGGTCAATGAATCAACCACCGTGAGATTCAAAAAAGAGTAATCGGAGTGACTTCCGGCAAAAAATATAATTTACTTAAAGCAGTCCTGGTTGCCGGGACTGTTTTGCTTTCATCATGCGAGAAGAGGGATCTGGTGGTGAAGGATCTCCAGATCAAGGATATGCCGTCGCTGTCAGCACGCGATCTGGTAACCATGTATACAGACTCCGGAAAGGTCACCCTGATGGTGCGCACCCCGCTGATCCAGCAGTTCAGATCGAAGGAGGATCCGTACACCCTGTTCCCTGAGGGACTCAATGTTCTCTTCTATGAGATGAAGAGCGAGCCGCAGGCGAGCATCACCTCACGTTATGCGCGGTACACGGAGAAGGATGACGTGTGGGAGCTGCGTGACAGTGTGGTTGCTGTCAACTCCGAGGGCGATATCCTGGAGACTGAACTGCTGTACTGGAGCGAGCCAAGGGAGAGAATCTGGTCTGACAGATTTGTCAGATTTACTCATAATGATCAGATAATTATGGGCACCGGTTTTGAATCGGATACCCGCTTTACAAACTGGTCAATCAGAAACGTTACCGGAACCATATATATTGAAGATGAACAAAAAGTCCCTCCTCCTGATTGAAATAATCTGGGTCATCCTGGGTATTGTATGCCTGGGCATTGCCATACGTGAAATATCTGCAAACGGTATCAAAAGCGGCCTCCTCTATCTTGTCATGGCAGCAGGGGCATTCGTTCTGGCCTGGATCCGTGATTCACAGCGGAAAAAACTGTAATTTTGGGTTATGAACCCTTTCTTGCTCATCCCTTTCGCAATTCTTCTTGCCGCATTCTTTTCGGCGATGGAGCTCTCATTCATCGCCTCCAACAAGCTCCGCATAGAGCTTGATCGCAAGCAGGGGCATTTCGGATCTGGGATCATATCCGTCTATACCGGAAATCCCGGCCTTTATATCTCCACGATGCTCATCGGAGTCAACGTCGCCACGGTGATCTTCAGTATGCTGACCGCTGACCTCATAGAGAGATGGCTTACAAATCACATTCCTTCGGAGGTCATCATTTTCATCATCCAGACTGTCATCACAACATTGATCATACTGGTCTTTGCCGACTTCCTGCCGAAGTCGGTTGTCAGGATCAGCCCGAACTTTTTCCTCAGGATATTCGCCATCCCAGTTGCCTTCTTTTACTATCTTTTCTACCCTGTCAGCAAATTCACCCTGTGGCTGGCCAATGCCTTAATGCGGCTCTTCTTCGGCATAAGGATGGAACGCAATGAGCAGGAGAACAAGATCTTCACGCGCATAGACCTCGATCATTTCGTCAATGACATGGTGGAGACGCAGGAGGAGAAGGAGGAGGAGACCGGTAACCTGAGGATCTTCCTGAATGCCCTCGATTTCTCATCGGTGAAAGCACGGGAATGCATGGTGCCCAGGACAGAGATCGTGGCACTTCCTATGGAGTCATCACTGGATGAACTGAGGCAACAGTTCATCGAGTCAGGCCATTCAAAGATCCTTCTCTACAGGGACAATATTGACAACATGACCGGCTACTATGAGTTGAAGGATATATTGCACGGACCTTCTGACATTGCTGCCGGCATGCGGAAACTGCCGGTGGTACCGGAGACAATGACTGCAAACAAGGTTCTGAGGTTGCTCTCCGATGCCAAAAAGAGCATAGCACTTGTTGTTGACGAGTTTGGAGGCACGGCAGGGGTGATAACCATTGAAGATGTCCTCGAGGAGATCGTTGGCGACATAGAGGACGAGCATGATATTAGTGACCTGGTTGAAAAGAAAATAAGCGATAAGGAATATATACTCTCAGGCAGGCTTGACATTGACTATCTGAATGAGGAGTATGATCTCGGCCTGCCTGAAAGCGATGAATACTCTACCCTTGCAGGACTCATCCTCTATATACACAGTAACATTCCGCGCCAGCAGGAGACGGTCCGTGTCGGCAGCAACCTCTTCACGGTGCTGAGAAGCTCAACAACCAAAGTTGAGCTTCTGAAGCTGAAAAAAGATTAAACAGAGGCAGGCAAACAACCCGCTGTCTTTCCGCAGGTTAACGGCTGACACTGGCGGAAAGGCTCCGGTCTATTTCCTTTCTCCCTTCATCTCAGCATAGTACTTGAAATACAAGGGTATTGCAGTCATGCCGGCGAAGAGATTCTCAAGAGGATAGCTTTCATTGGGGGAGTGAATGGCGTCAGACTCCAGACCGAAGCCCATCAGTATTGATTTCACCCCGAGGATCTTCTCAAATGTAGAGATGATTGGTATGCTGCCACCGCTGCGGACAGGTATAGGTTTTTTTCCAAAGACCTCTTCATAGGCTCTCTCAGCCGCCAGGTACTCAGGTGTGTTTAGCGGGCTCACATAAGCTTCGCCTCCGTGAAGATATTCAGCTTTTACTTTCACTCCCGCCGGGGCAACTGATCTGATGTGGCTGATAGCTAGCCCGGCAATCTTCTCTGCGCTCTGGAAGGGAACCAGTCTCATCGAGATCTTTGCAAAGGCTTTCGATGGAAGGATGGTCTTTGCTCCTTCGCCGGTGTAACCTCCCCAGATACCGTTCACGTCAAGAGTCGGCCGGATGCCTACACTCTCGAGTGTCGAGAAGCCCTTCTCTTCTGCCAGTGCTTCAACGCCAATGGATTTCTTATATTTCTCCTGATCGAAAGGCCGTTCTGCCATCTTGGCCCTTTCCGCATCCGAGGGTACGGAAACCTCGTCGTAAAAGCCCGGTATGGTGATACGCCCGTCTCTGTCCTTCAATCCCGAGATGATATCGCACAGGACATTGCACGGGTTGACCACAGCTCCTCCGTAGAGCCCTGAGTGCAGATCACGGTCGGGGCCCTCAACCTCTACCTGGATATACGACAGCCCCCGGAGCCCTGAAGTGACTGAAGGAATTTCAGATGAGATCATTGTGGTGTCAGAGACAAGTATCACGTCTGACCGCAGCATATCCCTGTACTCTGAACAGAACCCTGTGATACTGGTCGAACCGGCCTCTTCCTCTCCCTCGATCATGAACTTGACATTGCAAGGCAAGGTGCCGGTGGCGATCATCATCTCAAAGGCCTTGAGATGCATGAAGAGCTGTCCCTTGTCGTCATCGGCCCCGCGGGCATAGATCTTCCCGTCACGTATCTCCGGCTCAAACGGCTGTGACACCCATTTTTCAAGTGGTTCGGCAGGCATCACGTCATAATGGCCATAGACGAGCACCGTCGGAAGAGACGGGTCAATGGTCTTCTCTCCGTAGACTATGGGGTTCCCCCCGGTGGGATAGACCTCTGCGCGGTCTGCCCCGTTATTAGCCAGCAGGTCACGTATGTATGTTGCGGCCCTGACCATATCCGGCTTATTGGATTCAGAGGCACTGACGGAAGGTATTCTTATGAGACCAAAAAGCTCCTCAAGAAATCTCTCCCTGTTTGTTTCGATGTAATTCTTAATTATTTCCATGATTTTTTGTTATTAACATATTCACCAGCTGCCCACAGCAGCTTTTCATACCACTCCTTCCCGAAAGCCCTTACCAGAGGTTCTCCAAGAAAAATGCAAAGTTCAATATCCTTTTTCATGCCGGCGGCCACTCCGGGAATACAGATAGGCCACTCCTCGTAGTTGACTGCTCTGAAATCACGGTACTGCTTGACCCTTACAGGGAAGAGATGGCACGAAAGAGGTTTTCTGAAGTCAACTGCTCCTGCAAGCCAGGCAGTCTCAATGCCGCACTTGTAGGCATCGCCATCCATGACTGTGTAGGCGCACTCCTCATTGTTTATCAGCGGGGTCACCAGCTCTCCCTCGAGATCCTTCATGCTGGTACCCTCCTTTTTGATCGCACTGATGCCTTCAGGTCGCAGATAGGGAATAAGCGACGGCCATATGCTGTCAAGTGCTGCAGCCTCCTCAGATGTCAGCGGGGCCCCCGTATCACCGTAACGGCAACAGCTTCCCTTGCATACGCTGAGGTCACATGAGAACTTCCTTTCGATCAGTGCAAGTGAGACTATGGTGTCGTCTATCTGAAGCATAGTGTTTTAAACCAGTGATTTACCGGTCATCTCCGGTGGCACCGGCAGACCCATGAGCGTCAGTATCGTTGGCGCCACATCGGCAAGGATACCGCTTCTGACACTCTCATAACTGTCACTGATGAGATAGAGCGGGACAGGATTGAGCGAGTGAGCTGTATTTGCTGAGCCGTCGGGGTTGAGTGCATAGTCGGCGTTACCGTGGTCGGCAATAATCAACACCTCGTAGTCGTTGGCCCGCGCTGCCTTAACAACATCACCGGCACATTCGTCAACCGTCCTCACTGCCTTCACTATTGCTTCATAGACTCCCGTATGGCCAACCATATCACCGTTGGCAAAATTGAGGCATATAAAATCATGCTTCTTCTTCCCCAGCTCTTCTATGATGGCATCCCTGACCTTGAATGCACTCATCTCAGGCTGAAGGTCATAAGTGGCGACCTTAGGCGAAGGGATGAGGATTCTCTCCTCCCCGGGAAACTCTTTCTCCCTTCCTCCCGAGAAGAAGAAAGTCACGTGTGCATACTTCTCTGTCTCGGCTATCCGAAGCTGTTTCTTCCCGAGTTCTCCAATGATCTCTCCCAGTGTCCTGTCGACATTATCCTTTGGAAAGATAATCTTAAGTCCCCGGAACTTGTCATCATATGGTGTCATGGTAAGGTAATGCAGAGGGATGGTCTTCATGCCCGACTCCGGCATATCCTGCTGTGTCAGAACAATGGTCAGCTCTCGGGCCCTGTCATTCCTGAAATTGATGAACACCACCACATCATCTTCGGTAATGGTTGCCAAAGGCTTCCCGTCGGTGCCGGCGACCACTATCGGCTTCATGAACTCGTCAGTAACCCCCTCGTCATATGACGACTGCATGGCCTGCAGAATATCGGTTGTCAGGACGCCTTTGCCGTGTACAAGCATGTCATAGGCCTCCCTTATCCTCTCCCACCTCTTGTCACGGTCCATGGCATAGTACCTGCCGACAAACGAGGCCACCGTGCCGTTACTGTTCTTAAGATGGTTCAGAAGGCTTGCCATATATCCCTTGCCGCTCCTCGGGTCTGTGTCACGTCCGTCACCGAATCCGTGAATGTAAACCTCCTTCAGCCCGTATTCCATTGTCATGTCGCATAACGCGTAGAGGTGAGTGTCGAGCGAATGGACACCTCCGTCAGAGAGGAGCCCCATGAAATGAACCTTTACGCCCTTGTCACGGGCATAGGCAAATGCATCCCTGAGAGTTTCATTTGAACGTATCTCGCCTGTGCGGCAGGCTTTGTTGATCTTAACAAGATCCTGGTATACAATCCGTCCGGCCCCTATGTTGAGGTGGCCGACCTCCGAGTTGCCCATCTGTCCTTCCGGCAGCCCTACGTCCTCACCTGAGGTAAGAAGGAATGAAGAGGGATATCTCTTTTTCAGTGAATCAATATTGGGTGTATCTGTTGAGCTGATGACATCACTCTTTGTTCCGTCACCTATTCCCCAGCCGTCGAGAATCATCAGCAACACTCTTTTTTCTTTCATTCAGTATCTGTTTTAAGTAAATGAGCAGGATGCAAAAATAGCCATTTCCTCCGGAAGCAGAACCTCCCCGGCTGTATAACAAGGCAGATACCGATAAGTTTGCCTTACCTGGCTCCTCTTATTTCCCTGACCTTGATATTGAGCTCTTTGTCAGGGCAGGTGGCCTCATAATCAATATCACGTCCCACCCAGGCAGACCACTCCTGTTCCGAAAGATTTCTCGTAGCCTTATCGCAAAGTCCTGAGGTCATGCATCTGACGTGCGCGGGGCGCTTGACCACATCCTGGGCTGTGGCAGACAGAAAGGCTTCGCCGTTCTCACAGAAGGCCAGGCAGATAATATCCTTCTGGCTGTCTGCAAAAACTACAGGCGGCTGTGCCAGGTCCGTCAGTGACCAGAGCTTAATCTCTCCTGTGTCATCGGCCGTAAGCATCTGTTCATCAGTAATGTCAAAAGCTATCGATGTGACAGGGGATATATGTCCTTCGACGTTGCCCTCAAGGGTTCCTGCAGAGGTGTTCCAGATGTTTATCATACCCGAATTATCGCCTGTAGCCAGACGGTCTCCTCCGGGAATGAACCTGTGAGTGGTAACGGCCCTGCCATTCGTCTCAAGGAATGTCCTTTTCTCCGGTGACTGCGTATGCCAGCAGAGCACTCTGCCGTCATTCGTAAGTGCCGCAACCATGTTGTTTTTCCAGGATATTTCCAATGCGGTTATACCTGAAGCCTCATCGACTATCTTTCTGCTTTTGCGTGTCGAAAGATCCCATTCATCTACTCCTCCCCCGGCGGCCGAAGAGTAGAGACGGTCACCGGTGGCTGAGAACAGAACTGCGGTTATTGACCCGCAGGTGTCGCTGAGCTGATAACCGATGGAATCGTCAAAGATGGGGATCATTATTATTTCTGATGTCTCTGTACCGCAGGCGAGCCACTCAGCATCGGGGCTGACAGCCATGGCCCTGATCACCTTATCTCCTGACCATATGAGCTTATAGCCCTTTGCCGGGTCACTATTCTTCCAGTGAAGGACCCTCCCCTTTGTGTCTGCGGTAAAGAAGGAGTGTCCGGCTAATTCATCAGCCATTGCCGTGACACCTGCACCGTCAGGAATGAATCGGGCATAAAACCTGTTTCCATATCTTTTACCAACCTCATATAATGCCGAGAACACATCCGGGTCTTCTGTCATCCCCAGGTGTCTCTCATTGAAGAGATAAGCCTGCCATGCCAGCAGGATCTGCAGGTCCTTTTCTCCTCCATGGTTGAGTGACCTCATTGCCAGCGATCGGGCCAGCGACAGCATCCGGTACCGGTTGTCTTCGGTTGCTTTTTGCAACGCAGCCTCTTTCCCGGAGGCTATTTCCCCCACTATGCTCTCGGCAGCCGTAGCTCTGACCTGCGCTTTTTCTGCCCTGCCGTTCGCCGAGAGAGCGTTCATCCTCTCGATGTCAGCCTGTTCTGCTGCGCTCCTCAGGGTATCGGCAAGAAAATCGAGACTGTCACTCAGGCGCTCGTTCAGGGCGACGGCCTCGTCTTTCATCTGGACGGCAACAGATCTCTGTTTCTCAGCCCTGTTCCTTAGCGAGTATACCGTTCCGAATGCCAGCAGTGTGACCAGGGCCAGAAGCCCGAGGAGGCCTGCGATAAGACGCGAGCGCTTGATGTTTTCCGTCCCTGTCTTCCGTAAGTATTCCTCCCGGACCATGTATTCCTCCTCGGAGCTTTTCAGGAACAGCATAGCTCTTTCGAAGGCAGGGTCTGTCTTCTCAGCCCAGGCAAGGGTGGGATTGTTCTCTTCCCTCCATCTCTGGGCTATTAAAAGATCAGGGGCTGCCCACAGCCTGCCATTGCCCTCCTGATATTGTTCGGCTGCAGCTGCGAGCTGCCTGTAGAGCTTTACTGATGAGGTCTCCTCATCAATCCACTTGCGCAATATACCCCAGAGCCTTATTATGCTCTCATGGGTCAGGTCGAGTATGCTCTCACCGTTCAGCGGCACTTCCCTCGTCGGGGTGATAAATGAATATTCAGGAGCCCTGAAGACATCTGCCACGGCAATTATCTCCTGTTCCCTGCATCCTGTCTGGGCTGCTATCTCGGATATCCGTTCAGGCTTGCGCAGTTCCCTTCCGTCATCGGTCCTGATGGTAATGGTCCGGAAGAGGCGGGCACAGACATAGCGGTGTCTCTCATCAAGAGATTCAAGAGCCTGTCCGGCATGCTGCGAGATTGCACCCTTCAGCCGGCCCACCGCCTCATAGTCTGCTATGCCCATCATGCGGCTCAGATCTCCAGTTCTGCTCCACTGGCTCCAGAGCCGCATCATGAGATGCTGCAGCACAGGAAGCTGCCACGGCTTGTCTTCCAGGTCTGCCAGTATCAGTTTCACAAGTGACCGGTCTATGGATGCTCCTGCTATCTTCACCGGGTCTTCGATCACCGTTGTCAGAAGGTCATTTGTAATCTGAGGCAACAGGTAACTGCCGCTGTTCATCAGGTTGGTCAGGGAGTGAAAACGTGCACACTCCGAAACATACTCTGATCGCAGGGTCAGAATGATGTGGAGGCCCTGATCGTGACTCTGTAATGCATTGACAATCAGATCAATGAAGTCGGTAGCGTCATCGCCAAGAGTGCCACGGGTGGTTTCAGAACTGAATCTGAAAATCTCTTCAAACTGATCTATCACTATGACTATCTGCTGTCTCAGGTTCTTTCTTATTCTGTTAACAACATCCGTCAGCCCTTCAGTCCTGTTGTGCAGTGACGCCGCCACGCTCGTCTCTGTCAACTGGGTGAAGCCCGCACCGGCAGATAGGGCTGACAGCTCGCGTGCCAGATGGTCGACAGGGTTGCGGTCAGGTCTGAAGACCAGGTATGACCATGACTTCCTTCCTTCGGCATTTTCTTTGAGAAGGGCGGGGATAACTCCTGAGAGCACCAATGATGACTTACCGCTCCCGGATGCCCCTAAGACGGCAACAAACCTATTCTCTTTCAGCCGGTTAACAACCTTAAGAGTGCTCTCTGTCCGCCCAAAGAAAAGATGCCCCTCATCCGGCCGGAATGCCCTCAGACCCGGAAACGGATTAGGCCGGATAATAATATTCTTGTCAGCCATAAAGAACAGTTTTAATAAACAGCTACAATCCCCTGATTGTCCATATAATGTACAAAGATATCAGTGTATTCGGAATAGTAAAAGACAAAATCGGCAATATCGCTCACAGGAAGCGAATAAAGTCCGCTCTTGCCATTTTGTGATGGCACGATCCATGAAATAATTCCAGGCAGTGATTCTGCATCATAGCTCTCTGAGTATCTCACCGCTGATGCCAGTATCACTGTTTTTTCCTCTGGAATCCTCTTGAAGCACAGGCTAAGGAACCTGGTCTTTTCAAAGAGCATGGCAGCATCAGGTATAATGCCGCTGACGATGGCAGATATCCTGTTTCTTGCCGGCTCAGGCAGCCTCGACTCAGCGTCACGGTACCACTCATGGTTCAGCGCCCGTATTGCTCTTGCACTCTCTTCCTGCAGCAGCTGGCTGTTGCTGAAGAGATATGAAACCGCCAGCTCCCTGTCAATGCCGCCCCCTTCCGATGCGACCTTATGCAATGCGCAGGCCTTTGTCCATATGCCGGTGATATTTTGTTCCGACGCAAGTATGAAGGAAGCCACTGAACGGCCCTTTATCTCTCTGAGAGGATAGCAGAGGGAGAGCTCTGCGAGCCTGCCCCTGTCGGTGTGGTTGCCCAGCAGCGCCTTCAGCGGTTTGAGCAGAGCTCCGGCAGCAACCGTATCAAGTGCCTCGGCTGCAATCGCGGCACCGCATGCAGTGCCATCGCCGGAACATGATCCGATCACATCTGCCGCAGACTTGCCGACCAATAGTGTCAGGAGCGAGATGATGAAGGCCGTGTTAACTGACCTCTCATGATCAAGGGCTGCTGACAGGATGAAATACCTGTTTTTCTTTGCCTCCATCTCCAGCGCTGTCAGCCTGGCAATTGTATGCACCGTCCCGTCAAGTATCTCCTCCACCTTCTCTCTCTGCCTACCCTGTGGCACATATCCTTTACGGCACAGGTACCCGGCAGCCTTAAGGCGGACATTCAGATGACCTGTGTCAATGAAACGGTTAAGGTATTGAAGCGCACCTGACAGAGGCATCATTTCAAGCAGCCTCATGATCATGAGGTTTTCCCTCTCAGTGTTTGTTGTCCTGAGCGCCGTGCCAATGATGTCAGCAAAGAGATCAGGCCCGAAGTGCCGGAGCACGCAGAAGGCCTCCCTGGCCGTTTCATGATGGCTGAGAGCCTGCAATACCTCCCCACGCAGTTCACTGATGCCGTATCTTCCTGCGGCGATGATACCTGTCCTCCTGATCTCCGGATCTGCATCACCCATAAGTTTAACTATTTCCTGAACCTGTGGCTCCCTCCTGTTCAGCATTATACCCCGGGCAGTTGCAGCTTTCTCGGAAATCCCGGGAAGCCGGAGCAGGTCTGTGTTTCTGGCAGGATCAGAATAATATTTTTCAACATTGTTTATGACAGCAGCGGCCGACTGCCTGACGTTTTCGCCGAAGCGGTTGCCTGATGAAATGAGTCTGAGTGCGGGAAGCAGCGCCGGATCAAACACGTTTCCGGTGGCAGCCACAACTTCGGCGGCGTAAACTTCATCTGCATGGTTGCTCAGATAATCAAGCCTGCCGCTTGCCAGATCAAGGTAATGACCGGCAAACAAGAGGACGCTTCTGAACCCCTTTGCCGGAACTATGGACTCATCAGTACTCTCTTCAGCGATGTCTGGCTGAAACCTCAGTGCCAGTTTTACGGAGAGGGCATTCCTGAAGTCAACCGAAAGTATTATGCCGAGGATTATCATCACAAGGGCATACAGGGGAAGAAGCAGAACCAGCCCCGGGAGCCGGAAACCGGTCAGCCATTTGATGAGGATAATTACAAGAAATAATGCAGCGATGGCTGTCATTGTTCTGGCCGTCAGCCTCCCGGTCCTCTCCCGGCGTCCGCATCGTTCCTCAAGAAGGTGAAGTACGACAGCCATAGAAGGGAGGGTAACGACAGGCATGAAGGCAAGGAAGAAAACGGCAGCAAGTGATGTGAACAGGGCTGAGAGCAGGTTCAGCGACTCCTTTCCGCTGATATCATACCAGATATAGATGAGTGCGGCCGGGGCAGATAACATTAGGAGGGTGAAGGGTGACAGGAGCAGCTTGCCCTGCAACCTCAGATTCCTGATTAGGGGCAGGTAGTAACGATTTCCCATTAACAGCCCCAGTCCTGTTCCCGTAACTATCAGGATAAGTGTGTAGATCAATGGTGTGGACCTGAAAAGTGAGTGTTCCGTAATGACATCCAGGATGGTGACTGCCGTTGCCACCATCAGCGCCAGGGCTGACCAGAAGACCCACAAATAACCGGTTTTCATTGCCAGAAAGGTTTTGACTTATCCCGGAATTGAAACAGACTCACTTATACAAGATATGATAAATATATAAACCCTACAAATATGCTCCCCTGCATCTCACGAGGCCGGCTATTACTGATGTCATCTCCTCCACCGTATCGTTCATGCCGTCGACTACCGCGTCAGCCTGTTCATACCATTCGGTCCTGCGGTCGAGCAGTTCCTGCACCCTTTCAGTCATGCCAGTCTCGCCGGTTCCCCGCAGCAGCGGCCGTTTCGTTCTTGAATTCAGCAGTCGTGATGCAAGTGCTCCGGCCGGCAGTTTGAGGTACACTATCACGCCTGTTGATTTCATGATTTCCATGTTTTCAGCTGAGCAGGGTGTTCCCCCTCCGCAGGCAATGACTGTCCTTGAACGTTCTGACACTGTTCGCAGCGCCCTGGTTTCGGCCTTCCTGAAATAGTCCTCTCCCTTCTTTTCAAATAGCTCCGGCACGGTGGCACCCTCCTGCTCTTCAACAACTTTGTCAGTATCGGCAAAGTGCCATCGCAGACAAGAGGCGATCTTCCTTCCGGTGGAGCTCTTGCCACTGCCCATGAAGCCTATCAGGTAGATATTCACGATGAGCTAGAGATCTAATTTCATCTGGGCGGGGTCATCCGGCAGCGGTCCCTGCGGAGCAGGTCCAGGCTCCCCTGCTTCCTCTTCAAAGGGTGGCGGAGGAGCTGCTTCGCTCTTCACCACCGGTTCAAGCTCCCTTATATCAGTTACACTGTAGCTTGAGAGCCTTTTGCCCTTTGCACGGAAGCTTTTGACACCGATAAACTGTGCAACCTCAATGATCTCCTGCCTGCGTCCTTCATTTTTTCCTCCGAAGCTGATCTCAAGGCGCGGGTATTCGACCTCAGTAAGACTGACCAATTTTGATCCCTCGCTGTCGGATACAAAGCACTGAAGCCTCTCTGATTCTTCAAAGACGAATCGCTTGACGTAGTAGAAGCCCTGCTCCTGGTCCCAGTAAACGACAGAAAATATTTTTGACTCCCTGTATTTCTCAAGGAGGAGGAGGTCATCCTCAAAGTGAAGTGAGAGATCGGTGCCGGAGGTACGAAACCATCCTCCCCTGGTGATGACAAGGAGCATGTCTTCCGAAGCGAATTCACCGAGGAATCTGCCCCTGCCGTCGACATTCAGTCTCATCACTGCCTCATCAAACCACAGTTTGCGGCCTCCCAGTGTTGAGAGACCTTTCTCCTTGAGGGTTATCTTATGTATCGCATTCTTTGTCAGGATATTACCCATTGATGCCCGGCCCTTGATGGCAAGTTCGCCGAAGTCAAAGTCAAAAGTGAGTTTCTTCAGCCTGGCGCGGGGCTTATGGTATACCCTGATCACCTCGGCCTCACCGTTGGGATTGGCGCTGAGGTACAGGATACGTGTTCCGGCGGTTCCGCGCCCAAGGCTGTATTCCTTGTCGCGGGTCAGACCTGTAAGTGCGCATCGTTTGACGTAGCACGGTCCTTCGCGTCCATCCTGGTAGACTATATTGTAAATAGTCCTGGCGTCATTCCTCAGGAAGACCTGAATATGGATCACATCCTTTCCCACGAATAGTTTTTCGGAGACCTTGGTGATGAGATAGGTTCCGTCTTTTCTTATAACGATGATGTCATCGAGGTCAGAACAATCACAGATGTATTCATCCTTGCGGAGTCCCGTACCGATAAATCCCTCCTGGCGGTTGACATACAGCTTCGCGTTGACCGCTACTACTTTCGAGGCCTCTATGGTTTCGAAGCTCCTTATCTCAGTGCGCCGCTCGACATTCTTTCCGTATTTTTTCTTTATCTGCCGGTAATAGTTGATGGTGTATGGGATTATATTGCCAAGGTGGTTGATCACCTCCTCCAGTTCACCCTCGATGCCTTTGATATGTTCGTCTGCGCGTGAGGAGTCATACTTTGATATGCGTTTGATCTTTATCTCCGTCAGCCTGATAATGTCATCACGTGTTATCTCTCTTTTGAAGAGCTTCTTATATGGCTTGAGGCCTTTGTCGATGGCAGTGATCACTGCCTCCCAGGTCTCACTCTCTTCAATGTCACGATAGATTCTCTTTTCGATAAATATCTTCTCAAGGGAGGAGAAGTGCCACTCCTCTTCCAGTTCCGCCTTGCGTATCTCCAGCTCGCGTGTGAGGAGCTTCACGGTCTGGTCTACTGAGTGCCTGAGAATATCGCTGACACCTACAAACGCAGGCTTGTTCTCATCAGTTATGACGCAGGCGTTGGGTGAAATCGAGAGCTCGCAGTCAGTGAATGCATAGAGTGCATCAATGGTCTTGTCGGGAGAGATGCCTGACTGCAGTTGTATCACAATCTCAACTCCTCCTGCCGTATTGTCATCTATCCTTTTAATCTTGATCTTGCCCCTGTCGCTGGCTTTGACGATTGATTCTATGAGCGAAGAGGTGGTACTGCCGAATGGCATCTCAGTTATCACCAGTCCCTTTTTGTCGACCTTTTCAATCCTTGCTCTGACCTTCACGGCGCCGCCCCTGGCTCCGTCATTGTATCTGCTGATATCAATCATACCTCCTGTCGGGAAATCGGGATAGAGTATGAAAGGCTTGTGCTGGAGGTAGTTTATTGAGGCATCAATCAGCTCATTGAAGTTATGCGGAAGTATCTTGGATGCCAGTCCCACCGCGATGCCCTCAACCCCCATTGCCAGCAGGAGCGGAAACTTGACCGGGAGGGTGACAGGTTCTCTGTTGCGCCCGTCGTATGAGCTCATCCACTCTGTTGTTTTGTGGTTGAAGACAACCTCAAGAGCAAATTTTGACAGTCGTGCCTCAATGTAGCGCGCGGCGGCGGCACTGTCACCGGTAAGGATGTTACCCCAGTTACCCTGTGCTTCCACGAGCAGCTCTTTCTGGCCAAGCTGCACCAGTGCATCTCCTATTGAGGCATCACCGTGCGGGTGGAACTGCATGGTATGCCCTATTATGTTGGCCACCTTGTTGAAGCGGCCGTCATCCATGCGTTTCATCGAGTGGAGTATCCTGCGCTGAACGGGTTTCAGTCCGTCAGACATATGAGGCACGGCGCGCTCAAGAATCACATACGAAGCATAGTCCAGGAACCAGTCCTGGTACATGCCTGACAACGCCGTGACAGTATGCAGGGCTTCGGGGATACGACCGTTAGTCTTTTCTTTTGTCTCCCCGCCGTCACCGGCCGGGGTTCCTTCCAAAGGATCACTCTCTTTCATCTTCTGCCAAAATCTCCTCTCACACCTGTAGTGCCTCGGGGATCTCCTCCTCGACTCTCAGGTTGTCAATGATAAAATCCTGCCGCTCAGGGGTGTTCTTACCCATGAAGAACTCGAGGAACTGGGTATAGGAATCGGCCTTTTTCATGATCACGGGCTCAAGTCGCATATCCTTGCCTATAAAATGGATGAATTCATCAGGTGAAATCTCCCCGAGGCCCTTGAAGCGGGTTATCTCAGGGTCAGGGCCAAGATCCCTGATAGCCTTCTGCCGCTCCTCGTCAGAGTAGCAGTAACGGGTCTCCTTCTTGTTTCGCACCCTGAAGAGCGGTGTCTGGAGGATGTAGACATGGCCCTTTCTGACCAGGTCAGGAAAGAACTGCAGGAAAAATGTCAGCAACAGAAGGCGTATATGCATTCCGTCAACATCGGCGTCAGTGGCTATCACCACATTATTGTACCGGAGGTCTTCTATTCACTCTTCAATATTGAGTGCAGCCTGGAGAAGGTTGAATTCCTCGTTCTCATAGACTATCTTCTTGGTCAGTCCGTAGCAGTTAAGGGGCTTGCCCCTGAGGCTGAAGACAGCCTGTGTCTCCACGTTACGCGACTTGGTGATAGAGCCGCTGGCTGAGTCACCCTCGGTAATGAACAGGGTTGAATCAAGCTTCCGCTCATCATTGGAGTTGTAGTGGATGCGGCAGTCGCGCAGCTTGCGGTTATGTAGACTCACCTTCTTTGCCCTTTCACGGGCCAGCTTCTGTATTGAGCTGATGGCTTTGCGCTCCTTCTCCGAGTCCTGTATCTTCTTCAGCATTATGCGGGCCGTCTCGCCGTTCTTGTGAAGGTAATCGTCGAGGTGCTTGCGGATGAACTCAACAATGAAGTTACGAACGGAAGGCCCTTCCGGACCCATATCCTTCGATCCGAGCTTGGTCTTGGTCTGCGACTCGAAGATAGGCTCTTCGATCTTGACCGAAATGGCCGCTATGATTGATGACCGTATGTCTGAAGGATCGAAATCCTTTTTGTAAAACTCCTTTACAGTCCTGGTAAGAGCTTCGCGGAAAGCAATGAGGTGTGTTCCTCCCTGTGATGTGTGCTGGCCGTTGACGAAGCTGTAATAATCCTCACCGTACTGCTCTCCGTGGGTGAGTGCAATCTCAATGTCATCGCCCTTGAGGTGTATGATAGGATACAGCCCCTCCTGGCTCATGTTGTCATTAAGAAGGTCAACCAGGCCGTTGCGTGAGATGATCTTGCTGCCGTTGAAATTTATGATCATACCTGCATTGAGATATGAGTAGTTCTTCAACATGCTCTCAACGTACTCGGATATGTAATGGCAGTTACCGAACATGGCCTCATCAGGTATGAATGTGACCTCGGTGCCGTTATCCTCCTTCGTTGGCCTGAGAGGTTCGTCCCTGACAGTCTCACCTGCGCGAAACTCTATCTCCTTGAGCTGTCCGTCTCGTACAGACCTGAGAATGAATGACGATGAGAGTGCGTTGACAGCCTTGATACCCACACCATTGAGCCCCACTGACTTCTTAAAGGCCTTCGAGTCATACTTGGCTCCGGTATTCATTCGTGACGACACATCAAGCACCTTGCCAAGGGGAATACCGCGGCCAAAATCGCGCACCCTGACTTCCCTGCCGGTGATGATTACGTCAATCTTACGGCCGTAACCCATCATGTACTCATCAACGGCGTTATCCATCACCTCCTTGAGCATGACGTATATTCCGTCATCGAGAGACGAGCCGTCACCCAGCTTGCCGATGTACATACCGGGACGCAGCCTGATATGCTCCTTCCACTCAAGGGTTCTGATGTTCTCTTCAGAATAATTACCGTCCATCATACAAAATTTGGGGCAAATATAAAGATTTACGCAAGGCGTTGTCAGCCGATTTATCAACAACACCGGTGAATTATTACCTTAAGATGCAGTATATCGGTCTCCTGCTGCTGTTACCGGGCATACCCGGGTTCGCTTCTCATCTCATCCATGGCGGTAACCATGAGCGAATGTACCCTGGCAGCAAGCTCTTCCGGGTCACCGGTTCCGAACTGACCTGGGAAGATGGGATCCAGTACCCTGATCCTTACTATTCTCCGGCTTCCGAATACTAAACCTTTCTTGGGCAGGATCTCCCCTGTTCCGTCTATCAGCACCGGGAGCAGCGGCTTGTCGGTCTTTACCGCCAGCTGGAAGGCGCCTGTCTTGAACTTGCCTATGGCTCCCGTCAGTGACCTTGTGCCTTCGGGAAAGAGCACCACTGAGATGCCATCCTGAAGTGATTCAACGCACTGCTCCATCATTTTTATGACGCTTGATTTGTTGCCACGGACCAGTTCGATGTACTTCACCATCCGCATCTCCCATCCCAGCAGGGGCACGCTGAAGACCTCAATCTTGGAAACCCATCTCAGCCTGTGACGAAGCATGTTGAAAAAGACAATGTCAAGCATTGACTGGTGTGTCGGGACAATAACATAGGCCTGATCCTGATCAATCTTTTCACGGCCCTCGGTAATCACCTTCCAAAAGGGACTCATCTTTGTCACTATTATCCCCTGGATAACCATCCACTTGTTGTTCATCAGCCTGCGGCTGTCAAAGGCCAGTGACAGCAGCCAGAGTATCAGTGCAACGGGGAATGCGAGGATGACGAAGAGGATGCTCGAAAACCACACCCAGAATGACTTTATGATATTCATTGCTTTATGCTTTTATTAAGTTTGACTGCAGCCCATGCAAGGCCTGCGCCGGCGAGCAAGCCCAGCAGGGCGCCTCCGATAATATCACCGGGATAATGTACTCCAAGGTAAATCCTTGAATAGGATACCAGCGCAGCCCATATGAATATGGACCATGAGTACCACCTCTTCTTCAGCAGAGGTGTAGTGAAGGCTGCCACCCCGAAGCTGTTGGCAGCGTGGCCCGAGACAAACCCGTACATACCTGCACAATAGCCGTTGACTGTATGTACCATCCCGGCGAGAGCAGGCTCATGGCAGGGTCTGGGCCGGCCTATCAGGTTTTTGAGCAGGGTTGAGCCCTGGTCGTCTATCAGAACCAGCAACGGCACCAGCATCAGGGGTATCCATCCCCTTTTGCCGTACCTGCGATAAACCATCCAGATAATTGCCAGGTAAAGAGGTATCCATACCGTCTTAAGGCTCAGGATCCACATCACGTTATCAAAGAAGGGCGAGTGGAATGAATTCAGGAAGAGAAATATCTTCTGGTCCAGTTCAACCATTATCAGTTGTTTAATGCATTCCAGACAAGATCCTTGAGGGTGGTGATGCCTGTTCCGGTTACCGATGAGATGAATACCGCCGGTATCCCGTCAGGTAAAAGGGGCCGTATAGCATCGATCAGTTCATCGTCAAGCAGGTCGCTCTTGGTGATTGCCAACACCCTGGGTTTGTCAAGCAGCTCGGGATTGTACTTCCTCAGCTCCTCCACCAGGATGTGATACTCATTTTTGATGTCATTGCAGTCGGCCGGGATCATGAAGAGCAGCACAGCATTACGCTCAATATGTCTGAGGAACCTGTGTCCCAGCCCCTTGCCTTCGGCTGCACCCTCAATGATCCCCGGTATGTCAGCCATGACAAACGATTTGTCATCGCGGTAGCTTACAATACCGAGGTTGGGGGTCAGTGTCGTGAACGGGTAGTTGTCTATCTTTGGCTTTGCCGCACTGACAACGGAGAGGAGGGTTGACTTTCCCGCATTGGGAAAACCCACCAGTCCCACATCAGCCAGTACTTTCAGCTCGAGTATGAACCACCCTTCGATGGATGGCTCGCCGGGCTGTGCGAATCGTGGTGTCTGGAAGGTTGCCGACTTGAAGTGGGTGTTGCCCAATCCTCCCCGGCCGCCCTTCACCAGTATTTTCTGCTCGCCGTGGAGTGTGATCTCGAACAGTAATTCGTTCGTCTCTGCGTCCCTGGCCACCGTGCCGAGAGGTACATCAATGATGACATCCTCGCCGTCGGCGCCAGTCTTCTGATTGGATGACCCGGCTCCTCCGTGACCGGCAAAGATATGCTTTCTGAATTTCAGGTGCAGGAGTGTCCATAGCTGTGAGTCACCCCTGAGGATGACGTCTCCGCCCCTGCCTCCGTCGCCCCCGTCAGGTCCTCCCTTGGGTTTGGATTTCTCGCGCCGGAGGTGTGCCGAGCCGGGGCCCCCTTTGCCTGAGCGTCCGAAGATCTTTACATAGTCAACGAAGTTGGTCTCGCTCATCAGCTATAATACCGTTTCTATATGAGTGCAGAGCCTGTTGAAGATATCTTCTATCGAACCCACACCGTCAACTATCCTTGACACCCCGGTCTTTCTTCCGTACTCAATGACAGGTTCGGTCTTGGCGCGGTAGACGGCAATACGGTTGTTGATGACAGACTCATCTGCATCATCAGCCCTTCCTGATACCATGGCCCTCTTCTTCATGCGGTCGGTGAGTTCGGCATCATTGACCTCAAGCACAAGCATGAGGTCAATCTTCATACCCCTCTCCTCCAGCATATGCTCCAGCGCCTCAGCCTGTTCAACAGTACGCGGGAAACCGTCGAAGACAAAACCTGCCCGCCCTGTCGTTGTATCGATCTTCTGTGCTATCATGGATATCACAACATCATCGGGCACGAGTTCGCCTGCCGCCATGATGGCTTCCATCTTCTTCCCGAGCTCTGTAGCTGCGGCAAGCTCAGCCCTGAGCATATCACCGGTTGATAGATGAAGCAGGTTATACTTTTCGGCGAGGGTCACCGACTGCGTTCCCTTACCCGATCCGGGAGGGCCGAACATAAGCACATTTATCATTTTAAAAGCTATTTTGTGAGTTTATAAATCGCCTTCAGGTTACGGCCGTAACCGTCATAGTCAAGGCCATAACCGACAACAAAGCTGTTTGGGATTTCAAATCCGATATAATCAATAGGAATATCCCTGGTATAAGCTTCCGGTTTGAAAAGCAGGGTGCATATTTTGACCTCGCTGGCTTTTCTGAGTTTCAGCTCGCCTATGATCCTCTCCAGTGTGTGGCCTGTGTCTATTATATCTTCCAGCACCACCACCGTCTTGCCGGTGATGTCTTCATTCCAGCCTATGAGCTCCTTGATCTTGCCCGAGCTGCTGGTACCCTCGTATGATGCCAGTTTGATAAATGATATCTGGGCATGCAGGCTTATCTGCCTGAACAGATCGGCGGAAGAGAGAAAGGCGCCGTTAAGGATCCCGAAGAAGAGCACATCTTTTCCTTTCAGGTCTTCGTTGATCTTTTCCGCAAGAGCGGTGATACGGCTTTGGATCTCATCTTCGGTGATATAGATTGAGAACTCTCTGTCAAGGACTGTTATCTCATTCATAGTGGCAGTGGTTGATGCTGCTAAATTATAAATTTATAGCGTATTTTTGCCCCTGACAAGGGTGTAACATTAAAAAAGAGCATATGAATCCGTCAGTTAGCATTATCATGGGCAGCACCTCCGACCTGAAGGTGATGGAGAAGGCCGCCGAGTTCCTCGACAGCATGGGGATACCTTTTGAGATCAACGCCCTCTCAGCGCACCGCACGCCTGACGAGGTTGAGAAATTTGCGCGTGGCGCTGCCGGCAGGGGGATAAAGGTTATCATTGCCGGGGCAGGCATGGCAGCTCATCTCCCGGGTGTCATAGCGGCGATGACTCCGGTGCCCGTCATTGGTGTGCCGGTAAAGGCCTCACTCGACGGCATGGATTCCCTGCTGGCCATAGTGCAGATGCCTCCGGGGATCCCGGTAGCAACGGTGGCCATTGACGGAGCACTCAATGCCGGCATCCTGGCGGCGCAGATGATCGCCACCGGCGACACGGCCGTAATGGAGAAGCTGATAGCCTACAAGGAGAGCCTGAAGCAGAAGATCGTGAAAGCCAACGAGGAGCTGGGGGCGGTGAAGTATAGGCACAGGACGAATTGACGAGAAGTCCCCAGTCCTCAGTCAACAGTCTTCAGTCTAAAAATATTACCTGTATTTAGCTGGGTTGTATATCATATTATTAAATAATCGTCCGATCTCTTGAGAACGATTATTGAGATCTTGATAAATCTCATCGAAGATGTAAGCACAGTTATTCGCAAAGTCAAGCCAAACCTGGGTTTCAGAATTCTCCATATCTGCATCGGAAATTTTACTGATAAAATGAGCTTCGTACAGACGTTTGCGGTAACCTTCACCAATATTCGAACATACAGATCTTGAAGATCTTCTGATCTGGGAGGTCAGTGAGAACATTTCGTCTTTCGGAAAGTGCTTGCTGATAATAAAGATATCCATTGCCAGGCAAAATGCTTTCTGGTATACTATCAGATTCTTTAAATCCTGTTGCCATTTCAATTAAACTTAAATATTTTTATTTTACTGACTGTTGACTGCCTACTGCGGACTGTGGACTAAAACACCATCCTGACCTGCCCCTTCAGTTCATGCTTCAACCCGCTGCCGGAGTCATTCCCGGATTCTGTTAAGGCATATTTTAACCTGGCTTCCACCCTTTCAGCAGGTTTCCAGGAGATCATTATGAATGTCCGTGTCATTTCGCCGTATAGTGCCGGCACACTGAATGAAGAGAGCAGGTCATTCTCCCAGGCGTACAGGCGGCTGTCCCATCCCCCGGTGGAGCAGAGGGCATACCTGAACCACAGCCGCAGCGGAACACTTCGGAATGAGTAGGAGAAATCCTGGCAGAGGAGATACCCCTTCTCTTCCGCTGGTGAGATGAAAGAAGCAGATGCCCGTGTGGTAAGACGCAACCCTGCGGCCGGGTTACAGTTGAGCACAAACCCGGCCTGTTGCCTGGTATGTTTCACAGACAAGGCTGTGCCTGTTTCAGAAGCAACATCATATTCACGTGATGAAGAGCTAAATGACAATCTAAGTGAAATGTCATCACGGGGCAGGTATTCTCCCTTTATCTCAATCCTGCTGCCGTATGAGGGTGCAGAGGACCGGTACCGGGGCCAGGGTATCCGGTAATGATCAGCCGCTGCCGTGACGAACAGATGCCTGGCTGCCTCAAGGTGCAGTGATGCCGCTATGCCTGTCTCGTTCCCCGACCCTGATCCGGCCCTGAAGGCTCCTGAATGAAAGGCATGGTAATCAGGAGAGAAATGCCGTGCAAGGATATTGAATGTAACCCTTCCCGATGGCTTTGCCCGGAGACCTGCTGTTGCAGCCCATGACCCGGGAAGACTCATTCCGGCTTCCCCAAAGAGGAGAAGCGGTCCGCTGCCCGCCCTGAAGTCAGCGGCCAGATTCAGCAGACGGCTGCCGTCAAATGCATGGATGTCCTCCGGCCTGTTTCTGTCAGGACGGAAAGGCAGGGAAAACCATGTTGCCGATGCAGTCACCCCTCCCCTGATCTTTCCGGCTCCCGCGGTAAGATGAAGACCGGTAACTGTTTCAGTAAGG
The DNA here is from genome assembly GCA_963696805.1 of uncultured Rikenellaceae bacterium. Taxonomy (GTDB): domain Bacteria; phylum Bacteroidota; class Bacteroidia; order Bacteroidales; family VadinHA17; genus SR-FBR-E99. The sequence continues at coordinate 241,445 of CAVOLF010000004.1, forward strand.
CTGTTGCGTGCTCCGAGCTGCGATTCGCTGACATGAAGACCGCCCCTGACAAGATTGCTCACCCAAGTTGCAGTACTGTCTTCATTGCAGAGTACCCGGGCATCTATTTTGTTTGATGAAGCAAAGAGGACTGCTCCGGCACTCATGTTGCCCAGCACCAGGCTCACGCCGCGGAAATAATTGTTCTCTTCGGTGGATGTATATGGCGCCGCGGCGCTTCTCCCTGACATGAACGAGGGCGAACTGAGCCAGGAGCCCATCCACCGGCTGCTGTTGAAGACAAGCCCTTCACCAATCCTCAACGCATAATCACCGACGATAACACGGTCTGTCAGTCCTTTGCCACGGTACTCAAGGTAACCGGAGAGGAAATCGGGACCGGGAGCATTTATGAATGTGAAGGGTTCTCCCGGATCATTTTCCGCGGTCAGACCGAGGCTGAACCGACCGTGTACATGTTTCATCTTCAACACTGACCGTACACCTTCCGGTTCGCTTTCACCGGAGATGAAGCGGGTTGAGGTTGTCAGTGTCACCATGGTCCGGCCATAGGTCTTTTCGTTTGCCTCTTGCGCGGGCTGAAGAGATATAAACGGAGCCATCAGCATCACCGTGTTACGGTCAAAGGCAGGTAGCAGGGCCAGCTCATACAGGGTCACCACATTCCCGTTCTTTCTGACATGATCGGCCAGCACCATCATCTGGAACTCCGTCAGGAAAAAGAGCCTTGATATTTCCTGCACATCACCTCTGTTAATATTAACGGGAGACTCCTTCAGGTCAGCCAGCTCCTCCAGGAGTGTGGCCGGATCAATGTCGTCTGACAGAGCCAGTATCTCCTCAACCGACTCCCTGAAAGCCTGGTTTTCCTCCTGGCATAAAGCTGGGTTGAGAAGGAGCGACATGATCATGAGCACAAAGACAGTTTTGGGGATTATCTGACTGACCATACTGGATTGGCGATTAAAATTCAGGTTACACAGGTACTTGCACTGGCCCCCATACTACTTTGATAATAAGCATAAAGGAGTCTTCTAGGGGTCATCTTATTGTCCATATAATTGATACAGACGATGTCATGCCTGTCATGCTGTTCAATAGAAATCCGGCATCCGCCTGCAGCAAGCCTGTACGGAACCCTATGCCAAATGCAAAGGCTGACGGCGAGCTCATGTATCCAGCCCTTAGCATCAACCTGTCGAGAACATTCCAGCTCAGTCCGCACTGAACCGACAGCGGTTCATCACTCACCTTCGAGCTCCCTACGGCCAGCAGGAAGTCGTCGGTCTGGCTCCACTGCAGGCCCGCCTCTATGGAGGAAGGCAGTGTGTTGAGCGGTGAAAGGGGATTGAACAGATGCAGTCCCAGGGTCAGTGATGATGAGAGAAGACAGGTCATCCCCGTTTCGAATGTCACATGAGACACATCACGGTACTCGCCGATACCATGCTCTGCGATATAATCAACCTGAACACCCAGGGCAATTCCGTCAGTGATCGTCACGGCGCTGCCCAGTCCTGTGAAGAGCCGGTAGTAGTCGGCGTTGCCGTAATGAGTGGCGACAACTCCAATTGGAGCCGGTTTGATGGCTATTACCGTACTGACTGCCTTTGATGATAAGGCAGGCATTATGAAGCGGTTTTCAAGAGCAGCTGAGAAGCTCGTTGCCGGGGCGGCAGTCAGCAGGGCCTGGTTATTGAAGCAGTTCCAGTGGCCGGGGGTGGCTGTAACTGCGAAAGCCATTCCCATGGCGTCAGCACCGTGGGGCACAAACAAAGGCTCACCGGCATTCAGACCGGCAGCAGCCATAAAAAATGACACTAATACCGCATTCCACCGCAGCATCATTATGAGACACAATTACTGTCTCAAATTTATGACAGTAAAGGGAGAAAGTCAAGTAGCAGGGGCAAAAAAAAGTCGGCAGTCGCAGTCACAGTCGGCAGTATCAATCAGTCGGCAGTCAGCAGTCGGCAGTCAGCAGTCGGCAACCTGCAAATTACTGATTGACTGAAGACTGTGGACTGAAGACTGTGGACTGAAGACTGACCTCAACTATGCTTTAATATCCTTAATATTGAGCTGCACTGCCTTCTGGCCCCGGAAGTCATTCATTTCCACGGAGTAGGCGATGTCAACCACGCCACCGTTATCCCTGAACAGCTCAGTCATGTCAGACTGTCCAAAGGCAATGGCGCCTATCGGTTCGGCATTATGCCGGGCAAAGCTCAGTTTGAGGTGCATCCCGTTGTTGCCTACGGGCTGACAGACGAGTGTCTTGACCTTGCGGGAGACAAACACCGGCGCCATATTTTCCGGCCCGAAGGGCTGGAAACGTTCCAGATTCCTGTAGAGCTCCAGGGTCACATCCTCAAGGGGTATCTCCTCGTCGATGTTTATTGAGGGTACAAGGTGTTCTTCCCTGATGGTCTCACCTACAAACTTCTCAAACCGTTCACGGAACTCCTTCAGGTTTTCCTGCTTCAGTGTCAGCCCGGCGGCGAACATATGGCCTCCGAAGCTCTCAAGGAGGTCGGAGCATGATTCAATTGCCTGGTAAAGATCATATCCCGGGACACTGCGAGCCGAGCCTGTGGCAAATCCATCCTTTGATTCGGTAAGGATTACCGTTGGCCGGTAGTAGGTCTCTATCAGTCGTGATGCCACGATGCCTATCACTCCCTTGTGCCATCCCTGCCGGAAGAGCACAGTAGTCCGGGAGTTACCCATCCTGTTATCCTCGCTCACCATCCGGCGTGCTTCCGATGTTATCTCGCTGTCCTTCTTCCTGCGGTCATCGTTGCTGCGGTCAATGGCATCGCAGATGGTCAGTGCCTCGTTCGGGTTCTGCGAGACAAGCAGCTCCACTGCCTTGCTGCCCGACTCCATTCGCCCTGCCGCGTTTATGCGCGGACCGATCCGGAACACGACATCCTCAATGGCAAGAGGCATCCTGATCCTGGCCTTCTCAATGATCTTCTGAAACCCCAGCCGGGGCGATTCGTTGATCTGCTGCAGGCCAAAATAAGTCAGTATCCTGTTCTCGCCGGTCATCGGGACAATGTCAGATCCGATGCTGACTGCCACCAGGTCAAGATAGGGGATGATCTTTTCAAAGGGTATGTTTTGTACCCGGCATATGGCCTGCATAAGTTTGAAACCCACCCCGCATCCGGAGAGCTCCTTGTACGGGTAGCTGCACCCCGGCTGTTTTGGATCAAGCACCGCCGTGGCATCAGGTATCTCGTCACCCGGGAGATGGTGGTCGCAGATGATGATGTCAATCCCTTTCGAGCGGGCATACTTCACCCTGTCCACCGACTTGATGCCACAGTCGAGCGCGATGATCAGGCGGCAGTTACTGTCAGCAGCATAGTCGATGCCCTTGAGTGAGAGCCCGTAACCCTCGTGGTACCTGTCGGGGATATAATAATCAAGGCTGGAATGCCTTTCGCGCAGGAAGGCATACATCAGCGCAACGGATGTCGTGCCGTCGACATCATAGTCGCCGTATACAAGAATCTTCTCGTTACGTGATATTGCCGTACTGATACGGTCCACCGCCCGGTTCATGTCCTTCATCAGGAAGGGGTCATGGAGCGAGCTGAGTGAAGGGTTGAAAAATTCCTCAGCCTGTTTTGTTGTTGTGATGCCGCGCTGTACCATCAGGCTGGCGATAGCGGCAGGCACCGCCATCTCTGTCGCCAGGGTCGTGGCGACACGCTCGTCGCCCCTCTCTTTCAAGAGCCACCTTTTTTCCATTATATGTTATTTTAATAATAATCATATCCGAAGACCTCCCTCATTGTGTTACGCAGATCAATCTTCACAACATCCATATCAACCTTTTTTCCCGTCTCCTTCTCTATGCTTGTCACACCCTTGTCTGTATAGCCGCAAGGGTTGATATGGTTAAAATATGAGAGGTCAGTGCTGACGTTGAGGGCAAAGCCGTGCATCGTCACGTTTCTTGATGCCTTTACCCCTATCGCACAAATTTTTCTTGCCCGGGTGCTGCTCTCCGGGTCTATCCAGACTCCCGTGGCACCCTTCAGGCGACCTCCCCCGATACCCGAACGGGAGATACACCTGATAATTGCTTCTTCAAGCAGGTGTATATAATCACGCAGGCCAATCTTCATCCCTTCAAGGTCGAAGATCGGGTACCCTACCAGCTGGCCGGGGCCGTGGTAGGTTATGTCACCTCCCCGGTCTATCCGGTAGAAAGCGGCATCACGGGCCTGAAGCTGAATATAGTCGAGAAGAAGGTTCTGGTCCGATCCGCTCTTTCCCAATGTATAAACATGGTTATGCTCCACAAAGATGAGCCGGTCAGCTGTTTTGTTCCCGACCGGTGCACCGTTCCCTTTTTCCGCCACTTTGGCATTGAATATCAGCTCCTGGTAGTCCCATGTCTCCTTATAGTCCTTACGGCCGAGATCGTCAAAAATGACCCCGGTGGGGGTTGTGCTGAGGGGGGTATGGGTAGATGTGTCCATCCCGCCAATCGTTGCCTGTTGCACCGCCCTCCGCTTCCTGTTCCCCGGCCAGAGGTGTTTCTCTGCATGGAACGAGCTCCTTACCAGGGGAGAGCTCTCCACGAACTCAAACCCCATATCCAGTCCTCTCTGGCCGTACTCCTCGAATTTCGCCGGTGTAACATATTCAACAACAGGAATATGTGCAAGACTTGGAGCGAGATACTGCCCTATCGTAACAATTCTGCAACCGGTTGTATAGAGGTCATTCAGCGCCTCCAGTATCTCCTCCTCCCTCTCTCCCAGACCCAGCATCAATCCGGATTTGGCTCTCAACCCCCTTGAGGCAATATGTCTAAGCACTGCAAGGCTCACCTCGTACTTCGCCACTGATCTGATCTGCGGCGTCAGCCTGCGTACTGTCTCGATATTATGTGAGATGACATCGGGGCCGGCGTCAATTACCCTGTCAATATCAGCCGTATTGCCCCTGAAGTCCGGTATGAGCGTTTCTATTGTCACCCCCGGGTTAACCTCCCTGATTTTTCTTACTGTGTCTGCCCAGTGGGCAGCACCGCCATCAGGCAGGTCATCGCGGTCAACCGAGGTGATGACACAGTGCCTGAGCCGCATTGTCTTCACTGCGTCGGCAACGCGCAAAGGCTCGTCGCTGTCGGGCGGCTTCGGCTTGCCGCTGCTCGTTCCGCAGAACTTGCATGAGCGGGTGCAGATGTCTCCGAGGATCATCAGTGTGGCAGTGCCGGCATTCCAACACTCGCCAATGTTCGGACAGTTTCCGGAGGTGCAGATGGTATGCAGACGGTTATCCTCCACAAGACGCTTGACCATGGTGTAATTCTCCCCGCTTGCCCTCTCCATCCTGAGCCATGATGGCAGTCTCTTCTTACCTGACATACCTGTTAATTCCCCTTGATTGAATGAATAAGCAAAGGTACAAATAAAAGGTAATGTTCAGGGAAGATATTTGCCACCACAAATCAATGAAATAGTATCTTTGAAGGATATGTTTTGCGGGCACTGGATGGGAAAAGAGCATGAATCATTCATGGCGGATTCAACAATGGAAATTGCCTCTGTTGCCGGATGGCTATGGCAAAGAGGCTGGGCAGAAAGAAACGCCGGGAATATTTCGGTGCGGATTGATGAGGATGGCCTGAAGCAAATTGTGTCTGCAGTTGATTATCAATTGCTTACGTTGCAGAAGCCTTTTCCTGCTTTGCGCCGTCAGCTTTTCCTGGTGACAGGCACCAATACCCGGATGCGTGACGTGGCGGCAGCACCCCTTGACAATATCCTCCTGATAAGGGTTAATGATGACGGCACAGGATACCATATCATCTCACCGTCCGCAGATACACCTCTACGGCCCACCAGTGAGCTTTCGTCTCATCTTTGCATCCACGATATGCTGCTTCGCAAAAGACCTGCCCACAGGGTGGTGATGCATACTCACGTAACGGAACTGATTGCACTGACACAGATAAATGATCTATGTGACGGCCTGAAGCTAAACAGGATACTGCTTGGCATGCATCCCGAAGCCCGGGTCTTCGTGCCTGCAGGTGCAGGGTTCGTACCATACCTTCTTCCAGGCACAGCCAAAATCGGGGAAGCTACCGTAAAGGCACTTGAAGATCACGATGTGGCCATATGGGAGAAGCATGGAGTATTCGCCACCGGCAGTACTCCGCAGGAAACCTTTGACATTATTGACCTCCTTGCTAAATCGGCCTCAATATGGTTTCTGTGCCGTTCGGCAGGGTATGACCCGGAGGGCCTTACAGAGAGCCAGCTGGAAGAACTAGCCAAACTTAAATTCTGATATAGATGGATACGGTTTATCTGAACGGACAATTTATTCAAAGTGATCAGGCAGCGATCAGTCCTGACGACAGAGGCTTTCTCTTTGGTGACAGCATTTATGAAGTGACTAGATGGTACGGGGGGTATTTTCTCGATCTTCCCGGCCATGCCGCACGTCTGCGGCGAAGCCTGAAGGAGACCCGGATAGAATGGGATGAACAAGACAGGATCGAGGAGCTGTCGGAGGAGCTGATACATCGAAACGGCCTTGGCGGCGAGTGTGCAATAGTGTATTTCCAGGTCACACGCGGAGCGGCCCCACGTAGCCACGCCTTTCCAAGACCTCCTGTAAAACCGACAGTCTACGGTTATGCACGACGACACAGCATAGATACATTGGCATGTGAGCGCGGTGTGGGATTGTGGCTAGTGCCCGACCCGCGATGGAACCGTTGCGATATCAAGTCGACTGCCCTGATTGCCAATATACTGCCTTACCAGGAGGCACATGAAAAAGGCTTTGCCGAGGTATGCTTTGTCCGCAACGGGATTGTCACCGAGGGAGCGCATTCGAATATATTCTTCGTCAGGGATGGCACACTTTTTACTCACCCTGAATCAAACGAGATCCTTTCAGGGATTACCAGAAAAATAATCATTGCTCTTGCTGGGGAGCACTTAATTCCGCTGGTGGAGGAGGCTGTTGCCTCAGATATGATCCCCTATATGCATGAAGCCTTTATCTGCAACACCACGGGAGAGATTGTACCGGTGCTGAATATAACAGACCAGGTCATCGGCGAAGGCCGGCCGGGACCGGTTACCAGGGAGATTCTCAGACTGTTCAGAGACCGGGTTCAGGCAGACAATCCGGTGCGGTAGATAAAGTCAGTCCACAGTCTTCAGTTCTCAGTCTTCAGTCTTCAGTCCTGACTGCCGATTGCCGACTGCCGACTGCTGACTGGTTTTGACTGCCTAATGGCTATTGCCTATTCCCTCCATGTTGATACCTTTGCACAAATTCTTATACATGACCAATTCCCACCTGAGCGAACAGGAGCAGGTTCGCAGACAGTCTCTTGAAGAGATCCGCAAGCTTGGCATCGATCCTTACCCTGCAGCCATGTACCCGGTTAACGTATCGGCTGCAGAGATACTCGAAGGATTTAAGGACGGGGAAGACAACTTCCGGGAGGTATGTCTTGCCGGACGCATAATGAGTCGCCGCATAATGGGCAACGCTTCTTTTGCAGAGCTGATGGACTCCTCGGGACGTATACAGATATATGTGCGCCGTGATGACCTCTGCCCCGGCGAGGATAAGACATTATATAATACGCTATTTAAGAAACTGCTTGATATAGGTGATATTATAGGAGTTAAGGGATTTGCCTTCAGGACGCAGATGGGTGAGATAACCGTGCATGTGAAGGAGCTGACACTGCTGAGCAAGTCGTTGCGCCCGTTGCCTGTGGTCAAGGAGAAGGATGGGGTACTGTATGATGCCGTCACCGACCCGGAGATGCGTTACCGTCAGCGTTACGTCGACCTGATAATCAATCCCGAAGTGAGGGAGGTATTCCGCAAGCGCACACAGATAATGAAGTCGATGCGCGAACTCTTTGACTCTTATGGTTACCTTGAGGTTGAGACACCCGTATTGCAGGCTATCCCCGGTGGCGCTGCCGCAAGGCCGTTCATCACCCATCATAACGCACTTGATATACCTCTTTACCTGAGGATAGCGGATGAATTATACCTGAAGAAGCTGATTGTGGGAGGTTATGACGGTGTATATGAGTTTGCCAAGGACTTCCGCAACGAGGGGATGGACCGCACTCATAATCCGGAGTTCACCGTAATGGAGATATATGTAGCATACAAGGACTACAACTGGATGATGAAATTTACCGAGGAGATCATTCAGAAGGTAGCGATGGATCTCCACGGAACGACAAAAGTGCCCCTTGGTGATCAGGTTATTGATTACAAGGCGCCATACAGGCGTATATCAATGACGGATGCCATCATGGAATATGCCGGTATTGATATCTCGGAGATGAGTGAGGATGATCTCAGGAAGGAGTGCGACAGGCTTGGGATAGGCCATTCCCCATCCATGGGCAAGGGGAAACTGATAGACCAGATCTTTGGTGAAAAGTGCGAACATCACTTTGTTCAGCCGACATTCATTATCGACTATCCGCAGGAGACCTCCCCGCTGACAAAGAAGCACCGAAATAAGGAGGGGCTCACCGAGCGTTTTGAACTGATAGTAAACGGCAAAGAGCTGGCCAATGCCTACTCTGAGCTTAATGACCCGATAGATCAGCTTGAGCGTTTCCAGGAGCAGATGAAACTCTCAGAGAAGGGAGACGATGAGGCAATGTTCATTGACATGGATTTTGTCAGGGCACTCGAGTACGGCATGCCACCCACTTCAGGCATGGGTATTGGAATCGACAGGCTGACCATGTTCATGACTAACCAGCCTTCGATACAGGATGTGCTGTTCTTCCCCCAGATGAGACCGGAGGGGCAGAAGAATATCTGATATTCAGCAGCATTCTCTCGAACTTTCGACAATATCTGTCAGCTCCACAATCAGACTGACAAGATTCTTTTTGACACCCTGATATGAGATTTTTTTGGCTCAGGTCTCAGGATGTTTTACCTTACATGTATAAACCAACACTTAGGCAATGAAGAATCATGGACTTAACCGACGCAGATTTATCAGGAACGCTTCTGCAGGCATTATAGGAGCGGGCATTCTCGGGGCAAAGGCCCCATCAGCATTAGCACAGGATACTGAAGACGAATTTCCTAGAGTTACTTCATACCGGACTCTCGGTCGAACCAACTTTCAGGTTTCAGATATCGGAACAGGATATCCCTTCAGCGAATCGACACTGAAGGCCACTCTGGGCTGCGGCGTGAACTTAATTGAAACCTCCGAAATGTATGGCAGAGGCAATAATGAGAGGCTGATCGGAAACGTCATCAAGGACCTTGAAAGAGAAAAGTTATTCATTGTCACCAAACTGGCATATTCCATAAAGGAATATGAATCTGCACAGGATATCATTGACAGGGCAAATGCCAGCCTGGAGAGACTTCAGACTGACTATGTCGATTGCTTCATGATTCACGGTGCAGAAAACTCTGAAAGAGTCAGGAACAAACACTATCATAAGGCAGTTGAGCAATTAAAAAAGGAGGGGAAGATAAGATCTACCGGCATATCATGCCACGGACACAGCTGGTGGGATAATCCTGAGGAAACATTTGAACAGGTTCTTATGACTGCTGTGGATGATGGCCGGTTTGACATCATAATGTTACCCTATAACTTTTTTGAACCTGAGATGGGAGAAAGGGTATTGAAGGCCTGTGGTGAAAATAACATAGGAACTATGATAATGAAATCCGTCCCCATAACTATATTCGAGCTCTTCAGTGAAGAGAAGGCGAAAAAGGAAAAAGAGGGCGGTGAGCTTAGTGACAGGTATAAGATCGGTTATGACAAGTATAAGTCCATGAGTGCACAGGCCGATTCTTTCTTTGCCAGGTACGGTATATCAGGGATTGAAAAGATGAAGGATGGAGCCATTCAGTTTATCCTGTCAAACAGTAATGTCAATACAATCTGCGGTTTGTTCCAGAACTTCACCGACATAAAAAAATATATCAGGCTATCTGGCACCAGGCTTGAACCTCAGACCAGTGAAATGCTTGGTTTCTTCAGGTCAAATTACAGCAGTCTCCAATGCAGGATAGGATGCAATATATGCGAAGCTTCATGTCCTCACCATCTGCCGGTAAACACCATATTGCGGTACAATTATTATTTTCAGGCAAAAAAACAGGAGAAGATGGCCATTCAATTCTATAATGAACTACAGGGGAGCAAAGCGGATATTTGCATAAATTGCGAAGGTTTCTGTGAGAAGGCTTGTCCTCATGGAGTACTGGCACAGCCTCTGCTGGCTGCAGCACACAGAAATCTGAATTTTGACGCACCCCATTATGCCTGAAAGATCTTATGCCAGAATACGATAACCTTGAGCTTTTTCACATGCTCAAGTCCCTTAACTCTCCTGTTAAGATCCAGGAGTTTCTGGATTCGATTCCTTATAACACAACCAAACGTACTCTTTCGCCTCTGGTGGTAATGAAGGAACGAATGGCCCACTGCATGGATGGAGGGCTTCTCGCCGCATCAGCACTGCGCCGGCTGGGATACCCGCCCCTGATTGTTGACCTTTCAGCCGAGAATGATGATGATCACATAATCGCAGTCTTCCGTGAAGGCACCTGCTGGGGTGCCATTGCCAAATCAAACACCACGGTCCTTCGGTTCCGCGAACCGGTCTACCGCTCGCTCCGTGAGCTGGCGATGTCATACTTCGATATGTACTATAATCTCAAGGGCCATAAGTCACTAAGAAGCTATTCGCGTACGATGGACCTGTCGCGCTTTGATGACCGTAACTGGGAGACAACCGACGAGGATCTGGAATTCATAGGAGATTATACTTACACAGTAAGACACTATCCGCTGGTCACAAAAAAGCAGATCCTCTCTTTGAATAATGTCCCGAAATACTTGTATGACGCCGGCTTTTCCGGTGCAGATTTTGACGGCCTCTACAAGCCTGTCTGAATTGGGAGTCTTATCAGGCAGTAGGCAATAGGCAATAGACAATAGTCAAGTAATTGATTTACTGGCTATTGAAGACTGAGGACTGAAGACTGAAGACTGAGGACTGGACTTTGACCTACCCTTGTGCTCTCAGCTCCCGCTCCAGCCTCTCTCGTTCAGCCTCAAACCCCGGCTTGCCGAGAAGGGCGAACATATTTTTCTTGTATGATTCGACTCCCGGCTGGTCAAAGGGATTCACCCCGAGGATGTATCCGCTGATTGCGCAGGCCAGTTCAAAGAAGTACATCAGCTGACCAAGATTGTACTCATCAATCCGTGAGATGCTGATGGTAATGACAGGTACCCCACCTTCGATGTGGGCTATGCGCGTTCCGGCCTCGGCCTTGTGATTGACCTCCGACAGCGTCTTGCCGGCAATAAAACCGATTCCGTCAGAGTCGTCAGTTGCACCCGGCACTACAAGCCTGTGATGCGGGTCGGCAACATGTATTACGGTCTCGAACAGCTTGCGCTCGCCCTGCTGTATGTACTGTCCCATTGAGTGGAGGTCAGTTGTGAAGGTGACTGATGAAGGAAATATCCCCTTGCTCTCCTTGCCCTCACTCTCGCCATAGAGCTGTTTCCACCACTCTGCAAGGAAGACAAGAGAAGGTTCATAGCTTATAAGGATCTCGGTTGTATACCCCTTGTGATAAAGAGCGTTTCTTGCTGCGGCATATGCAACGGCAATGTTGTTATCCGTGTCATTACCATCGCGTATCGAGAGCGCCATGTCTTTCATACCCCCGGCAAATGCATCGATATCAAACCCTGCCAGTGCCAGCGGAAGCAGACCCACCGGAGTCAGGACGGAATAACGTCCTCCCACGTCATCAGGTATGACAAATGTTTCATAGCCTTCGCTTACAGCCAGGTTATGCAATGCACCCCGCCGGGCATCGGTGATGGCTACGATATGTGATTTCATCCCCCTGTCTCCGATTTTATTCCTCAGGTGATCGCGCAGAACACGGAAGGCGATGGCAGGCTCGGTGGTGGTGCCGCTCTTGGATATGACAACTATATTATAGAGTGTTGTATCCAGAAATCTGATCAGTGCGGCATGATAATCCTCGCTGAGGGTGTGGCCTGCAAAGACAAGCGTGTGCTCCTCTCTTCCGAATGGATCCTTCAGTGCTTCCGTCAGTGCTTTTGCCCCCAGATATGAGCCACCTATTCCGACAACCACAGTCACCGGGGCCTGGGCACGGAGTCGTGTCGCACACCTCTTTATGCCATCTGTTTCTGTGACAGTTTTGTCAGGCAGATGCAGCCATCCTGTGAACTCACTGCCCCTGCCCTTTCCCTCTCTCAATTGGAGAAGGCTGTTCTTTGCACTTTCAATGTAGGTGGTAAGTTCATCTGCTTTGACAAAGGAGCCGATGCTGCTGATGCTGACAGAGAAGCTGTTTTTCATTTCTATTTTAGTTTTTTTGACAGACTTTTCATTTCATGGACGGGATTCGCAGTGGTATATAGAATTCTGTAAACTGTTTCTGCGATTGGTATGTCCGCTTTAAGTTTTTCATTCACCTCATGAATACAGGATGATGCAAAGTACCCTTCAGCCACCTGGTTCATCTCCAGGAGTGCGTTCCTGACGGTATAACCTTTGCCGATCATAAATCCCAGGTTCCTGTTTCGGCTGAACTGAGAATATCCCGTTACGAGCAGGTCTCCAAGGTATGGTGATTCGGTAATTTCACGGTGCAAGGGTGATATTGCATTTACAAATCGGCTCATCTCTCCTGTTGCATTAGCCAAAAGCACTGCGATAAAATTGTCACCGTAGGCCATACCGTTTGCAATGCCTGCAGCGATAGCATAGATATTCTTCATCACAGCCGCGTATTCCGTTCCGATAAAATCCTCAGAGATTAAAGTTCTTATCCACCTGTTGGAGAAGAGTGAAGCCACCCCTGAGGCCCTTTCGCTGCTGAGGGAAGCAAATGTCAGATAGGTCAGCTTCTCAGATGATACCTCTTCTGCATGACTGGGACCTGTAATAATGACAATGTTCTCATCAGGGACACGGTACCTGCTGATAAGATATTCACCTGTTACGCTATTATCGCCGGGTATAATCCCCTTTATGCCTGAACACAGGGTTTTTCCTGACAGGTCATCATTGGCAATACCCTCCAGTGCGGCTTTCAGATAGGCCGCAGGTGTAACCAGTATGATGACCTCCGAGGAGTCTATGGCTGAACGGATGTTGTCTGACGGGTTGATCAATGAGTGATCGAACTCGATGGCTGGAAGATAGTAGGGGTTCCTCCCGTACCGTCTCACATGCCTGTATATCTCAGGCCTGTCAATATACCATGTTACGCGGCGACCGTTGGAGGTCAGAACCATTGTCATCGCCGTAGCCCAGCTTCCTGAGCCCACTATTGTGACATCGGTACTGCCTGATACGTCTTTTTTCAGGTCCGTAAGGGTTGCTCCCGCCATTGCCTGATTTTTGCGTCAAAGATATGCATTGATCAGCAATTTCCAGTCGGCAGTCCACAGTCGGCAGTCCACAGTCGGTAAACAATTGAAGACTGAAGACTGCTGAATGAAGACTGAAGACTGAAGACTGAAGACTGAAGACTGAAGACTGAAGACTGAGGACTTACGCCAGATTGTGCTTTTTCACAAACTCGTCGATCACCTCCACGAGGTTCGGGCTGCCGATCTCCTGCAGGTCATACCATACCCTGGTTGAGGGTCTCTTGATATTGATGATGCGGTTGAGGTCAATGGGAGTGCCTATGATCACAGCATCGCATTCGGTGTTGTTGATCGTCGTCTCAAGGTCCTTGAGCTGCTGATCTCCGTAACCCATTGCAGGAAGGAGGGTGCCGATCTCCGGGTATTTCTCGAAGGTCTCTGTTATACTGCCTACGGTAAAGGGTCTCGGGTCAACAAGCTCTGCAGCGCCGAATTTGTGTGCGGCAACCACTCCTGCCCCTATCTTCATCTCACCGTGGGTCAGTGTCGGACCATCCTCAACAACGAGAACGCGCTTGCCCTTTATGATTGAAGGATCATCAACCCTGATGGGCGAGGCTCCGTCGACCACGACAGCCCCGGGTGCCACCAGCTCGATGCTCTCACGAACCGTCTGTATGTCGTCAGGTCCGGCACTGTCCATCTTGTTGATGATCACCACGTCAGCAATACGCAGTGTCACTTCGCCCGGATAATATTTCAGTTCGTGGCCTGCACGGTGCGGGTCGGTTACGGTAATCATCAGGTCAGGGTTATAGAATGGGAAGTCATTGTTTCCACCGTCCCACAGAATTACATCGCAACCATCGGGATCATTCTCGGCAGCACGGAGAATCGCCTCGTAATCAACACCGGCATAGATAACGTTACCACGCACTACATGAGGTTCGTACTCTTCCATCTCCTCAACGGTGCATTTGTGTTTTTCCAGGTCGGTCACAGTGGCAAAACGCTGAACCTTCTGTTCAACGAGGTTACCGTAAGGCATAGGGTGACGCACGGCTACCACCTTAAGCCCTTTTCTCATCAGAAGTTCGACGACCCTGCGTGATGTCTGGCTCTTGCCGCATCCCGTGCGGATGGCTCCTACCGCAACCACGGGCTTGACGCTCCTGACCATGGTCTCCCTCCATCCGAAGAGGATAAAGTTGGCACCTGCTGCATTGACGATGGCACTCATTGACATGACTTTCTGATAGGTCACATCACTGTAGGCAAAGACACAGTCAACAACCTTCTGCTCCTGAATCAGCCGGACCAGATCATTCTCGGAATAGATTGGTATGCCCCCGGGATACAACCTGCCAGCCAGTTCGGCCGGATACTTTCTGCCATCAATATCCGGTATCTGTGCTGCAGTGAAGGCTACAACATTATACATTTCGTTGTCACGGAAAAAGGTATTGAAGTTGTGGAAATCCCTGCCAGCGGCTCCAATAATGATAACATTCCTTTTTAACATAAAACCTCCTAGTTAAATATTTGTTATTTTTTAAATTATATCTGTTTCTGATGCCAACAATATCCCGCAAATTTATAATTTGTAACTGAAACTGGAAGTGATTTAAGTCAGTTTAGGTCAATCTTTGTAAGGCTCATAATATTTTGATAATATGGAAGTTAATAAATCATAGGGTTTTGTTGAATAAATTTACGCTTAATATTTTATACCACAGCTTATTGGCAGAATCTTTGCTGTAACATTTAGCGGATGAATGTCCTGGCACATATATATCTCTCAGGCGACTCTGATAATATCATCATAGGGAACTACATCGGCGATTATGTAAAGGGGCGCGATTATCTTAAGTATCCTGAGGGGATCCGCAAGGGGATCATCATTCACCGTCATATAGATGCCTTCACCGACAGGCATCCTGTTGTTCACCGCAGCAAGCTTCACTTCACGGGCAGATACCGGAAGTATGCAGGTGTCATTACGGATATTCTCTATGATCACTATCTGACCCGGGAGTGGGACCTCTTTTCGAGGCGTCCGCTTGAGAGTGTGACCTACAACTTTTACAGGGCAATGGTAAACAACTTTGAGATACTGCCTGAGAATGTCCGTGAGAAGATGCCTTTCTTCATCATCGACAACTGGCTTGAGACCTACCAGACCCGGAGCGGCATTAAAAGGGTGCTCAAGACGCTCAGTTCGATGACCTCCCTCCCAAAGGAGACTCGTTGGGCCATGAGGGTCTGGAAGAAGCAGTATTACTCAATAGAAGAGGACTTTATGGAGTTCTTTCCCCAGCTTATCAACTATGTCGAAACGGAGTTCGGCATTGTACTCTCTCCCGGCATCCGCATCCCCTTCTGATCATCCCGGATGGCCTGACCTGCATGGGGACCTCGTCCCATTATCATCGACAAGGGAACTCTGACCTGCATGGGGACCTCGTCCCATTATCATTGACAAGGGAACTCTGACCTGCGTGGGATCCTCGTCTCCTTCCGATCATCCCAGGTACTCGGACCTGCCGGCATCGAGCCTCAGGAACACGAACAGCAGTATGGTGAAGCCCCATAGCGAGCTGCCTCCGTAGCTGAAGTAGGGCAGAGGTATGCCAATCACAGGCATTACGCCAATGGTCATACCGATGTTTACAAAGAAATGTACAAAAAAGAGTCCGAAAACACCGTATCCGTACGCTCGTATGAACGTCGTCCGCTGTCGTTCGGCCAGCATCAGGAGCCTAAGGAGAAGCCATACAAACAGACCTATAACCACTACCGACCCGATGAAGCCCCACTCCTCTCCTACAGTGCAGAAGATGAAGTCAGTGCTCTGCTCCGGAACAAACTTGAACTTGGTCTGGGTGCCGTTCAGGTAACCCTTTCCCGAGAACCCTCCAGAACCTATTGAGATCAGTGACTGGTTAAGGTTATACCCTTCCCCGAACGGATCAGACTCCATGCCCAGCATGATGTTTATCCTTGTCTGCTGGTGTGGCTTCAGTATATTGTGAAAAGCATAGTCAACCGTAAACAGGTAGAGTATCCCGGTGATCAGAAATGCATATATGACAGCAGGCATCTTCAGCTTCATCCTGTAGATAAACCATAGATAAGAGATGCCCGCCAGTACCACTGATACCACTATGTTGCCGGCGGTGCCAATGCCCAGAAGGTAATGCCCTGCCAGGAAAGCTACGCCGGCGGTGACAGCCATGATTGCTGCCGCCCTGAGTGTCAGCATCATTCCTGATATCACGGCAAGAGCTATGGCTGCCACGACGATCAGCCCCAGGGCTACCGGCACAGTACCGAGCATAAGAGTGAGAAGGAAGAGTAACACTGCAAGAAAGGCGGAAATAAAAACGTAGAGGCTCATCCCCTCGCGGTAGAGAACGATGAAAAAGGCGAAATAGGTGATCACTGATCCCATATCCGGCTGAAGTGCTATCAGCATCACGGGAGCAATGATTATAGCCGTGGCAGATGCCATCACCCGGAAACCGGATGACTGCCTCTGTATATTGAGGAACGAGGCCAGGGCCAGGGCCGTTGCAAACTTGGCAAATTCCGAAGGCTGGAGGCTGAACGATCCAAGTTCAAACCATGCCCTTGCCCCGTTTATCTCCTTTCCGATGATGAGAACCAGGAGAAGCAAAAGGAGGAAAAAGCCGTATATGAACCATGCAAAGAAGAACCAGAGCTTGTTGTCTGTAACCATGACAAGGACGGCAAGCACCAGTGCCGCTATGATAAATACAAGCTGTTTGCCATACCGCTGTGACAGGTCAAAAATGCTTGTATGCTGCTCATTGTACACGGCAGCATAGATGTTTAGCCATCCCATGACCATCATCGCCAGCCAGAGGATTACCGTGATCCAGTCAAGTCTTCCCAGTATGTTGCTATTCTTTTGCATCAGGCGTTATTACCAGTTTAAGGACATAGTCCTCAAGATACCTCCTTTTTATCTTCCCTGTCAGATATTCCTCTATCATAAGGCTGGCGATCGGAGCAGCGAATGTGGATCCGAATCCAGCATTCTCAACATAGACGGCTATGGCAATCTGCGGATCATCTTTGGGAGCAAAGGCAACGAAAATCGAATGGTCCTTCCCGTGCGGGTTCTGTGCCGTTCCGGTCTTGCCGCATATGATGATGCTGTCAAGGCGGGCACCGCGGGCAGTTGATCCTGCGCCACCGTTTACAGCCCCCTCCATTCCTTCTATCACGGGTTCAAAGTTCTCTGGTGATATCCCGGTGATGTACTTCTGGATATAAAGCGGTGACGGGGAACCGTCATCACCAATCTTTTTAACAACGTGAGGGATGTAAAATGACCCCCTGTTGGCAATGACGACAGCCATGTTCGCCATTTGCAGAGGGGTAGCCCCTATCTCTCCCTGCCCGATAGCCAGGGAGATAACGGTGAGAGCCTTCCAGCGGTCCTTGCCGTAATACCTGTCATAGTATGACCGCGTGGGGATATTGCCGGCAAGCTCGTTGGGAAGGTCAATACCCAGTTTGTTGCCAAAACCGAAGGCTACGAGGTAATCCCTCCAGTGGTTAAAAGCTTCACCTAACAGTGGATATTCCTTATTTTCCAGGATATTCCGGAATGCGTTACAGAACCATGCGTTGCATGACTGGGCCACCGCCTGTGGCAGGTTAAGCGGTGAGCTGTGCGAGTGACACCCGACGGTCAGCGAGCCGGCATGATAACCCATGCTGCAGCTGAAGAGTGATGAGGGTCGTATCACATTCTCCTGCAGCCCTATCAGTCCGTTCATTATCTTGAAGGTCGAACCGGGTGGATAAGAGGCCATCAGCGCCCTGTCAAAGAGAGGCTTGACAGTGTCAGCCTGCAGCATGGAAAAGTTCTCAGACCGGACCCTTCCCACAAGCAGTTCAGGATCATAGGATGGGGATGATACCAATGCCAGTATCTCACCCGTTGCAGGCTCGATGGCTACAATTGATCCGGTCTTGTTGCGCATCAGTTTCTCACCGTATGCCTGCAGATTGAGGTCAATGGTTGACCAGAGGTTTGTACCCGGTACGGCCACGGTGTCATAACGTCCGTCAGCATATGAGCCTTTAATGTTGTTATGCACATCTACCAGGAAGATCTCGACTCCCTTCCTGCCCCTGAGCTGCTCCTCATACGATTTTTCAATCCCGCTGACGCCGATGTAATCACCTGACCTGTAGTACCTGTCACGTGCAATCAGCTTATTGTCGACCTCTCCCACATAGCCAAGCATATGGGATGCCACCGGACGGGTATATTTTCTGAGTGTCCTGGCCTGTACATAGAATCCCGGGAACCTGTACATCTCTTCCTGCAGCAGGGCATAGGTCTCGGAGGAGATCATCTTCATGAAGACCGAAGGGGTGCGCCGCGAGTAGGAGACGGCTGACTTCATGCGGCTCCTGAATTCCTCCATGTTTATCCCCAGAATCTGGTTGAACCTTGAAGTATCAAAGACGCTTGTCTGCACCGGGATCACAAGAAGGTCATATGCCGCCTGGTTATAGACAATCAGCTCCCCGTTACGGTCATAGATCAGTCCCCGGGCCGGATACTGGGTGACAGGCCTCAGGGCATTGTTGGCGGCGGAGACACGGTAGGTCTTGTCTACAATCTGGATATGGAAGAGCCTGGCAATAAGGATAAGAGCTGCAGCCAGAACCAGCGCCATTACCAGGTATTTCCGGTTTGCATAGCGGTCCTTCATTCCTCTTAACTTATCGGTGGGGTCTGATGAAGTCGAAAAGGACTATAAAGAATGTCGTCGCTGCAGTGCTGAGCAACACCCTCAGCAGGGTGAGGAAAAAGTTTCTGAAACTGAAGATCTCAATGAAAAAGAGCGCAAGATGGTGTATCATGACAACCGTCACCACATAGATCAGGAACCATCTCAGGCCGTTCCTGTATGATGAAGGTGACGTTTCCGGTTCCGAGGCTTCTGCAGTGATATTGAGTGAGAGGACCCACGGGCGTGCGTAGCCGGCCATAACCGTGGCGAACGCATGCACTCCGATGGTGCCCGAGAAGAGATCGATCACCAACCCTGTCAGAAATGCAAGCACCAGAAGTATCCATGACGGGATGGCTACCGGCAGGATCAGGATGAACATCACATAGATATAAGGGTTAACATAGCCGCTGAACTGGATATTATTGAAGATCAGCACCTGGAGCACGATCAGGATAAGGAAGGTGCCTGTATATCTGAGGACACTGTTCATCTCACACCCCCCTCCTCCAGGATATTTCTCTCCTCCCTGGTGAGGTTACCTATCAGGTAGACATTGGTGAGTTTTTTAAAGTCGGCAGAGAGTTGCACCCGGAGCGAGACAAAGTCGCCTCCCCGGTTCTGTTCACCCGTAAGCGCACCCACCAGCAGTCCCGCCGGAAATATGGCGGAATAACCACTTGTAACTATCGTATCCCCCTCATTTACACTAACATGGTGAGGAATCTCCGAGAGGGTGGCATACCGGTAGTTGGTGCCGTCCCATGCAAGCGAACCGTAGTAGTCATTTCGTTCAATGCTGGCACTGAGTCTGAATTCGGTGTTCAGCAATGACATCACCTCTGAATAGTGGCGTGACACCCCGACCACGACCCCAACCACACCGGTTGATGAGGCCACGCCCATGCCGTTTGTTACCCCATGCAATGAGCCCACGTTGAGCGTGATGAAGTTTTTCTGTTTATTGACCGAGTTGTTTATGACCCTGGCACTCAGGTAGGTATAATTGATCCCGCTGACAGAATCCCTCACTGGCACGAATGCGCCGGGAGTAGCTGAGGTGAGGCTTTCGATCTGTCGCCTGAGCATCATGTTTTCAGTGAGGAGCTCTTCATTTACCTGGCGAAGCCTGAAGTAATAGGCGCCCTTCTCCAGGCCATCTGATATGATCCCTGAAATGTTCCGGGCCACTCCATAGAAGACGGTCTGGTGATAATTGTGCGATGTGGAGATCATAAACAGAGCGACCGCTTCCAGTATCAGAAACAAGATCAGGGTTTTATACCTGAGCAGGAAGTTCAGGAGGCCTCTCATGCATGCATCCGGTTTATCTCATCAGGAATGGATACTTCTCAACATTCTTCAGGGCTACACCTGTGCCTCTGACCACGGCGTGCAGGGGGTCTTCAGAAACCCTGAAGGGGATGTTTATCTTATCAGTGAGGCGTTTGTCAAGCCCTCTGAGCAATGCACCGCCACCGGCCAGGAAGACACCCTTGTTGACAATGTCAGCATAAAGTTCGGGCGGTGTCTGTTCAAGGACCTGTAAAATCGAAGCTTCAATTTTTGTGAGCGACTTATCGAGGCAGTAGGCAATCTCCTGGTATGACACGGGAATCTCTATCGGGAGCGAGGTCATGAGGTTGGGTCCGCGCACAACAAAATCCGCAGGCGGGTTTTCGATGTCCGGCAGGGCAGCGCCTACGGCTATCTTGATATCTTCGGCCGTTTTCTCTCCAATCTTTATGTTGTGCTGATGCCTCATGTACGACTGAATGTCAGCGGTAAAGCCATCGCCGGCTACACGTATCGACCTGTTACAGACGATGCCTCCGAGGGCTATGACAGCTATCTCGGTTGTTCCTCCGCCAATATCCACCACCATACATCCTTCAGGGGCCTCTACATCGAGTCCTATACCAATTGCTGCTGCCATGGGCTCATAGATCAGGTATACATCTCTTCCGCCGGCATGCTCTGACGAGTCTCGCACGGCCCTGATCTCTACCTCTGTGCTGCCACAGGGTATGCCAACGACCATTTTCAGTGAAGGAGAGAAGAACTTCGGACCGGTGTTGATCATCTTGATCATACCCCTGATCATCAGCTCTGCAGCATTGAAGTCTGCAATGACACCATCCCTGAGCGGCCTGATGACACGTATGTTCTCATGTGTCCTGCCATGCATCTGGCGGGCCTTCTCACCTATGGCTATAAGCTTGCCGGTGTTCCTGTCAATTGCCACTATTGACGGCTCATCAACAACCAGCTTGTCGTTGGCAATGATATTAGTGTTGGCAGTGCCAAGGTCTATCGCAACCTCCTGTGAAAGAAATGAAAATAATCCCATAGGTCCTAAATGCTATTTCTTGTTTATATGTTAGTGTTTAAAATGTCTTATACCTGTAAAAACCATTGCAACACTGTTTTTATTGCAGTAGTCTATCGATTCCTGATCACGTACTGATCCCCCTGGCTGAATAACGGCAGTTATTCCTGCCTCGTGTGCTGTCCCGACGGAATCGGCAAAGGGGAAGAATGCGTCAGAGGCCATCACTGCCCCCTCAAGGGAGAAACCAAATGTACGGGCCTTTTCAATAGCCTGCTTCAGTGCATCTATCCTGGAGGTCTGGCCTATGCCGCTGGCGCAAAGCTGCCTGTCCCTGGCCAGCACAATGGCATTCGACCGGCTGTGCTTGACTATCTTGTTGGCAAAGACCATGTCTGCGTACTCACCGACCGAAGGTATTCTTTCAGTTACCGGCTTCATGTCAGCGGCTGTTTCGGTGGCCAAGTCACGCTCCTGCCAGAGAACACCCCCGAGCATTGACCTGAATGATACCTCACCTTTCTCCTTACCTTTCCGGAGCAGGATGATCCTGTTCTTTTTCGAGCTCAGAATTTCAACAGCCCTGCCTGTGAATGACGGAGCCATGACAACCTCCAGGAAGACCTTGTCCATCTCCGCGGCAACCTCCTCGTCAACCTCCCTGTTTGCAATTGCCACACCGCCGTAGGCCGATACCGGGTCACAAGCCAGCGCCGACTCCCATGATGCCTTCAGGTCATCACGTGATGCAACGCCACAGGCGTTGTTATGCTTCATTATTGCAAAGGTGACGTCATCAAACTCATCTATCAGATCTATGGCGGCATCGATATCAAGCAGGTTGTTATAGGAAATCTCCTTGCCGTGCAGTTGTTCAAAGACAAGCTCACTGTTACCGAAGAAAAGACCCTTCTGATGGGGGTTCTCACCATACCTCAGGGTGCGTGATTCCGAAATGCTCTTCTTGAATGCGTCGACATCACCACGGCGGTTAAACCAGTTGAAGATGGCCGTATCATAATGTGAAGTCAAGTTAAATGCCTCAAGGGCAAAACGGTACCTTTCACCGGCCGTGACAAGGCCGGACCCGGCCTCAAGGAGCTGAATGAGAGACTTATACTGCGTCCTTGAAGAAACTATAAGCACATCAGCCCAGTTTTTTGCACCTGCCCTGATGAGCGAGATGCCACCAATATCTATCTTTTCAATTATCTCCTGGTCAGGCGCTCCTGAAGCCACTGTATCCTCAAAGGGATAAAGATCCACAATCACAAGGTCGAACAGGGTGATGTTGTATTCTGCCACCTGCTTCATGTCAGTCTCATTGCTCCTTCGTGCAAGGATGCCCCCGAAAACGCCGGGGTGAAGTGTCTTGACCCTGCCGCCGAGAATGGATGGATAGGTTGTCAAATCTTCTGCCTTCGTGGCCTTGACCCCTGCCCCTGTTATGTGATCATATGACCCCCCCGTTGAAACGATGGTGACACCAAGGCTGCTCAGCTTCTTTACAATAACATCAAGACCCTCCTTATAATAAACCGAAATAAAGGCGCTCTTTATTCTCACATCACTCATCATCAACAAGTTAGATTAATAACATCAAGGCTGGTGCGATCGGATAAAAATAGATATTTTTTTTGATTGGCAATGTCTGCTAAATATTTGAATTGATGATTTATTGAGGATATATTGATGTTTTCTATTTGATTATCTTTGGTCAGAAATCAAAGACAGGGTTATGTGGTTAAAAATGTTCAGGGAGAGTTTTTTGTTTGCTTTCAGCTCTGTGGCAGTCAACAAGCTGCGTACGTTCCTCTCTCTTTTCGGTATCACTATAGGAATTGTTTCAATCATTTCCGTATTCACGGTGTTCGACTGGATGGAGAGCAGCATAAGGACTAGCATTGAATCTCTGGGAGACAACACCATTTATGTAGAAAAATGGCCATGGACAGCCGACCAGGAAATCAAGTGGTGGGACATGCTCAAGTGGCCTCCCCCATCAACGGATGATTATGAAGCTGTGCTGAGGAGGTCAGTCTCAGCCCAGGCTGTATGTTACACTGTGGGATCTGGAGAGAACATCAAGTTTCGCGGTAACGCGGTCAGTGACACCTATGTTATTGCAGCGACGCATGATTTTGAGAATGTCAGGACACTGGAGATAGAGAATGGCCGGTATTTCACACAGTCAGAATCTGCTTCAGGGAAGGCAGTAACAATAATCGGTGCGGAGCTGGCCGACAAGCTTTTTGATGACATTGACCCGATGGGTAAGGAGATCACCGTGGCCGGATACAAGACGCAGGTCATCGGAGTTTTTAAGAAGGAAGGCAAAGGTGGCCTCAGCGACAGCGGGATGGATGAGACCCTGCTCCTGCCACTTAACTTCAGCAGGCAGTTTGTAAACTTCCGTAACCCGTTCCTGAACTCTGACATAATGATCAGGGGCAAGGAGGGAGTGCCGGTACAGCAGCTCACTGATGAGGTGATCATGATTCTTCGGGCCGCCAGGAGGCTGGGGCCGGGTGTGGAGAATAACTTCTCCATTAACCAGGCCAGCCAGATCACAAGCACCCTCGAGCCTGTTTTCAGGGGGATCAATATTGCCGGTTGGATCATCGGGGGTTTCTCGATACTCGTCGGAGGCTTCGGTATCGCAAACATAATGTTTGTCTCGGTACGGGAACGGACCAGCCAGATAGGCATACAGATGGCCCTGGGGGCAAAGAGAAGATGGATCCTCCTCCAGTTCCTCACGGAGTCGGTTCTTCTTTCAATAACCGGCGGAATAGTTGGGTTGCTGATGGTGTTCATAGGAACGCTTTTTGTCAACTATTTCTTCACCCTTGGAATGTTCCTTACCGCAGGTAATATATTGCTGGCCATTACCATCTCAGGAACCATAGGGATAATTGCCGGTTTTGCACCTGCATCGGCCGCCTCCAGGATGAACCCGGTGGAAGCAATAGGTTATTCGTTCTGATACCCCTGGAAAAATTCCTGCCGGCAGCAGGCTCATTACTTCACTGCAGTCATCTTGTGCCGCCAGCCTTTATGCTAAAGGACCTGAGCAATCAACTTCCGGTTGTCACCTGTTTGCATCAACCCATCCGGTCAGTTCTTCAAACTGCTTCACGGAGAGTTGTTCTGCCCTCATTGAAAGATAAGGCATCTCGCCGGCATCGGCCCGCACCATCATCTTTAGCGGATTGCGCAGCATCTTCCGGCGCTGGTTGAAGCAACGCTTTACCACGCTGACAAAAAGCTTCTCATCACAGTCGAGGCTCTTTCGTTCATTTCGCTGCAGGCGAATAACTGCTGACTTAACTTTAGGGGGCGGAGAAAAGACATTTTCACTCACCGTGAAGAGGTATTCAATATCATACCATGCCCTGAGGAGCACGCTTAAAATACCATAGACACGGCTTCCGGGCGCAGAGCATATCCGTTCGGCCACCTCCTTCTGCACCATGCAGACCACCTCTTTCACCCTGTCGCGGTTCTCAAGCACCCTGAAAAAGATCTGGCTTGAGATATTGTAGGGGAAGTTTCCGATAACTGCTATCCTGTTGCCCATGGTTCGCAGGTCGAGTTCCAGGAAATCACCTGTAACAATCTCATCGATGCCACTGATGTTCCTGCGAAGATAATCGACCGCCTCGGCATCTATCTCAACCACCCTGAAGGAGGGGAAATTCCTCTCTGCGAGATACTCAGTCAGGACCCCCATACCTGGCCCCACCTCGATGACCGTGTCACACCCGTCAGCCCTGAGGGCGTCGACTGTTGAGGCGGCAATCCTCCTGTCCTTCAGAAAATGCTGCCCCAGGTGCTTCTTGGCTCTTACCTTATCAGCTCCCATGGGGGCACCAGTCTGTCAGATCCGAATCCCGGAATCTTAATTCTTTCCATGAGGTTGAGGAGCCTCTTCAGGATATTATAGTAAAGTGTCACATACAGTAACAGGTTCATTAGCCAGATAATCATCATATTGAACCATATGGTGTTGATTTTCACATTACCCAGCAACTTGTAAGGAGCATAGAAATGTGCCCTTCCAATACGGGAACCGGGTGGCATGAGCACCGGATCCGACTTCTGTATCAACCGGTCTGCAGTCTCGTATATCTTCTTCTGCACGGTGCGGTTCAGTACCATGTCTGCCAGATCCTTGTTGTAGGTTGCTGTCCGGATGCGCACCAGTTCATCCTGCCCTTTGAGGCGTACCAGGCTGTCAGTTATCTGGTCCTTGACAGCTGTGTAATAGAGAAACTCCGACCTTAAGCTTTTCTGAAGCGAGTCAAGGAAATCGTTGACGATATAAGAGGCATCCGCATTGAACGGTTCCCTCTTGATAACCCTCATTGCAGGCCACGGATCGAAGGCGGCTTCACGGCTCAGCTCACCAATATGGTAAGTGAGCTTTTCGAGATTGCTTCTGTATATGTCTTCAAACTCCGGATTTCCGGCCGCGATGGCGCATTCATTGCTTTTCTTTTTCAGTTCAGGTATAAGGAATGACGATTGCCAGTCGTATTGACTGATCATCATCTCCGTTTTGAAGTAGGGTTTCATGAACCTGTTAGACCGGTACTGTTCCACAGCCATCGCCTCATATGCCCAGCGCATGGTCATCACATCGCCGATTACCGGCACATAGACCTTCCTGGTAAGTGAATGGTGGAGGTCGTCAAACCTGATCATGGCTCCTCCGAGAAGGAGCTGTGGCACAAGCACCAGGGGAACAAGGATATAAATGCTGATTACCGTCTTCATGCCGGAGGAGATATTCAGTCCCACCATATTACCGAAGCAGGAGGTTGTGAACAGTATCAACCAGTGTCGCCACATCATCCCTTCAACCTCAAGGATCCAATGAGAGATGAGCACATACATCAGCGTCTGAATTGCCGATAGTACGAAAAGGAAAGTGATCTTCGACAGCAGGTAGCTTGACTGGCTGATATTCAGATACTTCTCCCTCTCTATTATCTTCCTGTCCTTGAATATCTCCTCTGCGCTCACTGTCAGTCCGAGGAAGAGGGCCACCACCACGCTCATGAACAGGAAGACCGGGTAGCTCTTGTTGTCAGAGAAGAGGTACAGGCCGTTAGAGATATACTTTGACACAAAGCCCAGGATAAAAGCCAGAAGCGGCGGCTCAAGGAGATTGATTATCATGTATTGCCTGTCGGCAAACTTCCTTACCAGGGTTCTCCTTAAAAAGGTGAGGATCTGTTTCTTTCTTTCCGGGATCTTGAAGTTGCTTGCCGGCAGTGGTCTCATCTCCGGTCTGCCGGTCAGGCCAGGTTCCATCTTCTGACGGTACCTGTGGTACCACTCCACGGGTGAGACCTGTCTCTCCTGCCCTTTCCTGCCGTCGGGGTCAACCACTTTGGCTTCCACTATCTGCAGGATCTCATCCGTCTCGACATTGCCGCAGGTGGGGCACTCGCTCTCCGCCGCGTTGGCCTGGGAGGTCTCAGTCTTGAAATAGACAATGGCATCAACCGGATCGCCGTCATAGATCATATACCCTCCTCTGTCAAGCACCCACAGTCTGTCAAACATCTTCAGGATATCAGATGAAGGCTGGTGGATAATGACAAAGACAAGCTTGCCGTTTACAGCCTGATCTTTAAGGAGGTCCATTACATTCTCCGAGTCATGCGATGCCAGTCCTGATATGGGCTCATCGGCGAAGAGCACGGCAGGCTCACGCATAAGCTCGAGGCCAATGTTCAGCCTCTTGCGCTGGCCACCGCTGATCTTCTTGTTCAGGGGATCGCCCACGAGCATGTCACGATAGTCATACAGGTCAAGCTCCCTGAGAACCGAGACCACCACCTCGTCAAGCTTTTTCTCATCGTAGTTGCCAAAAGTGAGCCGCGCATTGTAATAAAGGTTCTGGTAAACGGTCAGTTCCTCAATAAGCAGGTCATCCTGCGGCACGTATCCTATAAGGCCGGTTACCTCGGCAGGTTCATTGTGCAGGTCATACCCGTTGATATAGACTGCTCCGCTTTCCGGCTTCAGCTTCCCGTTGAGTATATTCAGCAGGGTACTCTTCCCGACACCGCTGCCTCCCATGATTCCCACCAGGTTGCCCGACTTGATGCTGAAGCTCATAGGCTGAACGCCGTTGTCAGACCCCCTGAAGTGATACTCAATATCTTGGCCCTCAAACAGAATCTCTTCTACAAACGCTGACCGGATGAATTTCCTGAATATGGAGGTGTAATAGAGTGGTGCCATCCCCTGGCCCCGGATGTTCACGCCCGGCTCAAGGAGGAAGGGGCGCATTGGTACTACGTTCCTCCCCTTGAAATGCAACGGCGCTTTGCCCTCGTACATGAAGAGGATATGACCGGTGCTTCCTATATAAAGTACATAGATGGTTCCTCTGAGCCCTCTTGATACCATATGATGCCATTCATGGTAGTTGGCAAACCTCGAGGAGGCATCCCCGACATTTTCATCTCCCTCGATGGCGAGGAAAGAGTCAGGTCTGATCTTGTCGAACCTCATGCCTAGCATGAATGCAGAGGCATTGGTCTTCTCCTTGGCTGAGATGTTGAAGGTACGTGCAACAATATCCACGATCGAGGACTCCTGCTCGGATATGGTGTTGTCTTCATAGACAAACTCCAGGAGTTGCAGGAAAACGATCATCCTCTCCTCTATGAAGAGCCCCTTCTTTATCTGCCTGCAGATATTGGTGATCTGAAAGGTGATCAGGGAGTTTTCGTCGGAGAGCTCCCCTTCCTCCACTGCCCTGAGCTCGCGCTCATAGAAATGAAGGTTGTTTTCATAGAGCTTGAAGTACTCCTCCTCTAGCTCCTGGTTGAGATACCTCCTGAGGTAACCGCGAAGGATCTTTTTGCCTCTCGACGTCACCCCTGCAGGATTTACGGTAGAGATAATGGCAAAAATATGTATCAGTGCATGTAATACTGATTCCCTCATAACCTCAAAAAAAGACCGCAAGTTTCTTTTGCGGTCTTAATCTATTTTTGATTTTTTACTTAATAAGTTCAGACCTGACCGCAGTTACGGCTCTCTTCATCGCCTCGATTTGTTCCAATGTAAGGCTGGTGCCGACACCTGCATAGAAATCACGCACAGGCTGCATTTCGGCAAGTATTCTCGATACAAGAGGATCGTCGGCGTGAGGATTTGCCAGCTCTTCGAAAAGTTCAAACGACTGCTTCTGTTCCAGAAGGACCGACTCGAAGCCTGACAGATGGCCGCCTGATTCAGAGACGGAAAGAGTAAGGTACATACCCTCAACCCATGCTCCGCCCACCATAAGCATTGCCAGATTGGCCTGTCCGGCATCAACCATGATTGCATATGTACGGTCAAAAGCACTTGTCAGAATGTTCACCAGGGTGTCCCTGTTGTCAAAATTGGCTTTGATCCTGTCATACAGGCTTTCATCATATATCTTTGACAGGTTCTGCTCAAGGGCCAGGGAGCTGATAGCCGACAGGTAGTCGATTACATCCTGCTGCATGTTGTACAGGGTGGAATAACTGAGATCGGCACCGTAAACCCCAAGGTTGACTGACCTGTTGTAGCTCTCAACATAGTTGCGTGCATTCCCGGGAGGATTCGTTGAGCCAAGAATATAACCGAGATCCATTTCTGTAAGCTGCTTGATCACCTCGGCAGAGGTGGGAAGAGGATAAACATTCTCTTCGATCTTCTGTTCAAGGGCTTCAAGCTCCATCCTGTTGATCTCTTTCATCTTTTTCGACTCACCCCTGTTTTTGCAGGAGTATGAACCGGCTACTGCCACGATCATTGCAGCAACCAGGATCTTTGTGAAAATTTTTTTCATAAAACTGTTTTTTGGTACTTGGTTTGGCTTTGTAAAAATAAGACTTTTAGATATTCTGAAGGAATAATATCTCAACAATAATTTACAACAGGCCGGAATAGCACCATTGCGTTAATAAAACAGCGGGACCGCTCCGGTTGTTCATTGCCATTTTCTGCTATATTTGCACCCCGGAGCATTAATAAATCCCTGATGTGGAACTTTGATGAGGTGATCAACCGGGAAAACTCCAGTTGCATCAAATACGATCTTAGAGAAGAGGTATTCGGAAGAGCCGATGTCATCCCGATGTGGGTGGCTGACATGGACTTCAGGACACCCTCATTCATCACTGAAGCTCTTGCCGCCAGGCTGAAGCATGAGATCTTCGGATACTCATACAGGCCCGATACTTATTTCAGTTCATTCATTGATTGGCTGACAGAACGTCACCGATGGTCCGTCAGGCGCGAATGGATAGAGTTCAGTCCGGGCGTCGTGCCGGCGCTGAACATGTGCACCCTGGCATTTACTGACCCCGGCGATGAGATCATCATCCAGCCTCCCGTCTATACCCCTTTCCATGGAGCTGTCACTGATCACGGCCGCCGGCTGGTGTTCAACAACCTGATTGAGACCCCGCAGGGATGGGTGATGGATATTGAAGGTCTTCGTAACCTGATAAATCCGGCAACCAGGATGCTCATTCTCTCCAACCCTCATAATCCGGTGGGGAGGGCATGGCGAAGAGAGGAGCTGGAGGAGATCGTTGAGATTTGCCACGAAAAGGGAGTGGTCATCCTCTCAGACGAGATACACTCTGACCTCGTGCTTCCGGGTCACAGCCACATACCCCTGGCTTCGATATCTGAAAAAGCCGCCTCAATCACCGTCACCTGCATGGCGCCAAGCAAGACATTCAACCTGGCAGGATTCTCAACCTCATCAATGATAATACCTGACCCCGTCATGATGGAGAAATACCGCAGGACACTTGTGGGGCTGCACCTTCACCTGGGTAACATCTTTGGGAACATTGCCTCGGAGGCAGCATACACCCACGGCCATGAGTGGCTTGATGAGCTGCTGCAGTATATACAGGGCAACGTTGACCTGGTGGTGGATTTCTGTCGTGATCACCTGCCACAGATAAGGCCTGTGAAGCCTGAGGCTACCTATATGATATGGCTCGACTGCCGGGGCATGGGACTTGACGGAGCCGGGCTTCAAAAGTTCTTTGTTGAGAAGGCCGGGGTGGGTATGAATGAGGGATCACGTTTCGGACCCGGCGGCCAGGGGTTTATGAGGATGAACCTGGCGTGCCCGCGGTCGGTGGTGGAGAAGGCCCTGAAACAGATAAAGAGTGCAATAAACGGATAGGATGAGAAACAACGACAGACTGAGTGTCAGACTGACGCTGGAGGACGGAACCGTCTACCGCGGGTGGTCTTTCGGTGCACCCGTGGCCGCTGCCGGGGAGGTGGTATTCAACACCGCTATGACCGGTTACCCCGAGAGCCTGACAGACCCATCCTACAGGGGGCAGATACTTTGTTTGACCTACCCTCTGGTAGGCAACTACGGCGCTCCGGGAAAGAGTGAACAGGATGACCTCTTCCTCTTCTATGAATCGTCAGGGGTGCATATCTCTGCCCTTATCGTCTCTGATTACTCATTTGAGTACAGCCACTGGAACGCCATCGAGAGCCTCGACGAGTGGCTGAAGAGAAGCAATGTGCCGGGCATCTATGGCATCGACACCCGGGCTCTGACAAAACGTATCCGTGAGAAGGGAGCGATGCTTGGCAAGGTTGAGCCGGATGGTACGACCATCGGGTTTTATGATCCGAACAAGGTCAACCTGGTGGCCGAGGTGAGCACCGCCTCACGACAGGTATACGGCAGCGGCCGGTACCGCATTTTGCTTGTCGATTGTGGCGTGAAGTACAATATCATACGCAACCTGCTGAAACGCGACACTACGATAATCAGAGTGCCATGGGACTATGATTACAGTGCAGAGGAGTATGACGGATTGTTCCTGACCAATGGTCCGGGTGACCCCAAGATGTGCCTCACTGCTATAGATAATATAAGGAAGTCGCTTGATGATGACAGGCCCATTTTCGGCATCTGCCTGGGCAACCAGCTGATGGCACTGGCGGCGGGGGCAGATACATACAAGTTACGGTACGGTCACCGGAGTCATAATCAGCCGGTGCAGATGGTCGGAACCGAAAGGGCATACATCACATCGCAGAATCACGGCTTCGCGGTGAATAACAACACTTTGCCCGCAGGGTGGGTGCCGCTCTTCGTCAATGTCAATGACAATACCAACGAGGGGATGAAGCATGTCTCAAAGCCATTTTTCTCGACCCAGTTCCACCCCGAGGCCTCCGGCGGCCCGACGGATACCGATTTTCTGTTTGATCTCTTCATTGAGAATATAGAACAGGCAATAGGCAGTAGGCAGTAGGCAAGGTGCGATCCGCCAGCTGACGAAGAAAGGGCCAGCCTGTGGGGGGGTGGCAGAGGCAGCAGAGGTGCGGTCCGCCAGCTGACGGAGAAAGGGCCAGCCTGTGGGGAAGGCAATATAATTAAGAATTAATAATCAGCCAGTTAGACTGCTTGGCGCAAGTCGATCAAACCTTCAGACCTCAGACCTTCAGACCCCCAGTCCTACCCCCTGATTCTGACATGCAGCTCCTGCGGTGAATATCCTTGAACAAAACCCTTCATGATCTCACCAAGCCTCTTTTGTATGAGTTCCAGCCCGGTATTGCCAATGCTGCCGGTGTGCGAGTAATCAGCAGGGACGGGGAACATGAAAGAACCCGACCCCGCCTTTCCTGCGACAGTCCGGTAGGCATCCCTGAAGGGAACACCCGAACGGACCATATCATTAGCCTCCTCAACGGAGAAAATGTCATTGTACTTTGTGTCTGTAAGGATATCAGGTCTGACCGCCAGTCCTTCAAGGCCAATCTGCATCACCGGCATCAGCTCCATGATTCCGTCAAAGGCGTCAAAAACGACTGCCTTTAACTCCTGGTAATCGCGATTATAGCCCGGCGGGAGCCCGGTGGTCATCAGCGCCACCTCTCCGGGCAGAGCCTGAAGCCGGTTACACCTCGCCCTCATCAGCTCAAACAGATCTGGATTTTTCTTTTGCGGCATTATGGACGACCCTGTTGTGAGGTCATCCGACAGGGTGACAAACCCATATCCCGGTGACATGAACAGGATAACATCGGAGGCAAACCTCCCTATGGTGTTCGCAGCAGAGGCGATAGCGCCAATGATCTGCCTTTCAGTCCGCCCGCGGCTCATCTGGGCATAGGGAGAGGTGACAATCAGCCTCTGAAATCCCAGTAACGAGGCTGTCAGCTCACGGTCTATAGGCAACGAGGTGCCATACCCAGCTGCCGTACCCAGCGGAGAGGCATCTGCAAGGGTTGTTGCGCCAGACAGCACCTGCAGATCATCACAAAGACTCTCAGCATAGGAGGCAAACCATAGCCCGAACGAGGTTACCATTGCCGCCTGCATGTGCGTGAAACCCGGCATGAGATCATTTTTATGCTTCTCACTCAGATCCAGGAGGCCCTCTGCCAGAGCCTTCAGTTCATGAGCCAACAGGTACGACTGGTGCCTTATATACAGGTGAAGATCAGTAAGTACCTGGTCGTTCCGTGAGCGGCCGGTATGCAGCTTGCCGGCAGCCTCCCCCGCAATTTGATTATCCGGCCGTTCAGCATGCACTTTGCCCTCCTCCACTGCCATTTTGCCGAGGCGAATCTCAACCCATGAGTGAATATCCTCAAATTCCTTCCCGATGGAGAAGCCCGACTGAAGTGACTCCTCAAACAGCCGGGCAAGGCCGGCAAGGAGGCTCTCCCTCTCGCTGACCGTGATCAGTCCGCATTTATCCAGCATGACTGCATGTGCCATTGACCCGACTATGTCATATGGGGCCAGCCTCGCATCATAAATCCTGTCGCGGTCACATGTGAAGCTGATGAGCGACTCCCGCACAGTCCCCCCTTTATCCCACAATTGCATCTTCGGTCGTTTTCTTCCTGGCGGCTTCCATGATGGCATGATGAGCCATGAGACGAATGGCGTTTATGCGGATGAACCCGAGGCTGTCGGTCTGGTTGAATCCGCCCTCGATGTCCATGCTCGATAACTCCTTATTATATAATGAGGAGTGTGACTCACGACCTTCGATGATGATGTTGCCCTTATAAAGGATCATATGCACCACCCCGTCAATCACCTCCTGACTCTTATCCATGGCTGCCTGGAGGAACTCCATCTCGGGTGAGAACCAGAAGCCGTTGTAAACCAGCTCGGCAAAGACAGGGGCCAGCATGTTGCGCAAGCGCATCACCTCGCGGTCCATGGCTATGCCTTCAATATCCCTGTGCGCGGCATAGAGGATTGTTGCGCCGGGAGTTTCGTAGATGCCCCTTGACTTGATGCCGACGTACCTGTTTTCGACCATGTCAAGCAGGCCGATACCGTTGGTGCCGCCAAGCTTGTTCAGGTAGATGAAGAGCTCAAGCGGGTCATTGTAGCTGGAGCCGTCATCCTTGTTGGTGACATTGACCGGGATCCCATCCTTGAATGTAATGGAGATATGTGTCTCTTTGTCAGGAGCATCCATGGGCATCACCATTTTTTCCAGAATCTCTTTCCCGGCAAAGTAGAGCGGATCCTCAAGGATACCGGCCTCGTGGCTTATATGCATCAGGTTGTCGTCTTCGCTGTAAGGCTTGGAGATTGATGCCTTGACCGGGATACGGTGCCCGGCGGCATACCTGATCATGTCGGAGCGGCCCTGGAACTGAGAGAGGAACTCCGGGTCCTTCCACGGAGAGATGACCTTGATGTCAGGCTTAAGGGCATAATATGCCAGTTCGAAGCGCACCTGGTCATTCCCCTTTCCTGTCGCGCCATGAGAGACATAATCGGCTCCGTATTCAATGGCGGCCTCGATCTGTTTTTTGGCAATCAGCGGACGCGCCAGAGCCGTTCCAAGGAGATAGCGGTCCTCATAGACCGCATTTGCCTTCACCGCCTGGAAGATGTAGTCCGTAACGAACTCCCTCTTCAGGTCCTCGATGATGACTGATGACGCGCCAATGGCAAGCGCTTTTTCGCGCACTGCCTCAAAATCGTCGTTCTGGCCAACGTCCGCCACAAAGGCTATAACCTCGTAACCTTTGTTGATTAACCATTTAAGTATTACGGAGGTGTCAAGTCCTCCGGAGTATGCAAGCATTACTTTTTTCATCTGTAGAATTTTTTATTTATAATTGGTCTGATAGGTTGTCCCGCAAAGCGGGGGAACCCTGATCTCTAAAATTCTTGTTCATGAATGTTTGTGTATGTCATTCATGTGGGGTTCATTTCAGATTTTTGTTTTCGTGTTTGAATGGAATATTGTGCTGAGGCACTCTTCCATCGCCTCATTGCTTATGTTGTCTCGCGGGATCAGCAGTATGGTGTCATCGCCTGCGACAGTACCGGCTATCTCGTACCGTCGTGCTCGGTCAATCTTTATTGCCACGGCTGATGCAAATCCCGGAGGCGTATTTATCAGCAGCATGCCTCGTGCCCATGTCATGGCGGTTATCGCCTCCGTTTCAGGTCCGGGTAACAGCTCCGGCGCGTCGTCTTCCCTGCCTGGTAATATATAGAGGTATCCCCCCCTGCCGTCGAAGCCCCTGCTGATGCCCATCTGCCTTAA
The DNA here is from genome assembly GCA_963696805.1 of uncultured Rikenellaceae bacterium. Classification (GTDB taxonomy): domain Bacteria; phylum Bacteroidota; class Bacteroidia; order Bacteroidales; family VadinHA17; genus SR-FBR-E99. The sequence goes on from CAVOLF010000004.1 coordinate 276,577, forward strand.
GTCGCGGGAGAGTGTCGCCTGCGTACACTTCATCCCTGCACCCTCCATAAGCATTAGCAGATCCTCCTGAGAGGTGATGGTATTCTCCCTCACCAGCTTTTCTATCAGGATTAATCGTGATGCTCTGTTCATTATGTATTTTTATTCATTGTGAGTGCAAATTTATACATTTTTATTAAATTGCAAACATAACCTCTCTAATTTTGTATTTTTACAGCCCAAACGGGAACGATGAAGGATGATATAAAAAAGGTTCTGCTGCTGGGCTCCGGCGCGCTGAAGATAGGTGAGGCCGGCGAATTCGACTACTCAGGGTCGCAGGCCCTGAAGGCCCTGCGTGAGGAGGGTATATTCACTGTTCTCATCAATCCCAACATCGCCACGGTACAGACTTCGGAAAAAATTGCCGACAAGATCTACTTTCTCCCGGTCACCCCGAAGTTTGTCGAGCGTGTCATTGAGCGGGAGAAGCCTGACGGCGTTCTGCTCTCATTCGGTGGGCAGACGGCGCTCAACTGCGGCACGGCTCTCTTTCGCAGCGGGGTTTTTGAGCGGCACGGTGTGAAGGTGCTTGGTACCCCTGTGGAGGCTATTATGAACACGGAGGACCGTGAGCTCTTCGTAAAAAAGCTTGATGAAATTAGCGTCAGGACGCCCCGCAGCATTGCAGTCACGACCGTTGATGATGCCCTTGATGCTGCCTCAAGGCTGGGGTTCCCCATAATTATCCGCGCAGCCTATACACTGGGAGGCCAGGGCAGCGGATTCTGCTCTGACATCACAGAGCTGAGGGCGCTCTCCGCACGTGCCTTCTCCTACTCTGACCAGATACTGGTGGAGGAGTCGCTCAAAGGCTGGAAGGAGGTTGAATATGAGGTAGTGCGCGACCGGTTCGACAACTGCATCACCGTGTGCAACATGGAGAACTTCGATCCGCTCGGGATACATACCGGTGAGAGCATCGTGGTTGCCCCCTCGCAGACGCTCACCAACAGCGAGTATCACAAGCTCAGGGAGCTGTCGATAAAGATTATCCGCCATATAGGCATAATTGGAGAATGTAATGTTCAGTACGCACTTGACCCCAACTCCGAGGAATACCGTGTCATAGAGGTCAATGCACGTCTCTCGCGCTCCAGCGCCCTGGCCTCAAAGGCTACGGGCTACCCGCTGGCGTTCGTGGCTGCCAAGCTGGCGCTGGGATACGGGCTGCACCAACTCAAGAACTCCGTCACAAAGACAACCACGGCATGTTTCGAGCCTGCCCTTGACTATATCGTCTGCAAGATACCCCGCTGGGACCTCAACAAGTTCCAGGGAGTGGCGCATGAGATAGGCAGCAGCATGAAGAGTGTGGGCGAGATAATGGCCATCGGCCGCACCTTTGAAGAGGCTATCCAAAAGGGTCTGCGGATGATAGGGCTGGGCATGCATGGCTTCGTCAGCAACCGTAACCTGAGCTTCAGTGATATTGAGAAGGAGCTCTCGGAACCGACTGACATGCGTATCTTTTCCATTGCCGAGGCGCTGGAGAAGGGATTCGATGTTGACCGCATCCATGAGCTGACCAGGATTGACCGCTGGTTCCTGTATAAGCTCCAGAACATTGACAACATACGTAAGCAGCTTGAGACATATGACTCGATTGAGAGTGTCGGCACCAGGGAGCTTCTTCACGCCAAGATCAACGGGTTCAGCGATTTCCAGATCGCGCGGCATGTAATCAAGCCTGCCAGCAGGGCGATCAATGACGCCATGCTCAGTGTGAGGCGTCACCGCAAGAGCCAGGGCATAGTACCCTATGTAAAGCAGATTGACACCCTCGCTGCCGAGTACCCTGCCGTCACTAACTATCTCTACTTGACCTACAGCGGGATGGAGCACGACATATGGTATGAGAACGACAAGCGTTCGGTGATAGTGCTGGGCTCCGGCGCATATCGGATAGGGTCGAGTGTGGAGTTCGACTGGTGCTCTGTCAATGCCATCAACACTATCAGGCGTGAAGGGTTCAGGGGTGTGATGATAAATTACAATCCGGAGACCGTCAGCACTGATTATGACATGTGCGACAGGCTCTATTTTGACGAGTTGTCGTTTGAGCGGGTGATGGATATCATTGACCTCGAGACACCCCGTGGTGTCATACTTTCGATGGGCGGCCAGATACCCAATAACCTGGCAATGAGGCTGCACAGGCAGGGAGTGCCCATAATGGGAACACCTCCGGAGTCGATTGACAGGGCTGAAGACAGGCATAAGTTCTCCTCAATGTGCGACACACTTGGTGTTGACCAGCCACGCTGGAGGGAGCTGCTGAGCTTTGAGGAGATTGACAGGTTCATTGCTGACATCGGGTTTCCGGTACTGATTCGTCCGTCATATGTTCTTTCGGGGGCGGCGATGAACGTGGTCTCCAACCGCAGCGAGCTGGTTCATTTCCTTGAGCTGGCCGCCAGCGTCTCCAAGGAGCACCCGGTGGTTGTGTCGGAGTTCATTGAATATGCCAAGGAGATAGAGATTGACGCGGTGGCCACTTCCGGCGAGATAGTGGCTTATGCCATCAGCGAGCATGTGGAGTACGCGGGGGTGCACTCAGGCGACGCCACGATAGTCTTTCCCCCGCAGAAGATCTATTTTGAGACTGTCAGGCGCATAAAAAGGATCTCCAGGGAGATAGCCCGGGAGCTGAATATCTCGGGGCCCTTTAACATCCAGTTCCTCGCCCGCGAGAACGACATCAAGGTCATTGAGTGCAACCTGCGCGCCAGCCGTAGCATGCCGTTCGTCTCAAAGGTGCTTAAGACGAACCTGATAGAGCTGGCTACTAAGGTGATGCTCGGTGTACACTGGGAGAAGCCCCACAAGTCGGTCTTTGACCTTGATTATGTGGGTGTCAAGGCTTCGCAGTTCAGCTTCTCACGCCTGGCCAAGGCTGATCCGGTGCTGGGTGTGGATATGGCCTCAACGGGTGAGGTGGGGTGTATCGGAGATAGTTTCTTTGAAGCGCTGTTGAAAGCCATGTATTCAGTCGGTTACCGCATGCCGGAGAAGGCAGTGCTGATCTCTTCCGGTCCGGCCAAGGCCAAGGCTGACCTGCTGGAGGCGACGCGGCTGCTGCGCGACCGTGGTTACAAGCTCTATGCCACACGCGGCACACAGCAGTTCCTGGCCAACGCCGGTGTGGAGGCTGAGGTGGCCTTCTGGCCTGACGAGAAAGATTTTCCCAACACCGTTGACCTGATCCGGCAGAGGGTGGTTGACCTCGTGATAAACATCCCCAAGGACCTGTCGGCAACTGAGCTTAACAACGACTACCAGATCCGGCGCAGCGCGGTAGACTATAATATTCCGCTGATAACCAATGCCCGGCTGGCATCGGCTTTCATCCATGCCTTCTGCAGCGTGGCGGAGAGTGAGTTGGAGATAAAGGCGTGGGATGAATATTGATCAGGGAGTAGGCAATAGAGGGCCGAGCGTAAAGGAATGACTCAGTGAGTCATTCCAGCGAAAGAGCCAGCTTGCAGGGAAGGGAGTGGAATTTTCGATTTCAGATTTTCGACATTGAGACCTTAAGATAGTCCGGCCTGGCGAAGCAGCAAGACATGAAGCATTAATACCTTAAGAAAAATGATAACAATAAGAAAAGCCCACCCCGACGATGCAACAGCTATCATCGCATTTCAGCAGGCGATGGCCATGGAGACGGAAGGCCTGGAGCTGAAGAGGGAGTTGATAACCAACGGCGTCATGGCTGTCTTCCGCGACGAGAACAAAGGCGTATACTATGTGGCAGAGGAGAATGGTGTTGTGGTGGCCTCACTGATGATCACCTTCGAGTGGAGCGACTGGCGCAACGCCAATATCTGGTGGTTCCAGTCGGTTTACGTTATTCCTGAATGCCGCCGTATGGGAGTCTTCAGATTGATGTATGATCATGTAAAGAATGAGGGCATTGCGCAGGGCATTGCCGGACTCCGTCTCTACGTGGAATCGGAGAACACCCGCGCCCAGAAGACTTACGAATCGATGGGGATGGACGGCGCACATTACAAAACTTACGAGTGGATGGCTGATCAGGCAATAGAGAATAAGCAGAAGGCATTAGGCAGTAGGCAGTAGTGGAAAATCGCGCGCAGGGTATAAAGATGTTGTGAAAACGGGAAGCTCCGAAGTTTGTCAGGAGGGCATAAAGTGATGTGGAACTTCAGTTATGTACTATATTTATTCCTCGTAGGGAATATTGTATTGTAGAACAGTAGGTTATATACTATTTTTATTCCTCGTAGAGGATATAGTATTGTATACAGTTAGACTTTAAAAATGATCTGGTTGCTGTTTCCGGTTGCTGTGTATTCCGTTGGGATATTCACTCTTTGGCTGATTTTGCGGAGAAGGCTTGCTGACATACCCTCTGCTTCCGGTCCATTGCCGCGGGTCACTGCTGTGGTTGCGGCGAGGAACGAGGAGAAGACCATTGAAAATCTGCTGGAATGTCTCTCACTCCAGGATTACCCCCGGGATCTTCTTGATATCATCATTGTCAATGACAATTCCACCGACAGGACTCCGATCGTCGTTAGCGAATTCATTGAAAGTCGCAGGCATGTGTCAGAGATCAGGATGCGTCTGATATATAATCCGTTCAGCGGAAAGAAGAGAGCCATCAGGTATGGCATAGAGAAGGCGTACGGGGAGCTGATAGTGACCACTGATGCCGATTGTATTGTCGGGCCGGGGTGGGTCAGCGCTCACGCGGCGGCGTATGCTTCCGGAGGGAAAACGCTCATGCGGCGGCTGGAGCGGCCGTGAGCGCTGACATGATAGTGGGAGAGGTGTACCAGGGGCCGCCGGGGGGCTTTGCCTCGCTCTTTGGCATGTTTGAGTTCTCGGCGCTGCAGGCGATTACCGAGGCGGCAGTTGTTGCAGGCCGGCCAGTGATGTGCAATGCCGCGAACATGTCATTCAGGAAGGATGTTTACCTGCGGCACTCCGGCGAGCTGCGGGCCGACCTGCCCTCGGGAGATGATATTTTCCTGTTGCATGCCGTCAGGCGTGCGGGGGGCAGGGTCCGGTATGCGGGCAGCAGTGCGGCGGCGGTGGAGACCGCGGGTGCGGTCACGGCTGCGGCGCTGCTGCGCCAGCGTGCCCGCTGGGCATCAAAGACATTCTGGTACAGTGACGCCGCCACCCTCACCCTTGCCGCAGCCACGGCGGCGTGCAACGCCGCCGTCGCCGCCGCCGCAGTGGCCGCAATAATATCACCGGCCTGCCTCCCGCTCGTGGCTGCCCTTTACGGATTGCGCCTGGCACCGGACTACCTGATCATCGCACGTAATATAAAAAAGAGGGGCGGAAAGGTGCCGGTCATGCCGTTCATTCTCTCGGAGCTGATCTATCCTTTCTATTTTATGACCGTGGGAGTGATGAGCCTGTTCCCCGCGGCACGCCGGTTCGGGAAACGGTGACCCGGGCTGCAATTACGCCAGTGGCGGGTCCTCAACCGGAGGTCTGAAGTCGGTAAAGTCGAAAGTCCGTAAAGTCAAAAGTCAAAAGCCTTAATATATCAGGTCTAACTACCTGATTCTTAATTCATAACTCTTAGTTCATAATTTTTTACTACTGCACTGCCTTGTAAGCTGCCGACTGATGACTGGCGACTGAAGACTGCCAACTGCCGACTGATCTAATTCCCCTCCGCCAGTACCTTGATCCTCACCAGCCTGATCTCCTCCTCCTCAAACTCGCCTGCCAGCTCATTGATAGCCTCCGCAAGCGAGCCGCTCTCAGCCTCCTCCATGAAATATGAATAGATGTCCTGCTGACGATCGTCGTCAATGACTGTATTTACATAATAGTCTATACTCAGCTTCGTCCCTGAACTGACTATCGCCTCAATCTCAGAGAGAAGATCCTCGTACTCAAGGCCCTTGGCATCTGCTATGTCTTCAAAAGGCATCTTGCGGTCTATGCTCTGGATGATGTAAACCTTCAGACCCGACTTGTTCACCACCGACCTGACAACCATATCCTGCGGCCGTATGATCTCCTTCTCGGCCACATAACTGGCTATCACCTCCACCACCTCCCTGCCGTATCTCTGAGCCTTGCCGGCACCAATGCCGGTGATGTTCTGCAGCTCCTCCAGGGTGACGGGGTACTGTATCGCCATCTCCTCCAGCGAGGGGTCCTGGAATATATTGTAGGGTGGCTGGCCCGCCTGCTTGGAGATCTTCTTGCGCAGATCCTTCAGTATGCTCAGCAACTCCTCGTCGGCAGCTGCCGTGCGCGCTCCGAAGGAGGCCTCCTCGTCATCGGTATCCGTGTAATCGTGGTCTTCGTTGAGCATGAAGCTCTGCGGCTCCTCAAGGAACTGGTGTCCCTTGGTCGTCAGCCCCAGAAGACCGTAGTTCTCTATATCCTTGTTAAGCAGCTTGTTTATCAGCGCCTGCCTGATGACCATGTTCCAGAAGCGTTCATCCCTCTCCTCATCCAGACCAAATGTCTCAAGCTTATGGTGCTTGTACGACTTGATGGCGGAGTTCATGGTCCCGGCGAGGATCTTTGCAATATGGTCGGCCTTGTGCCTCTCCTTCACCACCAGCACCGTCTCAAGCATACTGACGACATAATCCTGGCCCTCAAACTGGGTCTTGGGGTGAAGACAGTTGTCACACGCCTCGCAGTTTTCCTGTCTGTACTCCTCTCCGAAATAATGAAGCAGTATCCTGCGCCTGCAGGTTGATGACTCTGCATATGAGACCGTCTCGAGCAGAAGCTGCTTGCCTATCTCCTGCTCTGCAATTGGCTTGCCCTGCATGAACTTCTCAAGCTTGACGATGTCATCATAGCTGTAATAAGCGATGCATCTCCCCTCTCCTCCGTCGCGTCCGGCACGGCCGGTCTCCTGGTAGTACCCCTCAAGGCTCTTGGGCATGTCATAGTGAATGACATACCGCACGTCAGGCTTGTCTATACCCATCCCAAAAGCTATGGTGGCCACCATCACATCCACATCCTCCATCAGGAACTTATCCTGGTTTGAGGTTCGCGTCATCGAGTCCATACCCGCATGATATGCCAGCGCCTTGATATCATTGACCTTGAGCGTCTCGGCAAGCTCTTCCACCTTCTTGCGGCTGAGGCAATAGATGATGCCTGACTTGCCTGAATTGTTCCTGATATATTTAATGATCTCCCTGGCGGCATCCTGCTTGGGCTTAACCTCATAATAGAGGTTTGGCCTGTTGAATGACGACTTGAAAATCGCAGCGTCACTTATCCCGAGGTTCTTCAGTATGTCATGCTGCACCTTGGGAGTTGCGGTGGCCGTAAGCGCTACTATCGGTGCACGGGTTATAGTGTCTATGATAGGCCTTATCCGTCGGTACTCAGGCCTGAAGTCGTGCCCCCACTCCGAAATACAGTGAGCCTCGTCAACCGCATAGAACGATACTTTTACACTTTTGAGAAACTCAATATTCTCCTCCTTTGTCAGCGACTCCGGGGCCACATAAAGCAGCTTGGCTTTGCCCTGCATCACATCCTGTCTTACCTTGGCAATGGCTGTCTTTGTGAGCGAAGAGTTGAGGAAATGAGCCACGTCATCCGTGGTGTTAAAGTTGCGCATGGCGTCAACCTGGTTCTTCATGAGGGCTATCAGCGGCGAGATGACCACCGCGGTGCCCTCCATCATTACCGCCGGGAGCTGGTAGCAGAGCGACTTCCCTCCTCCGGTGGGCATCAGCACGAATGTGTCATTGCCGTCAAGGACGCTCCTGATTATGCCCTCCTGGGTGCCCTTAAAAGTGTCAAAACCAAAATAACGCTTCAGATAATCATGTATGGAAGCATCAGTATATATCGAATTTCCCCTCATCCCCCTTTTATTAAACCGGAAGTAATATTATTAACAAGTTACGAATTTGTAAATAGGTAAATTACGCTTATCTCAAATTTAACTTAAATTAAATAATATATCAAATCTTTTTATCAGCAATGAAACATATGTCATTCTGCTCCGTCAACCACCGGGGGTATTGTTTTGAAACGTAAGATTTAGCATCTTTACACGCCTTAAGCAAGGCCCCGCGGATGGCCCCCGGCAGAAAAAAAAATAAGGATACAGATGGTGATATGACCTTTCTCCAGCACCTCGAAGAGCTGAGATGGCATATCATACGGGCTGTCATTGCCATTGTGGCCGGAGCGATAGTTGCGTTCATGTTCAAGAATTTCATCTTTGATACCGTCATCCTTGCTCCCAACAACCCTGATTTCATTACCAACAGGCTCCTCTGCCGCCTGGCCGATGCGGTGAATGCCCCGGTACTGTGCATCAACCAGAACCCTGTTGAACTCATCAGCATAAAGATGTCAGGACAGTTCACGACGCATATAAATATTTCGCTTGTAGCCGGACTGATCATAGCTTTTCCCTACGTCTTCTGGGAGTTCTGGTCGTTTTTCCGCCCTGCCCTCTACGAAAAAGAGCGTAAGTATGCGCGCGGAGCCGTCACCATGGCCTCCCTGCTTTTTCTTACGGGTATACTGTTCGGCTATTTCATTATCACACCCTTGTCTATAAATTTCCTGGGAAGTTACCGTGTCAGTGACATTGTCAACAACCAGATAAACATCACCTCCTACATCGGCTCGGTAACCTCCGTGGCCCTGTCGGCAGGAATAACCTTTGAGCTGCCCATTGTGGTCTTCTTTCTTGCCCGTATCGGAGTTGTCACCCCGGAATTCATGCGCAAGTACCGCAAGCACGCAATAGTTCTGGTCCTCCTCGTTGCCGCAGTGATCACTCCTCCTGACGTTTTCAGCCTTATCCTTGTCACAATACCCTTGATCTTGTTGTACGAACTGAGTATCTTTATTGCCGCAAGGGTAGTCAGAAAGCGTGCGGAGAAAGATGCGGAGGACGAGGCAGCTTCTGAGACAACAGACAAACAATGAAATGAAACTCTATACCACAAACCTGGTAAAACGCTACAAGACCCGGACAGTTGTCAACGAGGTCTCGGTTGAGGTGGAGCAGGGTGAAATAGTAGGGCTGCTGGGACCAAATGGAGCCGGCAAGACAACCACATTCTACATGATAGTAGGACTTATCAGGCCAAACGGCGGGCAGATCTGGCTTGACAGCACGGAGATCACCGGATTCCCCATGTACCGTCGCGCACGGATGGGTATAGGTTATCTTGCACAGGAAGCCTCCGTCTTCCGCAAACTGAGTGTCGAAGACAACCTCATGGCCGTCATGGAGCTCTCAGACATGAAAAAGGAGGAGCGAAAAGAGCGCCAGGAGTCGCTCCTTGAAGAATTCGGTCTCACGCGCATACGCAAGAACCTTGGGACACAGCTCTCAGGCGGCGAACGGCGGCGTACGGAGATAGCCCGCGCACTGGCACTGAAGCCAAATTTCATTCTGTTGGACGAACCATTTGCCGGCGTTGACCCTATCGCCGTAGAAGATATTCAGATGATCGTCTCTCACCTCAAAGACAAAAACATTGGCATCCTGATAACTGATCATAACGTCCACGAGACACTCTCAATCACCGACCGTGCCTACCTGCTCTTCGAGGGCAAAATACTCAAACAGGGAACATCATCACAGCTGGCTGACGATGAACAGGTAAGAAACGTTTACCTGGGTAAGAACTTCGAACTCAGGAGGTAATTTAAGCCCTGCGCTTTTGAAACTTCGCAATATTTACTAATTTTGCGCCACATTTTGCGGATGTGTCGTAATTGGTAGCCGAGCAAGACTTAGGATCTTGTGCCTCAGGGCGTGGGGGTTCGAGTCCCTTCATCCGCACTAAACATCAAAACCGTTCTCACAGTCCGCCAGCCTCGCCCTTCCGCCTGACGGCGGATAATGCACAGCGAGGCTGACGGACCCGAAGGCGGTTTTTTAAATCGATAGTAAATTATAACACAATGAATGTCACCAGAGAGAACATTGACGCGCTGAACGCAACCGTCAGAATCAATATCGCCAAAACCGATTACGAAGAGAAAGTTGCCAGGAAGCTCAAGGAATACAAAAGGACGGCCACCATCAGGGGATTCCGCCCCGGTCACGTACCCTTCCAGATGATTAAAAAGATGTACGGCACCACAGTGCTTGTGGATGAGATCAATACGCTCGTCTCGGAGAGCCTCTCTGATTATATCAAGACCGAAAACCTCGACATCCTCGGTGACCCTATCCCGAAGCATGAAGATCATTCATTCGACCCGGAGAAATCTGATGAGTTCAGCTTCACCTTCGAGCTGGGACTGGCTCCGGTGTTCGAGATCAGCCTCTCAAAAAAGATGAAGCTCACACGTTACCTCATTGAACCTGATGCGAAGATGATTGCCGACTATGTTGACAACTACGCCCGGAGGAACGGCGAGTTTGTCAAAATCGAAAAGTCGGATGAAAAGGACATGCTCAAGGGCTCACTCTCCTCAGCCGATGGCAGTATAACCAATGACGATGCCACTCTCTCTGTTGACCTCGTGAAGGACGAATCGCTGAAAAAGGAGTTCATCGGGAAAGCGGATGGTGACACCATCACATTCGATATCCGCACTGCCTTCCCGAATGACTATGAGATCGCCGGTCTTCTCCGGAAGCAGAAAGATGAGGTTAAGGATATCAACGGACTGTTTACCATTACAGTAAAAGAGGTATCTCGTTTCATGCCTGCAGAGAATGACCAGGAGCTGTGGGACAAGGTTTACGGAGAGGGTGCCGTCACCTCGGTTGAGGAATTTGAGGCAAAGGTAACCGAAGAGATAAGGCAGTACTTCAGTCGCGAGACGGAATACAAGCTGCGCACTGACGCACGTGGCATGCTTTTACAGAAAGTACCCTTCGATCTTCCTGAGGAGTTCCTGAAAAAATGGCTTGTGAGAGTTAATGAAAAAACCACCCCTGAAGATATCGAAAAGGATTGGGCCCATTTCCGCGATGACCTTCGCTGGCAACTGATCAAGAACAGGGTGGCAAAGGACAATGACCTGAAGATCACTGATGAGGAGATCCTTGCCGAAGCAAAGGAATTCACCAGGGCTCAGTTCACGCAATACGGCCTCTACTATGCAACCGACGAGCAGATCACATCATTTGCGAAGGACATGCTGAAGAAGGAGGATGAGGCCCGCCGCCTTGCTGAAAAAGTGCTTGACACCAGGGTTCTGGATATAGTTATTGACGCCATGAAGGTCGATGACAGGAAGGTTTCGGCGGAGGAGTTCAACAAGCTCTTTGAGAAGAATTGAAACCTTAAGGCGATAATTTCGTATATTTGGCATTCACCCAAATAAGACAATCATGTCAGATAGCAAGGATTTCAAAAAATATGCTGCTGACCGTTTCGGTATCAGCAGTCTTACAATGCACCGTTACATTTCGGCAAGCAACGGTTACATTTCTCCAACTATAATTGAGGAACGTCAGCTGAATATAGCGTCAATGGACGTCTTTTCGCGCCTTATGATGGACCGTATAATTTTCCTCGGGTTGCCGATTGACGACTATGTTGCAAATATCATTCAGGCTCAGTTGCTCTACCTTGATTCATCTGATCCGGGCAAGGACATTCAGATATACCTTAACACCCCCGGCGGAGCAGTGCATGCAGGGATGGGCATTTATGACACCATGCAGTACATCACGGCTGACATTGCCACGATATGTACTGGCATGGCTGCCTCCATGGGTGCCATACTTCTTACAGCCGGTTCAAAAGGCAAGAGATCCGCATTGAAGCACTCGCGCATCATGATACACCAGCCAATGGGAGGAGCAGAAGGACAGGCCAGTGACATAGAGATAGTTGTCAAAGAGATCCTGAAGATCAAGAAGGAGCTTTACGAGGTCATAGCATTGCATACCGGCCAGGCGGTTGAGAAGGTTGAGAAGGATGCTGACCGTGACCACTGGCTGACGGCAGCCGAGGCGAAGGAGTACGGCATGATTGACGAGGTCCTCTCAAGAACAAAGAAATAGACGGCACCGATGGATAAATGCTCATTCTGCGGACGGACAAAGAAAGAGGCAAACCTGCTCATTGCGGGTCTTGAGGGCCACATCTGCGACCACTGCATTGAGCAGGCGCACAATATAATGACCGAGGAGCTGGGCAGCAAGTCGTCGTTCAGCCTCGACAGTATAAACCTGCGCAAGCCTGAGGAGATCAAAAAGTTCCTCGACCAGTATGTCATAGGCCAGGACAAGGCCAAGAAGATTCTCTCCGTGGCTGTCTACAACCACTACAAAAGGTTGATGCAGAGAGCAGACAGTGATGATGTCGAGATAGAAAAGTCAAACATCGTGCTGGTGGGTGAGACCGGTACCGGCAAAACGCTTCTGGCCCGTACGATAGCCCGCATGCTGCATGTACCCTTTACCATCGTTGATGCCACGGTTCTTACTGAGGCGGGCTACGTCGGAGAAGATATAGAGAGCCTTCTGACACGTCTGCTCCAGAACGCCGATTATGATGTAAAGGCAGCTGAGAAAGGCATTGTCTTTATTGACGAGCTTGACAAGATAGCCCGAAAGGGAGATAACCCATCCATCACCCGTGATGTGTCGGGTGAAGGGGTGCAGCAGGGCCTTCTCAAACTGCTGGAGGGAGCAGTGGTCAACGTACCGCCGCAGGGCGGGAGGAAGCACCCTGAACAGAAGATGATACCTGTAGATACGAAGAACATTCTGTTTATATGCGGAGGAGCGTTCGAGGGCATCGAGAAAAAGATAGCACACAGGCTCAATACCACCGTTGTAGGCTATACCGCCAGCCGTTCGCGCGACAGTTATGACAAGGATGACCTGCTGAAGTATATTGCTCCTCAGGATCTGCGTGCCTATGGCCTCATACCCGAGATCATCGGACGCCTTCCGGTGCTGACCCACCTCTCGCCACTGGATGCAAAGGCGCTCAGGGCAATCCTCACAGAACCAAAAAATGCTATCACCAAACAGTATATCAAGCTGTTTGCCATGGACGGTATTGAACTCACCTTCATTCCCAAATCGCTTGATTACATTGTTGAAAAAGCTGTTGAATTCAAGCTGGGGGCCAGGGGTCTCAGGGCCATCTGCGAAGCCATCATGATGGATGCCATGTTCGAGCTGCCGTCAGGGGAAATTAAAGAGTTTACGGTGACACCTGAATATGCCTCCCACAAGCTGGAGAGGGTCGACATGAAAATACTCAAGGCATCATAAAAAAATCCCGGCGTTTCATGCCGGGATTTTTTATTTCATTATGCGGGGCCGTTAAATACCCCTGTTCTGCGTTCGGATACGCATTAAATTGTATTGTATTTCGGATGGCGGAACCGGAGTGTGATCTCCTTCATCTCATCACCCCTTGAGAGAGTAGCCTCGGCATCACATTCGCCATCTCCGTAATCGAGCTCAAAGGGTTCAATCCCTTCTATCTCAAATCCGATGGTGCCGCGTACCAGGAACCGGCAGGCCGCATGCCACTCAAGCGAGTTGATTATTGTGTGGGTATAGCTCATACCGTTGAGATTGGTTCCGGCGGCCACACCCGAGATGAGGCACTTGTCATCCCACGGGTTCCAGGTGGCGTAGCCTGCTATATATTCCCTCTCACGCTCAAACTCATGGGTAATGCTCTTTTCGTCAGAAAAGATGATCTTTCCCCCCGTGAGTTCCACGGCGAAAACAACATTCTGATTACTGTTGGGGCCCAGGTTGGTCACGGTCTTGGTCCCTTCAATCTTTGCCCCGTTGACATAATAATCCTGGAAGGTGAGGGTCCTGACCGATCCGACTTCACGCCTGGGGCCCGTAAGGGTGATTATGATCTTGCCGCTGCGGACCACTTCAAAAAGGCCTTCACAACCGGTCCCGTAATCGATCACAATATTGCGGGGCCAGAAATCCTGTCCTGCTGAAGTGATTGTAATAAGCGGACAGGTATCAGATACAGAGGCGGATTTTAATCCGGCCTCGGCCAGTCCGGATGCAATTTCCAGCGAGGCAAATACGTCATCAAACAGTGCCTCTGACAGGGCAGCGTCATCAGCTGCCTCAAGGCTCGCGGTCTCAAGCGGTTCCGACTTCTGACATGAGGTGAATGCGAGACCCGCGAGGATAATTACAAGGATTAGTGACTTTGCTTTCATAATAGCGTTTTTTAAGTGTTATGTGTGTGACTGTATCTCTGAGACTACATAAAACACTCATGGTTTAACGCTGAAATAAAAAAAAAGTTACTTCAGGCGAAGGTAAGTATTATAGGTGAAGCTTACTTTGCCCGGATCTTCCGACAGATAAGCCTCCCTTTCGGAGAGGTGCCACTCATCGGGATCTATCTCCGGGAAGAAGGTGTCCGCGGTGTACTCCTCATGTATATGCGTCACCATCAGCCTGTCGGCGATGGGCATGAACTGCCTGTAGACGGATCCTCCTCCTATTATGAAAATCTCCTTGCCCGGCTCGCAGAGAGCCAGGGCCTCATCTATTGAACGGGCGGTCTCAGCACAGTCAAAACAGTCGAGCTCATTATCCGTCAGCACAATGTTCCTGCGGCCGGGCAGGGGCCTGACGGGCAACGACTCCCATGTCTTCTTCCCCATTATCAGGCAATGACCCATGGTTATACTCTTAAACCGCTGCAGATCACCCGGCAGGTGTGCCAGCAGGCCGTTTCTGTATCCTATGCCGTTATTGCGGTCGGTTGCTACTATTATGGTGATCATCTCAGACAGATATTTCGCCTTTTATGGCAGGATGAGGATCATAGCCTGTCAGTGAAAAATCCTCGTATTTAAATGAAAGTATATCATGTACCTCAACGTTCAGCGTCATCAACGGCTGGGGCCGGGGTTCGCGGGTGAGCTGCAGCCTGACCTGGTCAAGATGATTGAGGTAGATATGTGCATCTCCTAGGGTATGGATAAACTCTCCGGGCTTGTAGCCTGTGACCTGTGCCATCATCAGGGTCAGCAACGAATAGGATGCAATGTTGAAGGGAACACCAAGGAAGATATCCGCGCTGCGCTGATAGAGCTGGCATGAGAGCCTACCCCCTGCCACATAGAACTGGAAGAGGATATGGCAGGGAGGCAGGGCCATCTTATCAATCTCACTCACATTCCATGCAGAGACAATGTGTCTGCGTGAGTCGCGATTGTCTTTCAGAGAGCGGGCCACTGCCGTTATCTGGTCAATTGACCTTCCGTCTGCTGCCGGCCATGAACGCCACTGGTGACCGTATACCGGTCCTAGATTTCCCCCGGCATCGGCCCACTCATTCCATATCCTGACGCCGTTTTCCTGCAGGTACTTTATGTTTGTGCTGCCACTAAGGAACCAGAGGAGTTCGTGTATAACCGATTTAAGGTGCAGCTTCTTGGTTGTCATCATCGGGAAGCGGTCAGACAGGTCAAACCGCATCTGATAGCCAAATGTGCTTATGGTACCTGTACCGGTACGGTCTCTCTTCTCAACGCCATGTTCCATCACATGGCTCAGCAGGTCAAGGTATTGCTTCATAACTGTTTAAGCCAACTAGTTAACGGTACGGTCAATTTTTGCCACCCATCCTTCGCCGGGAGCCATGCTATCCTCCAGCCTCCCTGTTTTCTTATGATTTCCCCTTTCGTCTGGCCAGCTCATCACGGATGGCTGCTGCCTGTTCATAATCTTCGCGGCCAATGGCATCGGAGAGCATATCCCTCAGCTCGTCAGGTGAGAACTCGCCGTATTCGCTTGGGTCGGGAGCCTTCTTCTCACGCGGGGGTTCGCTCTGCTTCTTCTGCTCCTCCTCTGCGGTTGCGCTCATGACAATGCCGGCTTCGCTCAGTATCTGGGGTTCGATGAAGATGGGGCATTCGAACCTCAGGGCAATGGCAACCGCATCGGAGGTCCGGGAATCGATATGAAAACGTCTCTCACCGTCAGTGCAGACGATCTCGGAATAAAAGATGCCTTCACGGAGCTTGTTGATGAGCACCTGCTCGACAGTGACGCCGGAGGCCTCGGCAAAACTCCTGAAGAGGTCATGTGTCAGTGGCCTTGGCGGTTCAAGGTTTTCGAGCTTGATGACAATAGCCTGAGCCTCAAACCCACCTATAATGATAGGTATCCGCCGCTCACCGTTCTCTTCCGCCAGTATGAGGGCATAGGCTCCGGACTGAGTCTGACTGTAAGAAATACCTATGACCTTCAGACGAATAAGCTTATTGTGCATAGTTTACCAGATTTTCAACCTGTCAGGCCGATGTGACAAATATAAAGAATAAGAAATCTTTATCATCCCGGCGATTGAAATTTTTATCCACAGGATGTTGGTGATAAATTAATCGCAGCGATTTGTAAATAAGTTAATTTTTATATCTTTGCAGTCCGAAAAACAGAGATCCGGCGGGGCCCGCAGAAGTGTCATGCACAGATGAGCATGTCCGCCTCACGGAGTAATATAAGAGAGATTGAAAATGTACGCAATCGTAGAAATTGCCGGTCAGCAGTTCAAGGTGGAAGAGGGAAAGAAGATCTTCGTCCACCGCCTTGATGCAGAAGAGGGCGATAATGTAGAGTTTGAAAAGGTTCTCCTTCTGGATAATGACGGTACAGTCACCGTTGGTGAACCGGTCATCGAAAACACCGTGGTCGAAGGCAAGGTCCTGGCCCACCCGAGAGGTGACAAAGTGATAATCTTCAAGAAGAAGAGAAGGAAAGGGTATCAGAAAAGGAGCGGACATCGTCAGGACTTCACCCAGCTGGAGATACTGAGCATCGGCCCCAGAGGAGAAGAGAAGAAAAAAGCTGCTCCCAAGGCTGAGAAGAAAGTAACCGCGACACCTGCTGACGAAGAGGTGAAGGCAGAAGTCAAGAAGGCTCCGGCAAAGAAAGCAGCCGTCAAAAAAGAGCCGGCTGAGAAGAAGGCAGCCGTAAAAAAAGCACCGGCAAAGAGTGCAAAGAAACCGGCAAAGGAATAACCGACAAACAATAAAAAAAATAAGGATATGGCACACAAGAAAGGTGTAGGCAGTTCACGCAACGGCCGCGATTCAGAAAGCAAAAGGCTTGGTGTCAAGCTCTTCGGAGGGCAGGCAGTAAAGGCCGGCAGCATCATAGTCCGCCAGCGCGGAACAACACACAACCCCGGTGAAAACGTCGGAATCGGCAAGGATCACACTCTCTTTGCCCTCATTGACGGGAAGATAGTATTCAAGAAGAAAAGGGACAACAAATCTTATGTCTCGGTTCAGCCCGCTGCAGAGTAAGTAACGGTTACAGGAATATACAGGCTCCTGAAAATATACGCGTAAGCGGATCTTTTCAGGAGTTTTTGTTTTAATTTTACGCTCCTTAACAAGATCATAACCCACCTGAAATGCTTACCATAAACCTTATTCGCGAACAATCCTCAACTGTCATTGAGAGGCTCAGGATCAAAAATTTCGATGCCGACGGCATAGTCGGTAAAGTACTCGAACTCGACCGCCGCCGCCGTGAGCTGCAGACCGAAAGTGATGCTGTGCAGGCTGAGCTTAATAACCTGGCCCGCGAAATCGGATCAATGATGAAAGATGGAAGAAAGGATGAGGCCGAAGCTGCCAAGAGAGGTATAGGCGCCCTGAAGGAGAAACAGAAACAGCTCACTGAGACCCTTGATGAAGTGAGCCGCGAGATGCAGTCGGAGCTGATTAAGCTCCCCAACCTGCCCCATCCGATGGTTGTCACAGGCAGGAGCGCCGAAGACAATGTCATCGTGCGCAGCGGAGGAACAATAACCGGGCTTCATGCCGGGGCAGTGCCACACTGGGACCTGATAAAGAAGTATGATATCATTGACTTCGACCTGGGGATAAAGATTACCGGAGCCGGGTTCCCTGTTTATAAAGGTATGGGAGCCCGCCTGCAGAGGGCCCTGATCAACTTTTTCCTTGACGAGGGTGGAAAAGCCGGATACCGTGAGATAGAACCGCCCATACTGGTGAATGAGGATTCCGCCTTCGGTACCGGACAGCTGCCCGACAAGGAGGGGCAGATGTACCATGTGGGTATTGACAACCTCTACATGATTCCCACTGCCGAGGTGCCCATCACCAATATTTACCGCGACGTGATACTTGATGCCGCTGACCTGCCTGTCCGTAATATGGGATACACCCCCTGCTTCCGCCGCGAAGCCGGCTCGTGGGGCGCACATGTCCGGGGCCTGAACAGGCTTCACCAGTTTGATAAGGTGGAGATAGTGCAGATAGCCCACCCCGATAAATCATATGATGCTCTCGAGGAGATGGTCACCCATGTCGAGAGCCTGCTGACGAAGCTTGAGCTGCCTTACCGCATTGTCAGGCTCTGCGGGGGAGACATCTCTTTCACCTCGGCCATGACATACGACTTTGAGGTTTGGTCTGCGGCTCAGCAGCGATGGCTTGAGGTGAGTTCGACATCCAACTTTGAAGCCTTCCAGGCCAACAGGCTCAAATGCCGGTTCAGGGAGAAAGGCGCCAGGCAGACGACACTGTGTCACACTCTTAACGGCAGCGCCCTGGCACTGCCGCGCATCGTGGCCGCACTGCTTGAGAACAACCAGACCCCGGAGGGCATAAGGATTCCCGCTGCACTGGTACCCTACACCGGGTTTGAGATGATAAGCTGACACTGATGAGAAAGAGCTCGCGGGCATATCTCTATGCCGCTCTTGCCATCTTTCTGTGGGGTACCATACCCACTGCCTTCAAGATAGCCCTCTCAGAGTTGAGTATCGTGACCATGCTTGGCATTACCACGCTGGTATCCACGGCCGTGCTGTTCCTGATTGTTGTCGCCTCCGGCAAGCTGAGGCTTATGCTGCAGATGACAGGCCGCGATATTATGTGGTCAGCCCTACTCGGCCTGATCAACCCCGTAGGATATTACCTGTTGCTTCTGACAGCCTACAGCCGGCTGCCGGGGCAGGTGGCCCAGCCGATAAACATGATCTGGCCGATTATCCTCGTCTTCTTTTCGATACCGTTATTGCATCAGCGGATCCCCGCCAGAAGCTTCATTGCATTGTTCATCAGCCTTGCCGGTGTATACATCATAGCATCACAGGGGGCTGTCTTCCATCCCGGCAGGTCAGACACGGCCGGCGTCCTGCTGGCCCTGGTCAGCGGCGTGCTGTGGGCCCTCTACTTCGTGCTGAACGTGCGCGACCGGCGCGATGAGGCCGTGAAACTATTTACAAGCTTTATCTTCGGAACTGTCTATATGACCGTGATAATGGCTGTCTCCGGGTCATTCAGCGAAACTGTCAGCCTGAAGGGAGCTGCAGCATCAGCTTACTGCGGCATCTTCGAGATGGGTATCACTTTCTGGCTATGGCTGAGAGCGCTGCAACTGGCTGAGACAACAGATAAGGTAAGCAACCTCGTCTATTTCGCACCCTTCATCTCTCTGATCCTCCTTCATTTCATAATTGACGAACCCATATATTATACAACCCCCCTGGGACTGCTTTTCATCATTGGAAGCGTTCTGTACCAGAACCGGGGAAGGAAAGCCTGAAACAAACGGCACATTTTTTGCTAGTTTTGTACAATAATCATACAAGAAATGAAACGAATTATATTAATAACCATACTGTTAATTCCCATTCTCTACGGCTGTAAAAAGGATCCTGATCGTGTTCCCGATGAATATACATTCGATAAGAGGGCCCGTGATGGACTATATGATTTAATGAAGGTATATTATCTGTGGTCTGACAAGATGCCTACCGTTAAGCTCTCGGACTATTCCGGTCCGGCTGAACTTCTTGAAGCAGTGAGATACCTTCCTGTAGATAAATGGAGTTTTGTTATACCGTGGGAAAAATATGTTGCTGTATATGAGCAGGGGAGCTTTGTCGGGCATGGTATTCTGACGGCTCTTGATGCACAAAATAACGTAAGAATTGTACATATTTATGAACGCTCCGACCTTTGGTCCAAGGGGGTACGGAGAGGATGGATAATAAAAAAGGTAAACGGCACGGATGCTGCCCCTATATATATCTCAGGTGACGCAGCGGCGTACAACGCACTCTGGGGTCCGTCAACGGCAGACATAACAAACACTTTTTTGTTTCAGAAGCCTGATGGCACTGAAGTCACCCTGCCATCAACGAAAGCATCATTTATACTGAACACCGTTACAGCTGATACGGTCTATGAACGTTCAGGCCGTAAAATTGCATATTTCGTCTTCGAGAACTTCCTGGGAACTGCCGAAGAAGAACTAGATGCTGTTTTTGCTTCTTTCAAACAAAAAGGAGCCACTGACCTTATCGTTGACCTCAGGTACAACGGAGGGGGATACGTTGACGTGGCAGCCCAGCTGGCCAGTTTAATTGCAGGTAATTCATACACTGACAAAGTATGCTATAAGATCAGGGCGAACTCCATCATAGGGCCTGACTGGAATGAAGATTATAATTTTATCACTACTGCCAGCCCTCTCGATCTCGCTAAAGCGGTTTTCATAACCACTGATGGCAGCGCCTCAGCAAGTGAGCTTGTCATCAACAGCCTGAAACCCTATATTGATGTATCCATTGTTGGAGACAACACATACGGCAAACCCGCCGGTCAGAGCATTTTCGGTTACCCGTTCCCAACCACCTCTGTTCCTGAACCCGATGAGACGTACGCATATGGAATCATAGCCTTTGAATACCTGAATTCACTCAATGAAGGAAGGTTTTATGACGGAATCGCTCCTGATGTTCGGGCAAATGATGACCTAACAAGGGACTATGGTGATACGGAAGAAATCTCCCTTAAAGCTGCACTGGCAGTTATTGAAGGCACCAAATCAGGACCTGCCATGCCTTTCAGGCGTAATACAATCTGGTCAGAGAAGAATGAGACACCATTACTCCTGATGCCTGTTCATAGTATAACTGAGAAGAAGTGAAACCCAATACCGGTGAAAAGATCATCCTGGGGATTGATCCCGGGACCACTGTCACGGGCTACGGCCTGATAAGCGTGACCGGCAAAATACCGTCCCTCATTGCATTGGGTATAATCGACCTCCGCAAGAAGGAGGATCACTTCAGGAAGATACGCACGATCTTCGAGCAGACCCTGGCACTGATAGATCAGTACCACCCTGACGAGTTTGCGATTGAGGCACAGTTCTTCGGTAAGAACGTACAGAGCATGCTCAAGCTGGGCAGGGCTCAGGGTGCTGCCATCTCGGCTGCCCTGTACCGTGATCTGCCTGTCTTCGAGTATGCCCCGAGGATGATCAAGATGTCAATCACCGGCCGGGGACAGGCCAGCAAGGAGCAGGTTGCCACTATGCTGAGCACCATCCTCACGTTCCGGGGAGAGAAGATGGTTCTTGATGCCACCGACGCCCTTGGAGCAGCCCTCTGCCATTTCTACCAGAGTGCCAAGCCTGCTTCTTCAGGGAGCTCAGGCAGCTGGGAAGCGTTTGTCAGGAATAACAGCGCCAGGGTCAAAGGGTAAGCTTCTGTGCTGCCGCCAGTGCCACCACGCTGATCCTTTCACCGCCTGCCTCATGCAGAGCGTTGACGCAAGCCTCCATCGTTGATCCGGTAGTGATGACATCATCAGCCACGAGTATGTGTTTCCCGGTTATCAGGGAGGGCTTGCGTACGGTAAATAGCCCGTCAACGTTCTCCCACCGCTCGTATCTGCCCCGCCTTGTCTGCGACTCAGACCTGCCGGTACGCAGAAGGATGTCGTTCCTCACAGGCACACGGCTTGAGGCTGACAGCCCCTGCGCAAAACACTCACTCTGGTTAAAGCCTCTCTGCCTTTGCCTTTCAGCGCTGAGCGGCACAGGCACGATAATATCAATGTCATTCATAAACCCTGCTTCCGTCAGCAGTGAGCCGTAGAGCTCTCCGAACATCCTCCCGATATCCTTTCTGCCGTCATACTTAAGCGCATGTATCAGTTTCCTGATGCGGCTTCCCCGGTTATATACCGAGAAGGCAGCTGCCCGTTCAACATTGCACCTGCCCCAGAATGCCTGTTCGAGCATGTTGTCACGGCGATTGTGAAAATCTGTCCGGGCCATCGAGAGAAGGCATTCAGTGCACAGGACATTCTCTCCGCGGACGAGATGAGACCTGCAGGCCAGGCATAGCCTCGGGAGGAACAGACTCAGAAAGTCGTCGCCAATATCTTTAATATGAGACACTTCACAGCGAGAAGTATAAGCAAAGGTATGATAATTATAACAAAACGAATCGTGATAATAAAACTTTCTTATATTGCAGCCGTTTACAATTAAACCTATTTACACAATGAAGAAATGGATGATTGGCAGCCTTATTCTCATCGCACTGATGGTTGCGGCTGCAGGGGTCTATGCTCAGACTACCGACAAGGAGAAAAAGCATTCCAAGAGTGAGTGCACTTTTGTCGATAAGAACAAGGATGGCAAGTGTGACGTATGCGGCTCCACCGCAGACGCATGCAAGAAGGATGCCATGACTACTGCCACAGGCAAGGACTGCTCCAAGTGCCCGTCAGCTGCCGCATGCGGCGAGACCAAGGGTGAAGTGGTTCCTGCAAAGGAAGGCACAGCCACAGCACAACCATGTTGCCCAGGCAAGAAGTAAAATCTGCTGATAAAAAGCAAGAGGCTGTCTCAGAAGGGGCAGCCTCTTTTTTAAGCCCACCGGTGACGGGGGTTTTTATTTTGTGCAGGATCAGGGCCTGACATGATCGCCTATTGACCTGGCAAGCTTTTCAGCCTCTTCGGGTGCAGGTGACACGCGCGGGTTTGTGAACAGCAGGTCTGACTCCCTGGTTATGGGTACAAGATGTATGTGTGCATGAGGCACCTCAAGCCCTATCACCGCCATACCAATTCTATTGCACTCTATCACCTCCTTCATTGCCCTTGCTACCTTTTGTGCGAAGAGCATCATGTCAGCGAGTGTCTTCCCGTCGAGATCGAAGATATAGTCTACCTCCTTTTTGGGTACGACAAGGGTATGACCCGGCTTCAGCGGCCTGACGTCGAGAAAGGCGATGAATCGATCATCCTCGGCAACCTTGTGGCAGGGTATCTCGCCGTTGATGATCCGTGTGAATATTGATGCCATCGCGTTACTTTTTCAGATTGAAATCTCCATGATCTCAAAGGGTATGACGCCGGCTGGTACTTTCACCTCCACCACGTCTCCCACTTCCTTTCCCATGATCCCCTGTGCTATAGGCGAGGTTGCAGCAATCTTGCCCTCCTTGAGGTTTGCCTCGGTTTCAGGCACAAGCTGATACTCCATGATAAGACCGCTGGTCCTGTTGCGGATCCTGACCCGGTTAAGGATCTGCACCGATTTGGTATTGATCCTTGATCCGTCAATTATGCGTGACCGGGCTACCTGGTCTTCAAGGCGGGCTATCTTCATCTCCAGCATGCCCTGCGCATCCTTGGCGGCAGAATATTCAGCATTCTCGGTAAGGTCGCCCTTATCGCGTGCCTCTGCAATCATTCGCGCAATAGCCGGCCTTTCATTACGGAGCAGATCAAGTTCCTCCCTCATCTTATGGAGACCCTCTTCTGTTACATAGATAAATTCCGACATAATTCTTCAGTAATAGGTTAAAAAATAAGAAGAATCCCGGCTTGCCGGAACTCTTCAAAGAACAAATATAATGAAATTTTATTTAAAAAGCAAATCCCGCCTCTTTTGTAATCATCAGATTTTCAGAAGGAGTACTCTTTTCTGTTTAACAAAACGGAATAAATAAGTGCCTTTTTCACGTCAAATCCCTCATCGAGAATGTCACTTCCCGGCCTGGCGTTATAATCATATTCCGGCGCGTCTCCTATCTCACTGTCAGAGATCTCGGTATGCACAAAATCACTTGTCTGGAAATCCTTGAATGAGGAGATCCCCTCCGACGCAAAGGCGCCAGCCATGGCATCTTCAATTGAGCCTTCCCTGGCGAATGCCCGGGCCATTGTATCACTTATTGAGCCCTCGCTGCTGAAGGCGCCGGCCATAGTGCCTGAGTATGATCCCTCACCGCTGAAGTCAGCTGCCATCGGTTCCTCATACCTTCCTTCCATTGCAGGATCAATAGGCATATACTGAGGCTTTCGCTGCACCGTAGCCGGTTCCGGTTGTGCCGGTGGCTTTCGTGCCTCCATGGCAGGCCTGCCTGGCTCCGTTTTCTTCGGCACCGTCTTCTGTTTCTTGCCCTTGCCCTGTAATGATCCGGCAATAGCAAGAATCCCCAGGATAACATAAAAAATCAAACTCCCTAATCCACCATCTTCCATGACCTTCAGTATTTTTTGATTTTGTGCTGTTTTATTTTAGGCTGTTTTTTCGGATCCTTCATCTTTGACTTAGCCTTATTCTTTTGCTGCTTCAGTTCCGGTTGCTTCTTCGGATCCTTTGTCTTGGTCTTTGCCTTCTGCTTCGTTGGTTTCGGCTGATCCGGCTTCTTCAGCTCCGGTTTTGTCTGCTCCTTTCGCTGATTCTGCCTCTTCGCCTTGTAACCCGTTTTAGTGTTGAGACTGTTGTTTTCCATCCGCATTTGGGTCTCAGCGCTCTGCCTCTCATAGTGCTGTTTCCTCAGCTCCTTCACATGCTTCTCGTCCTCCTTCTTGCGTATGGCTTCCTTCTTCTCCTGCTGCTTCATAGCCTTTCCGGCGGCCCCTTTAGGCCTTCCTTCATCAAAGGGTTTGCTCTTCCCGGTCTTCCCGAACAGCTCCCTCTCTGCCTTTTTGGCTGCATTGCGCTGTGCATTGCACTCAGAGAGTGGGGCGGCAAACAGGATCAGGGCAGTGATAACCAGGAGCCTGATAAATACTATCCTGTGCTTCATTTCGTTTGTCAGTTGTGCCCCTTCGGACATAAATGGTTACTTTTGCAGAAACTCAGTCATACGCATGTCAGGTTCAAATGTAAAGATTTTTTTCATCATCACCGCGGCTCTCCTGCTGACAATGTCATGCGACCGGGAGAAAAACGAGGTCATCCCTGACATATATGTTGATTTTTATGTCGACCTCGCCTCCGATCCCTACTTTTTTGACCTGGTCTCTGCCCTCGGCAACAGCGTGTACATCTCATCCTCAACAAATAACTGGGGATATAAGTCGGCCGGGTATGACGGTAACGGAATTATTCTGTACCATGGTCAGCCTGATGAGTATAATGCCTATGACCGAACCTGTCCGCACTGTTTTGCAGTGAACGGACTGAGCAGGGCCGTGAATATTGACGGTATCTATGCCTTATGTCCTGAGTGTGCCACCAGCTATGCCCTTCCCTCATTCGGGGTGCCGGCTTCAGGTCCGGGTCAGTATCCTCTGAAGAACTACAGGGCACAGATCTCAGGCCAGTATCTCCATGTCTGGAACAGGAACTGAACCTGCCGTCCCTAGTAACGGTAATGTTCAGGCTTGTAGGGTCCTTCAGCAGGCACTCCAATATAGTCGGCCTGCTCCTTTGTCAGTTTTGTGAGATTGACTCCCAGCTGTGCAAGGTGCAGCCTGGCTACCTCTTCGTCAAGATGTTTCGGGAGCCTGTAGACTCCAATCTCATAGTCTTTGGTCCAAAGCTCGATCTGTGCCAGTGTCTGGTTGCTGAATGAGTTGCTCATGACAAATGAGGGATGTCCCGTGGCGCAGCCAAGATTTACCAGGCGGCCTTCAGCGAGCAGGAAGATGGCATGACCGTCAGGAAAGAGATATTTATCAACCTGTGGCTTGATGTTGATCTTCTGTACGCCCCTGGTGCCGTTCAGGACATCAACCTGTATCTCATTGTCGAAGTGACCTATATTGCAGACGATCGCCTGATCCTTCATCTTCTCCATGTGCTCCAGGGTGATGATATCACGGTTCCCCGTTGCGGTGACGAAGATGTTTCCCTCGGGAAGGGCCTCCTCAATGGTCTTCACCTCGAAGCCCTCCATGGCGGCCTGCAACGCACAGATAGGATCTATTTCGGTCACTATGACCCTGGCTCCGTATGCACGCATCGACCGCGCCGATCCTTTGCCAACGTCACCGTATCCGCATACCACCACCACCTTGCCGGCGATCATCACATCGGTAGCCCTTTTTATGCCGTCAGCAAGTGACTCACGGCAGCCATAGAGGTTGTCAAATTTGCTCTTGGTAACGGAATCATTAACGTTAATGGCAGGCACCAGCAGCTCTCCTGCCTCCATCATCTGGTAAAGCCTGTGCACTCCGGTGGTAGTCTCTTCCGAGATCCCCTTCATCTCCCTGACCGTCCTCTTCCATTTCTCCGGGTCTTCTGCGAGGATCACCTTCAGCGTGTCAATTATAATTCCCTCTTCCCTGCTTGACGGTTTGACGTCAAGCACTGACGGGTCCTTCTCAGCCTTAAATCCCATATGAACCAGCAGGGAGGCATCACCGCCGTCATCGACAATGAGGTTGGGTCCCTTGCCGCCGGGGAATGTGAGAGCCTGTGCGGTGCACCACCAGTATTCCTCCAGTGTCTCTCCCTTCCATGCAAAAACAGGAATTCCTGCCTCAGCCACGGCTGCAGCGGCATGGTCCTGCGTCGAGAAAATGTTGCAGCTTGCCCATCTGACGTCGGCACCGAGATCGCGCAGGGTCTCAATGAGAACGGCTGTCTGTATGGTCATGTGCAGCGAGCCCGTGATCCTCGCCCCACTGAGAGGCTTTGATGCCGAGTATTTCTTCCTGATTGAAAGCAGTCCGGGCATCTCCTTCTCTGCAATTTCTATCTCTTTCCGGCCAAAATCAGCCAGTGCAATATCTTTTACCCTGTAAGGCAGCTCGTTGTTGATGAATGACATGATCTTATTTTTTAAGTCTGCAAAGATAACTAAAAAGCTGTATAATTGTTCAGCGACGTAGCAGGGAAATGGTCCGTTCACGGTCACTGGCCAGCTGCGCAGCCAGGGCGTCAACATCGCCGAATTTCATCTCGTCACGAAGCCGTTCGTAAAACCTGACAGTGACAATCTTTCCGTACAGATCTGATTCAAAATCGATTATATGAGCCTCAATAGTGCTCCTGCCGTCGTTCTCCCTGATTGTAGGCCTCATTCCTATGTTGAGCATTGCCGGATGCCATACGGTGTCACCCTCAACCATGATCTCAACGGCGTATACTCCTGCACGGGGGATCAGCTTATAAGCAAACAGAGGGGCTATGTTTGCGGTGGGGAAGCCGAGGCCGCGGCCTATCTTTTTGCCGGATACCACCTTCCCCCTGAGAGAGTAGTCATAGCCAAGCATGGCCGATGCTTTCCTGACCTCACCCCCATCAAGCAGCCTCCTTATTGCAGAGGAGCTTACCACCGCACCGTCAATCATGAAGGCCTCTTCCCTGGTGACCCTGAAATCCATCCTTGAAGAGCACCCGGTGATGGTGTTGCTGTCGCCCTCATGCCGCCTGCCGAAATGATGATTAAAGCCAGCGATGAGATGCCTTACGCTCATATGGCGGCATAATACCTGGTCGACAAACTCCCGGGCAGTCATCGTGCTCAGCTCAAGAGTGAAAGGAATGATTACCAGATGTCCTATTCCGGTCTGACGGAGCAGATATATCCGTTCCTCAATATCAGTAAGAAAACGCAGATGTGACGGATCACCGGTCAGGACAATACGCGGGTGTGGGTCAAAGGTGACTGCCACAGAATCCGATCCGCTCCTCTCCGCTACCGACACTACACGCCCCAGTAGCATGCGATGGCCCAGATGAACGCCGTCAAAAACACCCATGGTTACCACAGGATCCCTGAAATGCAGATCGTAATATCCTTCGTGAATGATCATAGCCATATAATCGACTGTAAATTTATTCTTAATATTGTATTTTTTTATCATCTGATAAAATGGAGGGGATTATATCTGTCCGGGGAAAACTGATCATGATTTTGATCGTTCTTGAAGGCTTTATCCAGTCAGCAATACCCTCACCCCTCGGTGAGGATAACGGTAACCGGCAGGACACGGCTTACCTGAGGCAGCAACTTTACAACGGGAGAGTCTGGGAGAAGAGATTTGATAAGGTCACCGGCCACGAATTCTTTCTTACCGAGGCGCTGTCAGTGGCATCCGTCACAATCGGAGACCGGACATTCAATGATCAGCTGATCTGGTATGACATCTTCAATGACCGTATAGTGCTGATGGTCCGCCCCGGTATGTTCATTGAAATACCCGGTGAAAACACAGGGAGATTCAGCATTACTTACATGAACAGGGATTACACCTTCAGGTACTTCGGGGAAATGGGATACTGCCATTTGTTGTATGAGGGCAACATAATGCTTGTAAGGAAGTACGTGAAAGTTATAAAGAGCATTACAATTGACAACAGTAATGACACATTTGAAGAGGAGCAATTTGATTATATAGTTAACAATGGCAGCTTCTTCAGGCTTCGTAACCGGAGGGATCTCTTCGAAGCCCTGTCAGACAAAGAGGATGAGATACGCCATTTTATACGTGAGACAGGTATATGGCTCAATGTTAAAAGACCCGAACTTATAATTCCGGTTCTCAAATATTATGATTCTCTGTAAGAGATAATGAAAAGACACATCCTGATATTTCTCATGTGCCTCGCGCTGACATCTCATGCCGGGAGTCAGTCCTGGGGAGTAAGGGTAAGCTGGGATTATGCAGGAACCGGTTTCGGGGAATTTGTTGCCCAGACTGAAGCACGGAACGCCGTGAGGTTCTTCTATAAAGAGGAGTGGACAGAAGGGCTGGTGATGCCCGACATAGGTGAAAACCCACTTCTGAGTGAATTGCTGGGCCGGTTATTCTCAGGCAGAGGCCTCTGGTATATGTTAGACAACAGCAATATCATCATTACGAAGGATTACATGGTAAAGCCCTTTGCATCCGACGCCGTCACCACTGACAGCTGGCTGACCCCGCAGGATAGCCGCGATGAGGATGAACGACCCGTCACCAGCGAATATGTAATATATGAGATAGGAAATCCGGCAGAAAAAGGGAGAACGGGGAGTACCAGCATCACAGGATATGTGAGAGACAGGAGTACCGGTGAAGCCCTCAACGGAGTAACGGTTTTCATAGCCGAACTTGCACAGGGCACCGCCACAGATGCCAACGGCTTCTACCTGGTAAATCTCCCGAGAGGTTCTTACAGCATCAGGTTCTCCTTCCTGGGTATGAAGGAGGCGAACATCACTGCCAGAGTGTACGGGGGCGGGAGACTTGACATAGATATGGCCGAGGATTATTTTCCCATTGAGGGCGCAGTAATAACGGCACGGAAGAACGATGCCCTCAGGAGGCTTGAGACAGGAGTTGAGATGGTCAATATGGCCACATTCAGGCTGATGCCCAGCTCTCTCGGAGAGACCGATATCTTCAAGAATATCCTGATCCTGCCCGGAGTGAAAACGGTTGGCGAGGCATCACAGGGATTCAATGTAAGAGGCGGAGCTTCGGATCAGAACCTGATACTGCTGTACGGTGTACCCCTATTCAATCCCTCACACTTCTTCGGCTTCTTTACCTCGGTCAACTCTGACATCATCAGGGACCTGCATCTCTACAAGGGAGGAATTCCCGCACGCTATGGCGGCAGACTCTCTTCCGTAATGGATATTCTTCCACGCGACGCCGGCAACAGGGAGTTCAGCGGAAAAGCCGGGATTAGTCCCATCGCAGCCCACATAACCCTTGATATTCCTCTGATTAAGGAAAAAATGTCTGCCCTGATTGCCGCCAGAAGCACCTATTCGAACTGGGTGATGAATATCGTCGACTATCCGTTGCTGAACAAGAGCAGGGCCGCATTCCAGGACCTCAACGCCAGGATAACATGGAAGCCTGATGATAAGAACAGCCTGGAGCTCTCTGGCTACCAGAGCCGTGATGCCTTCCGGCTCAACAGTGATACGACCTACAATTACAGCAACACTATCGCCTCCCTGAGATGGAACCGCTCGCTGGCTGGCAGCGCAAAGCTCTCTGTCGCGGCGGCCACCAGCAACTATAAATACAATGTGAGCAGCATCTCTGTAGTAGAAAAAGCTTTCGATCTATACTACAATATGAGCTACACTAACCTTAAAGCAGATCTGACCTGGTCTGCCGGCAGCGTACATGAACTTGAAGCCGGGGCCGAGATGGGATATTATTCGGTACTCCCCGGCAATTATCAGCCCGCTGATGAGCAGTCGCTGGTCAGACCCGAAATGATCGGGCGGGAGAGGTCGCTGGAAAATGCAGTCTGGATCGAGGACAGAATTACCCTCTCGGAGAAGCTCTCATTCAGCATCGGACTGAGATATTCACTGTTCCTGGCACTGGGCCCGGGAAGTGTCAGACTTTATGAACCGGGGTTGCCGATGAGCGGTGCAACCATAAATGACACACTGACCTTCGGCCCGGGAAGTATTCTGAAAACATGGTCCGGACCCGAACCAAGAGCCTCATTCAATTATATGATCTCCAACGCGAGCTCATTAAAGCTTAACTATACCCGCACAAGGCAGCACCTGCACCTCCTGACAAACAGCGCTTCTATCTCACCCACTGACACATGGAAGATGTCTGACTATTATCTCAGTCCTCAGACGGCCGACCAGTACTCGGCGGGTTTCTACCACACCATACCATGGAACAACCTTGAGCTCTCGGCAGAGATATACTTCAAACCGATCCGCAACATGATCGATTTCAAGGCAGGGACGGTGCTTACAATGAATGAAAGCATAGAAAAAGATATTGTCAATGTTGAAGGGCGTGCCTACGGTGTTGAACTGATGTTCAGGAAATCATACGGCAAAATCACATGGCATCTGGGATATACATATTCGAGGATCCTGCTGCGCAGCCTGAGTGAATTTGAGAGTGAATCCGTGAACTCCGGCAAATGGTTTCCTGCCTCCTATGACAAACCGCATGACCTCTCCATGAGTCTGAACTATACAATCACCAGGAGGCTGAATCTTGCCCTCAGCTATGTTTACAATACCGGGCGACCGATTACATATCCCATAGGCTACTACGAATCGGGGGGGCTGCCGGTGATTCATTACTCCGAAAGAAACAAGTACCGCGTCCCCGATTACTCCAGGATGGACTGCTCGCTCCGACTTAAAGGCAACCTGAAATCGAAGAAACTCATGAATCCTTCATGGACCTTTTCGTGCTACAATCTCCTCAGCCGGCCGAATGTCTACTCGGAATACTTTGTCATCAACGGAAAAACCATCAGGGCTTACCGGTTGTCAGTCTTTGCCCGGGCCATTCCGACCGTAACCTACAGTTTTGACTTCTGACAATGGCGACGAAGAAGGTAATATCGGTACTTATTTTGATGCTGGCTGCTGTGACAGGTTGCGTTACACAGTTCTTCCCTGACATAAGTGAGGAAGCATTCTCAATCGTCATCGAAGGCAGGGTGACCGACAGGAATGAGAGATACGAGGTGCAAATCTCATGGCTGCAGCCCCTCTACGCCTCCTCTGTCACTCCTTCGGTCAGCGGATATATGGTCACGGTATCGGATGATGAAGGGAATGAATATCTCTTCACACATTACCGCGATGGGATATATCTCTCTGACTCAACTGAGTTCAGGGCCCTTGCAGGACGAAAGTACAGGTTGCGTGTTGTGGGGATGAATCAGGTCTATGAATCTGGACCTGTGGAGCTGACCCCGGTTCCCTCCATCGATTCTGTATACGCCGGTCCTGAATACAATGAATTCTATAAGCCGGGCGAGTCAACCTACGGTTACCAGGTCTACCTCGACTCACATGACCCTTCGGGAAAGTGCAGGTTCTACATGTGGTCCTTTACGGAGACCTGGGAGATCAGGTATCCCTATGACAACGAGTTCATTAAAAACAGAATATGCTGGAAATCCGCAACATCTGCCGATATCAACATACTCAGTACTTCATCGCTTACCGACAGCCGTGTGATAAAACATCCGGTCACCTTCATCACCATGGAGACCGACAGGCTGATTGTGAAATACAGCATCCTGGTAAGACAGTATTCAGTCAGCGAGGATGAGTTCATTTACCGTGACAATCTCAGGAAGAACATGTTTGAGGCGGGTGGTCTGTATGATGCCATCCCCGGAGCCATAAAGGGAAACATTAAATGTATTGACAGTCCCGGTACCGAAGCGCTGGGCTTCTTCGGCGCTTCATCAGTCGCAGAGAAAAGGCTCTTTATCGAAAACATATACGTACAGTTCCCTGATTTTTACGCCTACTGCCGTGCCGATACAATCCCCGTCAGAGACTATGACCCGTCACTTTTCGGATCCGGGGTATATATTCTGACTGAATGGTGGGAGCCGCCCACTCCACCTCAGTATATCCTGACAGTACACCGGGAATGCCTTGACTGTGCGCTGGTGGGAACAGCCGGGAAACCGGAATACTGGGATGATCCGGACCGGAAGACAATATCTCATTCACTGTTTGATGAACAAAAGTAGGAAAACATATCTTGCCCTTCTTTTTGCCGCCCTCCTGCCGGCGTCAGTGTCAGCCGGCGGCCAGCCGTTGACCAGCAGTGAGTTGACGGAGAAGTTTGAACGTTACTGCCGCACGAATCCTTATGAGGAGCTCTGGCTCCAGACCGACAGGGAAACCTATGTTGCCGGTGAGACGGTCAGAATAAAGGCTTATCTCTTCTCCTTGCCCGGCCTCAGGTTTGCCGGAAAAGATAGTTATGCCTATGTTGAACTGCTTGATTACTACAACAATCCTGTTGCACAGATCACATTAAGCGTTGAAGAAGGTACCGGGGTATCCCAACTCCATCTTCCCGACAGCCTGGTGACAGGTTCTTACCTCCTGCGGGCCTATACCAGCGTGATGAAGAACTTCTTGCCTTACGGTTGTTTCATGAAGAAAATAACGGTTGCCAATCCTTTCCGAAATAATTTCCTGGACTTCTGCTCCTGGCTTAAGTTTACAGATGAGCCTCCTTATGAAGTCCGCTTCTTTCCTGAAAGCGGCAGCCTGATTAACGGCCTGCTCACCACAGTGGGGATATCAACAGTGAACCGGTATGGTTATCCGGTGAAATGTAACGGCTCACTGACAAACACAAGAGATGAGCTC
Organism: uncultured Rikenellaceae bacterium; assembly: GCA_963696805.1. GTDB lineage: Bacteria > Bacteroidota > Bacteroidia > Bacteroidales > VadinHA17 > SR-FBR-E99. The sequence continues at coordinate 309,679 of CAVOLF010000004.1, forward strand.
ATTACGGAAATTTCAGTTGACAGTACCGGGATCGCCTCATTTGAATTTGTTCCTCAAAAGGGAGAGAGCTATTTTTTCAAACCCTCAGGCACAGACAGGAAGTATGAGCTTCCGTGTGCTGCTGACGCCGGTTTTGGAATAAGGGTGTCAGGCCCGTTCAGGGAGGCCCTCACCATTCTGTTAAGGGAAAGAAACAGTGACGGAAGGGGACATGCCAGAGGTGGGATTGTCCTGATCCAGTCACGAGGCAGGATAGTCTTCAGCCGGAATCTGCCCTCCTGGAGCGAAGAATATGAGGTCAGTGTTCCGGTAAGTCAGCTGGAAGCAGGAATAAATAATGTTGCCATCTTTGACGATAACGGGAATTTTCTTGCCGAACGGTATATCTTCATCCCATCCGCAGCTGAAGAACCGCCTGTCATTGATTTTAATGCCCGGGCAGGAAGGCGTGAAGAAATTGACCTTGAGATTACAGAAAACCGTGCAGTTAAACAACCGGTTGAGGGAGTCAGGGGCAGCATTTCCGTCTCAGCATACTCTTCGGGAGACAGAATAATAACAGCCCCTGAGTACCTTATGCTCGGATCTGAATTTCGTCATGAGAGCTTTCCCCCGGGATCATCGGCCAACTTCGCGTCTCTCAGCAGTAAAGCAAAAAATACTTACCTGCTGGGGATAAGAAGCAACTGGCTCGACTGGAACAGGATTGCGAACGGCAGGTGGGATATTCCGCTGTCCGCCGGAGAGGAGAGAGGCAGGTATGTTGTCGCTTCCCTTACCGCCCCACCAGCTTTACCTCCTGAAGGAAAGCTGACTGCGTTCCTTGTTACATGGGGGCGCAAACCGTCATTCCAGTACGCCAGGAACAACAAAGAAGGCAGGTTCGTCTTTTTCCTGGAGAGGAAGAACGAACCTGACGACATCATGATCAGGATCAATGACAATGGGAATGCCCGTCCCCTCAAAATAGAGAGCAGCTACCCTGACATCTACCCGTCAAACCACTATATGGCAGATACCACATCACTGCCAGGCCTGCAGGGAGAGGTCAGCAGGCTTACTGACAGGTATCAGGTAAGGAAAATATACGGGATCAGTGATACACTGCGCAGCCAAACCGTCGGCGGGGAGGAAAAAACCAACTGGAGGTTTTACGGAGTGCCGGACCAGGAGCTGGTACTCGATGACTACATCAGTCTCTCCTCAATGAGGGAAATATTCTATGAGCTTGTCAAAAGAATTGCAGTCAGGTCAGACAGGAAGGAAAGCGAACCGGTGATCTGGGACCAGATACTTAAGAGAGCACCTTCTCTTTTCATTGACATGGTCCCTCAGGATGAGGCGGAGAAACTGCTAAGTCTTGATCCGGCGCATGTGAAACAAATTGACATTATCTCCGGAGATTATCTTTTCGGTGATACTGTCTTCCCTGGCATTGTCAATGTAATCACCCGCAAGGGCAATTACAGTGAGCCCCGCCTGCCGGCTGCCGGTTTGCGAACCTCTTACAAAATGTCTGATCCCCCCGTCATGTTTGTCTCACCCGATCATTCTGACCCCGGGATAAAGAGCAGTCGCATTCCCGACCTCAGGAACACTGTCTTCTGGAACACCGGTCTTGAGAGGGACAGCACAGGAATCATCCGTTGTGCTTTCCTGAGCCCTGATGATTCTCATGTCTGCCGGATCATGGTCACCCTTATCAGTGATGAAGGTAAAATAATCTCTGCCGTAAAAATGATCGAATTTAAAGGCAAATAATATCAGGGGATTATTTGCTCCTTTTTGTATCTTGGAAAAAGATTTACATTTTGGAAAAGAGATTTTACAATATTGATCCATGGCTTGATCCGTTCAGGAGTGTCATTGAGGCCCGTCTCGCCTATCTCAGTGACCGGGAAACGCTTATCACCGGGGCTACCCCGTTGTCTGATTTTGCCAACGGGCATCACTGGTACGGGCTGCATCACACTGACAGGGGCTGGGTCTTCAGGGAGCATGCTCCAAATGCCACTGCCATCACCCTCAGGGGTACCTTCAGCGACTGGAAAGAGGATGACCGCTACATGCTTCACCGGACGGATGACGGCGACTGGATTGGGGAGTTTGCCGAAGATATGTTGTCACACGGCGACTTGTACAAGATGAATGTCAGATGGAAGGGCGGCGGCGGTGAGCGTATCCCGGCCTATGCAACACGCACCGTTCAGGATGAAATGACGAAGATCTTTTCCGCACAGGTATGGCATCCGGCTGAGGGTTACGTCATGAAGCACCCCTCCCCGCCGCCGCCGCCGTCACTCCTGGTATACGAGGCTCACATAGGTATGGCTACCGAGGAGGAGAAGACCGGTACTTACCGCGAGTTCACCACAGACGTGCTGCCCCGTGTAAAGAACCTGGGCTATAATACCATCCAGCTGATGGCGATACAGGAGCACCCCTATTACGGATCATTCGGGTATCACGTTTCAAGCCTCTTTGCCGCTTCGTCACGCTTCGGCACTCCCGATGACCTTAGGGAACTCATCGATACCGCCCACGAAATGGGCATAAGGGTCATAATGGACCTCGTTCACTCACACGCTGTTTCCAATACGCTGGAGGGCCTGGGCCTGCTTGACGGTGACCCGGCACTCTATTTTCATACAGGATCACGGAGAAATCATGTGGCCTGGGACTCGCTGTGCTACGATTACGGCAAGCCTGAAGTGGCCCATTTCCTGCTCTCTAACTGCAAGTACTGGCTTGAGGAGTACCGTTTTGACGGTTTCCGGTTCGACGGCATCACCAGCATGCTCTATTATGACCATGGACTGGGATCAGACTTCGTCTCCTACAGGCAGTATTATGATGGCAACCAGGACACCGACGCCATCGTTTATCTTACCCTTGCCAACAAGCTGATACATGAGTTCACTCCCGGTGCCGTGACCATTGCCGAGGAGATGAGCGGCATGCCGGGCCTGGCGGCACCCGTAGCTGCGGGAGGGATAGGGTTTGACTACAGGCTGGCTATGGGTGTGCCCGACATATGGATCAAGATGGTCAAAGAGATTCCCGATGAGGAGTGGGACCTTGGATACCTGCTTCACGAGCTGACACAGCACCGTGCCGAGGAACGCGTGATCTCGTACTGCGAATCACATGACCAGGCGCTGGTCGGTGACAAGACGCTGATATTCAGACTGGCAGATAAAGAGATGTACTTCTCGATGAGCCTTCTCACAACTAGCCTGATTATTGACCGGGCAGTGTCCCTTCACAAGATGATCCGTCTCTTTACCTTCATTACCGCCGGCGGAGGGTATCTCACCTTTATGGGAAATGAGTTCGGACACCCCGAGTGGATTGACTTCCCCAGGGAGGGCAACGGATGGAGTTATAAGTATGCCCGTCGTCAATGGAGCCTGGCTGACGATGAACGGCTCAGGTATCGCCACCTTAATGAGTTCGACAGGGCGATGATAGAGACAGGCAAAAGACACGGGCTGCCCCAGCTTCAGCTTACGGAGATACTGACAGTCAACAACTCCGATAAGATCATTGCCTTCAGGAGGGGAGAACTGATCACTGTCATGAACTTCAATCCCTCCGTCTCATTCACTGATTATGGCATACCTGTGAAGGGTAAGTTCAGGATTGTACTTGACACTGACGATCCGCTCTTCGGAGGCCAGGGAAGAATAGATGCAAGCCAGAACTATTTCTCAATGCCAGACCATGGTCACTACGGCGTAACCGCTCCGCATCACCTGAAGCTCTACCTTCCTGCCAGAACAGCAATAGTACTGTTGCAGGAACCCATAAAGACCATACGCGACCTCTAGCTCAGTCGACCCACCTCAACAGACAGAAGTCCTGCCTGTGCGGAAGCTCGGTATGCTTCGCGTAGATACGTATCCCGTAGTAGAAAGTGCCGGCCATTTCGGGCTGGAAATCCATACCGTAGATCACCCTCCCCTTTTTCCGGTTTACGAGCTTGAACTCCTTGCTTGTAAAGAAGGCATGCTCGCCATTTTTCAGCTGACGGGTCACTACCATCTCCACCCCCACGTTCTCCGCAGGAATGTTCTTAATGTCAAGGATTATCTCGGTAGAATAGGTATGGCCTGAACGATACACCTGCTTTGCAATATTCTTGTGATCATACTTGATGATCTCAATTTCATCCCATGCTCTTGTGATATCATTCTTCCAGCCTGCCAGCTCACGGGCGAGGGCATAATTGTCTGCCGTTATCCGCTTGCTTCTTTCCCACAGTTTCGAGTAGAATTTCTGAATATAGTCATTGAGCATGCGGCGGGTGGTAAACTCCGGTGCCACCTTAACCATCGTGTTCTTGATGTAGCTTGTCCATTCACGGGGGATGCCTGACTCGTCCTTCGAGTAGTAGGCCGGAATAATCTCATACTCAAGCATGTTGTAAATAGTCTCGGCATCAATGTCATCCTGGAGGTCCTGACTGACGTAGGTGCGTTTCTTGGGCAGTGCCCAGCCGGCGAAGGCATGATATCCTTCAACCCACCAGCCGTCAAGCACGCTGAAATGAATTGTACCATTCATTACTGCCTTCTCCCCGCTTGTACCTGATGCCTCCAGCGGCCGTGTGGGGGTGTTCATCCAGATATCCACGCCACGCACGAGGTAACGTGCCAGCTCCATATCATAATTATCGAGGAAAAGCACTTTGCCGGCAAACTGAGGCATCTGCGATACCTCATTTATGCGGCGGATCAGCTCCTGTCCTCCTCCGTCGTTGGGATGCGCTTTCCCTGCAAAGATAAACTGCACGGGCCTCTCCGGGTTATTGACAAGTTTATTCAGGCGGTCAAGGTCGCGGAAGAGCAGGGTTGCTCTCTTGTAGGTGGCAAAACGACGGGCAAAGCCAATTGTCAGTGCCTTTTCGTTAAGGTGGGAACTGATGTTCATCAGCATACGCGGACTGACATGTCTGTCCATCATATCCGACTGCAGCCTCTTTCTTATGTTGTCAAACAGTCGCTTTTTAAGCTTCATCTTGATCTCGTACACCTTCTCATCCTCAACCTGGTATATCTTCGCCCACTGTTCGCGATCACTCTGGTCAAAGTGCCGCTCCCCGGTGATCTTTTCATAGACCTGCTCCCACTCCGGAGCCACCCAGGTGGAATGGTGCACTCCGTTGGTGACGTGGCCAATATACAGCTCATCACGCAGGTATCCGGGCCAGAGTTTTGAGAAGAGCCCCCGCGAGACATGCCCGTGAAGCTGGCTCACACCGTTCATCTCCTGTGAGAGACGCGTGGCGAGGAAGCTCATGTTGAACTTGCGGTCATGGTCATTCTGGCAGCGACCCAGCGCCATCAGCTGATCCCATGTGATATTCAGTCTCGAATGATAATGAGATATATACTTCCTGAGCATGTCCTCTTCAAAGGCGTCATGACCTGCAGGTACGGGAGTGTGTGTGGTAAAGAGGGTTGAAGCCCTTATTATCTCCATCGACTCCTCAAAGCTGAGATGTTCATCCTCGATCAGATGCCGCATTCTTTCAAACCCTATAAAGGCCGAATGGCCTTCATTGCTGTGGTAGACATCCGGTTTTATTCCCAGGGCGATCAGGGCCCGCATGCCCCCGATACCGAGGATCAGTTCCTGCTTCAGCCTGTTCTCTGAGTCACCTCCGTATAAATAATGTGTTATGGCCCTGTCTTCATGATTGTTCTCCTCAAAGTCAGTGTCAAGCAGGTAAAGCCTTACTTTACCCACCGATGCCAGCCATATTCGGGCCTTCACCATGCGGCCGGGCCAGGTGAGCTGAATGGTCAGGTGATTGCCGTTGCCGTCTTTTACCATCGCAACAGGCAGCCTTGAAAAATCTTCAGCCTCGTAGATGGCCTGCTGCTCTCCCCTAGGTCCGAGCTTCTGCCTGAAGTATCCGTAGCGGTAAAGCAATCCGAAGCCGGTGATGTTGACGTTTGAATCACTGGCCTCCTTGAGATAGTCGCCTGCCAGCACTCCCAGTCCGCCGGAATATATTTTCAGGCTGGGATGTATTCCAAACTCCATACTGAAATATGCTACGGAGGGTAGATCAGGATTCTCCGGCCTTGCCATATAGTCTGTGAACTCCTTGTAGATCCTGTCAGAATCATCGAGGAAGACCTCGTCATCAGCCAGTACAACCAGCCGTTTGTAATCAATTGCTTCCAGGAGTCTTTTGGGATTATGCCCCATCTCTTCCCAGAGTGTAGGATCCATCCTTCTGAAGAGGAACTCGGCATCGCTGTTCCACGACCACCACAGGTTACCTGAGAGCTCTTTCAGATAGCTGATCCGTTCGGGAAGCTCTGACTGAACGTAAATATCCTTCCAGACCGGGGCCTGAAATGGCTTCCTTACCTGTACCTCTGTTGCCTCAAGGATACGTGCATATTCCCTGGGCTGGTCACGTCTCTCCTCGCTCTTCTCAAGAGCGAGGTTGTAGGCATCAGTGTAAAAATGGAAGAGCGTATTCCAGTTCGCAATACGTGATATCTCCCATGCCTTATCCCTGGCCTCGGCCTCTTCGGCGGGACTCATCTTCATGAAGGTCCGTATGAACTCCTCCATGCCTGCGATGACCTCTTTCTCGTTGTCATCGGTACGGTTAAGCACCAGGCAACCGTTGCCGGGGTTCTCAAAATAGGTGTCGACCCACATGCCAAAGCCTGCCAGGTTGGTGGTTACCGTGGGAACACGGAACATCAGGCTCTCAAGGGGCGTGTATCCCCACGGCTCATAATAAGACGGATAGAGCGTCAGATCAAACCCTATGAGCAAATCATAGTAGGTCATGTTGAAGATACCGTCATTGCCGTTGAGGTATGACGGAACGAAGATCACCTTCACCTTTTCAGAGGCGGTGTTTCGGATCCCCTCCCTGTTGAGCTGGTTCAGTACAGGGTCATCGTTGAAGTAATGCAGGCCATGAGTGAGGTACCTGTCGCCCTCGGTCACGAATGAGCCATCGGCAACTGCAGCAGCGAGATCCTGCCTGGGTCCCCTGTGGTATGCCGGCACCAGGATGAATGCCACGCACTGGCGATCGGCATCAGCCTTACTGTTAATGGCACCCAGCGATGAGAGGAACAGGTCAATGCCCTTGTTCCTGTACTCATACCTGCCGCTCGTTGATACCAGCAGCGTGTCAGCCGGCAGCGTATATCCGAGCAATGCGCCGGCAACAGAGAGAAGTTTATCCCTGGCTGCCCTCCGTGCAGCATCAAAGTTTTCGGGGGTGGGTACGAATGTGTCTTCAAAACCGTTTGGGGTAATCACATCTGGCTTCTTTCCCAGGAAGGCCTCACACTCGCGGCCGGTGATCTCACTCACGGTGGTGAAAACATCTGCTTCGGCAGCGCTGAGCTTCTCAAGCGATTGCTTGGAGGTTACGTTGAACTCATGAGCGATCTGGACCGGGTTGAATTCCCTCATCCTGCTGTAGAGCTGCCTGTTGTTGCCCGCAATACTACGACCCAGGACCGTGGCATGTGTTGTGAAGGAGGTGGTTATCCACGACGCATTCTTTTCGAGGTAAAGGACACCCAGACCCGTCATCCATTCGTGGAACTGTGCAATCACTCTCGGATACTCACGGTAAAAGTTGGTGAAGCTTTCAATCACCTTCCCGGCAGCGTAACCGAAGAGTGCCGGTTCAATATAATCCCACTGACCGGAGATACTGTCAAGCTGGTAGGTCTCCCAGAAACGGGCAAAAATCTCATTCTGCTGCCCGAAATAGGGTGTAAAGTCTATCAGTATCACCCTTGGATTCCCCTTGATATTCCATCTTCCCGTCTTTATATTCAGTCCTTCCTGGGCGGCAACAGCTTTCCAGGGAAGGAACATGGTGTCGTCAGGGGTGAACTCCGGATTCGACTGATCGTCGCGCCATACATCAGGCCCGATAAGAATATAATTGTCGCCGAACTCATAAGTTACGTTCAGCGCCTTGGTCGAAATGACCGTATAAATACCGCCTACCTTATTGCATACTTCCCAGCTTGTCTCAAATAAAAAATCAGCTTTCTTCTCCATATGGTTAATAATGATTTAATACGCCAAAGCGTATAACAGTTTTACATAGCTTTATACCGCAACAACTATTTGCTGCCGGCTTTCTTCCTCACCGCAGTACCCTTCGCAGCACTCTTCTTTGTTGCAGCTTTTGCCGGGGATTTTTTTTCTGGTGATTTTTTTACTGGTGATTTTTTTACTGGTGCGGCTTTTTTGACGGCTGCCGCAGAGGCCGTTTTCTTTTTGGGTGTTACACGCTTCCGGCCGGTAGCACCCGCCTTTTTCTCAAGTTTCGTCAGCTTCTCCTGCAGCTCCCTGATGAGATGTTCTTTGTTCTCGATTGATTCCGAAAGTCGGTTCATCTCCTCATCATACACATTGACCGGGCAGAGTGTCTTCAGCCTGATCTCAAAATCGCTCAGGACGTTCATGTAGTTCATAAAGGCCTGGTATGGATTCTCATATGGGTTGAAGTATGCGTGAACAGCTCCGTCAGAGAAGAATTTGGTTGACATGTAATAAAAGTGGTCACTTGACTGCAGGTACACCCAGTCCCGCAATAACTGATCAGAGTTGCAACTGACCATCCTGTCTGCCATGCTGTAAAGTTTCGTGACTGCGGCGGTCTGGAGCTCGTTTCCCATCCATGCTGTCAGATCCCGCTCCTCGTCTGCCCATGAGATAGGTGAGGGGACATGTATCAGAGACACCGGCTGATAGTTGTCTGCAACCTCTGATACGGTCATGAAACTGAACGGTGTCTTTCTGAGTATGGCTTCCGGAAGATGCTTCAGGAAGTCAAATATGCCTGTTTCCTTCTTCTGATGTTCACCGAAGGTTTCATAATCCATAAATATGTTCACTATCTCTGAAGCCGATGCCAGCCCTTTTACCCATGAGGCATACTTGTCAGCCGTAAGCGGATAGCTTGACCAGCTCTTGTTTGAGAACCTGAACGCGATGTCATCGCTCAGCGTATAGTTGCGGAGGAGGACCTTGAGCCTCGGGTTGATGGCGTTGCAATACATGAAGTTTGGCGACTTCCACCCCAGGATGTGTTTGGCCCCCTCTGTTACCGTTGCCTTGTAGCCCATCTCAGCCATCCAGCTTCCGATCTCATCAGAGTAGATCAGTTCGGTGTTCCTGATAGAGGTGGGTTCATAGCCGATAAATTCCATCATCTTGTCACGGTGGATCTTAACCTGGTTCTCAAACCTGTCCCTTTTCATCAGCGAAGCGAGTGAATGAGAGTTGGTCTCGGCAAGGAACTCCACACATCCTGTTTCGGCAAGCTCCCTGAATGACGCCAGCACCTCAGGGGCATAGAGCCTGAACTGGTCAATGACAATGCCCGTCAGTGAAAAGGTAACCCTGAATTTGCCCTTGTGCTTGCGGATCAGGTCAAGAAGCAGCCTGTTGGCAGGCAGATAGCAGTTTGACGCGATCTTGCGAAGGATAGACTCATTCATGAAATCATCATAGTAATAGTGTTCATGGCCCATCTCAAAAAACCGGTAGCGTCTGAGCCTGAAGGGCTGATGAACCTGAAAATAAAGGCAGATGGCCTTTTTCTGTGGTGTGCTCATATCATTTAGCTTGTCTGTTTCAAAACCCCTGTGTAAATACCCTTAACGTGACTGGCTGCCTTCTCCCACTTCAGCTTGTCAACCTCCTCCTTGCCGTTCATGATGAACATCCTCGAGAGCGCCGGATAAGTGAGAATGCCGTAGATAGCATCTGCCATCGCTTCAATATCCCAGAAATCGACCTTGACGGCATGGGTGAGAAGCTCTGCTACCCCGCTCTGTTTGCTGATTATCACCGGCACATTTGACTGCATCGCTTCCAGGGGCGATATGCCGAACGGTTCTGATACTGACGGCATCACATAGACATCACTCATCCTAAGCATGGTAAAGACATCGTTTCCGCGCAGGAAACCGGTGAAGTGAAACCTGTCGGTTATCTTCAGGAAGGCGGCATGACGTATCATGCGTTCCATCATGTCACCCGAGCCCGCCATCACAAACCTGACGTTGGGCATGCGTGCCAGGACCATCCTGGCTGCTTCAATAAAGTATTCCGGTCCCTTCTGCAAGGTAATACGGCCAAGGAAGGTAACGATCTTGTCCTCGTATGCCCGTTCGGGGATATCAAGTTCCGAATGATGGAGTGGTTCAACAGCATTATAGACCGTCTCCACCTTGTCGGGATCAATGTTATACCTGGTTATGACTATTTCCCGTGTAAGGTTGCTCACCGTAATGATCTTGTCGGCTGCATCCATGCCTTCCTTCTCCATGTTAAACACAACGGGGTTGACATTGCCTCCGCTACGGTCAAAATCAGTGGCGTGAACGTGTATGACGAGCGGTTTGCCCGAAACGGCTTTGGCAGCTATCCCGGCAGGATAGGCCAGCCAGTCATGGGCGTGGATGATGTCAAATTCAAGCTCTGAAGCTATCACCTGTGCCACAACGGAGTACTTGTGTATCTCATCCATCAGCGTGGAACCGTAACTGCCCGAGAAATCAACCTTTCCCTGGTCGTTGGTCTTTACCAGCACATCGGTCTCGGCAATCTCACCGCGGGTCATCTTCCAGAAATCCTCCGGGTCAGTGTAGGGTACCAGCTTGGAGAAGACCTCAATCTTTTCCACAGGTTTAAGGAAGTAGTTGTACCTTACCTTCTTGAAGGCGACCGGGATGGTATTGGCGCCTATGAGTCTCACTATGCTCTGGTCTTCATCACCATAGGCTTTTGGGACAACAAAGGTCACCTCCACATCCTTCTGTGCAGCAAGACCCCGGGTAAGACCGTAACTGGCAGTACCCAGTCCCCCGGCAATATGAGGGGGGAACTCCCAACCAAACATCAGGACACGCATATCATTATATGTTTTCTTTGTAATTCTTTTCAAGAAGCATGTAGATACGCAGCACCTCGGCCACGCTCCAGGCTTGTGATATCGCTCCCCTTGGGGTATGAGGGGGGTCACCGTCATAGATCTCGGAGATGGTTGAAATGCCTGCTTCCGTAAGCGTCTCCTCGAACCCCATGATCAGTTTTCTCACTTTTGACACGCCGCCCTCGCCGTAAACTCTCAGCCAGCCATCACAGAACGGACCGACCAGCCATGGCCATACGGTGCCCTGGTGATAGGCCCTGTCGCGCTTTTCCTGGTCTCCGAAATAGATGCCGCTGTAACCCTCCTCCGAAGGCGACAGGGTACGTAGGCCGCGGGGCGTGACAAGAATGCGGTTGGAAATATCAAGGATGCTCTTCATTTGATCTTTGGTGAGCATTGCGTAGGGGAGTGAAGTGGCGATGACCATGTTGGGCCTGACCTGCATGTTGCGTGTCTCACTGTCATTTACATAGTCGGCCAGGTAGCCGAGCTCCTCATCCCAGAAGGTCTCAAGAAATGATTTGCGTATCTGTTCCGGCAGGGATTCCCACTCATTGATGAAAGCCCTGTCACGTGCACCACGCGCACAGTCGATTGCAAAACGGACAGCATTGTACCAGAGAGCATTAATCTCAACAGCATAACCGTTGCGGGGAGTAACCGGGATACCGTTCACTACCGCATCCATCCATGTGAGGGCTTTGCCCGGAGCGTCAGCATAAATAAGCCCGTTCTCCCTCATGTGAATTCCGAATGAGGTGCCCTGCCGGTAGGCATTGAGCACATCCTTCATGGCAGACCCGTAGCGCTTCCATGCCTCTTTCGCCTCGAGCCCGTAACTGTATATTGCCTGGAAGAACCAGAGCGGAGCATCAACACTGTTGAACGCATGATTGTCATTGTCTCCCATGTTGGGGAAGAGGCCTCCCTTCATCCGTCGCACCTGAGTGTCAAGCACGGCGGCAAAGAGATCCTCTGAAGTGCGCGCCAGCGCCAGGCCGGGGAGTGATATGAAGGTGTCACGTCCCCATGAGCCGAACCATGGGTAGCCGGCAATGATATTTGTGTCATCGCCCCGCTTCTCTATGAACTGCTGGGCAGCATTGCGCAGACTGTTGCCAAAATCGCTGCGCGGTATCTTTGACTTTACTGTATGGGTGAATTTCGTCTTGAACCCGGCAGGCCTCTCCTCTTTTGTCGAAGCCGAGAAGACAATGACATCTCCCTTTGCAGCATTAACCTCGAAGAAGCCCGGCACAAAAAGATCCTCAGAAAAATCATACCCCCGCTTCTGTTCCTCAGTATATTCAATACCCTGGTACCAGTCCGGACCAGGTACGAACTCGGCTTTGCCTGAAAGCTGCATGTTGAGCCACGGAAAACCGTCATACATTTTTATCCTGATCCCGTTATGCACAGGCTCAACACGGGTATTGGCCCACATGTTGGCATGGGTCAGCTGATGAATGCCCCTGAAAGCCAGGAAAGGCCTGAACTGAAGCTTGATTGGCTCATCTGCGTCAAGAACAGTATACCTGATCATCAACTGCTCCTCATAATGAACCAGTATTCTCTCCTGCTTGAGAAAGACGTTGCCTACCCTGTATGTCATACCCGGAATATCCTGGACATCAAAGTCCTCAACGTATTTGTGACCCTTCGGGCTGTAGTAATCGCCGTGATATTTCCGGATGCCGGTATTGAAACTCTGGCCGTTGCTTACGACAATGGTATCAAGACTCGAAAGGAGCACGTGCCTTTCACCGCCCAGCTCATCCACCGGACAAACCAGCCATCCATGATACTTTCGGGTATTGCATCCCACAATAGTAGTTGATGAGTAGCTGCCGGCCCTGTTGGTGCGCAAAATCTCACGGCTTAATGAATACTCAAGATTTACTACCTGAGCCTTATCAAACTTAATGTATCCCATAGTTCGAGGAGTTCCGTTTAATTGCCAAAGAAGAAATCAGAAAATAAAGACTATTAATTTAATAACAAATAAAATAAAGTACAAAAATAAGCAAAATAATCAGATTTATTATCAGCCGCGAGTAAGCACATGCATCTCTGAAGGCTCTGAAAAATAGATATCTTTGCACTTCAGTAAGAGAACCATTCAGCGTTTAAAAAGTTCTCCGGATATGCACGATTCAATGACATTAATATTCAATAAAATGTTTTATGTAATATCTAACCTCCACAAGGGTGTGATGGCCCTTCTACTTTTTGTTTCCATAGCCTTGCTGACCGGATGCAATGGTAACGATTTCACTGTCAGAGGCACGATTGTGGGTGCGAGACCGGGCGAGTACCTGCTTCTCAGGGAGGTGAAGCCCGGATTACTCCGGCCGGTAGATTCGGTGATGCCTGACAACGATGGGAGATTTAGCTTCAGGTCGGCAACAGAGTGGCCGGCATTCTATATGCTAAGCATGGACAGCGATGATTTTCTGACCCTCCTTATCACTCCGGGTGACAAGATAGAGGTAAAGGCAGATCGAAGCGCAATGGCTGCGCCGGAAGAAGTGAAAGGGTCTGAAGGAACCTCCGTTATGCTCGGTTTTCGTGAGAAACACCAGGAGGTGATAAATGAGCTGCAGCGGCTGACCGATGTATATAATGACAGCCTCATGAGCCCGCAACTGCCCCTGCTTATGGACAGCCTCGACAGAAGAGCCACCGATATCGTCGACGACTTCCGGGAGATGGCACTTAGGCTCCTTGAGGAAAACTTTTCATCAATGGTGTCAGTATATCTGCTGAACCAGCATGTTGTCCCCGGACTACAGCTTTTTGATCCCGCAAAAGAGCCCGGGATATTCTTCAGGGTTGATTCGGTCCTTTATGCCCTCTGGCCGGAATCAGAGCTTGTCCTTGACCTGCATACCTTCGTGGCGGGATTGAGGAATTCAGTCACCGTGAACACCGGTACACCATCCGGTACCCGGCCTGCCGTGGGAAGCTTACTGCCGGAGATCGTGCTCCCGGGTCCCGACGGCGACACACTGGCACTCTCCTCAATGCGGGGGAAAGTGGTGCTGGTCGATTTCTGGGCTGCATGGTGTCCCCCCTGCCGGGAGGAAAACCCCAACCTGGTAAAGATGTACGACATGTATCACTGGCTCGGATTCGACATATACCAGGTCTCCCTCGACCTCAGGAAAGAGGAGTGGACGGAGGCGATAAGAAAAGACAGGCTGGGAAGATGGAAGCATGTCAGCGACCTGAAATACCGCGATTCGGAGGTGGTGAAGCGTTTCGGGATGACCGAAATACCTGCCAGCTTTCTCATCGACCGGGAGGGGAGAGTGCTCGCAGTCAACCTCCGGGGTGATGACCTCGGTAAAAAACTGGAGGAACTGCTGGGTGGTCAGTAGCCAATCCCTATTTTTGCTTTATTTGTAACAGAAATCTGTATTCAGAATGAAGAGGTATCCATTGATCTTTATAACAGCAGTAATAATTGCAGGCTGCGGCAGTGAAAACAACGTTACCATTAAAGGGACCTTCCGCGAAGTGAGAGAAGGCATGGTCTATCTTGACAAGTCGGAAGTTGACCGTAGCAGCGTGGCAGATTCGGCCGAAATTAAGAGAGGACGTTTTAAATTCACCGCTGACATTACCGGTCCCGAGTTTTACCAGGTACGCTTTGACAACGGTGAATTCATCGGGCTGCTCACCATGCCCGGCGAGACTATCAGCCTCGATCTTGGAAAATCACCACTGGCGTTGAACTACAGCGTGACCGGCTCGCCGGGATCCGACGATATCAAACTTCTTGACCAGAGGTTGCTTTCGACAAAGACACAGCTTGATTCCATAAGGAAGATCTACTCGGATATGAGTGACGGTGAGATGGAGGTACGTGGAGCTGAACTGGAGAAAGCCTTCGTTGACGCTGTAGATGAACAGCGCAGGTTCAACATCAAATTCATCATTGAGAACATCTCTTCGATGGCAGCAATACAGGCGCTTTACCAGAGGATTGACGAAAACACCTATGTCCTCTACCAGCCGCGTGACCTGCAGTACCTTAAGATCGTATCAGACTCTCTCTCGGTCAAATATCCTGTCTCAAGGCATGTCCGTGCCCTGAAGGAGAATGTCACCTCGGAACTGAACCGCATGTATATCGACCGTATGGCCAGCCTGGCCTCGCAGCTCCCGGTGACCAGCACCACCCCGGTGCTTCCTGATACCGGGGGGAAAATGGTCAGTCTCTCCTCTTTAAGGGGGAAGTATGTGCTCGTCTCGTTCTGGAGCACCGCGTCACAGGAGTGTCTTAACGAACTTCCGCTGCTGAGATCAATCTATGCATCTTACCGCAGTAAAGGCCTCGAGATATACCATGTCAGCCTTGACAGCGATGAGCAGAGATGGAAGAACGTCGTACGGTTTGAGGAGATACCCTGGATTAGCGTCAGGGAGCAGGACCCATCCAGGCCTGCCTTTGCAGGTCTGATGAATGTAAGCAGTGTGCCATCGAACCTGCTTTATGACCCCGAGGGGAACATCATCAACACCAACCTCTTCGGACGCAACCTGCAGATAAGGATGGATCAGCTCTTCACTAAGTAACCAGCGTTGGAAGGCAGGAAAACATACTTCGCCTCTGACTTTCACCTGGGTCTGGCCGCAGGGACCGACCCCCGCGAGCGCGAGCAGAGAGTGATCACATGGCTCGGGCAGGCATCACAAGAAGCTCAGGCAATTTACCTCCTGGGTGATGTCTTCGATTTCTGGTGGGAGTACAAAACAGTCATCCCCAGGGGCTTTTCAAGGTTCCTGGGAACCATTGCCTCACTGACAGACCGAGGCATTGAGGTACACGTCTTCACGGGGAACCATGATATGTGGATGCAGGGATACCTTGCCGGTGAGTGTGGCGTCATCATCCATTATGAGCCATTCCAGACCACGATCGGCGGTGAGCTCTTCTACCTGGCCCACGGCGAAGGCCTCGGAAGCCGCAGCATAAGCACCAGGTTGCTCTTTGCCCTCTTCCGGAACAGGGTGGTAAGGAGACTCTTTTCAGCCATCCACCCCCGCTGGGGCATGGCGTTCGGACATTCATGGTCAAAGAGCAGCCGGCTGGCCAAGCATGTGTCACTGCCATTCATGGGAGAAGACAGAGAGGATCTGATACGCCATACCAGGGCGGTCGCAGCAGGTGGTTGCAGGGCGATCTATTATATCTACGGACACCGGCACCTGCCAATGACCTTTGACGAGGAAGAAAGGAGAATGGTAATCCTGGGCGACTGGATCAGCTACCGGTCAAGTTACGCAGTGTATGACGGAAAGGAGCTTACGCTTGTCAGCGAGCCTTTAATCCCTTAGCCCTGACCCTGACGGTGATGGTATAATACGAATACTCTTCGTTTACCTGGTCAAATTTATAGGTGAGCCTGCCGCCTGACCGTCGTGCCATCTCAAGAAGGCCCATGTAACCGGTTGAAATTTTCGACATATCCTGACCCATAAGGGCTACCTTAAGCAGCTTCTTCAGCCCCTCCTCATCATACCTGTTTACCATGTCAAGCTTCTGGAGAAGAAGGTCAGACTCGCTGTTCCTGATGAGGTTGCCTGAGGTGATGATGAATGATGCCGGAGTCTTCCTGATCATAGCCAGGGGGATACCGTACTTCTGCTCTGCGTCAAAACCGGGGCTGTGCTGTGATACGTTCTGGAGGAGCTCGATCAGTGTGGCGAAGACACGCTTGTGCAGATTCTGTTCCAGCTCTGCTTCACGCATGGTGGTCTCGCTGAAGTTGAGGAGCTCCTTGCTGATGGCATGTGTCAGCGGTCCGGCCCAGATGAAGAAGATGCCGTTCGACTTCATCATCTTTTCGAGCTGGGCTACCTTTTTGGTATCGAAGGTTCCGGGTATACCGCCGGGTTCACTGATTCCCTTGCCTCCTGCATCAACCGTCTTGCTGAGTATGAAATATGAATACTTGTCATCTATCGGAAGAAAATCGTAGTCGAGCCGGTTACCTGTCTTACGGGCCATCTCCATCAGGCCAAGGCCTGCCCCTCCCTTGCTGCCGATGTTGGAATCCTGCAGCATGGCCCTGTAGACCTCCCTGATCTTGTCAGGCTCAAGGCTGTTTATCTTCTCGAGATTGCGCTTCAATCCCCTCACCTCGCTTTTCTTCAGGGGGTTGCCGGTGCTTACCGTGTAGCCGTCAGCGGTTTTATTATATACAACAAGTGAAGTTATCTCCTCGCTCCTGGTTATGCCGTGCCTGGTGATGTTCTGAAGGTTCTCGAGTACGAACATGAAGAGTCGTTTGCGGCCGAGGAGACTGAAATCCGAAAACTCCATCTCTCTCTCAAGAAGTGTCAGAAGTCCAACAGAGTTATCACCCGTGACCTCGCCACGGTAAGCGAACATCAAATGTTCATCTGACAGCTTTTGCCTCAATTTATTAATAAGTTCCATTTTTCCGACCGGATGTGAAGTAATACCTTTCCCTGATCACAAATAAAGCAAAAAGAAATCTGTTAAAAAACATTAATATGATTTTTATCCTTTTTGGGCCCTTATCATGCACTTTATCCTGCCCAGCCGTCCCTGTCGAGATTACGGTAGTTGATCGCCTCCGACAGGTGATCGGGTCTGATGGTCTCCGAAGCGTCGAGGTCGGCTATAGTTCTTGCCACTTTAAGGATCCTGTCATAGGCTCTGGCTGAGAGTCCGCGCATCTCCATTGCAGCCCTGAGCAGCCTGCCTCCGGTATCATCGAGGTGGCAGTGACGGCGGATCATGGCGGAGGTCATCTGTGCGTTGCAGTATATGCCGTCGCTGCCGGCGAAACGCCTTGCCTGTATGTCCCGGGCCTTTACGACCCGTTCACACACGACAGCGGAGGGCTCTGCCGTGGTTGTGGCGGCCAGTTTTTCATAATTGACGGGCACCACCTCTATATGTATGTCGATACGGTCAAGCAGCGGGCCTGACAGGCGGCTGAGGTATCTCTGCACCATGCCCGGGGCACAGGTGCACTCTTTCTCAGGATGGTTATGAAATCCGCACGGACATGGATTCATGGATGCAATGAGCATGAACGAGGCCGGGAAGTCGCAGCTCATTCTGGCCCGTGAGATTGTAATTACTCTGTCTTCAAGAGGTTGGCGGAGTACCTCCAGGACACTCCGTTTGAACTCCGGCAGCTCATCGAGGAAGAGCACGCCGTTGTGTGCCAGGCTTATCTCCCCCGGCTGGGGCACGGTGCCGCCCCCGACCATAGCGATGTCTGAGCTTGTGTGGTGAGGGCTCCTGAAGGGACGGCGGATCATCAATGGGAGGTGTTTGTCGATCTTGCCTGCCACGGAGTGGATCTTGGTGGTCTCCAGGGCCTCCTCCAGCGTCAGGGGCGGGAGTACCGAGGGCAGCCGGCGGGCCAGCATGGTCTTGCCAGAGCCGGGAGGGCCGATCATTGCTGCATTATGAGCGCCGGACACCGCCACCTCCAGCGCCCGCTTGACATTCTCCTGCCCCCTGACATCGGCAAAATCAGAGTCATATCTGTTTCCCTGCATGCTGAAGAGACTGTTCATGTCGACATTCAGTGGCTGAAAGTCGACCTCCCCCTGCATATATCTCAGCACTTCATCGAGACTGGTGACGCCATACACGTCGATACCGTCGACGACGGCCGCTTCAGGGGCGTTCTCTGCCGGTACCATCATTCCGCGGAATCCGGATGCCCGCGCCTGCAGTGCCATGGGTAGCACACCCCTGACGGGCTTCACGGCTCCGTCAAGCGACAACTCGCCGGTGAGGAGCATGCCTGTCGAGCCGACCGCCGCTGACCATCTCCGACGCAGCCAGTATGCCAACAGCCAGGGGCAGGTCATATGATGAACCCTCTTTGCGGATGTCAGCCGGAGCCATGTTGATGACCACCTGCCTGCCGGGCCAATGGAGCCCCACTGCACGGAAGGCAGACTCAATGCGTTGCTGACTCTCCTTGACGGCAGCGTCAGGCAGCCCCACAAGCATGTAGCGTACACCGCGGGTGACGTCAACCTCAATGGTTACGGGAACAGCCTCAATGCCAAATACGGCAGCGCTGAAGGTCTTGACCAGCATGACTCATAATTTATGTGGCACAATAAAAGAGGAAATGCACCATAAATTTATGACTTAATGGTGAAAAATGCAAGAAAAATTCGCCTAACCAGAGCACCGGGATTCAATCCTCGAGCTGGCCGAACTTGCCGTTCTCGACGTCTTCAAAGGCCTGGTAGATCTCTGTCTTTGTATTCATTACGAACGGTCCGTGTGCGACAATTGGTTCAAGTATCGGTTCGCCGCTGATTATTAAGACGATGGCGTTTTCGGCAGCCTCAATAGTGAAGCCTTCACCGTCGTTTTTAAACAGGGCAAAATGATCTGCAGGTACTGTTTCGGTTCCGTTGATCCGGATACTCCCCTCAACAACGAGCAGGGCTGTGTTGAAGTGAGCCGGGAATTCGAAGGTGGCAGACCCGCCTGCGTTCAGTCTTGCATTCATCAGTGCCATTGGGGTGAAGGTGAAGGCAGGTCCTTTTGCGCCCATGTATTCTCCGGCTATGACCTCAATGATGCCACCGTTGCCCGGCAGGAGGTGCTTGCCCATCTGGTCGTTGGTGATCGGCTGATATTTAGGGGGAGACATCTTCTCCTCTGCCGGCAGGTTGACCCAGAGCTGCACCATGTGGAAGTCGCCCCCTGTTCGTGCAAACTCCTTCTCATGATACTCCTTGTGCAGCAGTCCTGATGATGCCGTCATCCACTGCACGTCGCCCTCACCTATCACTCCGCTGTTGCCAAAGCTGTCGTGGTGGGCAATCCTTCCCTTATAGGCTATAGACACCGTTTCAAACCCCCGGTGCGGATGAACTCCCACACCCCTGGGCTTATCCGTTGGCGGGAAATAATACCTGGAATTATAATCGAGCAGGATGAACGGGTCCATCCTTACCATTGATAGCGGGGACACTCCCGGTATGAAGTTGTGTACCCTGAAACCGTCACCAACGAAATGTACCGGAGGCGGTGGCAGTATCGTTTCTATTTTTCTTGTTTTCATCTTGAAAATCCTTTTTACTGGTAACAAAAGCCGGGGTAGATTGTTTCAGGACAATAGTATCGATTTCTCTCCGTTACGAATTCATAACACCAAGGAGGCAAGATGACGTACTCATCGATTGGATTTATGCAACTGCCATGAAGAGATCAGAAAAACCAACCACCCGGACCCTGTTAATGACGGCAGGGATAATACTTACAGTGATTCTTTCATCATGTAAGAAGGAACCTGCTTCAAGAGAAGAGCTGATCATTAAGGATGTTTCTTATGGAGAAAGTGTTCAGCAGAAGATGGATATTTATCTGCCGGACGACAGGGCCAGTGCCTCAACTAAGACTGTTGTCTTTATCCATGGCGGCGGATGGGTTGAAGGCGACAAATCGGAGATGAACCCGTATGTCGATACCCTCAGGAAGCTGATGCCCGGATATGCCGTTGTCAATATGAATTACAGGCTTGCCTGGAATAACAGCGTAAACCTTTTCCCGACTCAGGAAAATGATGTCAAAAGTGCCATCGAATATTACCTCAATCATGCCGAGGAGTATGTGGTCTCCGATGATCTTGTGCTGCTGGGTGCCAGTGCAGGAGGGCATCTTGCCATGCTACACGCTTACAAGAATGATCCTGATGGGCATATCAGGGCGGTTGTTGACTTTTTCGGGCCCTATGATCTTGCATCGCTATGGAATTACGGTATCATACAGCAGCTGATACTGTACGGTGCCACGGGAGTTTTTCTGGCAGACAATCCGTCATTGTACGCATCCTCAAGTCCTTCACAATACATCACAGGCGGCAGTCCTCCGACAATTGCACTGCAGGGAGGTGCCGATCCTCTCGTACCGCCCTCACAGACAAGTCAGCTTATTGCAGGTCTTGATGCTGCCGGAGTCATAAACCAACTTGTCTATTACCCGGGAGAGGGTCACGGATGGACAGGCGCAAATATGGTCGATTCATTCAGGAAAATCGTAAAGTTCATCTCTGATCACACGCATTGATCATGTCTGCTGCTGGCTGACCCTATAATGAACCTCGCCTGCCGGCAAAAACTCATCCCGTAATCAACCCATCCGGGCGGGTGAACGCTCAGAGCGGCTCCCCGAGAATCAGTGCTTCGTCAAAAAATATGTTTAATAATTTGCCGGATCAGAGGATTCATTATATCTTTGACCAATTAGTTAAATCATATAGTTAATCTTTATGATTAAATCAAATGGTTAAAACAAAAGATACGGGCCACATGACCCGTGATAGGATCTTTGTGGCAGCTTCTGATATCTTTGAAGAGAAGGGATATGCAGCGGCGAGGATGCAGGAGATAGCCGACCGTGCAGGGATAAACAAGGCCCTGCTGCACTATTACTTCACAACCAAGGAGCAGCTATTCAGGGCTGTATTCCAGGTACTCCTTAAAAAGATGTTTGAAAAAATATTCTCTATATTCTCTGAAGAGATATCTTTTAAGGAAAAAATTAAACGGTTCCTTGACGAGCATATCGAGTTCATGATTAAGAACCCTAAGCTCCCGATCTTCCTGCTGAATGAGCTGTCTCAGAACCCTGCCCTCGTTGAAGGAATCAAAGAAATGGTCAACTACGAGAAACTTAGGGCCCTGATTTACACCAGACATGCCAAAGAACTGAAGGGTTATGGAATCAAGAAAAACGACATGCCACAGCTTATGGTCACTGTTGTCTCATTCTCCATTTTCCCTTTTGCTGCGCGCGATATGCTGACACTGATGATTCCACCGATGGATGATAACAAGAAATTCAATGCATTCATGCGGGAGAGGAAGGAGTTTGCATCCGACTTTGTCATCACTGCTTTAAAAAACCGGAAGAAATGAAAAGGATAATCGCTGCCGCCATGCTGCTCTCAGTTATGACTGCCTCCTGGTCGCAGCAGACAGTGACGCTGTGGCAGTGTTATGACTCAGCCGCCATCGCTAACCCGTTGTCTGGAGAAAGGGAGCTGTACCGTCAGATGACCATTCTGCGCGATCAGAACCTGGCATCAGCCCGGATGCCCTCGCTTGATCTCGGAGGCACCTTGGCCTGGCAGTCTGACGTAGTAGATATGTCAGAATTACTCTCATCCATACCTGTCCCTCCCGGCTCCTTGCCTTCCATTCCCCACGAACAGTACAGGGCCACACTTGACGTCAGCCAGGTCATATGGGACGGAGGGGTGACGCGCAGCGCGAGGGCCGTGGAACAGGTTGTCAGCGAGCTGAATATGCAGCAGAACGAGGCTGATATTTACCGCCTCCGGGAACAGGTGAACAACTATTTCTTCCCGCTGCTGCTCGCCAGGAGCCAGCTTGAGGTTACAGGCCTGCTTGTAGCTGAACTTGATGCCCGCATCAGCGAGGCCTCATCTGGTGTTGAGAACGGGGTTGTCCCTCCGGTGGCCCTTGATGTGCTCAGGGCTGAGAAGATCAGGGCGGAACAGGTGGTGTCAGAGCTCAACCGGCGGTGTGAAGCTCTCGTCTCGGCCCTTGACCAGATTACCGGTATCGAAGGACTGGAAGATGCGGAACTGCTTTTGCCCGAACCGGTGATCAACGGTGATGAGGCAATAGACAACCCCGAGCTGCGGCTGTTTGATGTACGGCAACGCCAGCTTGAGATGTCAAAGGGACTGCTGAAGAGTCAGCGCATGCCTAAGGCATTCGGGTTTGCCCAGGCAGGATACGGTAGTCCCCCCGGGAACAACTTCCTCTCTGAAAACCCGGACTTTTACTATTCCCTGGGAGCAGGGATAAAATGGAACATCTTCGACTGGAACAAAAACAGCAACGAAAGGAAGTCGCTTGCCCTCCAGCAGCAGCTCCTCGGCATAAAAAAGAGTGCTGCGAAAGAGTCGCTTGCAGCGCATGCTCACCGTCAGGCTGTCGGAGATCAAGGCCCTGCGAGAGGCTGCTGACCGTGATGACGAGCTCATTGAGTTGCGCAGGAAGATTTCAGGTGTTGCCGCCTCGCAGCTGAATAACGGCACAATCACCGCCTCGCAGTACCTGGCGGAGCTGAACAGCGAGAAGCAGGCGGTAATCGCCGCTGAAGCCCGCAGGATCAGCATAGCCAGGGCAGAGGTTGATTACATATACATTACCGGACACAATAAATAAAATGAATATGCAAAAGTTACTCATACCGGTCATCTTTCTTCTTGCCGCCGGCTGCGGTCGCGGTGCCAGTGATGCTGATGCCTGGGGCACCTTCGAGGCTGATGAGATCATCATCTCCTCCGAGACATCAGGCAGGATAGTACTCATGAGTGTCACTCAGGGGACACCTGTGGCCGGCGGCGCCGTCATCGCCGTCACCGACACCACCATGGCGGTGTTGCAGAGTGCCGAGCTTGATGCGGTGACGGCGCAGGCGCAGGCGCGCCTGGCAGGCATTGCGGCGCAGGATGCGGTCATACGCCAGCAGATGGATAACCTCAATGTCAACATTGACCGCACGCGCCGCATGCTCGCTGACGGCGCCACCACGCAGAAACAGCTCGACGACCTCACCGGCCAGATGGAGGTGCTCCGCCGGCAGTCCGACGCCAACAATACCCAGCGCCGTGCCGTGGCCGCAGAGATGCAGGGAGTGGAGGCTAAACGCGCCCTTCTGAATGAACAGATAGCCCGCAGCACCATACGCGCTCCCTTTGATGCCACCGTCATCGAGAAATATGCGTCGGAACACGAGATCACCGCAGCAGGAAAACCGCTGGTAAAGATTGCCGACATGAAGAGCATGGAGCTGAAGGTGTGGGTCAGCGGAGCACAGCTGGCAGAAGTGAAGCTGGGGGCCGGATGCACAGTGCGGATCGATGATGGGGAGAAGGGATTCAAAGACTACACCGGTACCATAAAACACGTGTCCGACAAGGCAGAGTTCACCCCGAAGATTATCCAGACAAAGGAGGAACGCGTCACACTCGTCTATGCCGTGACCATTGAGGTCCCCAACGACGGCTCAATAAAGACAGGCATGCCCGGCGAGGCAATATTCAACTGAAATGGAAGCCCTCGAGGCATATAATATCACCCACCGGTACGGCAGGGTTACCGCTCTTGACGATATCTCATTCACCGTCGGCGAGGGCGAGCTGTTCGGATTTATCGGTCCCGACGGTGCAGGAAAGACAACCCTCTTCCGCATCGCCGCCACACTCATCATACCGGCAGGCGGCAGGATGACCCTCTTCGGGCTCAACACTGTCAGCAGGTACCGTGAGCTGCGCAACCACATCGGGTATATGCCCGGGCGCTTCAGCCTCTATCATGACCTCACCGTGGAGGAGAACCTTAATTTCTATGCCACCATCTTCGGCACAACGATAAAGGAGAATTATCGCCTCATCGAGCCGATCTACAAGCAGATAGAGCCATTCCGGAAGCGCCAGGCCGGACGCCTCTCCGGCGGCATGAAACAGAAACTGGCGCTCTCATGCGCACTCATCCACAAGCCCAGAATCCTGATCCTCGACGAGCCCACCACCGGCGTCGACGCTGTCTCACGCACGGAGTTCTGGGAGATGCTTGCACGACTGAAGGGAGAGGGCATCACCATCATCGTCTCCACCCCCTACATGGATGAGGCCCTGCGCTGTGACCGCATTGCACTGATACAGTCAGGCAGGATACTTAACATTAACACCCCTGATAAGATCCGCCGATCGTACAGCCAGAAGCTGTTTGCCGTCAGTCACCCGGAGAAGTACAAGCTTCTGCTGGCACTTCGCACCGTAACCTCCGGGGCAACGGCAGCGACGGGTCAGGCCACATCTCGCGGGGCATCGGAAGCGGCGAGTCAGGCCACATCTCGCGGGGCATCGGCGGTGGGTCAGCCCGCCTCCTCAGGTTCACCGGCAACAGCGGGTCACCTTCCCTCCTCTTCAAAGACCATCGCCGGCAACGCGGAGCCCTTTGGCGACTCTGTCCACATAACCCTCCCTGAAGGAACCGCACCGGCTGAGCTGACGGCAGCACTGACAGCCGCAGGCCTGCCCGGCGCAACAGTCACAGAGATCGTCCCCGGCATAGAAGACGTCTTCCTTGAACTGATGAAAAGAGAGGCATGAACGGGAGCGAGAAGGTCATTGAGGTCAAGGGACCTGGTGAAGAGGTTCGGTGTCATTCGTGGCGAATGACCACCTTTCCTTTGACGTATATAAGGGAGAGATATTCGGATTCCTCGGCGCCAACGGGGCAGGCAAGACAACGGCTATCAGGATCCTCTGCGGACTGTCGCGTCCCACCTCCGGCAAAGTAACGGTTGCCGGCATCGACGCCAGCCGTCCTGAAGAGATAAAGAAAGCGCATAGGTTACATGTCGCAGCGCTTCTCCCTCTATGAGGACCTCACCGTAAACGAGAATATTGAGCTGTACGGCGGCATCTACGGCATGACCATGAAAGAGATCCGTCACCGCAGGGAGCAGTTGCTCGCAAGGCTCAGCTTCAGCCAGCAGGGTGATATGCTCATAGAATCACTGCCCCTGGGACTTCAGGCAGAAGCTCGCCTTTGCCGTAGCAGTCTTCCATGATCCTGAGATTGTTTTTCTCGATGAGCCCACCAGCGGCGTTGACCCCATCACCCGGCGACAGTTCTGGGAGATGATCTACGAAACGGCTTCAAGAGGTATAACCGTTTTCGTCACCACCCACTACATGGACGAGGCCGAATACTGTGACAGGATCACCATAATGAATGAGGGAAGGATTGTCGCACAGGACACCCCTGCCGCACTGAGGGAGAGATATGACACGCAGACAATAGAAGAGCTGTTCGTGAAGATTGCCAGACCAAAAACAGAGACAGAATGAAGCGGTTCATGGCATTTGTAAGGAAGGAGTTCCTCCATATCTTCCGCGATTACCGGACGCTGATCATCCTGTTCGGCATACCGGCAGCACAGATACTAATCTTCGGGTATGCGGTGCGTACTGACCTTACCAACGCAGGCATCGCCATCCTTGACAATGCAAGGGACGAGGTCTCCGCAGAGCTCACACATAAACTTGAAGCATCTGAATTCTTCGAGGTAAAATACAACCTGGGGTCATATGAGGAGATCGACCCTGCCTTCAAACAGGGACAGATAAAGGCAGCGATAATTTTCCCTGCGAATTTTGGCGCCTCACTTGCCCGCGAAGGCAATGCCACCGTCAGCATCATCGCCGACGGCTCCGAACCAAACACCGCCAGCCTGGTGACGGCATACACCACAGCCATCATCAACGACTATTCCTCACAGATGACCCGGCAGGTGAGCCAGGGCATGCCAGTCATAATCCCGGAAGTAAGGATGTACTTCAATCCTAACCTTGAAAGCTACTATATGTTCGTGCCGGGCGTGATTACACTGATACTGATCCTCATAACCGCACTGATGACATCGGTTACCATTGTGCGTGAGAAAGAGTTTGGCACCATGGAGGTATTGCTGGTGTCGCCGCTGAAGCCATGGCAGATCATCATCGGCAAAGTGGCACCCTATTTCTTCCTCTCACTGGTGAATGTCATTGTTATACTGCTGATGGCATGGTTCGTCTTCGGACTCCCTGTGAGGGGTAGTATTGCGTTGCTGATAGCCGAGACAATGCTCTACATTCTGCTTGGACTATCGATTGGAATCTTTGTCTCAGCCTCCGTACAGAAGATGGAGAATGCCATCTTCATCTCATTCCTGGCGCTCATGCTTCCCAGCCTGCTGCTCTCTGGATTTATCTTCCCCATCGAGAACATGCCGAAGATCTATGATTATGTGAGCATGATCCTGCCGCCGCGCTGGTTCGTCGAGATCATACGGTCAATAATGATCAGGGGCGCGGGATTCGCCTACATATGGAAGGAGACACTCATCCTTGCTGTGATGACGATCTTCTTCATGGTGCTCAGCGCAAGGAAGTTCAAAGTAAGGCTCGGGGAGGTAGAGAAATGAGAAAGCTGCTCTTCCTTCTGAAAAAAGAGTTCCGGCAGATACGCCGTAATCCCTTCATGGCCAGGGCAATCATTGCCGTACCACTGTTGCAGATGCTGATCCTGGTGCCGGCAATCACCTTTGAGATCAAGCGCATTGACCTGGCAGTGACCGACTACGACAAGTCGCCTGCATCACGTGAGCTCATCTCCAAACTTAGCGGCTCCTCTTTCTTCAGGATAAGCGGGGCTCCTGCCGGACAGGCCGGTGCCGATCAGCTGCTGTTGTCAGGCGATGCCGACATCGTACTGATAATACCTGACGATTTCTCAGAGGGTCTCGCAGGCATCGGCAAACCGACCCTGCAGGTTCTGGCCGATGCCGTCAATGCCACCTCGGCACAGCTGGGCTGGAATTACCTGGTTTCCATAGTACGCGATTATAACCGTGATGTCATGATCAGCTCCGGCCTTGCACCGTCAGCTATCCCAGGCATCAGCGTCTCTCCACGCTTCTGGTATAATCCTGATCTCAACTACAAGTACTATATGCTTCCGGGCATACTGGTGATCCTCATCACCGCCATAGGGCTCCTCATGTCCGGATTAAACCTGGTGCGCGAGAAGGAGATCGGCACCATTGAGCAGATTAACGTCACGCCGGTGAAGAAATGGGAGCTGATAGCCTCCAAGGTAATACCATTCTTTATCATAGGCCTGTTTGACCTGGCGCTGGGACTCACCGTGGGATGGGTTGCCTTTGACATACCCTTCGAGGGGAGTCTCATGCTGTTCTTTGCCTGTGCTGCGATATTCCTGGTTGCAGTGCTGGGACTGGCGCTCTTCTTTTCAACCATGGCCTCCACCCAGCAGCAGTTTCTCTTTGTGGCCTTCTTCTTTGTCATGATCTTCATCCTGATGAGCGGCATCTTCACCCCTTCCGAGAGCATGCCGGTCTGGGCGCAGCAGTTCAACCTGGTGAACCCGGTGGCTTATCTGATGCGGATAAACCGCATGGTTATGCTGAAAGGGTCAGGCTTTCAGGATATAGCCCGGGATATGGGAGCGCTCACAATTCTGGCACTCACCTTCATTACCATGGCGATACGAGCCTACCGTAAGCGGGCCTGAGGAGGCTGCGGCGCTGCCTTTTCAACTGATATTCGGGACACGGGAACCACTCTGTTGCGATTCCTTTTAAACCGATTTCCCCGGATTAAGTCCGAAACTGCTAACTTAGATGCCAAACTCCGAAAGATGAAGCAAATCCTGTTATTACTAGCCTTCTCTCTTGCAACCGCTACTCTCCATGCTCAGCCATATCCTTTTCAGAACACAGGTCTGGGTGATGAGGAGAGGCTTGACAACCTCATCTCACTGATGACCCTCGATGAGAAGATCAACTGCCTCTCCTCAAGACTGTCGGTGCCGCGGCTTGGCATAAACGGCACCAAAATCGTCGAGGGGCTGCACGGCCTTGCTCTGAGCGGGCCCGCGAACTGGGCAGTCAGGGGCAAAGGATCATCGGTAACAACAACTTTCCCCCAGGCCATAGGCCTTGCCCAGATGTGGGATCCGGAGCTTCTCCGGCAGGTGGCGGCCCTTGAGGCGGAGGAGGCCCGCTGGCTGGCACAGAACCCGGCATATGCCAGTGCCGGGCTGATAGTGCTCGCACCCAACGCTGACCTGGGCCGCGATGTAAGATGGGGACGAACCGAAGAGTGCTACGGCGAAGATGCATTCCTTACAGCCCGTCTCACCGTAGCCTTCGTCAAAGGGTTGCAGGGAGACCACCCGAAATACTGGAAGACAGCCTCCCTCATGAAGCACTTCCTTGCCAACAGCAATGAAAACAACAGGGCACAAAACTCATCGGACTTTGATGACCGCCTCTTCCGCGAGTACTACTCATACCCCTTCTATAAGGGTGTCACCGAAGGCGGATCCAGGGCTTACATGACGGCATACAACAAGTATAACGGCATACCATGTACCGTACACCCCGTTCTTAAGGAAGTTACTGTCAACGAATGGGGACAGAACGGTATCATCATCACCGACGGTGGTGCCTATCGTCAGTTGCTGACACATCATAAATATTATCCCGACCTGAAGACGGCAGCAAAAGGATGCCTTGATGCCGGAACGACGATATTCCTCGATAACTTCAGGGATCCGCTCGCCGAGGCGCTCCGCGAGGGTCTCATTACCGAAGCTGAAATCGGCCGGGCTATCAGGGGAAACCTGAGGGTCCTGCTAAGACTGGGACTGCTCGACTCCCCTGAAAACAGAGAAAACCCGTATCGGAATATCGGTATCACGGACACCGTGGGACCCTGGGAAAAGGATGAAACCATGGGACTGGCACGACTTGCCACTTCAAAATCGGTGGTGCTCCTGAAAAATGACAACCAGACCCTGCCGTTACAAAAGGAGAAGTATAAAACCATCGCAGTGATTGGTCCTTCTGCCAACCTGGTGGTCTCAGACTGGTATTCAGGGACACCTCCATACCGTATCACCGCGCTGCAGGGCATAAGAAATGCCGTGGGCAGCGACACGAAAATCCTCTTTGCGGCCTCCAACAAAGCCGACTCGGCAGTAATTGCAGCACGCCAGGCTGATGTGGCAATAGTATGTGTGGGAAACCACCCTCTCAGCTATGGCCTGGGATGGGGACAGAACCAGGTGGCCAGCGACGGCCGCGAGGATGTTGACAGACAGGCGCTGTCAATGGAACAGGAGGACCTGGTAAAACTCGTCTATGCTGCCAATCGCAACACCGTACTTGTCATTGTCTCCAGCTTCCCGTATACGGTAAACTGGTCAGTGGAGAACATCCCGGCCATCGTCCATATATCACAGTCGAGCCAGGAGCTGGGCAACGGACTGGCAGATGTGATCTTCGGAGAGGTCAGTCCGGCAGGACGGCTGGTGCAGACATGGCCCTCATCCATCGATCAGCTCCTGCCGATACTGGAGTACAACATACGTAAAGGACGCACATACATGTACAGCAAGGCGGAACCGCTCTTCCCGTTTGGCCATGGCCTCACCTACACCACATTTGAATATTCATCACTGAAGACAGATAAAAAGGCTGTACGTCAGGGTGACACTCTCAATGTCACACTGCAACTGAAAAACACCGGCAACTACGACAGTGATGAGGTGGTTCAGCTCTACGTCAGCTTCCCCGAATCAAAGGTTGAGAGGCCGGCCATCGCTCTGAAGGGCTTCAGCCGGGTGCACCTCGACAAGGGTGAGGTAAAAACGGTTACCATCCCTCTCGATGCCGGGGAACTGACATACTGGGATGTGGAAAAACACGCATTTGTCCTGGAAAAGGGAAAGATTAACCTGCATGCCGGAGCCTCTTCTGCCGACCTCAGGCTGCAGGGCGAAATTATGGTCCGCTGACCCTCGCCGTCACCGGCCAGTGATCGGAGATGAAGACGCCGTCTTCAATCACGCGGTGGGTTGCGTGAGATGATACCTTCATCCCGTTCCTGACAAAGATATAATCGATCCGGCCTTCGCCCGGCTCATCGCTCCATCCGTTGAAGGTATAGCTCTTTCCTGCCGGCGGTGTTTCGGAAATAGAATATGAATCCACCGCAAAACCCCCTTCGGTCATTCTTGCTATCGCCAGGCTTTCCGGCCTTGCGTTGAAGTCGCCGGTGACCACAAAGTCATTATCCCCCGCCAGCTCCCCGAGCATCCCAAGCAGCACCCCCGAGCTCATCACCCGGGCAGAGTCGCTGATGTGATCAAAATGTGTATTCATAAATAACAGCGTGTCCTTCAAGGTCTTATCATAGAGCCGGACCCATGTTGCAATACGTGTCAGCGCTGCACCCCAGCCAACAGAGCCTGGAACATCCGGTGTGGCAGAGAGCCAGAAAGTGCCGCTGGCCAGTGGTTCAAACCTGCCGAGCCGGTAGAAGACCGGGGAGGCCTCCCCACCCCTGAACCCGTCATCGCGTCCCGCAGCCACAGAACCGTATCCTGCCAGGGCAGAATCCAGGTACTCGTACTGGTGCCACAGAACCTCCTGCATGCCAAGGAGATCGGGAACCTGATCATTGGCGAAACCGGCGACCATGGCAGCCCTGTTAGGCCATGCATTGGCGCTGTCACGCGGATTATCAAACCTGATGTTAAATGTCATGACGTCAATGGCATGATCATCCTGCGGTGAACATGAAAAGAAAAGAAAAGAAATAAATGCAGTGGCGATAACTGTTCTACACATATATTTGAAGTTTATTTTTGAAACGGTTAAAGTTACTTGAAAAATTATATTATGTCGAAGAAAAGGACGATTGAGGAGATCAATGAGAAGATCCGCAGCGGAAAGGCTGTTGTGCTCACCGCAGAGCAGGTCTCGGCAATGGGCCGTGAGAGAACCCCTGCCGAGGTGATGAGCAGGGTCGATGTGGTAACCACAGGGACCTTCGGGCCCATGTGCTCGTCGGGAATGTTTATCAACTTCGGCCACACTACCCCTGCGATGCGCATGGAGAGGATCACCCTCAACAATGTACCCGTCTGTGCAGGCGTTGCCGCCGTTGATGCCTATATCGGGGCTACTGAGACGGCACTGCCTCATGACGAGTACGGTGGTGCTCACGTCATCGAGGAGCTCATCGCCGGTAAGGATGTGCTTTTACAGGCGACAGCCAAGGGCACCGACTGCTACCCCCGTACCGAGGTGAAGACTTACATCAGCAAGGAGACCGTTAATGAGATGATAATGTTTAATCCCCGGAACGCCTATCAGAACTACAACGTTGCCGTCAACAGCACAGGTAAAATCAAACATACCTATATGGGAACGCTCCTCCCGGCTTATGGCAACGCCAACTTCTCCACTTCGGGCGAGCTGAGCCCCCTGCTCAATGACCCGGAGATGCGCACCATCGGTGTGGGGACACGCATCTTCTTCGGAGGCACTACGGGTTATGTGGCATGGCACGGCACACAGTTCAACACCGGCAAGCCGGTAAACAAATACGGAGTCCCGGTCGGCAACTCGGCAACGCTGGCGCTGATAGGCAACGCTGCGGAGATGAGCACACGCTTCATACGCGCGGCATACTTTGAAAAATACGGCGTATCAATGTTCGTAGGCGTTGGTATACCCATTCCCGTGCTTGATGAGGATATGGCCCTCAGGGTGATGGTGCGTAACAGCCAGATAGAGACCAATATCATGGATTACGGATCACCTGATCACGACATACTGGGACGTACAGACTATCAATCACTCTTCTCCGGGGAGATAACCGTCAACGGCATGAAGATCCGTTCGGCACCGCTTTCCAGCATCAAGGTGGCACGTGAGATAGCGGAGATCCTTAAGGAGGAGATAACCGCAGGACGGTTCCTTCTGACGGAGCCTGTTGAGCACTTTCAAAAGACATCAGGACTGAACAGCCTGGAAATCAGACTATAATCATTTAAAGCAGGAACAGATGAAAAGCAGGAGATTTGTGCTGACCTTCCCGCCAGATGCGACAGGTGAGCCCATAACATATAACCTTATCAAGAAGTATGACATCATGGTGAACATCGTCAAGGCAGATGTTTCGCCAGGCAAGATAGGACACCTCGTGATGGAGATGACCGCACCGGCAAAGGTGCTTAAGGAGGGGATGGCATACATGAAGAATCAGAATGTGGAGTGTGTGCCTATTGACCGTACCATCAGCTACCGTGAGGACCTCTGCATCCACTGCGGCGCATGCTCAGCCGTCTGTTTTGCCGGAGCACTGACCATGAACCGTAAGACGGCTGAGCTCTCGTTCGAGCCTGAAAAGTGCGTGGTATGTGAACTGTGCCTCACCGCCTGTCCTCTTAAACTCTTCTCCATAGACCTTGGCTAAGAGCCTTTCATACCAGCCACGCCTTTACCGTGAGGCGATGGGCAACAAGCGGTGGACAAGCTTCAGGTCGGCTTACCTTGAGACGGACCTGTGGGTGGCGATTGACAGTGGCCATTACCGGAAGGAGACCGGACAGTTCACCATGGACCGTATTCTTTTCTACCGGGGCATACTGGAAAAACACATTGCATCGTACCCTGAGTTCAGGGACTCACTGACACCTGTAGTTGCCCCCGGCGGGGAGCACCGCATAATAGCAGAGATGAGCGAGGCGGCACTGGCGGCAGGCACCGGCCCCATGAGCGCGGTTGCCGGCGCCGTGGCTGAATATGTCTGCAGGGACCTGCTGGCAGAATATGAGGCTGAAGAGGTGATTGTAGAGAACGGAGGCGATATTTTCATGAAGCTGACGGCGCCCGTGGCTGTGGCCATTTATGCCGGCGACTCACCCCTGTCGGAGAAGATCGCAATGCAGATAAAACCAGAGGAGACACCGCTCGCGCTCTGCTGCTCATCGGGTACAGTGGGCCACTCGCTCAGCTTCGGGATAGCTGACGCCTGCATGATAGCATGTCATTCAGGCGCCGGGGCTGACTCCTTTGCCACCGCCTTCTGCAACCAGGTCAAGAATGAAGGAATGGTATATGAGGTGACGGAAAAGGCCCTCGGACAACCTCAGATAATATCAGTGGTTATCATAGCCGGGGACAAACTGGGGATAGGCGGACAGATCGAAATCAGGATTGTCTGATACAAACTGCCGGATGCTTCATGAGCTAAACTGCCAGATGCCTCAAACCTTCTGAGGATACCCGGTAATGTTCCTTATCTGCTCATAAAGCGGCTGAAGATGCCTGTACATCTTCGAATAGACCTTCTCGTACAGCCGGGCGTAAATCTCAACATTCCCGGGTTCGGGGGAGAACTTTTCACCGGCACGTGTCATTGATCCAACTGCCGCAGCATAGTCGTCAAAGTACTTCATCCCCACGGCCGCGCTGATGGCGGCACCCAGTGACGAGGTCTCAAAGGTATGAGGCCTGATGGCCTCCATATTGAAAATATCAGCTGTCATCTGCATTGCCTGCCTGCTCTGTGACCCGCCGCCTGAGACAACAACCCTGTTTACCGGCACCCCTGTCCGCTTTACCGTCCTCAGAAGACCCTCCTTCAGCGAATATGTCAGTCCTTCGAGAATGGCCCTGTACACATGTGCCCTCGTGTGTACATCACCGAACCCTATGATGGCACCCTTGGCTTCCGTGCCGGGTACCTTCAGTCCGGGCGACCAGTAGGGCTGCAGTGTGAGGCCCATTGATCCGGCGGGTACCTCGTCAACCATGGCGTCAAAATAGGCCTCCGGATGGCTCCCGGTCTGCTCAGCCATCTGTATCTCCTTCAGCCCGAACTCCTTCTTGAACCAGCTTATCATCCAGTAACCCCTGTATATCTGCACCTCGGTATTGTAACAGTCAGGAATGGCACTGGGATAAGAGGGGAAGAAAGGAACCACCTCATGGTATTTCTGGTGCGTCGTCTGCACCGTGGCCGTGGTGCCGTAGCTGAGGCATGCCACATCAGGGGTGATGACTCCCGAGCCAAGCACCTCGCATGCCTTGTCGGCTGCGGCGGCGATGAGTGGCAGCCCCTGGGGAATGCCGGACCTCTCAGATGCCTCTTTGCTGATGTATCCCAGTATCTCAGAGGGTCTGACAAGTGTCGGAAGCTTCTCCCTCTCTATGGGAAACATCTTATAATTCATGTGGCTTTTGTCGGTCCACTGCTGCTTTTTATAGTCAAAAGGAAGATAAGCCACGGTGCACCCCACCGAATCTGTAAATTCACCTGTCAGTGCCCAGGTAAGGTAAGCGGAGAGCAGCAGGAATTTACTGGTTTTCTCCCATACCTCGGGCGTGTTCTGCATGATCCAGTTGCATTCGCCCTGCTTGACGGTGTGTATCACCGCCTCCCTCATGCCCACCACCCTCAGAGCCATCTGGGTCAGCCAGCCGGGATACCTGCCCACAGCGCAAAGCCTCTGGTCAAGCCATGATATTGCCGGTCGCAATGATTTGCCCTCACTGTCGAGGTTGATCAGGGTTGAACGCTGCGTGGTGATGGTCACAGCCGTTATCTGGTCTTTGCTGTACTCTGTCTCCCTGAACAGTTTTTGCAGCGTCTCGAACATTTTGTCCCTGAAATATTCAGGGTACTGCTCAGCCCATCCCGGCGCTACGGAAAAGTATGGTTCGATCTCGGTTCTGGCCAGCTGCAGCACATTGCCCCGGAGGTCGATCAAAACCGCCCTGATCGACTGTGTGCCACAGTCGATTGTCAGTATAAGCTCTTCAAGTGATTGCATAATCTTTCTATAACAGCCCCAGCATACCGCCGGGATTCATGATATTATTCGGATCAAGATGTCTCTTCACTGCTGTCATCAGCTCCATGGAGGTCCTTCCAAGGTGAACTTCCATCCACGGGGCGAGCACCCTGCCCACACCGTGGTGGTGAGATATGGAGCCGCCGTTTTCAATAATTACATCAACCAGCCCCCTGTGAAACTGTAAGAAGTCCTTTCTCTCATTCCCCTTTTCCATCGGGGTGAGGAAGGTGAAATACAGATTGGCACCGTTCTCGTATACATGTGAGATATGTATCATCATGAAGGCCTTCGGCCGGCGTCTTACATATTCATGCGCAGCTGCCCATACCTTAAGCAGGTTCTCCCATGTTACCGCTGTCTCGAGGGTGTCTGACATGATGCCGAGATCCATCAGCGGATCGCGCAGGTATGCGCTGGAGTATCTCTGGGCAAGCCACTTCCTGACGGGCCCGGCTCCAATGTACATGCCTTTCCCCGCCCGTGCACTCTTTTTTATCTTACCCATGACGAACCAGGTATAATCCTTCTCTCCTTCCACAGTGACAAACATCAGGCATCGGCTGCCGGTCTTAAACCCAAGCCTGATCAGGAACTTGTCTGAGAAGGTGCCGTCGAACCCGCTTGTCCTGAAGGCAATGTCAGTCTCCTCCGGATCTGAGATCCTGAACAGGTGGGGCCTGCCGTATTCGCTCTGGATCATTTTGCGCATTGTCTCCACCGCCTGTTCAAACGACTTGAAGATAAAAGCGGCCAGGGTGGTGTTCTGCGGAGCGTAGTTGAAAATATGGAGGGTAACCTCGGTTATCACCCCCAGGGTTCCCTCCGCACCTGCAAAGATCCTGAACAGATCCCATCCCTGCGCCGTGCGCGGGAAGTCCCTGGTCTCTATCACTCCGGCAGGGGTGACTGCAGTCAGGGCCACAACCATGTCTTCGATCTTGCCATACCCCGTTGATGCCTGTCCCGCACCCCTGGCCGAAACCCATCCGCCGACGGTTGAATACTCAAACGACTGCGGGAAGTGGCCGCAAGTGTAACCGTGCCTGTTCAGCTCCTCCTCCAGTGCCGGACCGTATATGCCGGTCTGAACGGTGACTGTCTTGTTGACGCTGTTTATCTTCAGGATCCTGTTGATATGCTTTGTCAGATCAAGGGCTATGCCTCCCTGTGGGGCCCTCAGGGCTCCGGTGACTGATGACTGGCCGCCGGTAGGTATAATGGCTATCCTCTCCTCACTGCAAAAACCTACTATCTTAACCACCTCGTCATGGCTGCGCGGGGAGACAACCGCGTCAGGAGGATCAGGCACATCGTTCAGCCTCAGGTCAAGAAGCTCTCCGTAGAATTTGCCGCATGAGTGCCTGGCGCGACTGAAATCATCAGTCAGAACATTCTCCTCTCCTGAGACGCTCCTCAGGAATTCTGCCTGGGCCGGCTTTAGGAGAGACGGTTTTTCAAGTTTCACCTCCTCTGTTCCCGGAAGATATTTTTCCCTGAAGTCGGCGTCGGTGAGCCCGAACTTCTCCTTTATCAGGGTGACCATGTGGTGGCCGACCACCTCCTCTCTCTTGTCTCCCCATTTGAGGATATGACGGTAGCTCTTCTCTCTCTCCATTCCTCTAATATAGTTCATAAACCTTCATCATCAGCCCGATCTCCTCTTCTCTCCTTTTATCGTCCCAGCCAAGCATCTCCGCAGCCACGGCGGCAATTTTGCCGACTGTTTCCATACCCGGATTACCGAGGGTTCCCGTTCCGGTTCTTCTCAGCATGATATCCCTCAGGGTTTTGGCGCTCTCATATCTTATGGCGTATACAACCTCCGCAAGAATTTCTCCGTCATGGCTTATGACCCCGGCAAAACGGCTGTCATCCCTGGCAATCTGGAAGACGACCTTACTCTCGGTGCCGTAATTCCTGCTTATGTATTCCACGGTGTTGCGGCTGAAATCCCTGTAGTTAAGGTGCTGCCTGATCATGAACTGCCTCATGTCCCTGATCTCACATCCCGACAGATAGAGATTGTCAGAGACCGAGTCGGAGAGAGTCCTGTTCAGCTTGGCGGAGATCAGTCTCAGCACCTCACGGGCAAGGCTTCTGCTGGTTGTATACTTGCCGCCCTCAACGGTGATCATCCCTTCGATCCCGTCTGTGGCGTTGTCATATACCTCGTACTTCCTCGAGGTCTCATACGTGCCACTGGTCTGGTCATCGACCAACGGACGAAGGCCGCCATAGGCATGGATGATATCTGCACGTGAGATCTTTCTGCCGAAATTTCCATTTACATTGTCAATGATCTCATCAATGCTCTCCATTGAGACGCGGTAATCATCAGGGTCACCGTGAAATTCCTTGTCAGTGGTGCCGATCAGCGAGTGGTCACGCCAGGGCATTATCATCATATGTCCGCCATCTCTCTTCTGAAGCGAGACCACATGATTGCCGGCAATTTTCTTCGTGATTATATGTATTCCCTCTGAACGCTTTACCTTATGGGCTGGAAAAACCTTTCCTGCAGCCATGTTTAGTATCTTGTCAGCCCAGGTGCCGCCGCAGTTGATGATCAGCTCCCCAAGCACCTCCCTGGTCTCGCCGGTGAAGGTATCCCTGACCTTAACGCCTGTTATCCTGTTTCCTTCGCCGAAGACAAACCCCTCCACCGGTGTGTAGTTTGAGACTCTGGCACCGTATTCGGCAGCTGACTTCACAAAGGCGAGAGTCAGCCTCTCAGGAAAGATACTCTGGTAATCAAAGAAATAGAAGGCATTACGCAGGTCCTCCATCTTCAGGTTGGGTTCCAGCCTGATGGTTTTCCTGAATGAGACGAGCTTGTGATTCTGCAGTCTCTTGCTCCTGTCCCAGGTGTCTTTCTTGTCATATGACAGGGCATCATAGAGATACATCCCCACCAGCATCTTCCAGATATTCCCTTTCCACCTTCTGTACATCGGCATCAGGAATGGCAGTGAATAGACAAAATTGGGAGCAATGTTACCGAGTATCCTCCTCTCGCGCAGTGATTCACGAACGAGCTTCAGCTCGCCGTTGGCCAGGTAGCGCAGTCCGCCGTGGATGAGCTTGGAGGTGGCTGCAGAGGTGGCGCCGCCGTAGTCCTTCTTCTCAAACAGCGCCACAGACAGGCCTCTTGTCGCGGCAATGTAAGCCACGGCCGCCCCGGTGATGCCGCCGCCGACTATGATCAGGTCAAATTTCTCTGTGCTCTCTTCTTCAATTAGTCTTTTAAGCAGCATGGACGCAAGCGTTTTAAAGCAACCCTGTAAGTTACTTCAAAAACCTCAGAATACATAGCAGCCATTCGGTTTTGCTTCTGCCCCAGGGTGTGAAATATCACAGAGCCGGACAAAACAATGAAAGATGCTCTGGTCCGGCTCCGGGTAAAAAGGCGAGGTTACACTGGCAGCAGATTGCTGCCTGAGGGTTCACCAACCAACTGTTATTCCTTGAAAATCCTGTATCTGGCGGAGACAATCATCAGTGCGGCAAGCAGCACGAAAAGTCCGATGTTACCCACCAGGAAAGCGTAATCCTTCATTGCCAGCAGGAAGAAGATAAAGACATACAGCACGGTCAGCAGCCCGCTGATCAGCAGCACCATCCAGCCTTTCTTCAGAAGCGACGAGAAGAAGGCTGTCAGCAGTCCGATAGTCGCAGCAGCTGAGATCAGGTATGCCGGGTTAAAGCCGATGTGCTCACTCAGGGCCGTGAGAAGAGAGAAGAAGAGTATCAGCGCCAGAGCAACCAGCAGGTAGTAAAAGATATGGATCCGCTGTGCCGATCTGAGCTCAATAATTAAAAGTACAAGGAAGGTCAGTGCAATGAACAGCAGTCCGTACTTGGCGCTGCGCTCAGCCTTGGTGTAATGGTCGGCCTCCATGATCAGGTCCACTCCAAAGGCGTCGTCGGATGGGGTATAGCTCTTGCCGGCCCACACCTGCGGGAAGCTCCTGTTAAGATGGGTCACAGCCCAGCTGGCAGTGAAGCCGGTATCGGTCACATCACGTTCGGCCGGCAGGAAGTTGCCGGTGAACTTCGGGGCCTGCCACTCAGATTTCAGGATGACCTCCGTGCTCTTTCCCACAGGGGAGAAGGCGATGCTGCCGCTGCCCTTCAGCCCCAGGCTGAGCCTGAATTCGCCCTTGAACTCACTGCCCTTCGCCATATCAATCGACATAGGGAATGAAATGCCCTTTTCGAAGAGGTCTGCCTGTCCTGCCCCGGGCATTGCCCCGATGACTTTTCCGCCGATTGTCAGCTCAGCCTTGTCACTGATACCCTTGTTGTCAGAAACGCCAAGTGAGACATATGCCTTGTCCCACTGCCAGGAATAGTCGTTCAGGTGTTCGTAGCCCGAAAGGGAGAAGCTGCCGGATATCTCCAGGTCTGAGTCGTATACGACTGTCTCGTAAATACCCCGGTAACGTATCTCAGGCGCAAGCACACCGTTGACTTTCAGGTCGTCAGGCAGTATGTGCATCGTGGTGGTGACATACCTGCCATCATCAGATATTACCTTTGATCCGGGCACATTCAGCACCGGGCCTGTGACAGTCTGGGCAGAGGCCCACAGAGCTCCTATCTCTGTCCGGGCGGTCTCCGCGTTCCGTGAACGCTCACGGATCACCTCCATGATCAGAACCAGCGGGATAAGCAGCATTACACCCATAATTCCAAGCAGTACCATCTTGACGGTCAACGACTGGTACCATTTTTCCTGTGTTACATTTTCATTTTCCATTTCATTTGTTCTTGTTAAAGTACTTTGTATTTCAAAGTTATGATTGCAAAAAAAATTATTTATTAATATAGTTCCTCCAGTGCCTTAAGGTGGTTTTTAAAGCTCTCCAGTCCCTTTTCGGTAATGGTGTAGTTTGTATTTGGCTTCCGGTTTATGAAGCTCTTTTCCATGGTGATGTATTCCCCCTCCTCCAGGGCTCTGAGGTGACTGGCAAGGTTCCCGTCTGTCACTGCCAGTGTCTCCTTCAGGCCTTTGAAGTCCATGCTGGTGCTGACTGCCAGCACCGACATGATCCCCAGTCTGATCCGGCTCTCGAAAGCCTTGTTGAAATTTGACAGGATCGTTTTCATCCCCTGTACCTGAGATGCATGAAGAGGCCGTATGCTATGTGGATCACTCCGAAGCCAGTGGCCCAGATGATAATTGTGTATTGAGGCAGCAACAGGCAGACGAGCCCGGCTGTAACCTCGAGTACTCCCAGCCAGTGGATCTCACCGAATGTGAATTTACCCGCGCTCACCACAGCGAGTCCGTAGAAAAGCAGTGATGATGCGGCTGTCACGCTAGCAGGCACGGTGCCTGCGGTCAGAAGGATAAAGAGTCCTCCGGTGCCAAGAGGTATCAGAAGGCTTGCCAGCATCCTGCGTGTCACGGGCGTCCAGGCGTTGTGTCCGCTCTTTCTCGCCTTAAGCGACGAAAACAGGATTGCGCCTGAGAAAGCAAGCACAAGAACCGCTCCCATCGCAGCAAAGAGAGGCACGACAGAACGTAAACCCTCCGGGCCGCCTGCAAGCGGCTTCAGGTACCAATCAGCCGGGGCGGCGCTTTTTGTGATGATCAAATGGGCAACAATAGCCCCGGCAATTCCCAGAAAGCCTGCAACGATGCCTGATAAACCGCTGAGTGACAGGAATCTTGACGACTCCTCCATTATCTTCCTGATGACCTGGATGTCTTCAAGATGCTGATCTGACTGGTTCATGATTTTATTTTGTAGTACTTTGTGGTGCAAAGTAAATAAATAATATAATAACTGCAAAATCTTTTACTGTTTTTTTTTGACCAGGTCAACCGGAGGCATTTCACCCGTGATTATTTCCACTCCACCAGTTATGGAGTGATCAGGGTCATAAACAGTTCCCGGCACTGGTTGGCTGCTGACGCCAGCTCCTTCCTCCCGGCACTGGCTGGCTGCTGGCGCCTGCTCCTTCTTCCCGGCCCTGGCTGGCTGCTGGCGTCGCCCTGCCCGGCGGTTGTCGCCTGCCCTGTCAATTGTCCTGCCCGGCCGCTGTCGTCTCCCCTTGTTGCTGGCCTCTCCTATTTAAGGTAGGACTGATACTCGTAGACCACCCCGTCAACCGGGTATTCGCCAATTTTAATCGAATCTGCGGAGGTCGACATCGCTCCCACAACACCCAGTCCGCCTGTTACATTTGTATAGACCAGGACAGGCTCCGCAAGGAAGTTATCCCTGGTCTGCAAGTACGCGGAGTACGACTGCAGGTACAGGTAGAGATCCCTGCTGATGGAGTGGAGGTTGAAACAGGCATGGTCAAACTCATAATAATCAATATCCGGATATCTGTAACCATACTGCAGTGTCAGACTGTACTCTTTACCGGATATAAGCTCGTCAGTGAACAGATTATAGGTGTTAGGCAGGTACATTCCGAAAATATCATCCTCCTGCTTTGGGGTTATAAGTGGCTCGGAATATGCCCCGTAACTGATGTCAGTTTCCGTTACGACCACTGGCATCATCGGTGATATGGGTTCATCCTTGTCGCCAGTATAAATACCGTTGACTGCCCTGGCTGAGAGCCTGTAAAAATTTTCAGTGCCGGCCGGATCGCGGAACCTCAGCTTCACAACAAGCTGCCTCTCACCCCATTCTCTTATCACCGAGGTCGTATCAATACCGGTGATAGTCACCGGATCAGGAAGAATGGCTTCTCCGTAGGCTCTCTTCATCCCGGGGACCTCTGCCTCAATACGGTATGTGCTCCCGTGAACAGCACGTGTCACCTGTGATACATACCTTGAATAGGGGTTGGCAGGGTAATAATCGGGCACCGGCTCAGCAGGAACATATGTAAGCGTTTCCATGAACTCCCCGTCACGGTAGAGGCGTACCACGGCATCGGTAATCTGCTCCGGTTCATACCGCTCCTCAAAGACCGCATGGCTCTCAGCCACAGATACAGTTATCAGGCTGTCAGTCTGCACGATTGCGTAGATCACTGTCCTCGGCTCAGCCTCCGAGCCCTTGAACTCTATCACGCTCTCGCATGAGATGGATGAGAGTAACACTACCACAACAGCCGTAACGTATATTATCAGTTTCTTCATCTCCGGGGCTGTCAGAATTTAAATGAGTATGAAACCGACGGGATGATAGGGAAGATGCTCACCTTCTTCAGAACCGGCTTGCTGTAGTAGAGCATTTCACCGGGGTTGTCCGGATCAGGTTCCGAGTAGTACTCCGAGCTCCAGTAAATGAAGAACGGGTTCTGGCGCGAGTAGGCATTATAGACTGAGAAGCTCCATGTGCGCACCCCTCTCTTCTTCTGCTTGTGCAGGTTCACTCCAAGGTCAAGCCTGTGATATGAGGGTGTACGGTAGTTATTGCGGCCTGGATACTCAGTTATATTTGAATAATAGTAATCGCCGCCCATGAAATCCTCAGGCGGATATTCACTGATGCCCAGCGTGGCAGCATTGCCTGTACCGTAGACCCACACAAGTCCTGCATCGACCCTCTCACTGAAGGTATGTGTCAGTGCCACGCTTATGTCATGCCTACGGTCATACTTGGCCGGGAAGACGTTCCCGAAGTTAAGGTTCTCAAACTGACGCTCGGTCCATGACAGGGTATACCCGACCCATCCTGTAAGCTTGCCGAAGTTCTTCTCTATCAGGAACTCAGCCCCGTAGGCCCATCCCCTGCCCTTTTCGACCTTCGCCTCCCATCCTGCTCCGGTGCCGCCGAAGAAGGCTCCCTCCTTATATTCAATGAGGTTGTCCATGGTCTTGTAAAATGCCTCTATGGTCATCTCCAGCTGTCCTGGCAGCCTGAAGCTGCTCCCGATGGCCACCTGGTGAGATATGGGTGGCTCGAACCTGCGTGTCACCGGCAGCCACAGGTCGGTGGGGAGGCTGATGGCCGAGGTGGTCAGCAGGTGTACGAACTGGGCCATCTTGCTGTAGGAGACCTTGAAAGAGAGGTCGTCCGTGGCAAGATAGCGAAGCGAGACCCGCGGCTGGAAAACGAAATAGCTTGTGTCCTGCACGTTGAAGAGCGACAGCCGTATGCCGGCATTCATCTTTATGCGGGGAGTGATGTCAAAGTTGTCTTCAGCGTAGGCAATGAACTCGCTGGCCCTGATCTTAACATCGCCGAAAGTGGTATCAATTCCCACATCCTCGTACATCGGATCATACCTGAAGGTAGTCACACCGGGCTTGAAATGGTGCCAGGTGTACCCCGCCCCGAACTTTATCGAGTGGCTTGTGGAGGGATAATAATCAAAGTCGATCTTCGCTCCCACATCCTCTATACCTGAGAAATACCTGAAGTAATCAACCTCCTTCGCTCTGGTAGTCAGATTTTCCACGGATGATTCAATGGTTACGTCGAAGTCGTACTTGCTGTACGTCAGCGTTGTGTTGCTGAAGAGCTTGTTGGTGATAAGATAGTTCCACCTGAGTGATGTGATGATGTTTCCCCATCCCAGCCCGTAACTGTCCTTGAATTCAAACCTGTCATTGTTCTCATCATAGTAGTCGGGCTTGCTCCTGTTCCTGGTGAAGGCCCTGTCACGCCCGAGGTAAGAACTGAGGTATAGGCGGCTTCTGTCAGAGAACCTGTGATTGATCTTGGCATTGAGATCGTAGAAATAATACCCTCCTGTGGTACGGGAATCAGGGTCGTCATTCAGCGCCAGGATGAATGGCTGGGCCAGCACGTCATAGTAGGTCCGGCGCGCCGAGATGATGTATGAGGTCTTGTCTTTGATTATAGGACCTTCAAGCGACAGCTTTGAAGAGATCAGTCCGATG
The DNA here is from genome assembly GCA_963696805.1 of uncultured Rikenellaceae bacterium. Classification (GTDB taxonomy): domain Bacteria; phylum Bacteroidota; class Bacteroidia; order Bacteroidales; family VadinHA17; genus SR-FBR-E99. The sequence goes on from CAVOLF010000004.1 coordinate 353,730, forward strand.
GCGAAGTTGCCGTGAAACTCCTTCTGGTTGCCCTCCTTCATGCGTATGTCCACCACCGACGAAAGGCGCTCGCCGTACCTCGCCGGGAAGCCTCCCTTGTAGAGCTGTACTGATTTTACGGCGTCAGGATTGAACACCGACATGAAGCCGAAGAGGTGGCTGGCGTTGTACACCGGCACACCGTCAAGGAGGAATAGGTTCTGGTCAGGGCCTCCTCCTCTGACGTAGATGCCTGTCGAGCCTTCCGTGCCCGACTGTACACCCGGGAGCAGCTGTATCACCTTGAGCACGTCGGCCTCTCCGAATATCACGGGCAGCCTGAGGAATTTCTCGACCGGTATGTCTATCATGCTCATCTGGGGGCTCTCTATCTTCGACTGACGGCCGGAGGCGGTGACGGTGACGGCGCTTATCTCGCTTGATGACATCACGAGGCTGAAGTTCATCACCGTATCCCGCTTGAGGTTTACTTCTACCGTTATGGGGTCATAACCCAGGTATGAGACAATGATTACCGATTCCCCGCGCTGGAGAGGGAGGCTGTAAAAGCCGTAGTTGTTTGTGGTTGTACCTGCAAAGGATGCCTTCTCGTAGACGGTGGCGTCTATCATGCGCTCACCGCTGCCGGCGTCGGTGACGAAACCGCTGACAGTGACCTTCTGAGCTGCTGCGGGTATGGCAGCTGCAAGAAGCATGAGACAAAGAGAGAGGACGGTGCGCATAAGTGTCAGACTCCCGTGGCCTCCTTAAGGAATTTGCGGATGGCACGTTTTTCGTCGAACTCCAGCATGCCCGTCGGCAGCCGGATGATCCTGCCGGTTCTCAGCACAATACGTATGAAGTTCTCATCTGCACGGATCTCCTGGATATCTTCTATGCTCACTGTCACTCTTGCAGGACGGTTGTACCACCTTACTGTCAGCTTCCCTCCCTCGACCGTCAGTCTGTTCACCAGTGTCCCGAAGTTAAGGCTGATAAATGCTCCGGCCAGCAAGATCATGGACAGCACCTGGATCCAGAAGCCCCAGGTTGATGAATCACCGGTAATGATCACGATGATAAGCATCACCAGTATGACAACGCCAAGCGCCCGGTAGATCTTTTCGTAGGTGGTATTTCGGAGCACGAGTTGTTTCATGATACGGGCTTTAGCTACCGTAAAGATAATACATTGTGCCTGAAGTTGCCGCGGGCGCTCTGTTGAGGAGTCAGAAGCCGGTGTTTTCCTTCAGGAATTTGCGCACTGCCCTCCGTTTGTCGGGATCCATCAGTCTGACCGGCAGGCGGATGCTTTTGCCGCTTTTCAGTACTATACAGATGCGTCGCTTATCCTCTGTTATTGAGGTGATCTCATGAATGTGCACATGTTTTTTAAATAGCTTGGTATGCCAGCGGATGGTCAGGACCCCTCCATCAGAGGTCAGCCTGATGATCAGGATACCAAAATGATTTGTGAAGAAGGAGAGCGCCACCAGGATGAATACAATGGCAAGGATCCAGAACATACCGCTTCGCGGGTTATATGTGAATAGCTGGAGTCCTACTGCCAGCAGAAGGAGTCCTCCGAGGAAGCGAAATACGAATTCCGATGCCTTATCGCGCACCACAAGCTGGTTCATGTGCAGAAGTGTTATTCCACCGTTAAAGGTATAAAATTATTATGGGGCTTCAAAAGATGATGTATCGTGACTCCCTGTGGCCATGCTGCTGTGGCGAACCTGGGCTGTGGTGCCCGGAGGAGTATGGTGCAGCTTCCCATGGAGATTTTATGCAGTGTCACTGGCCAGTTGCATCCTTCCCCTTCTCACGGGTGCCGGTGACTCTGAGCATGATCCATAGAGCCATGTATATTATCAGGATTACTGTGAAGATGGCGCCCATTCCCATGCCCATCAGTTTCAGCGAGTTTATCAGATCTGTGTTCATTTTTCACTCCTATATTAATCCGGCCATCAGTCCTATTATTACGCCTCCTGCTATCACCGAGGCTATCTGTCCTGCAACGTTGGCACCCACGGCGTGCATGAGCAGGTGGTTCTGCGGGTCAGCCTCCAGTCCCATGCGTTGAACCACCCTTGCCGACATCGGGAAGGCTGATATTCCTGCCGCTCCCACCATGGGGTTCATCTTTGTCTTCAGGAAGAGGTTCATGATCTTGGCGAAGGTCACTCCGGCGATGGTGTCAAAGATGAATGCCAGGAGGCCGAGGCCCATTATCATCATTGTCTGCACTGACACGAAGAGATCGGCTCTCATGCTGGCGGCGATGGTGATGCCAAGCAGCAGGGTTATAAGATTGACCAGCTCCTTCTGGGCCGAATCCGATAATGTCCCCAGCACGCCGCACTCCCTGATGAGGTTACCGAACATCAGGAACCCTACCAGTGCTATGGACGCCGGGGCTACCAGTCCTGCTATCACCGTCACTGTGATGGGGAAGAGAATACGTGTCATTCTTGTAACACTTTTCGGGTTGTATTTCATTCTTATCTTCCGTTCCTTTTCCGTTGTGACAAGTTTGATGGCAAAGGGTTGTATTATCGGTACCAGGGCCATGTATGAATAGGCGGCGACGGCAATTGGTCCGATGTATTTGCTTTTGAGCACCTGTGACACCAGGATTGACGTAGGACCGTCCGCTGCACCGATTATTCCTATTGATGCGGCGTCTTTAAGATCGAATCCCAGCAGTACTGCTGCGGTGACGGTAACGAAGATCCCGAACTGTGCTGCGGCGCCGAAGAGAAGCAGCCGGGGGTTTGAGAGCAGCGGGCCGAAGTCGATCATTGCTCCTATACCTATGAAGAGCAGGATGGGCATTGCCTCTGAAGCCTCTATTCCCACGTCAAAGAGCCAGTCGATGATACCGGTCACATGGCCGATGCCCGGGAGGGTCTGGTCGAGGGCCCCTGACAGGGGCAGGTTGACCAGTATTGCTCCGAAGCCCATAGGGAGGAGGAGTGGCGGCTCGAGTTTTTTGGATATGGCCAGGTATATAAGGGTGGCTCCTATCACCCACATGAGTACCTGTTGCCATGTGATCAGGGTAATGCTGTTAAACAGAAAATCCATTATCAGCTTGAGGTTAAATGAGTACAGGTTCAGCCGGAATCATGCCGGCGGTCTCCCGTAAAAATAGCAAAATATTACCCGTGATGCTCCGGCCCTTTCCGGATTTGTTTCAGCTGAAGGAAGAATGAGAATCCTGATAATAGGGCGGTGAGTGCGGTCAGTGTCATGGCAGTTATGCCGGCAGAGCCCGGGGCGATCTGAGTGAACAGGACTACTGAGCCTGCTAAGACCAAAAGGCTTATGATCAGTCCTATTTTAAGAAGTATACGTCTCTTATCGGCAATCATGGTGTGAGGTTATTTCAAGGATCTCATTTGCCTTACTCACCGGATAATTCATCTTTATGTCGTCTGTAGTAGATGAATACCACTACCAGGTTTCCAATTGCCACTAGTAGCAGAGCTTCTTCCCAGAAATTACTGGATACAGGCCTATTATTAAAGATCACAATCGTCAGGCAGATTATGAAAAAAATAACTGAAGCGATGGTATATGTTATCCAGGCTTTTTTCATGGCGGTCGTTTTTAATATTTATCACAATTTGATGTGTCTGACGTATTTCTATACCCTTACCGATAATTTGTCCTGTTCCTTTCAATAATTGAAGAGTTAATCATGCCTCCAACCAGCAACACGACCAGCAGGATCCTTTCTCTATCGCCCCATGAATTCGTTGAAGAGTACATTCAGAACATTGAGTGCAACCTTTGACAGTAGGATCATGTCTATCACATTTATTATCTACATGACTCATGGTTTTTCGAATATATTCCCGGGAATAAGGAGAAATGCAACGGCAATAATAAGAAAGACCAGGCACCTCTGAATAATGTTCCTGTAGAATGGACTCTTATCCCTGGCGTTTTTGATCAGCGCCAACACTATCATTATCGCCGTTAACACTAATCCCGTACTCAGAAAGGATTTTGCCATAGGGTATTTGTTAATGCTGAGCATTAATCCAACAGTTAGGTCAGACAGAGCAATCCCCGTTCCAATGGCAATTGCAATTTTCCAGGGTCCAACTCCTTTGTAGGAATCGGCTTTAAAGATATCCCGGAACCTGATACCGTTGAACAACGCAAACCCAAAGTAGAAATATAGCAGTCCCAGTGCGAAATAAAACAGTGATACAAACAGCGAGTTTAGCGGGACATCAAAGAGAGACATCAGTAGTCCGATAACGGCCCCGGCAATGAGGACGATCTCAAGTTTTTTCATTGTTGCAGAGTTAAAGATATTGAGCTTCCCATATTTTTATTTGTGGTTCCAATCTCTATCAGTAGTTCCAGTCTCCTTGAATTGCATAATTTCTAGTAAAAATATTAAAGAGTTTAATATTTCATCCGAATGTTCAATTGTACTTTATTATCCGTATGGTACCAATGAGATTATTGTTTTATCTCTTGAAAAAAACATCAGCATCATAAATAAAAAATAACCCCAAGTTCTTGCTTGGGGTTACTTAAGTGAAAAATAAACAAACGTCAATTGTAGAAGTAGGGGTAGTAGAGAAAGCATTGATCTGGCAAGATTAAATCAGGTTAAGTATTTACATTTGGGTCAGTCATCAATAGTAATTTCTTAATATAAACCCTATAAACCCAAAGGGATATTAATAATAGACCCAATCCAATAATAAGAATTAAGTTTCTTAACATTGGACCTCTTAAGCCAAATCCAATCAATAGCAATAAAAAAAGCTCAATAAAAGAAATAACGAAAATGGAAATGTATCCAACAAGTACACTTGCCCTTCTTTTCTTATTGGAAGTGCCCCATGTTTTAGGATCATAAATTCCACGAATTACTACTCCTAGATACGAAAATAAACCCCCTACGGGTAGCATCAAAGGATAGATAGAATCGTTATAGAAAATTACCGAAATAATTGAAAATAGGAAACATACCATGATCCCAACAATGTAAGTAAAGTCTATTCTTTCTGTAAATTTTAAATTTCCCATAATGGTCTTCATTTAAGATTAATTAAAGAATAATTTCTTGGACTAAATTAATGCCTTACTTCCCATCTTAAGTAGTCATGGCGCTAAAATCACATTTTAATCCATCTAAGGATTAATAACCAGCATGAACCCCAGCGCTACACCCAACTGATAAAACAGAGCTAATAACTAACCCTGCCACAAATCCCACAGGGCCACCTATTAAACCACCATAAATTGCACCAACGATCCCTCCCCCAAAACTACATTTAAGATCATCCCAGAAATAACCACCTCCTGCGACAACTTCCATTTGAGTAACGTTTAATTCTTTCATAGCGAGACAATTTTTTGTCACCTACTCTATTACAGGCTTTTCGGTATCTGCCTGCAAACGAAAGTTAGTTAATTCCGTCTGCATTATCAAAATAAAAACAGGGCAGTCCGATAATACCGGATTGTTTGATTTTTTTAAATTTTTTAAAACTACCCATTCGAGGAGTGGAAAATATTCAATGTACAATATGATGCCGAAGATGCCACGGCTCTACAATAGCTAACAAGTGATATTAATTGTGATGGCCTGAAGGGTCAACTATAATAGCCCCCTCAACACTTCAGTTTTGGTGTGAGGGCTCCAGGATTACAAATTATAACCCGGATCTAGCTGAAATCGTCCCAAAATCTTCGGTAGAGATTGTCTCCTGCAATAAGTTCCTTGTGAGTTCCTGCTAGCGTAATGGTTCTGCCTTCAAGGAGATAAATCCTGTCACATAACTTTTTAATCAGGTTAATCCGGTGAGTGACCAGCAACACACCAACTGATTCTTTTATTCGCCTCAGAATATTAAGAATAAGAGTTTCCGTATCCCTGTCCATCCCGGAAGTGCCCTCATCAATAAGGAGCATGTCAGGCTCATTGATTAATGTCCTCATGAAAGCAATGACCTGTTTCTGCCCACCTGAAAGCTTCACACCATCCTCCCCTGTCAGGGTGGCAAAACCGAGCGGAAGGCCTTTAACAAATGGTTCTAACCCATAGTCTGTCGCCAGACGAACCAGTTTCTGAGTCTTGGCTTCATCACCATCAGGTACAATATTTTCCAATACAGTGCCATTGAAAATATGGATTTCCTGTGGAATCAGACCTATCGACCTGCGCCAGCGTTCCAGAGGCACTTCGTGATTGCTGACAGAATCGTTAACAATTACAGATCCAGACTCCGGTTGATAAAAGCGCATAAGAATATTTACCAGGGTACTCTTGCCGGAACCTGACTCACCCACCAGAGCGACTATACTGCCTTTCTCAATGTCAAGGTTCACATCAGAAATGAGCAGTCGCTGTCCAGGGAACCGAAAGGAGATTCCGCTCACAGAAAGCTTTGAGATTTGTATTTTGCTTTCTTCCTCAGCGTCTCCTGATGCTTCCGGATTTAACTGTGTGAATTCAAACATCCGTTCGATAGCCACCTTTGCCTCACTTAAAGGAATGGAGACGAGAGCCAGGTTCATTACTGACGGCAGCAGGGTAGAACTAAGTGAAATGATAGCCATCAGCTCGCCCTGAGTCATCCGCGTCCCCATTACCTCAAGCGCAGTATATAAGAGTAATCCAATCAGGTACAGGGTGCCTGCGAGGTTTGTAATCATCCCGAGTTTAATTTTGATCTTACCTAACAAGAAAGCTCTTTCCTGAAATGAACTGAATATAGATTTATTTCTATTCTCATAGTAACCTTTCCAATTCAGACTCTTTATCTCTGTAATACCCCTCAGGGTATTGATGAAATTACTTTCGTTCAGAGCATAATCAGCCATTAGATCCTGCTGTGACTTGATAACTGGCTTGTTCCAACTGTAAACCAGAAGGAAAAACAGGGGAATGGCTACCGTGGATATTATTCCGGCAACTGATGAATAAATGAAGATCATGACCATTGTTATCAATACTATCAGAATATCGATAACATATGTACTTACAACGTCTGAGATGACTCGCTGGATACGCATTGTATCATTGAGTCTGGCGACCATGTCACCTGTTTTCCTGGTATCAAAAAAGGACTTGGGTAATCCGAGCAATGAACTGTAGAATCCGTCAACAACCCGGATATTAAAAGTCTTACCCTGGGATAATAACATAGATTGTCGGACTGCAGTGAGCAGAACTCTCACTGACAGAAGCAGAAACACGAGGATTATTGAAACAACAAGCGTTCTGACTTCACCGGAAGGCAGGATCCGGTCAAGCAACTTCTGTGTGTAGACCGCCATTACAACACCAAGTAATGCAATGACAACTCCTACGACTACACTGGAAAGTAGCAATTCGTATTCCGGCTTAATGGTATCTACTACCCACAGTCGTTTCCTTCTTTTGGATGCTTTCTCAAAAACGAAATTCTTACCCGGACTGACGGCAAGACATTTTTGACTTGCCCAAATCTTTTCAACCTCTGATGCTGTTTTTAATTCCAAACCTTTTGCAGGGTCCCAGATGACAAATTTATCACCTGTAAATCCGTAAGAGACAACGTAATGCTCATAGCCCTTCTCAAGAGTGACATGAAGTATCAGAATCCCGGTGAATGTCATAATATCATTCACAGAGGCTTCATAACCGTTAGCCTCCATCCCGCATTCCTGTGCAGCCTGATATAAACCCAGCATTGTTGTTCCTGACTGAGTGGTACCACTAAGCCTGCGTATTCTATCTATAGCAGAGTCCCCTCCGAAGTATCTGATAACCGATGCCAGGCAAGCTGCACCACAATCAGTAGAATCGTGCTGAAGCAATGAAACATCTTTAATTCTTTTAGTATTTATCATTGCCGTACAAGTATTTCATCATTGCTTCCGGCCTGGTCGAACCTTTAAAAATCTTTACCAACTTCAAGCTGTCATTGTAAATAAAGTTTGATGGCATGATATCAGCCCCGAACAGTTTACTCATTTTGAAATCCGGGTCATGAAGAATATGTAATTTTGAAACATCAACAATATCAAGAAGCTGCATAAAAGACTGTATTTCGGCCCTGTCTGCATAGCTGACAAGCAGAAGTGTTAGCTGACTTTCATGCAGACCAGTCTCAAGAAGTGACGAGATCTCGTATCTGCAGTGATCACATTCCGGATGGAAAAAAGTAATCAACAGTGGGCCGGAAGTAATCTGATCCGTTCTGAAGACATTGCCCCTAATATCTGTCATAATCAGATCCGGAAGACTTCTTATTTTCGCAGCAGCTTCCTCGGCATTTGCTTTTCTGATAAGTGTCCCGCCTATCAAAAAAATGAAAAAGCCAAATGTAAGTACGAGCAATAGTTTGCCTGCCAGTTTTTTCATACCTGTGCATCAATTGAAAGAAACATTATCAGCGCCGCCCAGACGACTATGCCTGGAACATATGTGGCAAGCACAACTTTGTCTGCAGCCTCTCTTTTAATAGAACTGATCCTTGACAGGCCAAGGGCAAGCAAAAGCACATAAACCAGCTGGAATATGTTGACTGTCTGCAAAGGATATATCCAATAGGTGGCTATCTCCGTCCGACTGAACAGATTAATCAATGACAGCGGATAGAAGAAGCTCATGTCATCAAGGATATAATTGCCTGCAAAAAAGATAAACCACAATAATTTAGTTATTGAGGCAACAATAAATACCAATTCACTCACAATTACGACTTTGAAAATTTTGCCCAGAGTGATTTCTTTATGAAGGTCATTGAAAAATACCCCGATATAAAGCAGCACACTCATCGCTGAAAACTTAAGCAATAAAAGGACTGGCGTAATTATGTAGCTTACCCAGACAAAAGATCTCATCCTGTTAAAAAGCTCCATGGCTCTGTCGTATGTGAGCTGCTCACTATAAGTATTAAAGAAGACTATCTCGTTTATCAGAGCTGTTTGGGATAAAAACAGAATGAGAAGATTCGACAAAACAACTCCGGAAAATAGCTTCCAACCTTTGATTGACAAGATTCGTTCTACCATATCATTTTTTGTTTAGATTTCAAGCCTTTGTCCCGAGACTTCGTGACCAGGGGACGACGTAAGTAGTTCAATTGTGGTTGTCATTGCTTCTCGCCAGCATTTTCAATTTTAATTACTATGCGCCTGGCATCACCGTAATAATAGGTTTCCCTGATGTTTGAGTACCTTATGTCAACACCCATACCTTTCATCTCCTGAAGCGTCTCAAAGAGAGTACTTCGGCTCAGGTTCATCTTGTAAGCAAAAGCTTCCGGAGGACCGGTGGCTTTCATTGCAATAAGCGAATCCATCCGTTGCAGACGCGCAATGTACTTGAACAACGACATGTAATTAATTTTTAGAAATGCAGCATATCAAATTTAAGACGGGATTTTAATAAAGTCAAGGATTTTTGGAAAAAATATTAACCATATGATGCATAATTAGCGAAAACACCTAGAAACCTTTTCATTACAACCCCCGGAAAAAAATATTGAAGTAGCTACTCCCCCCACGCCAGCTTAAATATCAATTTTATTGTCAACAACGAGAACCAACTTGTAAGGTCTCAAATTTTAATGCTAGTAGCCCTTTTAAGGCCGGGACGAGAATGGTGTGTGGCATGCGAAGCTTCAGTATGATCATGGAAGAATAGTGAGTCTCAGATGCAGATAACCTGAAAGCAAAGAAATATTATGTATGATGATCTGGGATTATTGAGATAGGATACCCCCACAAAGCGGCCTAAATTTCAGCCTTTTAAAGTCAGATTCTGCACAAGATTTTTGAGATTAATAATGCTTTCGGACGCAGTTTTCCAAACAATATCAAGATCTACATCAATATAATCATGAATGAGTATATCTCTCATTCCTGCCATATCAGACCATGGAACTTGAGGATTTAAGTTTCGTAACTCTTTTGATATCCGTTTAGTTGCCTCTCCAATAATTTCCAACTGTCTTACAACAGCATCCTGGGTCATAAAGTCAGTGGAGAAGGATTGATGATCTTTTCCGTATAAGTAGAGTTCAATTCTATCAATGCTCTGAAGAATATGCTCAATATAGATTGTGTCATCTTTCATTCAAAGATGATTTTAAGATCATTATAGATGTATTTCTTTAATCTTTCATTCTTAAGAGAGGACTCAGTTACCAGGTCAACATCCTTCCCTAATATCTGAGAAAGTTCCCGATGAATTCTTGCCAAGTCCAGTAGGGATAACGTCTCCTTAAATCTCACAAGTATATCAATATCACTTTCGGGCGTCTCCTCTTTCCTGGCAAATGAACCAAAAATTCCAATCCACTCAGGTTTATACGGCCTTAAGTAATTAATGATATTGCTATGTATTTCACTGCGTTGCATGATAATACAAATATAAGGTTTTTTAGAGCATCCTGCCCTGCTGCTCCCTGGTGTGAGGTCTATAGCCCGTGCACCAGGCCCTTGACTCCTTTGCCTGCTGCCCTCAGCAGCTTCTCATGCAGCTTCGCAGCCCATGTCTCTATCTCCCCGTGACTCCGGTCGCCCTCCTTGAGCAGCCCTAATAGTACCCTGAGCTTGAACTTAGACCTCTCGCCGGGTTTCGCTTCCTTCCTGCGCTCTGCCTCGCCGCTGAAGAAACCCTCACTGACAGGGTGCACCATGCCGCGCACATGCGCCGTATGCTGCATGATCACCATGCGCGACTCCGCACCCTTCTCCGAGGCCAGCAAAGGGATAACGGTGAAGAGGGCAAACGGCTTCTTGTTCAGGAGCGCCTGGTTCCTGCGTACAAACTCCATCGCCTCCGGCACCCAGCCGCCACCCTTCTCGATGCTTCCGGCAATGACGGCAGAGAACCCCTTGACCGTAGTTATAGCTGTCATGGGCAGAAGAGTCACCTCGGCTCCCAGGCCGGTCATCACCCTGGCAATGCGGTGAGCCACACCGGCTGAAGGCCCGGCACTCCCGGCAAAGGTGACAAGGATCTTCATCTTCAGGTCGCAGGTTTAATAGTACCAAAGGTAACAAAAAAGAGAACAATTCTAAAATTCCTGTTGCGCTGCCAGAAATTCAGAATTCAGGGTTTTCTTAGTATTTTTGCAAAAAGTTAATCATGGCGATCCCGGGATTCTTCAAGCAAAACAAACCGCGTGGCTTCAACTACGTGCCTCGTTATTACGACCCGGCGAAGGAGGAGATGGAAGAGAGGCGCAGGGCAAAGGGCACAGAGCAAGGGGAAAAGGGCGGAAGGCGCAGGGCGAAGGGCACAGAGCAAGAGGCACAGGGCGAAGGGCACAGGGCGCAGAGCACAGAGCAAGGGGCACAGGGCGCAGAGCACAGGGCGCAGAGGACAGAGCAAGGGGCGCAGGGTGCAGTGTACAGGTCGAAGATCATGCGCGGCGACATGAAAAACTACTTCCACAGGAGGAAGGAACGCGTCGAAAAACATACACTGATCAGGGTGCTCGTCATCGCCCTGATAATGATCATGGCAATATATTTTTACCTTCGCTTTTAACCCCTGCCGATGAGTGACATTATCAAGCTCCTTCCCGACTCCGTCGCCAACCAGATAGCTGCCGGCGAGGTCATACAGCGCCCCGCCTCTGTCGTCAAGGAGCTGGCTGAGAACGCCGTCGACTCCGGCGCCACGGAGATAAGCATGGTTATACGCGACTCCGGGCGCACCCTGGTGCAGTTGATAGACAACGGCAGCGGCATGAGCGAGACCGACGCCCGCCTGGCGTTCGAGAGACACGCCACCTCGAAGATATCATCAGCCGACGACCTCTTCTCTATCACCACCAAGGGGTTCCGCGGCGAGGCCCTCGCCTCCGTGGCGGCCGTCTCCATGACAGAGCTGCGCACACGGAGAGAGGAGGATGAGGCCGGCACCCTGATAGAGATAAACAACTCGAGGGTGATAAGACAGGAGCCCTGCTCCTGCGCCGCCGGATCGGTCTTCAGCGTGAAGAACCTCTTCTATAACGTCCCTGCCCGACGCAAGTTCCTGAAGTCGGACAACACCGAGTTCAGACACATCATCACCGAGTTCCAGCGCGTGGCACTGGCACACCCGGAGATAAAGTTCACCCTCATCCACAACGACCAGGAGATATACCGTCTCCCGGCAGGCAACCACCGGCAGCGCATCGTGACCCTCTTCGGCAAACACTACAACCAGAACCTGGTCACCGTGGAGACGATCACCTCGATAGTGTCTATCAGCGGCTTCGCCGGCAAGCCCGAGAACGCGCGCCGCTCGGCCGGTGAACAGTTCTTCTTCGTCAATAACAGGTTCATAAGACACCCCTACCTGCACCGCGCGGTGCTCGAGGCCTACCAGGGTATACTGCCACCTGACACCGTACCGGCATACTTCCTCTATATGACGGCAGACCCTTCAGCCATAGACGTTAACATCCACCCCACCAAGACCGAGATCAAGTTCGAAGATGAGCGTTCGGTGTGGCAGATCATGCTCGCCTCACTGCGCGAGGCCCTCGGGCGCTTCAACGTGGTGCCCTCGCTCGACTTCGGGCCCGAGGGGGCGGTGGAGATACCGGTCTTCCCGGGCAACTCTCCCGCACCCCCGCAGCCGCATATCGAGGTCGACCAGTCGTTCAACCCTTTCGACGGATCAGAATACCAGCGCCCTGACACAAAATGGAAGGGTGACAATGAACACGGCAGGCCCCATGGCTGGGAGTCGCTCTTCACCATCACCGCCCGCAGCGAACAGGGGGAGGGTGACGGCAGCACTTCAGCGCAACGCCGCTTTTTCCAGGTAAAGAACAGGTACATCATGTGCCCTGTTATCTCGGGCATCATGATGATAGACCAGCGGAGGGCCCATGAGAGGGTGCTCTATGAAAAGTACCTCGCCTCCCTCGGCGACGGCCCCCGCCCGGCACAGGTGTCGCTCTTTCCCGTGGAGACAGAGCTCAACCCGGGTGACATCGTCATCGTCCGCGAGATAGGCGACCAGCTCAGGACACTGGGGTTTGAGGTGCAGACACGACCGGACAACACTGTGATCATCACAAGCCATCCTGCCGACAGCCGCAACGCCAGTCCCATGGCTATGCTCGAGACGCTGATTGCAGAATACAAGCATACAATGAGCGATCCTTCAATAGGGGCCCGCGAGCGGGTAGCGCTCTCCATGGCAAAGGCATCAGCCATCCCCTACGGAATGCCTCTGACGCATACCGAGATGGAGGAGCTCTTCGATATGCTCTTCGCCTGCACCATGCCAAACTACTCGCCCACAGGCAAAACGGTGATGAATATCATCACCCTCGAAGAGCTCGACCGAAGATTCAGCTGATTTTCCGGCAGAATGGCTAAATTTGCGGACTGAAAACCGAGATTACAAAAGATGAACAGAATATTTGCAGGCATGCCCCCGGTGGTGAAGAACCTCATCATCATCAACGTGGTTATGTTGATCCTGACAGAACTCCTGAAGATATCCGGGGTCAACCTTAACGGAATACTGGGTCTATACTTTCCAAAATCCGAATTCTTTCGTTCATGGCAGGTGGTGACGCACATGTTCATGCACGGAGGCTTTATACACCTCCTCTTCAATATGTTCGCCCTGTGGATGTTCGGCCGTGTGCTTGAGCAGGTCTGGGGTGCGAAACGGTTCCTGATATATTACCTCGTCACCGGCCTCGGCGCCGCCTTCTTCTTTGAACTGGTTCAGTATATTCAGTACAACAAGGTCATGGGCATCCTCTCGCCGGAACAGCTTCAGCTGGTCTATGACAGCGGCGGAGATGCGATCAGCCAGGGAAGGAACTTTGCAGACGCGCAGATGGGGAAACTGAACTCGATACTCAACGTACCCGTAGTGGGAGCCTCGGGAGCCGTTTACGGTGTGCTGCTGGCCTTCGGGGTGCTCTTCCCCAACACCCAGCTGATGTTCATCTTCCCGCCAATTCCCGTAAAGGCCAAATACGTGGTCATAGGTTATGCTGCCATTGAACTTTACCTCGCCATCACCAGTCCCGGCAGTAACATAGCCCATGCGGCGCACCTCGGCGGCATGATATTTGGATACCTCCTGATACGCTACTGGCGCAAGACCACAAAAACACTTTACTGATGAGTATCTGGGATGAGATAAAGAATTCATTCAAAAGGGGTACGGCACTTACAAGGCTGCTCTACCTCAATGCCGCCATCTTCATCATTATTAAGGTCATAGAGGTCATTGGCGTCCTTTCAGCCAGTCCTGCCCTGGCACCGACGGTAATATCATTCCTCTCCGTTCCCGCATCCATAGATGCTCTTCTCTCAAAGCCATGGACACCGCTGACATATATGTTCACCCACCAGGGTTTCATCCATCTCCTCTTCAACATGCTGTGGCTATGGTGGTTCGGCAAGATATTCCTGAGTTACCTTGATCAGCGCAAGCTGGTTTCGCTCTATATCATGGGCGGCCTGGGAGGAGCTATTCTTTATATTGCACTGTTCAACATCTTCCCGGCCTTTGCCGGTACGGTGCATGTATCAATCGCTCTCGGTGCCTCGGCCTCGGTGATGGCCCTGGTGGTAGCCACGGCGGTATATCTTCCCGAGATGGAGATGCACCTCCTCTTCTTCGGGCGGGTGAAACTGAAGTACCTTGCCCTGATCACCTTTCTCATTACCTCCGTCTTTGACTTTTCGGTGAACACCGGTGGCAAGATAGCCCACATCGGAGGGGCGCTGATGGGGCTGGCATACGGTTACGGGCTGAAGAACGGAAAGGATATCGGAGCCTGGATAAACAGTATTATAGACTTCTTTGTTACTCTCTTCAAGCCGGGAAAGAAGATGAAGGTCACATATAAAAAGGCCGGACCCGCCTTTGACGCTCGGCAGACGAAGACCGATTACGACTTTAATAAGGCAAAAGCTGAAAGGCAGAAGGCCGTGGACCATATACTCGACAAGATCTCAAAAGGAGGTTATGACAGTCTTACCAGGGAAGAAAAAGAGATTCTTTTCAGCGAGAGTCAGAAGAAAGGATAACGTCTTAAAACGTTTGACGCGGAATATCCTGCTTGCAGTGAACATCGTTCTTGTGCTGCTCCTTCTGCTGGCATACCTCTCTGTCTATATCAACCCTGCCACAGTCTCCTCCCCGCTCTCTTCGGGCTGGCTTATCCATACATCGCTGCCGCCAACATTGTGATGGTACTTATCTGGGTAGCAATGAGGAGATGGCAGGCCCTGATATCATTCGTGGCCATCGCAGCCGGCTTCGGTTACATTCATAACTTCATCAGGCTCACCAACCACGGCACTGAGGAGCATCATGACCTCAAGCTGATGAGCTATAACGTACGTCTCTTCAACTTATACGAGGAGAGCGAAAGGGACACCCACAGGAAGATGCTGGATCTCCTGAAGAAGGAGGACCCGGGCATACTGTGCCTCCAGGAGTACTTTGTCAGGGGTGACCCGGCTGCGGGTGAGAGGAAGCTGAAGGAGGGCCTGGGTGGCCGGCTTTACACTCATTTCAAGCTTATTAAAGAGCGGGGCTGCAAGCAGGTACGGTATAGTCACCATCACCCGTTACCCCATCGTTTACCGGGGAGACATCGTTCACCCGGGTTCGTCATCAATGACGATCTTCACTGACATCGTTGTTGACATGGACACCTTCAGGATATACAACAACCACCTGCAGTCGTTCCGTCTGCGCCGTGTGGAGGGCACCCTCCTCAGTGAGCTTGCCGGTGAGGAGCAGCGGGGCTCGATGAATAACATCCAGGGCATCTACAGCAGCCTGACGCAGGGTTTTGCCACCAGGGCGCTTCAGGTTGACAGGGTGAGAAGGCATATCGAAACGTCGCCCTATCCTGTGATAGTGACGGGCGACTTCAATGACACGCCCACGTCATATACGTACCGGACCATGAGGCGCGGGCTGAAGGATGCCTTCGTGGAGGCGGGCTATGGCGCCGGCTTCACCTACAGGGGCAAATACCCGCCCAACAGGATTGATTACATTCTTTACAACGAGGAGATGTACTGCAGCGACTTTGACATTGTCAAGGCAAGGTACTCTGATCACTACCCCATCATCGCGTATTTCAGTCGTATTGACCAAAAGGAAGCTTCGTCAGGTCAGCGTTCCCGCCGGAGACAATAATTCCCACCCTTTTGCCTTCGAAGAGGCTCCTGTTGGCAAGCACAGATGCCAGGGGCACGGCCGAGGAGGGTTCGACGACGATCTTCATCCGCTCCCACATCAGCCTCATGGCTTCAGCTATCTGTTCCTCGGTCACGGTGAGTATATCATCAACATTGGCCTTTATGACCGTGAATGTCCTTTCGCAGAGCGATGTCAGGAGTCCGTCAGCGATTGTCCGGGGCGGCAGTGCGGGCTGTATGGCGCCGCTGTGCAATGACCGGGCAGCGTCATCGGCCAGCAGCGGCTCGGCGCCGTAGATCTTTGCTCCGGGTGCCAGGTGGCGTGTGGCGATGGCCGTGCCGCTGAGGAGGCCGCCGCCGCCGACGGGGGCGATGACCGCGTCAGCGCCGTTGATGTAGGCAAGCATCTCCATCGCCGCCGTCCCCTGTCCGGCGATGATGAAAAAGTTGTCATAGGGATGGATCATCGTGGCGCCGGTGCGCGTAATGATTTCGGCGGCGGCGGCCTCGCGCGCCGCCAGCGTGGGCTCACAGAAGGTGATCTCAGCGCCGTAGCCCGCCACCGCCCTCTTCTTCACCTCAGGCGCGGTGGAGGGCATCACGATGTAGGCGTGCACACCGCGCGACACCGCGGCATGAGCCAGGGCGGCGGCATGATTGCCCGACGAGTGCGTCACCACGCCGGCGGCGCGCTGGCCGTCCGTAAGATTCAGTACAGCGTTGGTGGCACCCCTGAACTTGAAGGCCCCCACCTTCTGGAAGTTCTCACACTTGAAGAAGAGATGAGCCCCGCTGATAGCATCAACCTGCTGCGAGGTGAGCACCGGGGTGCGATGCACATGCGGCGCGATGAGCTGCATGGCCGCCTCAATATCACTGAATTCCGGAATGAATTTCATAATCATCTATGTTAAACAATCGGTGTGTATGGTAAATGTCCCTGATTCTGACAGATCATGGCAGATAATATTTCAAATGGAATTAGTATAGATCCTGTTTGCCCGTTTATTTATCATATCATGGTATGATGTTTTCATTTCTTCGGGTAAGAAACTTTTATCAATGAAATCATGCCATTTCTCTACTGAAGTCCGTAGCTTATTAAATATGTTTTCAATAGCCTTTGCATTTATGTTAAATATGCTCATCGGCTCAAGAAAATCCTTTTTTCTGATATTTTTCTTTTTACCGTTTAAGGTCAGTGCCAACTCTTCATCATCACCTTTCACTACAAGACCGGATGCAACCATGTCATAAGCCGGAGTTAGAACGTAACCCAGTTCCGGTCTGTCAATCAGTGAGAAATTTTTCAGATGCATATCGGCATTCCCGGTAAGAAAGGAAAACAGAACCTGTTCGAAAAAATTAATAATATCTAATCCCGGATTGGCCGAGTATCTGACGATGGCCTTCCCGATTTGTTCATGTGAACCATTATATTTTTGTTCGGTCAGTCTTTCTGTCAGTTGGCACATATCCTCCATATGGATCCTGGTTTCATGTACCCTGTCAATCCGCCTGGTTATATATGCAAGTGTACCGGAGCTCAGCCTGATGAGAGAGTGTGGTACCACATCTATTCCCGAAATCTCCGCCAGATGCATTGTCAGGTCTTCAAGTTCCGGAAGACATCTGTATTGTTTTGCCGGTGGTTTTAAAATGTATCCACCCCATAGACCAACTATGGTAAACCGCAGTGGGTCGTCCTTTCTTTGAGAGTTTCTCCAGATGCAATGACAACTTTGGTTGTACTCCTGTCACGGAAGTCTGAGATTTAATTACCTCTTCGGCAAGATTTAACATTTGATCTTCCGTGTAGGGCAATTCAGGGGAATTCGGTGATCCGAATATTTTTCCGGAGCAGGTGCCATGAAATTCCGACCTTCCTTCTCCCAGCGGTTCATAACAGTATAAACATCTTCGCATGGCTTGTAACTATGATTTATCCTCTTCGATACTGACTGCGCCAATGCAATTCCTGCAACATGCAAGTAACAGACCCATCCGGTCACGGGCATTTAATTTCCAGTTCTTTTCAGCAATTTCCAATAACCAACCTTCAGGAATCAACCCATCAAAAAAAGGAAACAAAGTCTTATTTACATATTCTTTGTCCTGTAGTGGCAGAGTGAGGCTTACCGGTTTTGCCCCTGGTCTGGTCAAATAGTTCGGGTCATATTTAAATAAATAGCCATCTACGCTCTCAGTTAAAAACCCGGCCAGTTCATTGTGCATGTATACTTTCGATTTTCTCATTCATTTAAAAGTTTTTCACGATTTATTGGCTGAGGACCCAGCTCCTGTCCAAATAGTATTAATATCTGGTTTACTTTGTCCATCCTGAGTGTGGTTTTTCCCTGTTCAAGATCACGAACAAAACGAAGTCCTACACCTGCCTTTTCAGCCAACTGTTGCTGCGTCAGCTTCAATCTCTTCCTTTTCTCTTTTAAAAAGTCCGATAATGCCATAGGAGTTTTTGCTATATTTATACCTTTCCGGGTATAAAGATAATATAATAAATAGATAATATACCTCTTCGGGTATAAATATAGCGTTTTATTATTAATATAACCCCTAAAGGGTATAGGAATACTTACAGCACATTGAATTATACCAGATAGGGTAGAATAAGTATTGTGGACATCCTGCCCGGACGCACTTATTGGAACAACACCGGCAAGAGGCCGGAATCCAAAAAAGAAAGGCTGCCTCATTGTGTTTTGAAACAGCCTCTTCTTCTATAAAAATGTAACGACGCCCGGAAAGAGAGTCGCTACATAAGTCTGTAAGGTAATTAGCCCATGATGCTCCAGGTCACGGTCAGCCCGGCCATAACCACGGAGACCATTGACATGAGCTTGATGAGGATGTTGAGCGAGGGACCTGAGGTATCTTTGAATGGATCACCTACCGTGTCACCCACCACGCCGGCCTTGTGTGACTCACTGCCTTTGCCGCCGTAGTTGCCCTTCTCGATGAACTTCTTCGCGTTATCCCACGCACCGCCCGAGTTGTTGAGCATGCTGGCCAGTGTGAAGCCGGTTGTCATACCTCCAATCAGCAGGCCTACAACGCCGGCAACACCAAGAGTGAGCCCTATGATCAACGGAACAGCGATGGCTATCAGTGAGGGAAGCATCATCTCGCGCTGTGCACCCTTCGTGGAGATGGCAACACACCTGGCATAATCAGGCTTGCCCGTCCCTTCCATGATACCGGGTATCTCGCGGAACTGGCGCCTCACCTCGTCAACCATGCTTCCTGCAGCGCGTCCCACGGCTTTCATTGACATCGAGCTGAAGAGGAACGCCATCATGGCGCCTATGAATATACCGCCAATGAGCAGCGGATTGAACAGCGACAGATCATACGCTCCTACAAAGTCTTTTATATGAGCAGTACTGACGTAAATCGCAGTCATTCCTTCAGGTATTACCGCAGGTATGGTGCTCTTGTAGAAGAGCACATCGCCAATCTGTTTGTATCCCTCAACTGTATCGTCTGCGAGGCGTCCGAGCCAGAGTTTGACCTCCTCCATGTATGCTGCCACGAGGGCCATTGCCGTGAGAGCTGCAGAGCCGATGGCAAATCCTTTACCTGTTGCTGCCGTTGTGTTACCCAGCATGTCAAGGGCGTCGGTACGCTCACGTACCTCTTTGGGAAGATGGGCCATCTCCGCGTTACCGCCGGCATTGTCGGCTATCGGGCCGAAGGCGTCGGTGGCAAGGGTTATACCCAGGGTTGAAAGCATCCCCACAGCGGCAAAGCCGATACCGTAGACCCCTACTGAGAAGTTCTGGAACCCGCCCGCGAACCCATAGGCAGCAATAATTGCTATGGCAATGGTAAGGACAGGAATCCATGTGGACTGCATACCGACGGCTATACCTTCGATGATCGTCGTTGCCGGGCCCTGCTGTGTCTGTTTTGCAATGCCTTTGGTGGGCTTGTATTCATCGGATGTAAAGTATTCCGTTGACTGACCAATAATCACACCTGCAGCCAGTCCTGCTACCACAGCACCGAAGATACCCCATGTGATCCATCCTGTGGCGGCCATAACGGCAATGGCTACCAGGATGAGGGCCGAGCTGCCGCCCGTACCCAGAAGAAGGGCATTGAGCAGGTTTTTCTGTGTGGCCTGCTCCCTGGTGCGTACCATGTAGACACCGGCTATGGAGAGAAGGATTCCTATTGCAGCCACGATCATCGGTGCGATGACAGCCTTCATCTGATCACCGGCCGTAATGAGAGGCAGCGCTGCTCCGAGTGCAGCCGTCGCCAGTATTGAACCTGCATATGATTCGTAAAGGTCAGCACCCATCCCGGCCACGTCACCGACATTGTCACCAACGTTATCTGCTATTGTTGCGGGGTTGCGGGGGTCATCCTCAGGGATGCCTGCCTCAACTTTACCAACAAGGTCAGCACCAACGTCAGCAGCCTTGGTGAAGATACCGCCGCCCACGCGGGCAAAGAGAGCCTGTGTTGAGGCGCCCATCCCGAAGGTAAGCATGGTGGCAGTGATCTCGACCATCTTCTGATGGTCGGTGGTGCCAGGGTGAACAAACGTCAGTCCCAGCCATTCCATACCGGTGGCCATATTCTCAGGACTGAAGACCCAGTTATTAAGGACAAGGAACCAGAGAACGATGTCAAGCAGTCCGAAACCGACAACGATAAGTCCCATGACGGCACCGCTGCGGAAGGCTATTTTAAGCCCTTTGTTAAGTGATTCGGAAGCCCCCTGGGCTGTCCTTGACGATGCGTTTGTTGCGGTTCTCATTCCCAGGTAACCGCATAGGCCTGAGAAGAAACCGCCTGTCAGGAACGCCAGCGGCACGAAGGGGTTCTGAACCCCCAGGTAAGCCAGTATCACAAGGAGAAATACAAGCACAACAAAGACCTTGAACACAACGCTGTACTGGCGTTTGATGTAAGCCATCGCACCTTCTCTGACGTAACCGGCTATCTCCTGCATCCGGTCACTGCCTGCAGGTGCTTTCATCATACTCCTGTAGAATATCCATGCAAATATCAAAGCCAGCACCGCTGAGACAGGCGCTATCCAGAACAAACTACTAATCATAAGCTTAGGTTTTTATACGATTTGAGGTACAAAACTAATCAGTTTTTTTACATAACCTAACCGCACCTTGCAGTTATTAATTTTTGTTCTTCACATATTTATCGAGCCATCTGAGATACTCCCAATGCATGTGCAGGAGCGACTCCCGGGCAGCGTAACCGTGAGCTTCAGCGGGCAGCAGCACCAGCCTCGTGGTTGCGCCTGCACCCTTGAGGGCAGCGTAGTACCTCTCACTCTGTATCGGGAAGGTCCCCTGGTTATCATCAGCCATGCCGTGTATCAGCAGCATCGGGTCCTTGACTTTTGTTGCATGCGTGAACGGCGACAATTCGAGGTAGAGCTCCGGAGCCTCCCAGAAGCTGCGCCGTTCGCTCTGGAACCCGAAGGGCGTCAGGGAACGGTTATAGGCACCGCTGCGGGCAATACCTGCCGCAAAGAGTCTCGAGTGCGAGAGAAGATGAGCGGTCATGAACGCCCCATATGAGTGGCCGCTGGCAGCCACCCTCGCCGGGTCAGTGACACCCATCGCGGCCGCCTTGTTGATTGCGGCCTCAGCATTGGCAACAAGTTGCTCAACAAAAGTGTCGTTCGGCTCCCGGCCCTCGGCACCCACTATCGGAAAGCTTACATCATTGAGAACCGCATAGCCCTGGGTGACATAAACAAGCACTGACGAAGGACTGACACGGATGAAGCTGTATGGTGAACCGCTTATCTGGCCGGCAGTAGAGGCGTCATTGAACTCGCGCGGGTAAGCCCAGAGAATCGTAGGCAGCGGACCGTCCTTTTCCCTGTCATATCCCGCCGGGAGATAGAGCGTGAAGGAGAGGTCTACACCGTCATTGCGCTTGTAGGTGACCAGTTCCTTGTGAACACCGGCAAGCTGCGGATAGGGATTCTCAAATTTTGTCACCTGCTTCAGCGTTCCTTTCTTAAGGTCGCGGACAAAGTAGTTGGGGACCTCAGTAACTGACTGTCTGACAGTTAACAGCAGCCCTTTAGCCGGGTCAATGAACTCATTTACTGTCTCGTAGTAGGGAGCCTCGGAGCGCCACAGCCTGGTGGTCTTGCCTGTTTTGAGATCATATTTGTCAACGAAAGGCCTGTCGCCTTCAGGTGAAGCTCCCTGTCCTGAGAGGTAGATGCTCCTGCCCTTGTCTGACGTCAGCAGCACATTCCTGCCGTAGAGGTTGGGGACAGTCATGGGGAACCCCGGGTTATTGTACCGGTCGTCGGAATTGAGCTCGGATATCTTTTTAACGGTAGACTGCGGGTTAGCAGGATTGAATGTGCTGGTTACCCTGATGCGTGATTTTGACAGCCCCTCCATCATGATGGCAAGGTTCTCATTGCCCCACATGATTCCCTGGAAACGTTTTTCGGCAGCAAGGAACGCAAGCGGGTCACCGGTAAACGGCGCCTCGAGCATCCAGACCTGGTCATGGTACTGCATCTCGCTGGCATGGTAATTACCCTCATCAAGGGCTTCCACCCACATAAGTGAGGCAGGCTTGTCGCTGCGCCAGTTGTAATTGCGGGGGCCGGGCTGAACGACATCATATCCCCTTGGCAGGTTCTCCTGCAGTGGTTTGACAAGGAGTGTCCTTGCGACTTTGCCGTTCAGGTCCCATAATTCAGTATGGGATGGGAAGAAATAATAAGGTACAATGTACGAGAAGGGCTTTTCAATCAGTGTCATCAACAGCCACTTTCCGTCGGGGGAAGGAGACACATCAGTGATGAGGCCCCTGTTTCCGATGACCGTGGTGTTGCTGCCATCCCATCTCACCAGTTCTGATGTGGCGTAGTATTCAAATATCCGTTCATCATCTACGGTCTTAAGCAAATCCTGGAATGTTCGCGACTCGCCCTGTCTGCCTTCGCTCTCCTGTATCGCCGGTCCTTCAGGCACCTGTGATGCCACCGGGGCCTTCCCCCTGTCACCCGGGGTGCGCAGGTAGAGTAATGATCCGTCAGGCAGCCAGCTGATGGTGCGCCTGAAGATGCCATTGACACCCTCATCAACCTTTCGCGCGGTCATGACCTCAGCATCGGCCACCCATAGCTCCGTTGCAACGTCAGTGGTGTTCGTGAAGGCGAAGCTCCTGCTGTCATGCGACCATGATACGCTGCCCAGCCTTGCACCGGCAGGCAGACCGGTCAGAACACGCAGAGATGTTCCGTCACTGTTCATTGAGGAGATACCGGTAACACCCTGCCCCCGGCTCGGGCCGTTGGTGGAAGGGTCAAAGCGTATCCCGGCAAGCCGGAGTTCGGACTGCGACAGATCGGCAATTGTCGGAAGATCCTGCCGGTCAAGAAGCAGCATGGTCTTGTTGTCCGGACTGAGAAGCACCGAAGGGGTCTGGGGTGCATCTACGATGGCAACGATGGCCGCAGGCGGAACCTGGTACCTGCCGTTGTCCTGGGCTCCTGCCAGAGCAAACAGCCCGGCAAGAAGTGAGGTGAGGATAATTTTGCGCATGATGATTTTTCGATTTGATAGATTTCAAATTTATACTTATGTATTTAAGTTCAGAAAACAAATAACCGCTATTATTGTTTTTTAACTTTATCTTTCATCTGTTTATAATAAATTTATTTTATTGGTCAAATGGAACTTGCATGGGATTTAATAATCAAATCCTTTTGTTAACTCTGGCTCATGCAAGATTCATTTAATTAAAATTTAACCGGGAAAATGGGTCACAGAAAGGATTTGATAGAGGCAGCCTGGGTGGAGCGCGACAGGCTCCGTGACCGGGAGGTCAGGATTGCTGTTGAGGAGGTGATTGAAGCGCTTGACAAAGGTGTGCTGAGAGTGGCTGAGCCTCAGGGTGATGAGTGGATAGTCAATACCTGGGTGAAGAAAGCGGTGATATTATATTTCCCGATGCGTGAGATGAAGACTACCACTGCCGGTCCGCTCGAGTTTCATGACAAGATAGACCTGAAGCACAATTACAGTGAGCTTGGTGTGAGAGTGGTACCTCATGCCGTTGCCCGCTACGGGTCATACATTGCCCGGGGAGTCATCCTCATGCCTTCATTCGTGAATATAGGCGCTTATGTTGACGAAGGCACGATGGTAGACACCTGGGCCACCGTAGGCTCATGCGCCCAGGTAGGAAAAAACGTTCACCTGAGTGGAGGCGTGGGCCTGGGTGGGGTACTTGAGCCGGTGCAGGCAGCTCCGGTGGTGGTGGAGGACAACTGTTTCATCGGGTCACGCGCCATCATCGTCGAAGGCGCACGCATATGCTCTGAGGCAGTGATAGCAGCAGGCACGGTTATAACAGGCTCGACGAAGATCATTGATGTGACGGGCAGCAAGCCCCACGAGTACAGGGGATACGTGCCGCCCCGGAGCGTTGTGATCCCGGGTACCTACCCAAGGCAATACCCGTCAGGAATGTACAACATACCCTGCGCCCTCATCATAGGTAAGAGGAGCGAGTCAACAGACAAAAAGACCTCCCTGAATAACGCACTCCGGGAAAATGATATTATGGTATGATAAACGTATACGGAGATGACATCAGAAACGCCCTGAAGACACTGCGTGCAGGAGGGGTCATACTCTATCCCACAGATACCGTATGGGGTCTGGGGTGCGATGCCACGAACAGCGAGGCAGTGAAAAAGATATATACAATTAAGCAGCGCGCTGAAAGCAAGAGCCTGATAATCCTGGTCAACTCACCCTCGATGTTAACCAGGTATGTTGACAACCCTCCGGATGTGGCACTGCAGATTGCAGAGCTGACGGAGAAGCCTCTCACCATAGTCTATGACAGGGGGCGGAGCCTGGCTGAGGGGGTGGCTTCGGCCGACGGGTCCGTGGGTGTCAGGATCTGTGCCGATCCATTCTGCGATGATCTCATCACTGCCCTGCGCAAGCCCCTGGTATCAACCTCAGCAAATATAAGCGGCAGTGATGCCCCTGCAATATTTGACGAGATCAGCGAGGAACTGAAGGCATCAGTCGATTATGTATGCCTTTGGAGACAGGATGACCGAAGCAGGGCAAAAGCCTCTTCGGTCATCAGGGTATCCGAAAACGGAGTAGTTAAGATCCTGCGCAGCTGATTATTTTGACCGCACCTTGCCAGATCCTGAGACAGCGGCATCAATCTTCGGGTTACCCGAGTAACGGATGTTGCCACTGCCTGAGATAGAGGCTTTTAACATTCCGGTAACATAACAGTCGCAGCTGCCGCTGCCGGAGATAGCTGCCTCCAGTGTTTCCACCCTGGTGGCTTCCCCCACATAGTCACCAGAGCCTGAAATATTTATTTCAAGGCGATCGACGGTGCCCTCTCCGGTAATGTTCAGGCTTCCTGATCCGGATATGGAACATTCGACGTTGCTGAGTGCCACATCACGGAGAAAAGCCTTGCCACTGCCACTGATGCCGATATCAAGGTCTCCCCCCTTGAGAGGGTCGTTCACTGTGACCCTCCCTGAGCCTGATACACTGACACCTTCAAGGTCAGGCATGGTGATTCGCACAACGACTTTCCTGTTTCCGGTATCAAACCATTTCTCCCTTTTGATCCTTAGCTCATTGCCATAGACCTTTGTTTCAATCTCTCTGATATAATCCCTGTCACCTTCAAGGACAACGCTGTACTTGTCTCCCAGGCTGATAATGACCTCCCCTGATACGGCAAAGCCGACTTCACTGAATCCTGAAACATCCCTTCTCTCGGTGAAGGGATCCTGCGCCTGAGACAACTGCGTGACCAACAATAGTAATGCTGCAAAAACAAAGGATTTTTTCATGACTGTACCTGTTTTAGTTGTGAGAATAACACCAGAAAGACGGATAAATAACCGCCGTGCTGCATCAGCTGCGGTAAAAAGTGATTCGGTCCTGTCAGTCGTTCAGCTTAATAAGGCCTTCCGGAAGCGACATCTCAATACTCTTCCTTTTTCTGTCTATTCCGAGAATCAGGTCAGGATGCAGGGGAACGAAGATCTCTCCCCCGGGAGAATTTACCACGGCCAGGAGCTGGCCGGGGTTCTGCAACACTGATATTATCATTCCGCTGAAGCCGCTGTTGCTGTCTGTCATCATGTAACCGTTCAGGCTGGCCAGGTCATCGTTCTCTTCAGCCTCACCTGCAATCTGCACCTCGCATCCCTTAAGTGATAAGACAGACTCAGCGGTGAGGTAGTCATCAAATGATATTACAAGTGTGCCGGGTGAAGGAGAAAAGGCATCACGTGTAAAAAAGGGAACCGGTATCCCGTCGATGACGACGAATACCGGTTCACCCTTTTCCGGTTCCCCTGTGGTGCCGCTTCCACTTCTCACCACCACGGCTCCTTCGAAGCCGTACGTTTTGGTTATTCTGCCTATCGTTTTCACTCTGCGGCGGCAGGGGACAGAAGACTGTTATTCAGCCTTCTCAGTCTCTTCTGCAGTATCTTCTTTGGTATCGGCTGCAGGAGCTTCATCGTCAGCCACCGGTTCGGCGGCTGCCTCTGCTTTCTCTTCTGCGGGGATCTCTGCAACTGCCTCCTCAGGAGCCTCTGCGTCAGCCACCGGTTCGGCGGCTGCCTCTGCGGGGGCCTCGGCAACTTTCTCCTCGGGAGCTTCTGCTGCCTCTTCTGCGGGGACCTCTGCAGCCACTTCATCAGCCGCTTCTGCTACTGCTTCCTCAGGAGCCTCCGGGGCTGCTGCAGCCTTTGCTGCTGCCTCAGCCTCAGCGGCGAGCGCGGCAAGTTTTTTGGCATATTCAGCTGCCCTTGCTTCCTTGATGGCCGTCTCTGCCTCAAGCTTCTTCTTGCGGATGTCTTCGCCCAGCTTCTCGAGGCCTGATTTCTTCAACTCGATCTGCTCTTCCTTACCCTTCAGCCATTCATTAAAACGACGGTCGGCTTCAGCCTCATCAAAGGCACCCTTCTTCACACCCTCAATGAGGTGCTTCTTCATCATCACACCCTTGTACTTAAGGATCGCTCTGCATGTTTCCGTAGGTTGCGCACCCTTTTGCAGCCAACCCAATGCCTTCTCGAAATTGATATCGATTGTTGCCGGGTCAGTGATCGGATTGTAAATCCCGATCTTCTCAATGAATCTGCCATCACGTGGCGACCTGCTATCCGCTACCACCACGTGGTAGTAGGCCTGCTTCTTGCGGCCTTTCCTAGCTAATCTGATCTTTACTGACATGTAAAATTTACTGTTTAAATGTTTTATAAAATTTTAAGAGGGTGCAAATATATCACATTTCCCCGAAGTAACAAAAATTATCGACCGCCCCATGTTAATAAATAAATTGAGTGATCAATGACCTTTTTGATATTTTTGTTTCCGGAGCCGTTGCAGGTTTAAATCCCTTGATCATGTCCTCATTTACTCATTTACACGTACATACACAATATTCCATTCTTGACGGGGCATCCGGAGTAAAGGCCCTTATCCGCAGGGCGAAGGAGATGGGCATGGAAGCCCTTGCCATCACCGATCATGGGAACATGTTCGGAGTAAAGGAGTTTCATGATGCCGCCACAACCGCCTCCATCAAGCCCGTAATAGGGTGTGAGATATATGTAGCCCGTACCACCCTTGAGGACAAGACCTCCGTTGAGGACCGTTCAGGAGATCACCTTATCCTGCTGGCCAGGAACCTCACCGGGTACCACAATCTTGTCAAGCTCATCTCCCAGGCCTGGATAAAAGGCTTTTATTACAAGCCGCGGATTGACAAGGATCTGCTCCGGAAACACCATGAGGGCCTGATTGCCTCATCAGCCTGTATTGCAGGTGAGGCGGCGCAGGAGATCCTTTCGGGTAACCTCAGGGGCGCGGAGGAAGCGATACTTTCATACAGGGAGATCTTCGGCGAAGACTATTACCTTGAGGTCCAGAGGCATGAGACCACTGACCCCACTGCCGACAGCAGCGTCTTCCCGATGCAGCAGCGCGTCATTGCCGCATACCGCGATCTGGCTGCAAAACATAACATAAAGATCATCGCCTCCAACGACGTGCACTTCATCATGCAGGACGAGGCTGAAGCCCACGACCGGCTCATATGCCTCAACACCGGCAAAGATATTGATGATCCGAAGAGGCTCCGTTATACCAAACAGGAATACCTCAAGAGCGAGGAGGAGATGCTCGGGATCTTTGCTGACATGCCGGAGGCAGTCCTGAACACAAAGGAGATAGCCGATAAGGTCGAATGCTACTCCCTTGCAAGCGAGCCCATCATGCCTGAGTTTTCGATCCCCGAAGAGTTTTCCGACAAGGATGAATATCTGCGTCACCTGACCATGAAGGGGTCTGAGGAGCGGTGGAAGACCATCACAACGGAACTGCAGGCGCGGATCGACTTTGAGCTCTCCGTCATAAAGAACATGGGCTTCCCCGGATACTTCCTGATAGTGCAGGATTTCCTGAGGGCGGCTCGCGAGATGGGCGTATGGGTAGGCCCGGGCAGGGGCTCAGCGGCAGGAAGCGTTGTGGCTTACTGCCTTAAGATTACAGACATTGACCCGATAAAATACAACCTCCTGTTTGAGAGGTTCCTCAATCCTGACCGCATTTCAATGCCTGACATAGACATTGATTTTGACGAGGACGGACGTGAGAAGGTGCTCAGGTATGTGGTTGACAAGTACGGGCACGACAGGGTGGCGCATATCATCACTTTCGGCACCATGGCAGCCAAAATGGCCATCAGGGATGTCGCCAGGGTCCAGAAGCTGCCTCTGCCGGAGGCCATCAGGCTGACCAAGCTGGTGCCCGAAAGGCCGGGCATGACACTGGCAACTGCATATGAAGAGGTGCCGGAGCTGCTTAAGGAGAGAGAATCAAAAGAACCGCTGGTGGCCCAGACACTCAAGTACGCAGAGGTGCTCGAGGGCAGCATCAGACAGACCGGGGTGCACGCCTGCGGCATCATCATCAGCAAGGACAACCTCTGCGAACACATTCCTATCTGCACCGCAAAGGATACCAACCTCTATGTGACGCAGTACGAAGGTAACCATGTGGAGTCGGTGGGACTCCTGAAGATGGACTTCCTCGGTCTCAAAACACTCTCCATCCTCAAGGACGCACTGGAGAACATTAAAAAATCAAAGGGCATAACCATAGACCTTGACACACTGTCGCTCGACGACAAGCGAACATGGGAGCTCTTCAGCAACGCCGAGACCACCGGGGTGTTCCAGTTTGAATCTGTCGGCATGAAGCGTTACCTGCGCGACCTTAAACCCAACCAGTTCGGTGACCTCATAGCCATGAACGCCCTCTACAGGCCGGGGCCCATGGATTACATACCGCAGTTTATCAGGCGCAAGCACGGCAAAGACAAGATCTCATACGAGGTGCCGGCGATGGAGAAATACCTGAAGGAGACCTACGGCATCACGGTGTACCAGGAGCAGGTGATGCTCCTCTCACAGGAGCTGGGAGGGTTTAGCAAGGGCCAGGCTGACTCTCTCCGCAAGGCGATGGGCAAGAAGAAGCGCAACATCATGGACCGGTTGAAGGAGGAGTTTATAGAGGGCTGCAAAAGAAACGGTTATGATCAGAACACCGTAAACAAGATATGGTCTGACTGGGAGTCATTCGCCGAGTATGCATTCAACAAGTCGCACTCCACCTGCTATGCCCTGATAGCATACCAGACAGGGTACCTCAAGGCCAACTACCCGGCCGAGTTCATGGCCGCGGTGCTCAGCCGCAACATCAGTGATATCAAAAAGATAACGGTGATGATGGAGGAGACCAAACGGATGGGTATCGAGGTTCTGGGGCCCGATGTGAATGAGAGCCTCCTCCAGTTTACCGTCAACCGCAACGGCAATATCAGGTTCGGGCTGGGTGCCATCAAAGGAGTGGGAGAGAATGCCGTGCTCCACCTGATAGAGGAGCGCGAGCAGAACGGCCCCTTCAGGGATATTTATGACCTTGCCGAACGGGTGAACCTCAACACCGTCAACAAGAAGATGCTCGAGGCAATGGTGGTCTCCGGCGCCCTCGACGGGCTGCCGGGCCTGACAAGGGCACAGTACTTCTCCGCCGACGGCAAGGGATCGAGCTTTCTCGAGAGCCTCATCCGCTACGGCAGCAGCGTGAAGAACATACGCAACAGCAGCCAGCAGTCGCTCTTCGACGATGCCGGCGGGTTCGAGCTGGTGAAGCCCGAGCCTGCACCCTGCACCGACTGGACAAAGCTTGAGAAGCTGAACAAGGAGAAGCAGGTGATAGGAATATACCTCTCATCGCACCCGCTTGATGACTACAAGCTTGAGATAAACACCTTCTGCAACGCCACCCTGGCCGACCTCCAGAACCTCAGCGAGTTTGCAAACAGGGATGTCTGCGTGGCCGGCATCGTCACCGAGACGAGAAGCGGCGTCACCAAGAACGGCAAACCCTTCGGCGGATTCACGCTGCAGGATTACTCAGACTCATTCGCCTTCCTCCTCTTTGACAAGGATTATGTGGCCTTCAGCAATTTCTTCAACACCGACTACCAGCTGCTTGTGAAGGGTAAAGTGCAGGGCAGGCACTACAACCCTGATGAGCTTGAGTTTAAAATAAAGGAGATACACCTGCTCTCAGCAGTAAGGGATGACCTGATAAACTCTATAACAATAAAGCTGAAGGCGGAACTGATCAACACTGAGTTCATAAAGAATCTCAGGACAATCATTTCCGAGAATCCCGGGAACAAATCACTGAAATTTCTGTTGATAGATCATGATGACAAGATTACCATACCCCTCTTTTCACGAAGCATCAAAGCAGGCATAACGAACGAGCTTATCGGATGGCTTGAAGATAATCCCGAACTTGATTTTAAAGTTAATTAGGTATCTTTGAGGCGGGGGACGAATACAAAAAACAAACATATAATACTATGGCACAACAAGTTAACGACAAGAATTTTGATGAGGTTGTTCTGAAGTCAGACAAGCCCGTAATTGTGGATTTCTGGGCTGAATGGTGCGGACCGTGCAGGATGATAGCACCTTATATAGAACAGATCGGAGAGGCATATAAAGACAAGGCGCTTGTCGTTAAGTGTGACGTCGACAGTTCTCCTGATGTTGCAAGGAGATTCAATATAAGGAATATCCCCACGGTGCTCTATTTCAAAGGCGGCGAGGTAGTCGACAAGCAGGTTGGTGCGGCTGCCAGGTCAGCCTTCGAAGCCAAACTCACTCCGCTACTCTGATCAGCAGATGAAAGTATGTGTTTTTGCAGCTTCCAGCAGCCGCATTGACGTTGTTTATAATAAGGTTGCCGGGGATCTGGGAACTGTTTTCGCCCGGGAGGGAGTACATGCCATCTTCGGTGGCGGCGGCATCGGCCTGATGGGTATCTTCGCCGACACGCTGATGGCCGGTGGCGGAACCATCACGGGTGTCATACCTGGGTTCATGATGGATGAGGGCTGGGGCCATCCCGGTGTAAAGGATATGGTCGTCACCTCTGACATGTCAGAGAGAAAGAAGACCATCTTTGCCATGTCGGATGCTGCGGTGGCGCTGCCCGGAGGGGTAGGCACGCTGGAGGAGCTGACCGAGGTTATCACCCTGAAACAACTGGGACAGTTCAACAAGCCTATAATAATAGTAAACACCAACGGCTTCTATGACCATCTGATAGAGTTCTTTGACCATATGGTCAGGGGCCATTTCATGAGACTTGAGCACAAGGATATATGGCAGATTGTCACCACGGCTGAGGAGGTTGTGCCGGCAATCACCAACTACACCGGCTGGCATGCCGATCCGAAGGTGATAGCCAAAATATAGTCTAGAGCATTCTGGTGCCGATGAAAAGGATGTTATCTGTCCGAAGGTGATAGCTGCGATTTAGTCTGCGGGATTCTGGTTCCGATGAACAGGATGTCATCTACCTGGGGGACATCTCCCATCCAGTCCCTTATGGTCTTCTCGAGCATCCGCTTCTGCTCGTCAACGGGCAGCATATAGATCTCTGCAAGGATCGACCTGATGTTGATAGTCTTGAACTTCTTATCGTCGTCACCTCCAAACTGGTCTCCATATCCGTCGGTGAAGATATAGAGCATGTCACCCTTCATCACATCGACCTTGCGGTTGGTAAAGCTCTTCTTAGCCTGGCCGTCAATCATTCCTATCGGGAAGCGGTCACCCCTGTAAATGGTCACCTTCCCGTCCCTGACATGATACAGTGGCTGGTAGGCTCCGGCATATTCAACATCATGCTCAAGGATGTCATAGGAGATAATCGATATATCCATACCGTCACGCACGGCCTTCTCGCTTCTCTGCAGGAGGGCATGGACAACCTCGATATTCAGGTGGTCCAGGATCTCGGATGGTCTGCCTATGCCGCTCTCCCTTACTATCTTGTTGAGTGAGTTGTGTCCAATGATTGACATGAAGGCGCCCGGCACGCCGTGGCCGGTACAGTCGACTGCGGCAATATACTGCTTGAAGCCGCTGTCATGCATCCAGTAAAAGTCGCCGCTGACGATATCCTTGGGCATGAACAGCACAAAGGTGTCATTGAAGAAATTCTCCGGAGGAAGCATTGCCGCCTGTATCCTCTCGGCATACCTGATGCTGGCGGTGGTATCCCTGCTCTTCTCCTCGAGCTCGATGCTCTTGGTGACCACCTCTGCCGTACGCTCCTCGACCTTCTTTTCAAGAAGTTCCTTCTCCCTGCGCAGGTTTCTTTCCCTCAGGCTTATGTACATGTAGATGGCGGCAACAAGGGCCGTGATGCATAGTAAAATGAACCAGGGAGTCTGGTACAACGGTCCTCTGATTGAGAAGGAGAGCTCAACGGGCTCCTCGTTCCAGTAGCCGTAGTTGTTTGATGCGCGCACCATGAAGACATACCTGCCCGGACTGAGTGACGAGTACATGGCCCTTGTCTGGTCGGTGGTGACCCAGTCTTCATCGGAGCCCACAAGCATGAACTGGTACCTGACGGCCTCGGGGTTGACCAGGCAGATGCTCAGAAAATCGAAGATGATCCTGTTCTGGGTATGTGACAGGCGAATGCCGTCATGCATCGGGAACGTCTCATAGTTGACCTGCGTTCGCCAGATATGCGTCGCCGGCTCAGTCATCACCGGGGGCAGTCTTGAAGGACTCAGCCTGATGGCCCCGTTGGCCGTCCCGAACCAGAGATCGCCCCGGTTGTCAGCGAAGGAGGCATTGATTCTGGTCTCTATGCCTGTGAACCCGCTTCTCTCAGTGAATGAGGAGACCCGGCCGGTATTGATGTCATACCGGCTGAGCCCCAGGTTGGTGCCTATAAAGAGGTTGCCGGAGGCGTCAGACTGCAGCAGGTTGACTGAATTCATCAGCAGCCCGTCAATCTCCGTCAGCTTCTTCCATACAGTGTCATTCCTGAGGCCGTACAGTCCGTCAATAGTGCCCACCCAGAGTGTGCCGTCAGCCGTCTCGTTTATGGTTGTCGGATTGACGTCGGCCCCGAAGCTGACAGCTGTGAAGACTCCGCTGCCGGGCATGTGTTTCGTCAGGCCGTTGCGCTCCTCCGTCCCAATCCACAGGTACCCCTTGCTGTCGCAAAAAAGCGATGTGATATTATTGCCCGTCAGTCCGTTGATCTGGGTATAGGTACGGCTCTCCTTGCGGCCCTCATCCCAGAATATGAGCGCACGGTCCGTTCCCAGCCAGAGATTATGGTTGCTGTCGGACTCCATTGATGAGATTCTCAGCGACCGGAGGCTGGAGTTGAGATCGAGGTCATACCTGTAATTTCCTTCAATAAGGTCATACCTGAATACCTCATCACCCGAGGTGGCTATCCATACATGCCCGTTGTTGTCAGGCTTTATGATGTTGATCTGGCTGCCTTCAAGGGTTGCGGGAAAATCACTGAGCCTGACTCGGTCCGCGGGACTCTTTGATGGGTTGTAAAGAGAGAGGCCTTTACTGGTTCCGAACCAGTAGCGCCCTGTAGGGTCCTGTGCAAGCGTGGACACGTCATTTGACCGGAGGAACTCCGGGGCAAGGAAAGAGGTAAAATGATCACCCTTGTAGATAAAAAATCCCGCGTCCCTGTCGGCGATAAGGATATTCTTTTCCTTGTCCTCTATCATGCAGAGGACATGCTGCGCCATCAGCCCGTTGGTGGTATTGAAGATGATTGTCCCTTCGGGCGCAAACACGGTAATCCCGCCCCTGCTCTCCCAGTCTTCCATTGACGCCACCCAGATATTTCCACGATAGTCTTCCAGGATATAGGTTACGAAGTTACCCCACAGCCCGTTGCGCGTATCGTAGAAGCTCATCTCCCCGCTCTCCCTCTCCTGCCTGTAGAGCCCTCCGTTGAAGGTCCCGAACCAGTAGTTGCCCCTTGAGTCTTCAAAGATGGTGGTTGTAAGGAAGTATTTTGTGAGTCCTTCGGGATTGAAGGGGATGAACCTGTCGCTGGCATGGTCATATTTTTTGATGCCCATGTCGGTGATGCAGTAAAGGTTTTCGCGACTGTCTGAATAGAAGCCGAAAGCGTCATTGCTTAGCCCCTGCCTTCCCATATACTGCTGGCCGGTCATCATGGTAACACCGCGTTCCGGTATGTAAAGGCGCAGTGCGCCTCCGAGCGAGGTTGCCACCCAAAGGGAGCCCTCATACTCCACAATTCCTGTTATGTCGCCGGTGAGGCTCAATACCGGGTTGAGCGGGTCGGTAATACGCGCGGAATCAACTCCGATGAAGGCAGATGGGGAGAAGGAGACACGCTTGATGACATTATCTTCAACGAGCGACATTCCCCCTCCTATGTGGCCTAGCCATAACCTTCCCCGGCTGTCCTCGCAGATGCTTTTCACCCCTCCCGGTGCAAGGCTGTCAGAAGTGGAAAAATTCTCAAACCGCAGTCCGTCGAACCGTGTCACGCCGCTGCCGGTGCCCAGCCAGATGAAGTCATTCGCATCCTGAATGATTGTATAGATCTTGGAAGCGCTCAGGCCCTCCTTGGAGCCGTACTGTTCAAAATAGTAATTCTGCCCCGTTGCATGACGGGGCATGAGAAAGAATAAAAGAGACAGCCATACCGGGATGATAAAGGAACAGGGCCTGCAATTGCTGCATCTCACGGGCATCAGGCTATTTCTTTATGAAGAAGAACGTACCGTCTTCATCCTTGAGCCCGGTAATCTTTCCGAATTTTGGCTTCTGCTGATTGTTCTGCGTAACGGCTTTGGTCACCTGTGTCACAATCTCCTCGATGGCTATGCAGGTGTTGGGGTTGCCACGAAGTGTATTGGCGAAAGTGCGGGTGAACTGGGAGTCATCTACAGCAAGCTCATACCCTGCCGATGAGAAGATCTGGCTCGACTTGAACTGTGTCGCCCTCCAGTCGGTGCAGTTGCGGGCTTTGATTTCGGACCTCATAGCCTGGTAAAAACTGGGGCCCGATTCGCAGGCATCAGTTATCACCAGCACATGGGTCAGGTAGTTCATGTATGTCTCCATCGATGCCTTGAGTGCATTCAGGCTGTAGTAGGTGAACTCCTCGTCGCGCCGGGCGTCGATGGGTATCCAGTAACCGACGTCATTGATGAACTTGCCGTGCCCTGCAAACCAGATAACAAGTGATTTTATCTGTCTGGCCCTGACCTCGTCACGAAGGTCAATGGAAAAGAACTTCTCCATCTCCTGCTTCGACTGGTTCCTGAGCCTGCGCACCGGAAGAACCTGGTAGCTATCTTCCAGTACCGTAGTGATAAGGTTGGCATCCTTGGGCGGACCCTGAAGAGCTGCAAAGTTCTGGTAGTCACTGTTCTCAATAAAGACTATAAGGGTATTGCCCATCGGGTTCGATTCCGATATGGTTGTGCCCCGACGGCTGAGAATATAATCTTTTGTGGTGGTGTTGCCGTATTTGTCCTCAACAGAGATGGTTACCCTGTCACTGTTCCTGACATCTATGCCCTTGGCAATGAAGGCAGGATTAAGATTGTCATGCGAGAACTGTGCGCTGATGTTTTGAATCCTGACCGCGCTGATCAGATTCTGGTCGAGCACCTTGCCTTCAATGTCAATCCGTGAGGCTATACTGTCTATGACCAGTACGTTGTCACCCGTCAGGAAAGGAGCGAGTATCTGTATCTCGGGCGGATCGACCTCGGTGCGCCTGACACGATATGTCATCACGCTCTCGTTGTCATAGACGTCGCGGGCAATGATCCTCATGATCCCGTCCGAAGCAATCTCCACCTCTGCGACAAAGGGGATGGTGCCCCTGCCCTCGAGCTTCACCGGTACGCTATTGATTGAAAACTCCGCCAGCAGGCTCTTGTCGCTGATCTTGCCGGTGATCATCACGCTCTTCCTGTCAAGCCCTACCTCGATCTCGCTTCCGCCAAAAACAGCGGGTGACTCGATGAATATCTCCGGACTGTCAGACTCGCGGTTTATGGCGAAAAGCCTGTCATTTGCCTCGCGCATCATCCTTTTTGCAGATGAGCTCTCCTCATTCATGGCAATAACCCTGGCATAATCGGCTGACGCTCTATCAAATTCGTTCGCCTCTTCGTAGGAATGTGCCCGCAGAAGGTAAGCCTCATGCTGGTACTGGTCTATGGCAAGCGCCTTCGTGAAGTCGTTGATGGCTGCAAGGTGCTGGTTGAACTTCTGATAATAGGTGCCCCGGCGGATATAGTGTTCCTGGTCTGCCGGTTCAAGGAGAATGGCCGTTGAAATGTCATTGATGGCTGAAGGGTAATCAAGCCTGGCCTCATGAACAAGGGCCCGGGTCAGGTAAGCATCCACATTTTTTTCATCCTGCTGCATCACCATTCTGCACTGGCCGAGTGCACTGTTAACGTCGCCCTGACGTATGAGAACGCGTGCCAGCTCGAGACGCGCAGCGGAGAGCGATTTGTCTTTCGTTACTGCCTTCTCAAGCTGCCTCCTGGCAGTGTTGTCATCATTCAGCTTCTGGTAGATGATGCCCTGGTAATAGTAGTTGACGGCATCATCCCTCATCTGCAGCGCAGTGTCGGATGTCCCGAGAGCCTTATCCCATAACTCCATACCCATCAGTGAAACGACCTTCTCGGTATACAGCTTGCCATTGCGGTATTCGGTCCTTATCGCCTGCTGCAGGTATGAAACCGCTTCAGAATAAAACTTATTCCGCTCCCCGGGTGCCGTCTTCTCATCTTCACCAAGCTTGTTGCACATGCGGCCCAGGTTATACAGTATGCCGGTATCATTGGAGAGAAAACTATTGGCTCTCTTGTAATCATCATAGGCAAGCATGTGGTTGCCTGTCAGTTCGTATGCCCTTGCCCTCTTGAGATACCCCTCAGCTGAAGCCGGAGCTTCATCGATAGCCCTGGAAAACTGTTCAATTGCATCTTCGAACATGTCATTCCTGATGAACTCCTCGCCGGCTTTGAT
The DNA here is from genome assembly GCA_963696805.1 of uncultured Rikenellaceae bacterium. GTDB lineage: Bacteria > Bacteroidota > Bacteroidia > Bacteroidales > VadinHA17 > SR-FBR-E99. The sequence goes on from CAVOLF010000004.1 coordinate 391,366, forward strand.
GTACTTGCGTGACGACTGTCCGCTAACGGTCAGTACAGCAACAATAAACACCATTACAAGAACTGAGAATCCTCGCTTCATTACTTTCGCTCCTTTTTAATAATTGGGATTCAAAAATACGAATAATTATTTATTAACAAAAACCGACAATTATTAACATTGGTTATACGTATTTTCAGCCAAAATGATACATGATTTCGAGGATACTTTTTTCAAATCTGACAGATTTTTCAGGAGCAAAATCCGGGAAGGGGTCTGGCACTCCTCCTCCGAACTTCATTCTTCCCGTGAACCTGAGGGCCTCATCCCACAGTCCGGCCTCAACAAAGTGGCTCATGATGCAGGCACCTCCCTCGACAAAGAGTGACTGTACGCCCATACCATGAAGGCCCTGGAGCAGCTCTTCGATAAAATACTCGTTACCTGAAAGTTTAACAACTTTTACTCCCGGCAGGCTGACCTTTCTGTTACAGGTAAACAGGACTGTTTCCGTTGCACCGTCAAATACTTTTGAACCGGGGTCCATGTTTCCACTGCGGCTTATGATGACCCTGAGAGGGTTTTTGCCTGTCCAGAGGCGGACGTCGAGCGAAGGGTTGTCCGTGCGGACTGTACCCCCTCCCGCGAGGATGGCATCCTCGGCAGCGCGCCAGCGGTGCACCAGTATGCGTTCAGTGTTACCCGTAATCCAGTGAGGCTCAGCCGTGTCACCCGCCTCACGCTCCAGATCTATGAAGCCATCGGCGCTGCGGGCCCACTTCAGTACCACGTATGGCCTCTGTCTCTCGTGCCATGAAAAAAACCTCCTGTTGATCCGCCGGCACTCTTGCTCCAGCACCCCGGTCACAACATCAATGCCTGCTTCCCTGAGTCGGGCAATACCTTTACCAGCCACCTTCAGGCTTGTGTCAGTGGTACCAACCACCACCCTCCGGATGCCGCTGCTGATGATCAGGTCAGCGCATGGAGGCGTCCGCCCGTGATGAGAGCAGGGCTCAAGACTTACATAGATAGTTGAGGAGGGCAGCAGGCTTCTGTCTTCAACGGCGCTCAGGGCATGAACCTCGGCATGAGGTGTCCCTGCCCTGAGATGAAATCCCTCACCGATGATGACGCCGTTATCGACCACCACCGCTCCCACCATAGGGTTTGGTGAAGTGCGGCCCTCCGCTCTGCCTGCAAGCTCAAGGCAGCGGCGCATATAGATCAGGTCATCAGGGTGAACCATGAATGCTATTTCCTATCTTTGAATCATGGCCCAAAAGGTACAAACAATAAGCGAAATCCGCTCCCTGATCTCAGGAATGCTCAGGAGGCTCTTGCCGGCTGAGGAGGCTGAAGCCCTTGCCTCATCAATCATCAGGGAATACACCGGCATGACCCGGGCCGCACAGCTTGCCTTCGGCGACAGACAGCCTGAAAAGGATGCTACAGAGAAGATCCTCGCTGCTGCCGGCAGAGCCTCAGAGGGTGAGCCGATGCAGTATATCACCGGCTATACGGAGTTCTGCGGGCACAGGATAGAGGTAGAGCCTGGCGTGCTGATACCCAGGCCGGAGACGGAAGAGATGGCCTTGATGATCATTGCAGGGAACCAGGGCTTTGAGGGGACGGTCACCGACTTCTGCACCGGTTCGGGATGCATCGCCATTGCTCTGTCACTGGCTTTTCCCCGGGCGACGGTAGTGGCCACTGACAACTCCCCGGCTGCAACCAGGGTGGCTGAACGAAATTTTTCCCTGACCGGTGCATCAGTAACCCTTGCCATGGCTGACCTGTTCACTGACGATCACGCCGCCATACCCATGTGCGACATCATCGTCAGCAACCCTCCATATGTTACTGAAAGCGAAAAAACCGCAATGCACCCGAATGTGCTGGATCATGAGCCGCATGAGGCGCTCTTCGTGCCTGACAACGACCCGCTCAAGTACTACAGGAGAATAGCTGAACTAGCTGCCTTGCGGCTTGCGTCCGGAGGCACCATGTGGCTGGAGGTGAATGAGAATCATGCCCGCTCCACGGCAGGGCTGTTCAGCTCCGGCCTTTACAGGCAGGTAAGCATTTTAATAGATATCAGAGGGAAAGAGAGGTTCATAAAGGCTGAGCGACATGGGTGATAAGAGTGAAAAAGAGGAGCTCCTGCAAAGAGCAATGAGAGAATGCTCCGTGAGAGAATACTGCATCAGCGACATCAGTTCACTGCTCGGGAGGTGGGGTGTGCTCGATGCTGAGACAAAGGAATGGGTAATAAACAGACTCATCACTGAGAAATTCATTGACGAACACCGTTACAGCCGGGCGTTTGTCGTCGATCACTTCAGGCACAGCCACTGGGGAAAGGTCAAGATCACAATGGGGCTCAGGAGCAAGAGGGTAGACCCCGCAGCTATCGATTCCGGGCTCGAAGCCATAGATGACGGGGAATATCATGCCCTGCTCATGAAGATCCTTGAAGAACAGAGGAAGAAGATCAGGGCAAAGAACAGGCTCGATCTCAAGGGCAAGCTCCTGAGGCATGCCCTGGGAAAGGGTTTTGAAAGCCACCTTGTCTATGATGCCGTAAACGCGATCTGCAAAGACTGACCGGTCAGAAGAGCGACAGTTGGAGTTACCGGCCAGAAGAGCGACCCCAAAACTGGCCGGTCAGAAGAGCGACAGCCACAGTGACCGCAGGAAGGGGAAGAAGGCCAGCAGGGCCATGGCGGAGGAGACCGCCGCATCAGTAATGGCTATCTGCCTCAGGGCCCGATCCGTCACAAGCATCCTTGTCCCGAGTGCAATGCGCATGACCAGCTGCAGGGCGAAGAAGAGGAAGACCCGCATCGACTGGCTGTTCCATTGCAGTGCCTCATCTATCCTGCCCCTGACAATCAGCGAGAAGGCATGTGACAACCCGCATGACGGACAGGGCTCCCCGGTAATTATCTCATGAACACACGGCACAGGATAGTTCTCCTCATCAGGGGAATAAAAAAAGGAGTAACCCATGATCAACAGGATTACTCCGGCAAGTAGAATATTGATTAAAAAATAGGGTCTGGTGGAGGGATTCAGTCTTACCACTGCCCTTTGGTAGTGTCTTTCTCTGTATCCTTCTTAAGGCTGTCAGGCTTGCCCTCAAGCTCCTGGAGCCTGTCTTTCATCTCATCCTTCTTTGCAGAGGCTTTGATCTCGACGGTTTCGTCGCCATCGTTGATCCGGATGGTCACCTCCTTGTCACCGAACTCCTTCTCGATGTCATCGGTAACATCCCGAATCACCTTCTCGATATCTGTAGCCCAGTTGCCCGACTTATTGGCGATCTTGCCGATAACGAAGCTCTGTGACACAGAGATCATGAGGGCGATTATCGCGACCACCAGGCCACCTATAAGCACCCCCTGATTATTGTTTGGCCGTGACATACCTATTATTGCCAGAACGATGGCTATCACTGCCGGTATGATGGCTATCAGGCCGAGGCAGGGTACCACTGCCAGCAGGAACGCTATTATGGCTGTCACGAGGGCACCGACACCCACACCCGACTGACTGTTGTTTTTTACTTCTTCCATTGGTTCAAGTATTAGATTTTTCTTATTTCTCTTTCAGGATATTTCCTGTCTCCTGTTCTAAAGACGTAAGCGGAACCTCAATGATGCGTCCCTTCTCTGAATTATTTTCATAAAAAATGAATGTGGGAACTCTTTCTATGCCCAGTTCCTGATAATCCTGCAGGGGTGCAATTTTATCGATATCGACACCTATGAATCTTATTTTCTCTTCCGGGAATCCCCACAGGTCAATTATCTTCATGAACCTGGGCACCTCTCTCCTGCTGTCGGGGCACCATGTTCCCAGGACTATAGTGATTGTCAGATCGCTGATATCAGTCTCCTGCAGTTCTTTCATGAATGCCTGGTCAGGGTGATAGTCTCTGTAACCGCTCACATACCAGGAGGAATGAGGGGGGTTGAATAATCTTGCAGGCCTGAAATCGCCCAGCAGCCATGTGGTAGCATCACGGAAGTCCCACACGTGGTCGGCAGCGTCTTCCTCCTCGTCGGGTTTTCCGGCGAGGGCGGCATTACCGAAAGGAGCTGTCTCCGGAACAGCTTCGGGTGGTGTCTGCTGCTCAGCGGATGCAGGGGGTAAAGGTCCGGCTGTGCCGGACCTGGGTTTCCTGGCTGTGCCGCATCCGGCAATAACGGCCAATGCGGCGATGAGGGTGATGATCCGGATAATTCTCATACAGTCTGTAAAAGCAAAGATAATATCTGTTTTGCAGTTTTCGACACCGAAGTACCCGGACCGAATATCGCAGCCACCCCGGCATCATAAAGGAACTGGTAGTCCTGCGGAGGGATAACACCTCCTGCGATCACGAGTATATCTTCCCGTCCCAGCTTCTTCAGTTCGGCTATCACCTGCGGAATAAGTGTCTTGTGTCCTGCTGCAAGGCTTGAAACGCCAAGGAGATGCACATCGTTCTCCACCGCCTGCCTGGCTGCCTCGGCCGGTGTCTGGAACAGAGGCCCGATGTCAACGTCAAACCCGATGTCGGCATAACCTGTCGATATCACTTTGGCGCCCCGGTCATGACCGTCCTGACCCATCTTTGCTATCATTATGCGGGGCTGTCTTCCGGCCTTTGATGCAAACTCTGCTGCCAGGGCCTTTGCCTCCTCAAAATCAGAGTCTGACTTGTACTCTGATGAATAAACTCCTGAAATAGTCCTTATCACTGCTTTGTACCTCCCGGCTACTTTTTCACATGCGTATGATATCTCACCCAGGGTGGCTCTCTTTGATGCTGCATCCACTGCCAGTTCAAGGAGGTTACCCTCTCCTGTCTCCGCGGCGTGCGTGATGGCATCAAGTGCCTGCCTGCATTCCTCTTCATTGCGCGAGGCCCTGAGCTGCTCCAGCCTTCTGATCTGGGAGTCACGGACTGCGCTGTTGTCTACTGTCAGGATCTCCAGCGGATCCTCTTTTTCAAGCCTGTACTTATTCAACCCCACTATTGTCTGTGCCCGGGAGTCGATCCGTGCCTGTGCCCTTGCGGCAGCCTCCTCAATCCTCATCTTGGGTATGCCTGACTCGATGGCTTTGGCCATCCCGCCGAGACTCTCAACCTCCTGTATCAGCTCCCATGCCTTATGGGCTATCTCATCAGTGAGTGTCTCAACGTAGTAAGAACCTGCCCACGGGTCGACCGCCCTGCAGATACATGTCTCCTCCTGGAGGAATATCTGGGTGTTGCGTGCTATTCTCGCCGAGAACTCAGTAGGAAGGGCTATAGCTTCATCAAGTGCGTTGGTATGCAGGCTCTGTGTATGTCCCAGGGCAGCAGCCATAGCCTCAATGCATGTCCGTCCCACGTTATTGAACGGATCCTGTTCGGTCAGGCTCCACCCCGAGGTCTGGGTATGGGTGCGGAGTGCCAGCGACTTAGGGTTCTTCGGGTTGAATTCGCTGACGATCTTTGCCCAGAGCATGCGTGCTGCCCTCATCTTGGCTATCTCCATGAAGAAGTTCAGGCCGCTGGCCCAGAAGAACGAGAGCCGTGGTGCAAAATCGTCGACGTGCATTCCGGCACTCACCCCGGTGCGCAGGTACTCAAGCCCGTCGGCCAGCGTATATGCCAGCTCAATGTCGGCCGTGGCGCCTGCCTCCTGCATATGGTACCCCGAGATGGAGATACTGTTGAACCTGGGCATCTTCTCAGAGGTGTACCTGAAGATGTCGGCGATGATCCGCATCGAGAAAGAGGGAGGATAGATGTAGGTGTTGCGCACCATGAACTCCTTGAGTATGTCATTCTGTATTGTCCCCTGCAGCTCCTCAAGCTTAGCCCCCTGTTCCAGGCCGGCGACGATGTAGAACGCCATGACAGGCAGTACCGCTCCGTTCATCGTCATCGAGACGGACATCTGGCTGAGGGGAATCTGGTCAAAGAGGATCTTCATGTCAAGCACCGAGTCTACGGCCACGCCTGCCTTGCCCACGTCACCCTGGACCCGCTCGTGGTCGGAGTCATAGCCGCGGTGTGTGGCCAGGTCAAAGGCAACGGACAGTCCCTTCTGTCCTGCCGCAAGGTTCCTGCGGTAGAAAGCATTGGACTCCTCTGCGGTGGAGAAACCGGCATACTGCCTGATGGTCCATGGCATCATGGCATACATGGCCGAGTAGGGCCCACGCAGATAGGGTGGCAGGCCTGCCGCATAGTCAAGGTGCTCCATGCCGCGCAGGTCGTCGTGCGAATATACACTCTTCAGGTGGATTCGCTCCGGGGTCTCCCAGACGGGGACGATGCCGTTCTCCCTCTCCCACTTCTGAATGTTCCTCGGGGGCGCTGTTGCCCTGAAGGGGTCTCTGTCCGTGAATTTTGGTCTCTTGCTCATCTCCTGTCAGTTTATTCCCAGTATCCTGTTGAACATCTGCAGTGTCTCCAGCACGTTTGAGCGAACGCTTATGAAGTGCTCCAATCCTTCAGCCTTAAGGGTCTCCATGGAAGGCGGGTTACCGGCCACTACCACTACAGCTTTTCCGGCAGTCATCCTGTAAATGTCAGGCGCAACAACGGGGTATTCGTCATCCGAGCTGCAGATGACGATGATATCAGCTTTGGCTTCCAGGGCGGCACTGACGCCTTCGGAAACCGTCTCAAAGCCATTGTTATTCCTCACTTCATAGCCTGCCACAGCGAAGAAGTTGGAAGAGAACTGTGCCCTGGCGCTGCGCATTGCCGCGTTACCGATTGTAAGCATGAAGGCCAGGGGCCTGCGCTGAGCCCTTTCCGTTGCCATCCTGAGCCTCTCGAACTCCTCACCGCCGCGGGAGGGCCTGATGGGAGTCACTTCCGTATCCTGAGGAGGGGTGTTTTCCGGGAAAAGCTTTTCCGGGTCATGTTCCGGGGCCGTCGCCTCCCTGAAATTGGGATACTGGTTCGTGCCCAGAAGTATCTCGCGTCTTTTGGCGGTATCCTCTTTTCGCGATGCTGATGCTGTCGCGATCCTCTTCTGGATGGAGCCGTTCTGCAGTGCCTTAAGGAAGCCTCCCTCGCCTTCAATCTCAAGGAACAGCTTCCAGGCCTCCCGGGCCATCATCGAGGTAAGCTCCTCGAGGTAGTATGAGCCAGCACCCGGGTCAGCCACCTTGTCGAGGTGCGACTCCTCCATCAGGAGCAGCTGCTGGTTGCGGGCTATCCTCTCTGAGAACTCGCCGGCGCTACGAAAGACCGTGTCAAAGGGTTCGACGGTGATCGATTCTGCCCCGCCAAGGACCGCTGACATTGCTTCGGTCTGCGTGCGCAGCATGTTCACATAAGGGTCATACAGTGTCTTGTTCCACCTGCCGGTGACGGAGTGTATGTGCATCAGCGTGGCATCGTCCGACTTCGGCTCATAACCTTTGACTATCGTTGCCCAGAGCATCCTTGCTGCTCGCAGCTTAGCTATCTCAGGGAAGAAGTCGGGGCCGATGCCGAAGGTGAATTTCATTGCCCGTGCCGAGATATCGGGTTTGATGCCCCTGGCTGTCAGGGCGGCCATATATTCGTTACCAAGCGACAGGGTGTATGCAAGCTCGGCCGCCGGTCCCGCTCCTGCATTGCTGAAGATGGTGCCGGAGGGCTCCACGCACTTCATGCCCTGTATCCCTGCCGTCTCATTTACCAGGTCAGCAAGATAATCGAGTCCCTGGTCAACGGGTATGCACAGCTTGCCGTTCGCCGCCAGTTTTCCAAGAGGATCGGCGGCAATGCATATTCTTATCTTCTTAGTATCTGCGCCTGCAGACCACAGTACTGATTCCAAAGCGGAAAAGAGCTCTTTTGCCATCCCCTGGGTGACGAAGTTCAGTTCCACGCTCTCAAGGTGTATTCCACTGAGAAGCTGAGATATATTGTCAACGGTGATTGACTGCGGGTCCTCTATCACAAAGCCAAGTGAGGATACGCCTCTCATGAGTATCCCGAGGGCTTTTGTGTTGGCGGCACTGTAATCGCTTACTGCTATATCCTGTCTCACCAGCCAGGTGTTGTCAGAGACACGTACTCCCCTCACAAAGGGGTAGTCGCCCGGCAGAAAACCCATGTGTTGAACCTTTTCGAGGTCCTCCTGCCTGTAAAAAGGCATCACCTCAATTCCGTCACGGGTTTTCCAGACCAGTTTCTTCCTGAAATCGGCCCCCTTCAGGTCGGCCGTGATTTTCTCCATCCATTTTTCGGTGGAGACAGGCGGAAACTTCTCAAATAACCTTTCTTTCTTGTCCATCGGGCATACTGTTCCTGAGAGTGCAAATAAAAGGATTGTCAGGCTTTTAAACCATGCTTTTTATCATATGGTCTCAGTGGCTTGCCCCGAACTCCATGAGGTATGATTTGATGAACTCATCGATGTCACCGTCAAGGACAGCCTGGGCATTGCCTGTCTCGTATCCCGTGCGGAGGTCTTTTACCAGCTTGTAGGGATGAAGGGTATATGACCTTATCTGGGAGCCCCACTCTATCTTTTTCTTTGCCCCCTCGATCTTTGCTATCTCTTCCTGTCTCTTTCTCAGTTCCATCTCATAGAGGTGTGATCTCAGCAGGCGGAGGGCGTTCTCCTTGTTCTGGCCCTGCGAGCGGGTCTCCTGGTTTTCGATGACTAGGCCCGTGGGCGCATGGCGCAGGCGCACTGCCGTCTCCACCTTGTTGACGTTCTGTCCTCCGGCGCCGGAGGAGCGGAATGTCTCCCAGGTGATGTCAGCAGGGTTTATCTCTATCTCAATGTCGTCGTCAACCAGGGGTGCCACGTATACCGATGCGAATGTGGTCTGTCTTTTCCCCTGTGCGTTGAATGGGGATATGCGTACCAGGCGGTGCACGCCGTTCTCGCTCTTGAGGTAGCCGTAGGCGTTCTCTCCCTCGAACTCGAGGGTGACTGTCTTGATGCCGGCCTCATCGCCTGCCTGGTAGTATGCCTCAGTGATCTTGTATCCGCTGTTCTCTCCCCACATGAGGTACATCCTCATTAGCATCTGTGCCCAGTCGTTGCTCTCTGTGCCTCCGGCACCGGCGTTGATCTTCAGGACGGCTCCGAGCTGATCTTCCTCACGTCTGAGCATGTTGCGCAGCTCGAGCTTCTCAATGGCAGTCAGTGTCTTGTCATACTGCTGGCTGATCTCGGTGTCGGTGACCTCTCCCTCCTTGTGGAAGTCATAAAGGACGAGAAGGTCCTCGACGGCGGTGTCGACGGTTGCAAAGGTGTTGGTCCAGCTTTTGACGGAGGATATCTCCTTCATCAGCTCTTCGGCTTTTTTGGGGTCATTCCAGAACCCCGGGGCTTGAGTCAGCTCCTCTTTTTCCTTTATCTCCTTCAGTCGGCCGTCGACGTCAAAGATACCTCCTTAACGCATCCCGGCGTTCAACGAGGTCTTTTATCTGGTCATTGGTTATCATGTTTCGGTTTTGATTGTTCGGCGCAAAGATAGTAAAAAGCAGGCAGTAGGGAGCAGGCCTTAGTGGGGCGGACGGACAGCACACATCACATAGCTCGCAGACCCTGCCCCGATAGCCATAAGGCGTATCGGGGGTTTCCAGTATTGTAGCCGGGTGTCGCCTGATTAATCCACCCTGTAACCGGAGAATGTTCCCGTGCCGGTCTCCCGGGCAGTACCGGTTGATATTTTGACTTCAACTTTCTCCCCGGCAAGTAGTCGCATCGTAACTGACCTAACAGGGACAGTAATCAATGTTCCGATTTCGACAGCAAGTTTTTCAAAGAGAGCACCCTCCTTGAAAATGGAGACCTCCCTTGAGCTTCCTGTTCCGTCTGCATAATAGGAGACATTGAAAGTGTAAATCCCTGTGGCAGGTGTAGTGAACACCCCGGTTCCCGGATCAAACCCTCCTCCTATGCTCAGGTCAGGAGAATCATATGTCATAGTAACCTCTGAAAGTTGTGCGGCAGGATCAGAAGAGAGGTTCTTCGCCCTGAATGCAACCTCATTAGCCAGTACAACGGGAGCGCTGTTTGTGAGAGATAGCGTTCTGGTCGCGGGGTTATATGAGAGTTGCTGGTCATCCGATGCCGGGTCACCGGGCATCACCCTTGGGCCCGGGAGGCCCCTGCGGGCCCGCCTCAAGTGATTTGGCGGCATAGAGCGCATAGGGCACCGCCATGAACTGCATGGTGCCCATATCCATGAAGAGGTTCTCGAACTTGACCTCAACATTAAGATAATGGTTGGCCGTCGACCAGTCTATCGCTGCGAAAGTGCCCAGGACAGGATCACCCTTCCCTATAATTAGGGAGAATACACCATACCTCGATGTTGTAACCCCGGTGAATACCTCCTGGTAGACAACCGGACCTGACGGCGAGCCGGTTTTTATTGAAAACCGGACCTCAATATCCGTATTGACCAGCTCATCGCCGTTATTGTCGCGGGCTACCGCCTGGTAGTTAATGCCTCCCGGGACAATCGCCTGTGCCAGGGCTGTTTGTCTACCCATAATTATTAAAACCAGTACCGTCAACACAAGAGAACAGACTCTTTTCATACCCTTCGCTTTACAGTTTTTCAATCTTGAATGACCTGTTAATGACCCCGTCTGAACTAACTACGGTGGCAACATATATTCCGTTCCCGAAATGGGAGATATGTATTTCATGAATGTAATCGTGATCAGGAGAGAGATCGAGTTCCCTTGTATAAAGCAGTGAACCGATGAGGTTGATTATGGTGATCCTGTAGTGCCTTCCCAGAATCCCGTACATTCTGACATAGAACATGTGATTATTCTCAACAGTGACCGGGTTCGGGAAGAAATCCACCCCGTTCCCTTCGCGTACGGGAAGTGACTTTGCAGGAATGAACCTCGGCTGCTGAAATCCCTGGGAAAGATTGTAGAACGATGGCAGTGACACCTCCACCGCCGTTTCACCTATCGTCTGCTGGTATGTTTTTCCGGTCAGGGTCACCAGGTTGCCCGCCGGCACCAGGACCTGGTGCGACAGGTTGTACGCTTTCTGCGAAAAGGAGAGAGAGCAAATCAACCCAAGGACAATACCAGTAAACAATCCCTTCATACCACAGACCATTGTATAATCAGTGTCAAAAATAACACTTTTTAAATAGAATCAGGCCTTCTGACGATCAGTTTCAGGCTTTTGAAAGGCGCAATCATCCTGAAGGCCAGGGCTGCCGCCATGCCTGTGATGAGCTGCAGCGCCGCTGCCGTGATCCATGCCATACCGGTCATTCTCAGCAGCCGGCCGGCAGCGAACGTAATGAGAAGCATAAGGAGATAGAGCAATACCCGCTTTATGTCAACCATCCTGAACATTGTCTTTTCGACAGCGGCCAGACATGCCAGGGCCACAAGAGCCTGTGTGCTGAAGGCAGCATAGGATGCCCCGGCCGCATAGTGCGTTGGTATAAGTATGGTATTCAGGATGATGTTTACAATCATGCCTGACATGGTTATCGCTCCAAGCAACCTGAAACTCCCGGCCGCTGTCAGCAATGTGCTGAAGAGATATACCAATCCTACAGGCACCAGGGTCATCATAAGGATGGTGAATGCGTTTACAGCCCCCGGGGCCGGCGAAAGATACAGCAGATCAAGTATCTCGCCGGGGAAGGTGGCAAGGGTGACAGCTGCCACCCCCAGTGGCGCCAGCAGCATCCGTCCGGCCATGGATGCCAGGGGCTTAATATCACTGCCCGCAGCCAGCTCCCTTGACATGATGGGAAGAAGCAGACCGCCAAACATCACAGGTATCATGGCAAAGGCATCAAAGAGCCGGAAAGCCTGGGCATAGATGCCGGCCTCCCTCGCACCGTCGGGCAGAAGCCTCTCGATAAGCACTGCATCGATGCGCCAGTAGAGTGTCATGGCAAACACCACGGCGGCATAAGGCAGCCCGGTGATGATGATGTTTTTCAGTACCCTGGCATCAGGCCTCACCTTTGAGACCTCACCCCTGCGGACCACGATGACCAGCGCCAGGCACATGACAATGAAATAGGCGGCAGTCTGCGCGCCGACAAACCACATCACCCGGAACGGCTCCTCAGACACACCCCCCCAGAGAAGAACCGAGCAGATGATGATCATAACCAGCCTGTCGGCCACCGACAGAAGGCTGTCGAGAAAGAGATACTGCATGCCACTTATATTGGAACGAAGCCACAATATCATGGAGGCCATCACCTGGTTCAGCATCAGCACAAGCAGCATAGACAGCTGTCCCTCTTGGTAACCCATTGCCAGGGCAACCGTGACGGTAACGAAAAAATAGGCTGCTGTCAGAAGAAGGCGAAGGAGGAGGACATTACCGAACCAGAGCTTCACCCTCGAAGGGTCGGCTGATACAGCCCTGTTGTTGAAGCCTGAGAGCCCCATGTCAAGGAGCAGCGTAAAGAGGACCGAGAAGCTGAAGAGGGAGAAATAGCTGCCGTAGGCCGTCTCCCCCACCGTGTTCTGAACAGTGCGGTCAATGCCGAGCACCCAGAAGGCCTTGACAAGGAGACTCACCGTCAGCAGGAACGTAATATTTACCAGGAATTTTCGCCTCAAGATGATCTTCTGCTCACTTAGTCCAAAAGAATGACAATTTATAAATTAATTGCCACATTTGTAATTCAGAACAGGCATCCGGATATGATAATTGCAATTAACGCACGCACTCTCAGGGCGGTGCCTCACGACGGAATAGGGTGGTTCACCCTTGAGGTCGTCAGGGGTATTGTCAGTGCCCATCCCGGGCATCGGTTTGTGCTTATAGGCGACAGGAGGTATGAGGTATTGCCCGTTGACGGAGATAATGTTGAATATGTCACGATACCGTTGCGAGCGGTTCACCCTGTTCTCTGGTACAAATGGCATGAGCTACTTCTTCCTGGTGTGCTGAAAAAGACCGGTGCCGGCCTGTTCATCGCCCCTGACGGGATAATGCCGCTCAGAACGGAGGTGCCGTGTATCCCAGTGATTCATGATCTGAACCACGAACACCGCCCGGGAGACATCCCATGGAGTGAGCGTACTTATTACAGTCACTTCTTCCCCCGCTTTGCCCGTAAGGCTGAGAGGGTGGCGACAGTCTCCGGGTTTTCTGCAGATGACATCTCAGAAACATATGGGATCAGTCGCGACAGAATTGATGTTGTGCCCAACGGGGTGGCGGATATCTTTTCCTTTCCCCTGCCGGGGGAGGCTGAAGAGACCCGCAGGCAATACACGGGTGGGAGGCCCTACTTCCTGTTTGTCAGCAACTTCTCTCCCCGCAAGAACGTGGAGGCGGTGATAAGTGCTTTCAATCTTTTCAGGAAAGCCAACAAGGGAGAACATGTGTTGCTGCTTGCAGGCAGGAGGTTATATCTGACCCGGGAGATAGACAGGGCGGTGGAGTCATCGCCCTACAGCAGTGACATACTGTTCACGGGGTCCGTTACGCGTGAAGTTCTTCGCAGGCTCTACGGAGCGGCTGAGGCGCTGACCTTCGTGCCGTGGTTTGAGGGATTCGGCATACCGGTGATTGAGGCGCAGCGTTGCGGCACGCCGTGCATCCTCTCTGACAGCTCGTCGCTGCCGGAGGTGAGCGGCGGCGCGGCGCTCTGCGTCAGCCCTGCTGACGCAGGTGCCATAGCCGAGGCTATGGCACGGCTCGTCTCCGACGAGGCGCTGCGCCGCCGCCTGGCAGAAGAAGGCCACCGGAACTCCCTGAGATATACCTGGGAAAACACTGCCTCAGCAATGTGGAACAGCATCACCAGGACAATCAATGAAAGAATATGACGCTCAGGCCTTACTTTCTCGACGGCATCAGGGAGGCGGGCTGTGATGAGGCGGGACGCGGGTGCCTGGCAGGACCGGTATTCGCAGCTGCAGTGATACTGCCAAAGAGATACCGCAACAGGGAGCTGAATGACTCCAAACAGCTGACGCGCCGTAAGCGCGAACGGCTGCGCGAAGAGATAACCTCCCGTGCCGTGGCCTGGAGCATAGCCTCATGCACCAACACTGAGATAGATTCAATGAACATCCTCCGGGCTTCAATAACCGCCATGCACAGGTCTATCGCCGGACTGAAGGTAAAACCTCTCCTTCTGCTGATAGACGGAAACAGGTTCTATACCTACGGAGACATCCCCCATCAGACAATAGTGCGCGGTGACGCCACCTACCTCTCCATCGCTGCGGCATCGGTGCTCGCCAAGACCGAACGGGACCGCTTCATGGAGAATCTCGATGCCCTTTTCCCAGGGTATGGCTGGCGACATAACATGGGTTATCCTACCCTCGAACACCGGAGGGCTATAGCCAAATACGGCATCACCCCATGGCACCGGCTCTCTTTCAACCTCCTCGATATGCAGCAGGAACTTCCTTTCTTATAAAATGTTAAAATCCTGTTTTATCAGTTTCTGCGGAAAGGGATTTTGATATCTTTGGTTCTTCTAAAAAATCTAAACCTGATTACACAATGAGAAAATTATTATTCATCATCGTTATCCTTGTGACTTTTGCAGCCCCCCGGGCAAGGGCTGACGAAGGTATGTGGCTGCTGCCGCTGATTGAAAAGCTGAATATCGGCACCATGACAGAAATGGGGCTGAAGCTCACGGCAGAAGACATCTACAGCATCAACCAGGCCAGCCTTAAAGATGCCATCGTGATCTTCGGAGGCGGCTGCACCGCTGAGATAGTATCACCCCATGGCCTCCTGCTCACCAACCATCACTGCGGTTATGGAGCGATACAGAGACTCAGCAGCGTTGAGAATGATTATCTGAACAACGGTTTCTGGGCCATGAAAAACGAAGACGAGCTGCCCAGCCAGGGCCTCAGCGTCACCTTCCTGGTGCGTATTGAAGACGTGTCGGAAAGAGTCCTGGCTAAGACTAAGACCAGCGCTGATATGACCGAAGCTGCCCGCCGTGAAGCAGTCATGGCTGAGAGCACTGTCATAGCTGCCGAAGCAACAAAGGGTAATCACTACAACGCCCGCGTACAGCCTTTCTACAGCGGCAACCAGTACTTCCTCCTGGTTTATGAGACCTATTCAGACGTCAGGCTTGTAGGAACACCTCCCAACTCAATCGGCAAGTACGGCCATGACACCGACAACTGGATGTGGCCGCGCCACACCAGCGACTTCAGCGTCTTCAGGGTCTACATGAGCCCCGACGGCAAACCTGCACAGTACTCAAAGGATAATGTCCCCCTGAAACCGAAGCATTATCTCCCGGTATCGATAAAAAACCTGCAGAAGGATGACTTTACCATGGTCATGGGATACCCCGGTGGCACAACACGATACATGACCTCCTACGAGGTAGATGAGGCAATGAAGATCACCAACGCAAACAGGATTAAAATACGCGGTATACGCCAGGAGATCTGGATGAAGGATATGATGGCCGACCCGAAGGTTAATATCCAGTATGCTTCAAAATACTCAGGCTCATCAAACTACTGGAAGTTCTCAATCGGTCAGAACGAGGGCCTCACCCGCCTCCGCACGGCAGAGAAGAAAGCCGCTTTTGAGGCTGAATTCATGAAGTGGGTGAAGGCTGACCCTGCTCGCGATGCAAAATACGGCAACGCACTCTCGCTCATCGAGAACTCGGTCAGGGGCAGGGGAGAAAAATTCAATGTGCAGCAGTACCTCGGCGAGGTTTTCCGCAGTTCTACTGAACTGATAAGTTTTGTTGGCCAGATGACAGTGCTTGAAGAGGCACTGGCAGGCAAGGATACGGCAAGAACCAACGGGATGATCAAAAGGCTTACGAGGAACATCGATAGTTTCTACGGCAACTATAACCTGCCGACCGATGTAAGAACCACGAAAGCTATGATCAGACTGTACCGTGAGGATATCGATCCGAAATACCATCCCGATTTCTATGCTCTCATTGATAAAAAGTTCAAGGGCAATGTCGATGCATTCGTTGATGATATGTTTGCCAGGTCAATATTCACCTCACCTGAGAGAGTCAAAGCATTTCTTGCTTCACCCAGTCTGAAGGTACTACTTAAGGATCCTGCCTTCATCGCTGCAAAATCAATCGATGCGGTCCGCTCCTCCCTTCAGAAGGATATGGAGGGTTTCAGCGCCGATCTTTCAAAAGGCCAGCGCACATATATGGCAGGTGTGATGGAATTTGTCCCCGAAAAGACAGAATACCCCGACGCTAATTTCACGATGAGGCTTTCATATGGCAAGGTACAGGATTATTACCCGTATGATGCCGTTCATTACAACTGGTATACTACCCTCGACGGAGTGGTGCAGAAGTACAAGCCCGGCGATTATGAGTTCGATCTTCCGCAGCGACTGATTGATCTGAACAGCAAGAAGGAATATGGACGTTATGCTGCTACGGAAGGCCACATGCCGGTATGTTTCATCACCAACAATGACATCACCGGAGGCAACTCGGGAAGCCCGGTAATAAACGGCAACGGCGAACTTATCGGCCTGGCCTTTGACGGTAACTGGGAAGCGATGACCGGCGACATAGCCTTTGAGCCGGACTTTCAGAGGTGCATCTGCGTTGACATACGTTATGTGCTCTGGGTCATGGATATCTACTCCGGCGCCGGCCACCTCCTCGAGGAGATGGATATCAGGCAGTAGGGTCAGTCTTCAGTCTTCAGTCTTCAGTCCTCAGTCCTCAGTCTTCAGTCCTCAGTTAATCAATAAGTTACAACTGCCGGCTGAAGACTGTTGACTGCCGACTGGTTTTGACTATCTTTGCAAAAATTCTGCAAATGCACCTCAATTTTCTTGAAATAGTAGCCTGCTTCATGGTCCTGTTTGCCATAATTGACATTCCGGGATCGATACCCATCATCCTGGATATCAAGGCGAAAACCGGCACTATCCACGCATGGAAAGCAACCCTGGTCTCACTGGCTATCTTTCTCGCATTCCTCATCTTCGGGGCTAAGCTTCTTGGTATCTTTGGCATTGATGTGAGTTCTTTTGCAATAGCAGGAGCCTTCATCATCTTCCTCATAGGGATGGAGATGGTCCTCGGCGCTGAGTTCTTCAAGCATGACTCCCCGGGCGGAGGAACCATAGTGCCCATAGCATTCCCTCTCATCGCAGGGGCAGGATCAATCACCACCATCCTTTCACTCAGGGCAGAGTATGAAACGATCAACATATTAATAGCCCTTCTGCTGAACTCGGTTATCATTTACACCGTACTGAAGCTGACCACTACAATTGAACGCCTTCTCGGTCCCACCGGGCTGCACATTCTGAAGAAATTTTTCGGAATCATACTGATTGCCATTGCAGTAAGGCTCTTCCTTAACAACACGGGCATAACGCTTCCCAATGGCTGATGAGGTTACCATCTATACCGACGGTGCCTGCAGCGGTAACCCGGGCCCCGGAGGATACGGCGTGGTGCTTATCTCCGGCAGGCACCGCAAAGAGATCTCCGAAGGATTCCGGCTGACCACCAACAACCGGATGGAACTCCTTGCAGCCATTACCGGCCTGGAAGCTCTGAAACGCGACGGCACCCGGGTCAGGCTTTACACTGACTCCCAGTACCTGGTCAACGCCGTCAATAACGGTTGGCTCTTCACCTGGGAGATAAAACGGTTTGCCAAAAAGAAAAATCCTGACCTCTGGATTCGTTTTCTTGAAGTCTATCGCCGCCATAAGGTGACATTCATTTGGGTGAAAGGGCATAATAATGACCCTGAGAATGAGCGCTGTGACACGCTGGCCGTCGCCGCCTCGAAAGGACCGCTTCTTAATGAAGACACAGGCTATATCCCTGACGAAGGCGGAATGGGATTTATGTGACGTAAAACAAGTTTTGACTTTTGTAAAAAAAATGCAACTTTTGCATAAAATGGGGATAAATGAAGAGTTTCATACATAAAGCCACAGACCTTACTCCGGAAATAATCCTGGCCCCGGAAGAGAACAAATTCATCATCTCGGGCAAGTCGGCCCCGGAGGATGTTCGCGGACTATATTACCCGGTACTGGAATGGATGGAGGAGTTCGTTGGCGGTGTCCGCAGGAGCAGTCCCTACTCCGACACCAATCACCTCCGTTTCCGCCTTGACCTTGAATATTTCAACTCATCCTCGGCAAAGTTCCTTTTCGATATATTTGTTCACCTCAGGGATCTGAACAGCGATGGTATTCCAGTTGACATCGAATGGTATTATGACGAGGAGGATACCGATCTCCGGGAGGCAGGCGAAGATCTCTCGCTCCTCTGCGAGCTGCCATTCTCATACTTTCCCAAAACCAGGGACGGCCGATGAGAGGACCGGCAGAACTATATACTCTGCTTGAACTTCTACAGATACCATATGAGTATTTAGAACACCCTCCCGTTCCCACAGTGGAGGAGGCCATGAAATACTGGTCGGGCATTGACTCCGGTCACTGCAAGAACATATTCTTCCGCAACCACAAGGGCGACAGGCATTACCTGGTTATACTCCATTACAACTCAAAGCTCAACATAAAGGAGCTGGAACAGAAGCTGCGACAGGGGAAGCTCTCCTTTGCTTCTGACAGGAGGCTCATGCAGTACCTCGGACTCACTCCTGGCTCCGTATCTCCCTTCGGCCTGATCAATGATCACACACACCACGTCTACCTCTTCATTGACAAGACACTGCTTGCACATGAAAGGCTTTCATTCCATCCCAATACCAATACTGCATCAATCATCATCCCCCGTGAAGGGCTCTTCAGATTCCTGACCCACACCGGCAATTCCTACGAGTTCTTCTGATTAATACCCACTTACCCGTATTAATTGCATATTAACGCTGCCCAATGCAGCATTCTCTGTTTCCGGAGGTCTTTTATAGAGGACTTGCATTTTGGACTTTTAACCTTGCCGGCATGAAAAGAATTGTATTCACAGTAATAGTAGCACTATTGTGCACGATGCTCAGCGCACAGGACACAATTCAGAAAAAAAGCTACTGCGCCACTTTCACCACAAACGCCCCCATAATAGACGGATCAATTGAAGATGACGCCTGGCAAACAGGCACATGGGCAGGCGACTTCACCCAGTTTGAACCTCATAACGGCGCAAAATCTTCCCAGGCCACCGAATTCATGATTCTGTTTGATGACAACAATATTTACGTTGCCATCAAAGCCTATGACTCAAATCCGGACAGCATCGTCAGACGTATCTCAAGACGAGATAACGGCGACGGTGATTTCGTTGGCATCTCCTTCGACAGCTACCACGATCGCCAGACCGGCTTCACCTTCCTCACAAACGCGGCGGGGGTGAAGAATGACTTTATGTGGGCCAGGAACGGGCAGATAGAAGATGATACATGGGATCCTGTATGGTTCACAGAGGCAAAACTCTATGACTGGGGGTGGGTCGCAGAGATGAGAATACCCCTTACTCAGCTGAGATTCAGGATATCTGACGAAGGTATCTGGGGACTTGAAGTATTCCGCCGCCTGTTCCGAAACCAGGAGATGTCCGTATGGCAGATCATGGACCGGAACGCTTCCGGCCTTGTTCATAATTTCGGGGAGCTGACAGGCCTCACCGGCATCAGACCGAGAAAGCAGGCTGACATCACTCCTTTTGTTGTAGGCAGCCTTGAGACCTTTGAAAACGAAACCGGCAATCCTTTTGCCACGGGCACTGCATGGAAATATAATGCCGGCCTTGACGCCAAGTTCGGCATCACGAACAACATGACCCTCGATGTTACTGTCAACCCTGACTTCGGCCAGGTGGAGGCTGACCCCTCTGAGGTCAACCTCACAGCCTATGAGACATTCTTTCAGGAGAAAAGACCCTTCTTCATTGAAGGTAACAATATAACCAGCTTCAGGACTGGCATTGGTGACGGTGACCTCGGATTTGACAACCTGTTTTATTCGAGGCGTATCGGGCGAAGCCCCCATATCGGGGTGGACACGGAAGAGAATGAATACGCCAGTGTTCCACGTAATACCCCGATAATCAGCGCATTGAAACTCACCGGCAAGACCCCCGACGGTCTGTCGGTAGGCATATTGGAGGCTGTGACGGCAGAAGGAAAGGCAGAGATAGATTCGCTGGGGGAAAGATCATGGCAGACTGTTGAACCGTTGACCAACTATTTTGTCTCAAGGGTCATGAAAGATTTTGAAGGCGGCAAGACAGTCATCGGAGGAGCATTCACCAATACCCACCGTTTCCTGGACGGTACAGGCATTGACGGCCTCGTGCGCAATGCAAACACTGCCGGCGTCGACTTCACGCATTACTTCGGTGATGAACGTACCTGGTTCGTTTCAGCAACGGCTGCAGGCAGCAATCTGAGCGGAAGCACCGTGGCCATTGAGGACCTCCAGTACTCTCCGGTACATTACTATCAAAGACCTGATGCAGATTATGTTGAGGTTGACCCGGCACGCACCTCATTGAACGGATTCGGAGGTAATGTTCAGACCGGTAAGGTCGCAGGCCACTGGAACTTTATGGCCTTCGGGTATTTTAAGTCTCCCGGCTTCGACCTTAATGATGCAGGTTATCTTCAGAACGCAGATGCACTTATGACAGGCTTATGGTCTGCATATAACTTCGATAAGCCTTTCAGCATCTTCAGACAGATAAGGCCCAATGCCAACTTCTGGACCGGGTGGGACTTCGGGGGAACACATCTCTTCACCGGCGGTAACCTCAGTGTTTATGTACAGTTCAAAAACCTCTGGTGGACCAACATTGGCGGAAACTATGGTAGCAAAGCGCTTTCAAACACTCTCCTGCGTGGGGGACCATCCATGCTCACTCCCTCAAACCGGTCCTTCAATTTCAATGTGGGTTCCAACAACTCCAAAATGATCTATGGCACAATATGGGTCAACGGCGGAAAAGGTGGAGAGGAAGCCTCAAAACGTTGGAACACCGGTCTTAACCTGACAGCCAAGCCAGGACAGTCATTTTCTGTCACGCTATCACCTTCATATTCAAAAAATAGCAACAACATCCAGTATGTAACGAATATTTCCGATGGCGATCGTTATATCCTCAGCCAGATAGACCAGCAGATCGTCAGCATGTCACTGCGACTGAATTACAATATTACACCTGACCTTACCATTCAGTACTGGGGTCAGCCTTTCCTGGCGGCAATGGATTACAGCAAGTTCAAGGTGGTGACCGATCCCCGGGCAGATGTACTGGCTGACCGGTATCATTTACTTTCAGAGAGTGAGCTTGAATTTGATGCCGGTGAAAACATGTATAACGTTGATGATGACAATGATGGCGTCAGTGACTACAGTTTTGAAAATCCTGACTACAACTATGATCAGTTCCTGTCTAACCTGGTAGCGCGCTGGGAGTTCCGTCCGGGATCAACCCTTTTCCTTGTATGGTCGCAGACACGCAGTTACTATGACAGCACAGGCTCATTCTCACTTGAAGAGAACCTTAATAACCTTTATACGGAAAAGAAACCATATGATGTCTTCCTGATAAAATTCACCTACAGGTTCGGACTACGGTAAAAGGCTGAATTTGCAGGTCGCGGAGAGCGGAGGAATAATTTCTCCGCTCTTTTTGCTGATATTCAGCCGGAGATATCCGAATTATAGTATAATTTATTTGTTTACATTTGATATGCCTTAAACTACTAGTCTGTTATACTGCTGCCATGAAGAAAATCCTCCTCATGCTGTTGTTGTGTACCTCTCTGATCATAAGCGGCCAGGAATATGAAAAGAGAACCTACAACGCTACCCGACTGACAGTTGCTCCCGTGATCAACGGGGAGCTGGATGATGAAGCCTGGCTCCAGGGCGAGTGGGGAGGCGGGTTCTTCCAGTTTGAACCCTCAGAGGGCTCCCCGGTAAAGCAGGTGACGGAGTTCAAGCTGCTATATGACGACCACAATATCTACGTGGCGATAAAAGCCTGGGACACAGCTCCCGACAGTATTGTCCAGCGCATGACCCGGCGTGACGACACAGACGGCGATGCAGTCATGGTGGCGTTCGACTCATACTTTGACCAGCGCACGGCATTTGGCTTCGGTGTCAGCGCAGCCGGCGTCAAGGGTGACCTTATCTGGACAGATGACGGGATGAATGAAGATGAAACCTTCGATCCGATATGGTATGTCAAAACAGGTATCTACGAATGGGGATGGGCCGCAGAGATGCGCATCCCTCTCACCCAGCTGCGTTTCTCTGCAGCGGAAAACCAGGTCTGGGGTCTGGAAGTAGTCAGGGAAATATACCGACATAATGAGACTGACCTGTGGCAACCTATCGCCAGGAATGCCTCCGGGCTGATTCACAATTTCGGGCTTCTTCACGGGCTGACAAATATCAAACCCCGTACACTGTTTGATCTTACACCGTACGGGGTGGCCAAACTCGAGACCTATGAAGGTGAAGAGGGAAATCCGTGGTACGACGGATCCGATATCAAGGCAAACATAGGCCTCGATGCCAAAATAGGAGTGACAAACAACATGATCCTCAGTCTGTCCGTCAATCCCGATTTCGGGCAGGTGGAGGCTGACCCCTCAGAGGTCAACCTTACTGCCTTTGAGACCTACTTCAGTGAAAAAAGGCCTTTCTTCATTGAAAGTAAGAATATCACCTCTTATAACCTTGGCATTGGCGATGGCGATGAGGGAAATGACAACCTCTTCTATTCAAGACGAATCGGAAAAAAACCATCGCTGAGCCATTCAGCCGATGCCGGTGAATTCGCATGGACACCTTCGTTCACACCAATCATCGGGGCAGCGAAGCTGACAGGTAAATCGGCCGGCGGACTCTCAGTGGGTGTCATTGAGGCAGTGACATCACAGGTAAACACCAGGATCTACAATGATCTGACAGGCGAGACATCTTACCTGACGGCTGAACCCCTGACAAATTTTACAGTCGGGAGGATCCAGCAGGATCTCAGTGGCGGAAACACAATCGTCGGCGGCATGGTGACAAGCACCATAAGGGTGCTGGATGAGGACAACGGAGGACTGACTTTCACAAATCGGCCACCAGCGGGGGATTTGACTTCACACAGTATTTCGGCGAAATGAATTATATTTTTCAGCTCCGCACCGTTCTAAGTAACGTCACCGGCACAGAGGATGCCATCGCACGTACCCAGCGTTCTGTGATACATAACTTCAGGAGGCCGGATGCTGAATACACTGAATATGATCCGACGCGTACTTCCCTGAGCGGGTTAGGGGGCAACCTGCTGGCGGGAAAGATAGGCGGCAACTGGCAGTTCCTTTATCTCTCGGCATGGAAATCGCCAGGACTTGAACTGAACGATATCGGCTACATGCAGGTAGCCGACCAGTATCTGGGCGTGGGTGTGATCAACTACAACATCTACAAGCCGTTCAGCATCTTCAACAGCATGAATTTCGGAACCAACCTGATCCATCTGATGGACTTCGGAGGACACACAAACATTGTTGGCATCTCCCAGTCATGGTCTGCACATTACAAAAACCAGTGGAGATCATTTATCAGCAGCCAGCTAAACAGTCGCGAAACAGACAACCTCCTGCTCAGGGGCGGACCGGCAATGAAGATGCCCGGGCAGATTTACATCGGGGGCGGCATCAATTCCGACTGGCGGAAGAAGCTCTCGGGTGAGATCGACTTCAGGTTTTTAGGACATTTCAGGATGTGAGTACAAGATATAGTCTGAGTTTAGAACTTCAGTATCGTCCGCTCAACACCCTCACCCTGAGCATCGAGCCGGAATGGAGCAGGACGCTGAATGAGATGCAATACGTTACCACAACATCGGTCACAAGCGGAGTATATACTCCGAGGTATATTTTTGGCGCAATCGATCAGAAGATCCTGAGCATGTCACTGAGGGTCGATTACAACATCACGCCTGACCTGACCATCACAGTACTGGGGTCAGCCCTTCTTCGGTTCAGGCAGGTACAGTAACTTCAAGCGTATTACAGATCCTGTTGCCAATGATCTGTCAGACAGATATCACACATTCACAGCCGGTGAGACAAGCTACACCGATGAAACATACTTTGTTGACGAGAACATTGACGGCATGACCGATTATGATTTCGAAAATCCCGACTTCACCGTCAGCGAGTTCCTTCACAACCTGGTGGTTCGCTGGGAGTTCCTCCCCGGATCCACAGCTTACATTGTCTGGTCGCAGACACGGGAATACTATACCGGCGACGGCACTTTTGACTTCAGCTCCCAGGCAAATTACCTTTTCACTGATACTAGGCCACATAACGTCTTTCTTGTGAAATTATCCTACAGGTTTGGGCTGAGATGAGAAAGAGCTGCGAATGGCCCTCAGGCGATTCCGCTGATGATCAGCTATCATGACAATGAGTGGGGAGTACCTCTGCCATGATGATATCAGGTGGTTTGAGACCATCGTCCTTGACGGCGCACAGGCAGGCCTGTCATGGAGGACCATACTCCACAGGCGCGAGGGATATCGCAGGGCATTTGAAGGCTTTGACCCTTCCAGGGTAGCCAGTTATGACGACAAGAAAATCAACGAACTGCTCATGGATGAAGGGATCATCCGTAACAGGCTGAAAATCCGGTCAGCAATCAATAATGCCAGGGCTTTTCTCAGGATACAGGAAGAGTTTGGGTCTTTTGACAAATATATCTGGGGTTTTACTAACGGCTCTGTTGTGGTTAACCACTGGAAGAGCCTTGATGAGCTGCCTGCACGCACTCCTCTTTCTGACCTTATAAGCAAAGACCTGAAGAAGAGAGGCTTCACCTTTGTAGGATCAACAATAACCTATGCCTTCTTACAGGGTGCTGGTATAGTCAATGACCACCTGGTACACTGCTTCCGGCATCCTTCCAACCTGGGGGCTATGTGATACAGAGCCATCGATTGCCGGTGCCGGAAGCGTCAGTGCTTTAGTGGTCAACCCGGTGTTTCATTTAATCCTGAATACAACCGGGATTGTAAAATAGACCGGTACAGCCCGGCCATCCTGCTTCCCGGGCTTCCAGCGAGGCATCCCCGAAATGACCTTTATTGCCTCATTATCAAGCAAAGGATCAACCCCCCTGATCAATTCCACATCCTTTATGTCACCGGTAGAGCTGACAACAAACCTGAGGATGACGGTGCCCTGTATCCGGTTCATCAGTGCATCTTCCGGATACTTTATCTGCCCGGTGATGTACTGAAGCAGGGCTGACTCCCCCCCGGGAAACGAGGGCATCTCCTTGACAATAATGAGAGGCTTTTCCTCGGGAGGAATAACCGGGTCCGGATCCACCTGAACTTCAGGCATAATCTCTGTCGCAACTCCGTCAGTAATCTCCGTGGCCAGGTCATCAACAGTCATAAGAGTGTTGTTAATCGCCAGTTCATCAGCCACTATCTCCGGCGGTACGAACTGAAGCTTCTTCATCATGTCAACAGGCAGTACCGGGGGCTTTGGGGGTTCAGGTGGAGCCTGCAGATCTGCCAGGTCAGGGTCAATCACGGCAGAGATCTTAATTATCTGTCCCGGTTGATATTCCGGATGATCTGACGCAAAAAAGGGCACAAGAACCACGGAAACACTGAATATCAGTCCTGCCACTATGGAGATGCTCATTGTTGAGCCATAGCGCCTCCTGAGGTCATAAGCCCCATACTCCTTGTTACGGTCCCGGAAGATAATGTCATCAAACCCGGGAATCTTTTTTTCATTCCTCTTCATAACGATAAGTTTAGATTAATGTTGTTAATGAAGAGGCGCCTCTTGCTATATAATTATCAAATATTATACCACAATTGTTAATAAAAGTTAAATTCCGGAAATAAAAGATTACCGCGAGGTTAGCAGGCAGGGTCAGATGAAATTCCTGTCAAGGAACCTCTGGAAATTATCCCGGTTCTGGTCGGTGACGGGGATGGCGCACCTCACCGTAGACAATACGGTTGCGTTCAATGACCCTGACGGTTTCAAGGTTGACAGATGTAAGACCGGTGCACACGCATGAATTTGTCATCGGGAAGTCTGGCTTCAAGCCCCTTCAATGTGGAAAGTGACAGAACGGGCTTCTTTTCCCCGTTGAGGAAGATCTGACATAGTCCTTCAGTCCTCAATGGTCTGTATATCGAAAAGTTTATAGGGTCTGATCTTATAGTCTGACTTGATAGAAGGAAATCAGCTCCTCACCTCCAGTTCCGGCAGCTCTTTCTCTCAAGCTGTATCAGCCTGTCGCAGCTTTCTGTACTGCCTTCAGGAACTCGGCGTAGCTGAACGGTTTCAAGGTAATCGACCGCGTCAAGCCTGAAGCCCTCAAGTGGCATACTTCTCATATGCCGTGGTGAAGATAACCTTCGGTCCGCCGCTGATGACCCGTGGACAGCCGGTTCCCGTCAGGTCGGGCATCTGCACGTCGAGCAACACCAGG